>NZ_WJRS01000001.1:0-603985 GCF_028895205.1 Pseudomonas sp. ITEM 17296 | reverse complement strand
CTTTATTTCAAGAATGTTTCAAACCACCCTCCCCCGCCCGCTGATCACCCGAGGAACACGCCGTGCGACTGCAGGAATACGCAGCGCCATCAACACGGCACCAATGCCGGCATAGATAACCCACTCGCGCAGATCTGAGCGCACGATCCACAGGAAATGCAGCAGCCCCAGGCCGAGAATCACATACACCAGCTTATGCAGCTTCTTCCACCGCGCACCCAGCCGGCGCTGGCTATACCGATTCGAGGTTACCGCCAGCGCCAACAACCCGAGGAAGCCAAGCGCCCCCACAATAATGTAGGGCCGCTTACGCAGCTCGACAGCGAACTGCCCCCAGTCCAGCCCCAGAATAAAGAAGAGGTAACAAAGGATGTGCAGCACGATGTAGGCAAAACACCACAACCCCAGTTGGCGGCGCACGACGATCCAGCCCGACCACCCTGTCAGCCGCTGCAGCGGCGTCATGCTCAAGGTCACCAGCAGGTACGTCAGCGCGCCCAACCCCAGCCGGTCCATCAGGATCTTCCCTGGGTCCGGCCCCAGCAGGTTCATCGCAGCCTCATACAACCACCAGAGTGGCAGCACACACCCCACTATAAAGATGGCCAGGCGCAACCAGGGATAGCGCATCAATAGTTCTTCCGCAGGTCGAGGCCGGCATACAGCGAAGCCACCTCGTCGGCGTAGCCGTTGAACATTTGCGTTGGCCGTACGTTGGGGCTGAACAGGCCACTTGGCAGGCGCCGCTCACGCGCTTGGGTCCAGCGCGGGTGATCGACCTCGGGGTTCACGTTGGCATAGAAGCCATACTCATCTGGCGCCAGCCCCTCCCAGGTCGTTTGCGGGCGCTCGGCCACCAGGCTGATCCGCACGATCGACTTGATGCTCTTGAACCCGTACTTCCATGGCACCACCAAGCGCAACGGCGCGCCATTCTGGTTGGCCAGCTCGCGGCCATACATACCCACCGCCAGAATCGCCAACGGGTGCATGGCCTCATCCAGGCGCAGCCCTTCTCTATAGGGCCAGTCGATCAAGGCGAAGCCTGAGCGTTGCCCTGGCATATGCTGTGGATCTTTGAGTGTTTCGAAGCGTACGTAGCGCGCGTTGGATGTCGGTTCCACTTGCTTGAGTACTTGCGCCAGCGGGAAGCCAAGCCAGGGGATGACCATCGACCACGCTTCGACACAGCGCAACCGGTAGATGCGCTCTTCGAGCTGATAAGGTTTGACGAAGTCTTCCAGGGCATAGCGCCCGGGCTTGCCGACCTCGCCATCGATCACCACAGACCAAGGCTCGGTCTGCAAGCTGTCGCCATTGGCAGCCGGGTCACCCTTGTCGGGCCCGAACTCATAGAAGTTGTTGTAGTGGGTCGCGTCCTTGAAGGGGGTAATCGCCTCATCCTTGACCGTTACCGCCTGCCACCGCGTCGCCGCAAGCTTGTCACTGAACCAGGCGGGTGCAGCGCCCGCCTCGACATCGGCGTAGCGACTGACCTCGGCGGCATGCCCCAGGCTCGGTAGCGCGCCCAGGGCAAGGCCCGCCAGCGAGCCACCGAGCACGGTGCGACGAGAAAGATAGAGACCTTCGGGCGTGATCTCCGACGCCTTGCACTCGGATGACCTGGGAAGCTTGATGAGCATGGACGGCTCCATAGCACTGGATAACGGATGTACCAGTAAGACTATGGAGCCGGAGGGTTATTCCATCATTAAATCATTGTCACGACTTGCGACGGCGAGACCGCAGCAAGAACTGGATCGGCCCCGAAGCCGCGTAGGCAAGGAAGATCAGCAGCAGGATGCGGGGCGGGTCGCTGAATACCACCGCGAACACCAGGACCACCGCCAGGATGGCCACGAACGGCACACGCCCTTTGAGGTCGAGTTCCTTGAAGCTGTTGTACTTGATGTTGCTGACCATCAACATGCCAGCCGCCGCTACCAGCAGCGCCACCAGGAACGACAGCTTGGAGCCCTGGATACCGTAGTCACTGAAGGCCCATACGGTGCCTGCGACCACACCTGCAGCCGCCGGGCTTGCCAGGCCGATGAAGTAACGCTTGTCGGCGGTGCCCACCTGGGTATTGAAACGCGCCAGGCGCAAAGCAGCGCCAGCCACATAGATGAAGGCAACCATCCAGCCGACCTTGCCCATGTCACCCAACGCCCAGCCAAAGGCCAGCAACGCCGGGGCAACACCAAAGGCGACCATGTCCGACAGCGAGTCGTACTCGGCCCCGAAGGCGCTTTGGGTATTGGTCATGCGAGCCACACGGCCATCCAGGCCGTCGAGCACCATGGCGACGAAGATGGCGATGGCGGCAAAGGCGAAGTACTTGCTTGCCTCGCGCGGGTCGCCAGCACTCAACGCGCTCTGCGCGCTCATCGAGTTGATGATGGAGTAGAAGCCGGCGAACAGGTTGGCGGTGGTGAACAGGTTAGGAAGCAGATAGATGCCGCGATGCCGGACCTTGCGCCCTTCGGCGTCATGGCCCTCTTCAATGTGCTCATCGACAGGTAGCAGGCTTTCGGCGTCGGAGGGCTTGTTCGGCTCTTCGGGACGTTCGCTCATGTAGGGTACCTTGCAACAGGGTGGAATATGTTCGACACGGGCCTGCGAAACAGGTTCTGACGGCAGGCCACTGGTCTGCTTTATACCAGATGCCGGCTGCCTAAACGAAAAAACGCGGCCGAAGCCGCGTTTTTCATGTTGCAAGAAACTTAGTTCTTGGCTTTGTCGACGATCTTGTTCGCCGAGATCCAAGGCATCATCGAACGCAGTTGCTCGCCGATGATTTCGATGCCGTGGGCAGCGTTGTTACGACGCTTGGCGGTCATCGATGGGTAGTTGGTAGCACCTTCGGAGATGAACATCTTCGCGTACTCGCCGTCCTGGATGCGCTTCAGAGCGTTGCGCATGGCCTTGCGGGATTCTTCGTTGATGACTTCTGGGCCGGTGACGTACTCACCGTACTCGGCGTTGTTGGAGATCGAGTAGTTCATGTTGGCGATACCGCCTTCGTACATGAGGTCAACGATCAACTTCAGCTCGTGCAGGCACTCGAAGTAGGCCATTTCTGGCGCGTAGCCCGCTTCAACCAGGGTTTCGAAACCGGCTTTGACCAGCTCGACGGTACCGCCGCACAGAACAGCCTGCTCGCCGAACAGGTCGGTTTCAGTCTCGTCCTTGAAGGTGGTTTCGATGATGCCGGTACGGCCGCCACCCACGCCTGCGGCGTAGGACAGCGCAACGTTCTTGGCGTTGCCCGAAGCGTCCTGGTAGATAGCGATCAGGTCAGGGATGCCGCCGCCTTTGACGAACTCGGAGCGCACGGTGTGGCCCGGGGCTTTCGGCGCGATCATGATCACGTCGAGGTCGGCACGTGGCACGACTTGGTTGTAGTGGATCGAGAAGCCGTGAGAGAAGGCCAGGGTTGCGCCTTTCTTGATGTTCGGCTCGATCTCGTTCTTGTACAGAGCGCCTTGGAACTCGTCCGGAGTCAGGATCATGACCAGGTCGGCAGCAGCGACAGCGGTAGCCACGTCGGCCACTTTCAGGCCGTGGGCTTCTGCCTTGGCAACGGTGGCCGAGCCTTTACGCAGACCGACGGTAACGTCTACACCGGAGTCTTTCAGGTTGCACGCCTGGGCGTGGCCTTGAGAACCGTAACCGATGATGGCGACTTTCTTACCCTGGATGATGGAAAGGTCGCAGTCTTTATCGTAGAAAACTTTCATGAAAATACCCCTGGTTATATCTCGGCCCCTGCGGAGCCATCGCTAATTTTTGAATTTAGATGCTGAGCACTTTGTCGCCACGGGCAATGCCGGTGACGCCACTGCGCACGGTTTCGAGAATCGATGCGGTGCCGATGGCCTGGATGAAGCTGTCCAGTTTGTCGCTGGTGCCGCTCAGTTGCACGGTGTACACACTGGCGGTCACATCGACGATCTGGCCACGGAAAATGTCCGTGGTGCGCTTGATCTCGGCCCGCTGGGCTCCGGTGGCCTTGACCTTGACCAGCATCAGTTCACGCTCGATGTGAGCACTTTCCGACAGGTCGACAAGCTTTACCACTTCGACAAGCTTGTTCAGGTTCTTGGTGATCTGTTCGATCACTTCGTCATGGCCAACGGTGGTCAGCGTCAGACGCGACAAGGTCGGGTCTTCGGTCGGCGCCACGGTCAGGCTTTCAATGTTGTAGTTACGCTGGGAGAACAGGCCAACGACGCGAGACAAGGCACCGGGTTCGTTTTCCAGCAGCAAGGAAATGATGTGCCGCATATCAGGTACGCTCCGTCTTGCTCAGCCACATGTCACGCATCGAGCCATCCTTGATCTGCATCGGATAGACGTGCTCGGTACGGTCAACCGCGATGTCGATGAACACCAGACGGTCTTTCATCGCGAATGCCTCTTCCAGCTTCGGCTTGAGGTCTTTCAGGCTGGTGATGCGGATACCCACATGACCATAGGCCTCGGCCAGCTTGATGAAGTCAGGCAGCGACTCGACATAGGAGTGCGAGTGACGGCCGTTGTACGCCATGTCCTGCCACTGGCGGACCATGCCCAGCACGCCGTTGTTCAGGTTGACGATTTTCACCGGCAGGCCGTACTGCATGCAGGTGGACAGTTCCTGGATGTTCATCTGGATACTGCCTTCGCCGGTCACGCACGCCACGTCCTGGTCCGGGAAGTTGAGCTTGACGCCCATCGCCGCCGGGAAACCGAAGCCCATGGTGCCCAGGCCACCGGAGTTGATCCAGCGGTTCGGCTTGTTGAAGCGATAGTACTGCGCCGCGAACATCTGGTGCTGGCCCACGTCGGAGGTAACAAAGGCATCGCCTTTGGTCACTTCGCACAGGGTTTCGATCACGGTCTGCGGCTTGATGACGCTGCCATCACCCTTGTTGTAAGGGAACAGGTCGCCGTCGCCACGCCATTCATCGATCTGCTTCCACCAGGCTTCTGCGGCGGCCTTGTCAGGCTGCTCGCCGATTTCCTTGAGGATGCCGAGCATCTCGGTCAAGACGCTGTCGACTGGGCCAACGATAGGCACGTCGGCCTTGATCATCTTGGAAATCGACGCCGGGTCGATGTCGATGTGGATGATCTTGGCATTCGGGCAGAACTTGGCCGGGCCGTTGACCACACGGTCATCGAAACGCGCACCGACGGCAAAGATGACGTCAGCATTGTGCATGGCCATGTTGGCCGTGAAGCTGCCGTGCATGCCGAGCATGCCGAGGAACTGACGGTCAGTACCCGGGAAGCCACCCAGACCCATGAGGGTGTTGGTAACCGGCAGGTTCAGCGACTTGGCGATTTCGGTCAGGGCTTCGGAGCCGCCACCCAGAATCACGCCGCCGCCGGCGTAAACGATCGGGCGCTTGGCAGCCAGCAGCATCTCGGCGGCCTTGCGGATCTGGCCGGAGTGGCCACGGACCGCCGGGCTGTAGGAGCGCAGCTTGACCTTCTTCGGGTAGACGTATTCGAACTTCTCGGCCGGGTTGGTCATATCTTTTGGAATGTCGACCACGACCGGGCCAGGACGGCCGGATTGCGCCAGGTAGAAGGCTTTTTTCAGAACTTCTGGGATCTCGGTGGCGTTTTTGATCATGAAGCTGTGCTTCACGATCGGCCGCGAGATGCCAATCATGTCGGTTTCCTGGAAGGCATCGGTACCCACCATGGTGCTAGGCACCTGGCCGGACAGAATGACCATCGGAATCGAATCCATGTAGGCGGTGGCAATGCCGGTAATGGCATTGGTCGCACCCGGGCCGGAGGTTACCAGCACCACACCGGCCTTGCCGGTGGCACGGGCGTAGCCGTCCGCCATATGGGTTGCAGCCTGTTCGTGACGAACCAGGATGTGTTCGACTTCCGGTTCCTTGAACAGGGCATCGTAAACATGAAGAAGAGCACCGCCAGGGTACCCGTAGATGTGCTTAACGCCTTCGTCACGCAAGAAGCGGACGACCATCTCAGCGCCAGATAAAAGCTCCACGTTGTTCACCTCTAAAACGCCAGAATACCGTCCCTAGTGGACGGGTCTTAATAGGTTTACTGCCAAGCAGAGCATGAGCGAACGTCAGCACTGACTGAGCAAGTATTGGGAGCGCCCCAGAGTGTTGCGGGGTTTTCCCACCCAGCGCGAGGTAACGCGTTGCGGGGTGTAACAGGTCGGCGCGGGTGTGCGCCTCATGATCTGCTTAGCGGGTCTGCTTCTGGCAGTCCCTCTACAGCGGAAGTTGGATTCTTGTGATTTGGCGGCTACAAGTCAAGAAAAATTATTGCCAATTTTTCCTCAAGATGAATTCCTGCCACCACTAAAAAGGATAGCAGCAGCAGAATTAAGAAGATTTCCATAAAAAAGGGCCACAATCTGCGGCCCTTGAAGGAAAAAGAGAAGAAATCAGGCTCCAGAAGCGATCAATTGATCGAACTCTGCTAGCAGGCGCCGTAGCTCGCGACTCTGCTCCGGGCGATCGGTGAACACCGTTTCAGCCATCACCAGGATGCCCGAGGCACTGGGCAGCGGGTGGCCGAGCTCGATGATGATCTTCATGCGGGGCAGGAAGATCCATTGCAGCCACTGCTCCAGGGTCATCGTATCGACCGCAAAGGGCACGGTGCTCTCCAGCGCTTCATCGCTGGGCGGCTCATCGTCCCACCAGCCTTGCACCTTCAACTCGCGCTCGATCAGCAGCAGGTGGTCGGCGATGTCCAGAATGCGTTGCTCGATCATCAGGAATTCACTCGGGCCTTCTGCCGCGCCAGCGCCGCACCGGCACTGTCACCTTGTTTTTCACGGCACTGGGCAATGGTGTTCCACAGTTCGGCCTGCAGGTCGGGGCGGCCATTGGCGTAGGTCAGGGCGCGGCGAGCCAACTGCTCGGCCTGCGCTGCATCGCCCTGGGACAAACGCACCTGGGCCAGCCGGAACAGCACCTGCGGCTCGCGCGGGGCGATACGTTGGGCACGCTCCAGGCTAGACGAGGCACCGTTGAAATCACCACTGACCTGCTGTTGCTGGGCAGTGGTCAACAGCGCCAGTACAGGCCCATCCAGCTGCTCGTCGGCCGACAAGCCGCCAGATGCGCCACCGCTGCGCGGGATGCCGGTCGGCGCACTGCTAGCTTTTGGCGTGCTGTTCATCGAGGCGATATCGAACGGCTCGTCGGCGATCGGGTTCGGGTTGGTGGTCATCGGCCCGGTCGAGATCGGGCCCGGGGTAATCGGCGCGGTGCTGATCGGCGCCGCCCCATTACCGGCCGGGAACGTCTGGATGCTCGAGGCACCGGCGCCCTGCGGGATCATCACCGTCACGCCCGAATCCTCAGGCAGCGACTGCGCTTGTGAGGTGCCGCTGTTCATGCCAGCCGCCGAGCGGTTGGCCGTTACGCGTTCACTGTTGGACACGCGGGTGCTCGAGTCGACCACCGGGATATTGCCACGCTGGACGCTGGAGCAACCCTGGAGCACAACCAACGCCGTCAAGGCAGGAAACAGCCACTTATTCACTTCACACCTCATCAATGCAGCTTGTGCTTAATTCATCCAGCCTTTGACCCAGTCCATGACCGATTCTGCCGGATTCTGCTCACCGCCACAGGCTGCGCCGGCGGGCGGTTCGCTTCCGCGAATATACGGCATCTGTACGGCTCCCGGACAGCTACCGTCAGAGCCTTGGCCGCTGTACGGGTCGATCCAGGCTTGCACGACGT
The DNA here is from genome assembly GCF_028895205.1 of Pseudomonas sp. ITEM 17296. Lineage (NCBI taxonomy): Bacteria > Pseudomonadati > Pseudomonadota > Gammaproteobacteria > Pseudomonadales > Pseudomonadaceae > Pseudomonas > Pseudomonas sp. ITEM 17296. The sequence continues at coordinate 596,252 of NZ_WJRS01000001.1, read as the reverse complement.
TGTCCGGTTGCGGCATGTCCAGCGGCAGCGGGTCGGCCTTCTTCATGAAGCTGGTCCAGACCTGCAGGGCGCCGGTGGCACCGGTGAACGGCGTCTTGCCGTTATCGTCGCGGCCCATCCACACCACGGCCAGCAGGTCCTGGCTAAAGCCGGAGAACCAGCTGTCGCGCGAGTCGTTACTGGTACCGGTCTTGCCGGCCAGGGTCAGCGAACGCGGCAGCACGTTGTACACCGAACGGCCGGTACCTTCGCGCATCACCCGCTGCATGGCGTTCTGCACCAGGTAGATGGACCCTGGGTCGAAGGTCTGCTGGATCTGGAACGGGTAGCGCTTGAGCGGCTCACCCTCGGCCGTCAACACGCTGCGGATACCGCGCATCGGCGTGTTGAAGCCACCATTGGCAATGGTCTGGTACATGGTCGCGACCTGCATCGGCGACATGCCACCTGCCCCCAGCAGCATCGCCGGGAAGGCTGGCCAGTCGACATTCACCCCCAGCCGACCGATGGTCTTGATCACGTTGGGCACACCCACTTCCAGGCCGAGCTTGGCGGTCGACAGGTTGTAGGAGTTGGCCAGGCCTTGATACAGGTAAATGGTGCCATGCGGACGACGGTCGTAGTTTTGCGGGCGCCAGATCTGGCCGTTGGCGCCTTTGACCGAGAACGGCTCGTCCTGCACCCAGCTGGTCAGGGTGTACTTGCTCGGCTGTTCCAGCGCGGTCAGGTACACCGCCGGCTTGACCAGCGAGCCAATCGGCCGCACCGCGTCGATGGCCCGGTTGAAGCCGGCAAAGCCCGACTGGCGGCTGCCGATCAGCGCTTGCACCTCGCCGGTTTCCGGGTTGGTCACGACCATCGCCGACTCGACCTCGTCAGCGCCCTTGCGCCCGGCCAGGCGCTTGAACGTCTCGTTCATGGAGGTTTCGGCCTTCATCTGCAGGATCGGGTCGAAACTGGTGAAGATGCGCAGGCCTTCTTCGGTCAAGTCTTCGTCGCGGTAGTCTTGGCGCAACTGGCGTTTGACCAAGTCGAGGAAGGCTGGGAACGAGCTGTCCGCCAGGCTGCCGCGCTTGGTCACACCCAATGGCATCTTCTTCGCCGCCTCGATCACGTCCTTGCTCGCCACGCCCTGCTCGGCCAGCAGGTCGAGCACCAGGTTACGGCGGGCCAGGGCGCGGTCAGGATAACGCCGCGGGTTGTAGTAGGACGGCCCCTTGACCATGCCCACCAGCAAGGCGATCTGGTGCAGCTTGAGCTCCGACAGCGGCTGGCTGAAGAAGAACTGGCTGGCCAGGCCGAAGCCATGCACCGCGCGTTGGCCGTCCTGGCCGACGAACACCTCGTTGAGGTAGGCCTCGAGGATTTCACGCTTGTCGTAATGCAGCTCCAGCAGCACAGCCATCATGGCCTCGGTCAGCTTGCGGCTGAGGCTCCGTTCGCTGGTGAGGTAGAAGTTCTTCACCAACTGCTGGGTCAGGGTACTGCCGCCTTGGCGCATGGAGCCGGCCGAGGTGTTCACCCACACGGCACGGGCGATGGACTTGGGCGACACGCCAAAGTGGCTATAGAAGTCGCGGTCTTCGGTCGCGACCAGGGTCTCGAGCAGGTACGGTGGCACCTGATCGATCTTGATCAGGATCCGGTCCTCGAGGTTTTTCGGGTAGATACCGCCGATCATCAGCGGCTCCAGGCGCACCACGTCGAGCTTGCCGCCATTGGCACCGGCCAGCCCCGCCACGTAATCGCCAGAGAAGCGCACGCGGACGAACTGCGCGGGTTCCATCCCCTCGTAGAACTGGAAGCCACGGGTATTGAGGTCGACGGTATTACCGTTGACCGCGGCCGCACCCGGGCCGTTGGCCGCGCTTTCACGGCGATAGCCCAGGGCATCGAGTTCGGTGAGGAAGTCGTTCTTGCTCAGCTTCTGGCCGACGAACAGCTCCAGTGGCCGGGCGTATACCTTGGCCGGAATGGTCCAACGCTTGCCAGAGAACTTCTCTTGGACGACAGCATCGAGGTAAACCGCGAAGCCGGCGAGGATCACCAGGCCGACCAGGCTGAGCTTCAAAGCCCAGCCCAGCCAGGCGCGAGAGCGGCCGGTCGGGCGTTTCTGAGGGGTACGAGCGTTTCGAGTTCGAGTCATGGCGGCGGATTATACGCACTTTGTAAAGGCTGGGCAGGCGCCCTCGGCGGTATGCAGGGACGGCACCATTGACCATAATGGCGCATTCGAATTCCCTGCCCCCGGAAGGATTTCCCGTGAGCCAAGCTCTTATCACTGCGTTGCAGAACCCAGCCCTCTACCCTCATCCCGTGGATGGGTTCCAACTCATCGAGACGCATATCTCCTGGGTCCTGCTCACTGGCGAGTACGCCTACAAGGTCAAGAAACCGATGAACTTCGGCTTCCTCGACTTCACCCAGCTGGATCAGCGCGAGCATTTCTGTAACGAAGAATTGCGCCTGAACCAGCGCCTGACCGACGGCCTGTACCTCGACGTGTTGCCGATCACCGGTAGCGCCGAAGCGCCACAAATCGGCGGTGAGGGTGTAGCAATCGAATACGCCCTGAAAATGCGCCAGTTCCCCCAGGGGCAGATGCTCAGCACCCTGCAAGCCAACGGCGAGCTCAACGCCGAGCACATCGACCAGATGGCCCGGCAGATCGCCGAATTCCATCTGCAGACCCCCAAGGTCCCGGCAGCGCAACCTTATGGCTCGCCTGAAAGCGTGATGGCCCCGGTCGAGCAGAACTTCGAGCAGATCCGTCCGTTCCTCAGCGACAAGGCCGACCTGCTGCAACTGGATAACCTCCAGGCATGGGCACGCAGCAGCTTCGAGCGCCTCAAAGGCCTGTTCGAAGCGCGCAAGGCCAACGGCTTCACCCGCGAATGCCACGGTGACATTCACCTGGGCAACGCCACCCTGATCGACGGCAAAGTGGTGATCTTCGACTGCATCGAGTTCAACGAGCCGTTCCGCATGACCGATGTCTGGGCCGATACCGGCTTCCTGGCCATGGACCTGGAAGACCGCGGCCTCAAGTGCCTGGCGCACCGCTTCGTCAGCCAGTACCTGGAGCTGACCGGCGACTACGAGGGCCTGGAAGTGCTCAACTTCTACAAGGCCTACCGCGCCCTGGTGCGCGCCAAGGTCGCCCTGTTCAGCATGCCCGCCAATGCCGATGGCGTGCAGCGCGCCACCACCCTGCGCACCTACCGCAACTATGCCAACCTGGCGGAAAGCTACAGCGCCATCCCTTCGCGTCTGCTGGCCATCACCCACGGCGTCTCGGCGGTGGGCAAGAGCCACGTGGCGATGCGCCTGGTCGAAGCCCTGGGCGCCGTGCGTGTGCGTTCGGACGTAGAGCGCAAGCGCCTGTTCGGCGAGCAGCAGGCAACGCTATCTGGGCAGCAAGATGCCGGCATCTATGACCAGGATGCCAGCGCCGCGACCTATCAGCGCCTGCACGACCTGGCCGGCACCATCCTGCGCGCCGGTTTCCCGGTGGTGCTCGATGCCACCTACCTGAAACATGCTCAACGCCAAGCGGCGGCAGAGGTCGCCAGCGCGACCGGCGTGCCGTTCCTGGTCCTCGACTGCCAAGCCCCGGAGGCGGTGATCGCCAGTTGGCTGGCGCAGCGCCAGGCGGAAAAAACCGACCCGTCGGACGCTACCCTAGAGGTGGTCAAGGCTCAGCAGGCCAGCCGTGAGCCGCTGGATGCCACAGAACTGCAGCACGCCACCCGTGTCGATACGCAGGAAAGCGCCAGCATGGACCAGGTGATCGACCAGATCCGCCAGCGCTTGCCGGGCCTGTAAGGTCAGCATTGCAGCTTATCGCCGGCAAGCCGGCTCCCACAGGAGTTCCACAGGCCTCAAGGGCAGTGGTGTCCCTGTGGGAGCAACTGTCTTGTGGTGCTTGTTCCGGCCTCATCGCTGGCAAGCCAGCTCCCACAGGTGCGGCGCTAGACTTGAAGGCTCATAGTTCGGGTGGGAGCTGGCTTGCCGGCGATAGGGCCGTAAAAGGCGGCTCCCCTCCCCAATCGTCGCACCCGATGGCAAAAGGCCGCGCATTTTCCAACCCCCGCTACACTCCTCTCTGACCTGCTCGCGATTTATCCCCCAACACCCGTTCAGCCATCGCAAGGAGGCTCGATGAACGATGAATTGCAGCATCTGAAGAATCTTGGCAAGACTTCTGCGCAGTGGTTGCATGCGGCCGGCATCCACAGCGCGTCGGATTTGCGCCGGCTCGGTGCGGTGGGTGCGTACCAAGCTGTGAAAACGCGAGGGTTCCGGGCCTCCAAAGTGCTGTTGTACGCCATTGAAGGCGCCTTGCTCGACATGCACTGGAACGATTTGCCCACCGAACGCAAGGAAGCGCTCAATCAACAGTTGGACGCGAAGAACCCTGCGCAAAAAAACGCGAAATAAACCGACGAAGGGGATTGACTCCGAAATGAGAATCGTTATGATTATCACAACTGGTCGCGAGACTGGTTGGATAAACTGAAAGCCCCTGGTTCGGACTCTCAGATTATCTCCTCATCAGGCTAATCACGGTTATTGACCCGGCTCTTTGCCGGGTCTTTTTTTGCCTGACGGTTTTGCACCGCGTGCGCGGTGACAACGCCGATACCCGTGACGTTACTTGCGCAGTTGAGCGCAGTAGTCCTGCTCCGGCATTGCCGCCGTGTACCACACATAATCGGCCATGCCCGCCTCGGCTTCCTCGCCGACCTCGGCCAACAACACGACCACGCTACGGCCCTGCGCGCCCAGGTCAGCCAAGTGCAACGGCACACCCAGGTCCTTGCGTACGTGGTATGCGCCAGCCAATAGCAGGGCTGGCTGCGGCGCCTTCAGCAACTGCTCTGCCATTTGCCGGTCGCGCTGCTGTTGAACGGCAAGCATGGCCGGCAACTGGCTTTCCGGCAGCAAGCCGCAGTGCCCGGCACGCACCTGTTCAAGCAACGCGGCCTTGACCCTAGGCGCATTGGACTGTGCGCCCGGTAACGAAGCCGGGTGCCGGTAGGCGTGGCGCATCTGCCCAGGTGAAAGGTTGGCGGCCAGCAGCGGGATGCCGTGCTGCAAGGCCTGCGTGACCAACGGGCCGTACATCTGCCAGTCCCAGCCTTCTTCCCACGCTAACGCCTTGGGCAAGTCCGCGGGCAACGGTGGCTGTGCTTCAAGTTTGTCGACCAGCGGCTGCTGCTCAGGCTGCAGCATCTCCATCAACAGGCTGCCCTGAGCGCGCCGGCCCTGCAGGGCCTGCAACAGCCACAGCTGCAGTGCGTGATGGTCGGGGTTGTCGTGCTTCTCCCCTACCAACACACGCGGGGCATCGGCCAGCTGCGTGACCAGTTGTTCCGGGCTGATGAGCTGCCCGCTGGCCAGATCCTTGATGTGCCCCAACTGCGCGTGTTCGCGCCCTTCAGTACTCTGCCAGCCCGGCAACGGCGGCAGGCTGGCCTGGCATCCGCCCAGGGCCAGCACCAGGCACAGCGATAAACCGGACAGCAGTGGATGGCGCATCGGCAATGCCTCCTAGCGAGTGATGATCAGCGGGTGGCCACGCTCCGGGTGAGCCTGTACCAGCACATCGATACCGAACACCGCCTTCAATGCCCCAGGCGTGAGCACTTCGTCGGGGGAGGCCAAGGCATGGCAGCGGCCCTGCTCAAGCAACAGGATACGGTCACAGTAGCGTGCCGCCAGGTTCAGGTCATGCAGGATCACCAGCACCGCAGCGCCTCGGTCGGCAAAGCGGCGCACCGCTTGCAGGGTCGTGTGCTGATGCAGTGGGTCGAGCATCGACGTCGGCTCATCAAGCAACAGCGTAGTCCCCTGCTCACCTGGCCACAGCTGGGCCAGCACACGCGCCAGGTGCACCCGCTGCCGCTCACCGCCCGACAGCGCCAGGTAGCTGCGCCCCTGCAGGTGCCAGGCGTCCGCTGCACGCAAGGCTGCTTCGACGATCTCGGCGTCGCGCACCTGGCCACTGCCATGCGGCATCCGCCCCATGCCCACCACTTCCTCGACCCTGAACGAGAAGCCCAGGCTGGACACTTGCGGCAACACCGCCAGGCGCCTGGCCCGCTCCTGCCCTGCCCAATCGGCCAACGGCCGGCCCTGCAAGGTCACATGCCCCTGGCCGGGCGCCAGCTCGCCACACAGCACCCCCAGCAAGCTGCTCTTGCCCGCGCCGTTGGGGCCGAGCACGCCCACCACCTGCCCCGGGGCCAATTGCAGGTGGATGTCGTGGAGTACCTCGTTGCTTCCCCGCCGCAGGTGCAGGCCCTCGACTTGCAACATCAGCTGCGCCCTCGCATCAGCAGAAACAGGAAAAACGGCGCACCGATAAACGCAGTGACAATGCCGATCGGCAGTTCGGCTGGCGCCAGCACCAGCCGTGCCGCCAGGTCGGCAAACAGCATCAGTACGCCGCCCGCCAACAGCGAGGCCGGCAACACCACACGGTGATCAGGCCCTGCCAGCAAGCGCACCAGGTGCGGCACCACCAGCCCGATGAAGCCGATCAGCCCCGCCGCCGCCACCGCCGCGCCGACACCCAGCGCGGTACAGAACACCAATTCGCGCTTGAGCCGCTCTACCTCGATACCCAGGTGCCGCGCCTCCGACTCCCCCAGCAGCAAGGCATTCAGCGCCCGCGCGCGCCGCGGCAACCACAGCGCCACGCCGGTAGCCACCATCAACAGCGGCCACAGCCGCTCGTAACTGGCACCGTTGAGGCTGCCCAGGTTCCAGAACGTCAGGGTGCGCAAGGTGGCGTCATCGGCCAGGTAGGAGAACAGCCCCACCGCCGCGCCGCCCAGCGCGGTCATGGCCACACCGGCCAGCAGCATCGTGGCGACATTGGTCTGGCCGTCGCGCCGCCCCAGGCGATAGACCAGCGCGGTCACCCCAAGCCCGCCGATGAAGGCGCACAGTGACAGCAGATAAGGCGCCAGCACCTCCGGCATTCCGCCAAACCAGCTGCCGCCGACAATGGCCACTGCAGCGCCCATTGCCGCCCCGGCGGCGACGCCTACCAGCCCTGGGTCGGCCAACGGGTTGCGGAACAGCCCCTGCATGGCCACGCCGGACAGCGCCAGCACCGCCCCCACCGCCAGCCCCAGCAAGGTGCGCGGCAGGCGAATCTGGCCGAGGATCATTTCCGCCTGCTGCAGGCCATCACCGGCGATCGGCAGCCCCAACAAGCGCAGCCCAGCGCGCAAGGTATCGAACAGCGGCAGGCTGACCGGCCCCAGGGCCAGGGACAGCCACACCGCCAACAGGCACAGCAAGCTCAGGCAGATGATCAATGTGCGTGGCTGAACGCGTTGTCTCATTGAGCGAAACTGCCCTTGGCTGCCGGGTAGAAGGTGGCAGCCAACGAGCGCAGGGTCGCTGGCAGGCGTGGCCCAAGGCCGCCAACCAGCAGCGTCGGGTCAAGCGACACCAGGCGCTGTTCACGCACGGCGCGGGAGGCCGCCAGCGCTGGGTTTTCCTTCAGCAGCGCTTGCAGCGCCTGCTCGTCGGCCAACGCACGATCGGAGAACACCACTACATCCGGGTCCAGCGCCGCCAGTGCCTCATTGGAGAAGTTCTTGTAACCCTGATGCTCGGCCAGGTTGTGCGCCCCGGCCTGGCGTAGCAGCCAGTCGCCGGCAGTGCCTTGCCCTGCGATCAGCGGCTTGGCACCGGCATGGCCCACCAGCAGCAACACCCCGGGCGCCTTCTGGCCTGCCTGGGCGTGTTTGACCTGAGCCTGCAACGCATCCAACTGCTGACGATAGCCCGCCGCCAACGCGGTGGCTTGCGGCTCGGCACCCAGCAATTGGCCCAGGTGCTTGAGGTTCTGATCGACCGCATCCAGTTCGGCCTTGCTCGAGAACAACTCCACCCGCACACCCGCCTTGCGAATCTGCGCCAACACCGGCGGCGGGCCCATTTCTTCGGTGCCCACCAGTACGTCTGGGCGCAGGCTGAGAATACCTTCGGCAGACAACTGGCGCTGATAGCCGACGCTCGGCAGCGCCTTCAGCGATGCGGGGTGCTGGCTGGTGGTATCGACGCCGACCAGGCGTGATTCGCCGCCCAGCGCAGTGACCCACTCGCTCAGCGCACCACCGGCGCTGACCCATCGCTGCGGCAGTTCGGCAGCCAGGGCCTGGGTGGACAGCACAAGGCCTGCGCACAGGGCGATCAGGGCAGCGGGACGGCGCATCATCGGATTTCCTTCTGAAGGCGGGCCGCGCGCCTTGTGGCGGGCGGCGGAACTGCGCACCATAGACAGCCGGGCGCATCGAATGCGGGCAATTTGATAATTATTCGCATTGAAGCGTCAAGCCATCACGTGTTTCACGAGTCGTCCTTGCCATGCACTTCCTTTGTACCTCCAGCTCATTGGCCGAGGGCCACAGCCGCGCCTTCAGCGTAGACGGCGTCGACCTGTTCGGCGTGCGCCGCCAGGGCCAGGTGTACCTCTACCGCAACCGCTGCCCACACCGCAGCATCCCACTGAACTGGGCTGCAGATGCCTTTCTCGATGACAGCGCCAGCCTGATTCACTGCGCCCATCATGGCGCTTTGTTCCTGATAGAAAGCGGCGAATGCGTGGCCGGGCCGTGCGAGGGCGACAGCCTGCAGGCCCTGGGCTGCCATGAAGACAGCCAGGGCATCTGGCTCAAGGGTTGAGCAGTACCGGCAAGGGGCGGTCGATGACGATACGCTCGGCATCCAGGTAGGTGCCGTACGCCAGCACCTCCACGCCTTCAGCCACGGCGGCGCGCAAGGCCTGGGCGTAGCCCGCGTCGATTTCCTCGGCCGGGCGCACGGCGTCAACGCCGGTCAGGTTCACGCAGTACAACTGCACCGCACGCACACCTTGGCGAGCCAGCGTCGCCAGTTCACGCAGGTGCTTGGCACCGCGCTGGGTGACGGCGTCGGGGAAGGCCGCGACGGCGGTGTCCGGGTAGCCCAGGGTTACGCTCTTGACTTCGACATAGGCCGGGCCGGCGTCGAACTCCAGGCGAAAGTCGATGCGGCTGCCCTCTTCGCCATACGCCACTTCACGCCTGAGTGCGGTGAAACCGGCCAGCTCACTGATAACCCCGGCACGCAGCGCCTCTTCAACCAACGCGTTGGCGCGCCCGGTGTTCACGCAGGCCAGGCGGCCTTGGGGCGTTTCACTGATCTCCCAGGTGCCTGGCAGCTTGCGCTTGGGGTCGTTGGAGCGGCTGAACCACACCTGCCCGCCTTCGCGCATGCAATTGAGCATGGACCCAGTGTTCGGGCAATGGATGGTCATTTGCTCGCCATTGGCCAGCTCGATGTCCGCCAAAAACCGTTTGTAGCGCCGCAGTAGGCGCCCCTGCTCGAGTGGAGGAAAAAACGCCATCAGCCTTGCCAGCTCCGCAGGCCGCGGGCGATGCGCTGCACGGCCTGTTCCAGGCGCGGCAGGCTCTGGGTGTAGGCAAAACGCACATGATGCCCCGCCAGGTGGCGACCAAAATCCAGGCCGGGGGTAAAGGCCACGTGCTCGGTTTCGAGGAAGTGCCGGCAGAACGCAAAGGCATCGCCGCCGAAGGCGCTGATGTCGGCGTACAAGTAGAAAGCCCCCTCGGGCTCGACGGCGATGCCAAAGCCCAGCTCGCGCAGGGCTGGCAACAGGTAGTCGCGGCGACGGGCGAATTCGGCGCGGCGCTCTTCCAGAATCGCCAGGGTTTGCGGCTGGAAGCACGCCAGCGCAGCATGCTGGGCCATGCTGGGTGCGCTGATGTACAGGTTCTGTGCGAGTTTTTCCAGGTCTGCCACGGCGCCGGGCGGCGCCACCAGCCAGCCCAGGCGCCAGCCGGTCATGCCGAAATACTTCGAAAAACTATTCAGGACAAACGCCCCATCGTCCACTTCCAGCACGCTGGGCGCGTCCATGCCGTAGGTCAGCCCGTGGTAAATCTCGTCCACCACCAGGTGGCCATGGCGCTCACGGGTAGCGCGCGACAGGCTGGCCAACTCGTCACGGTTCAGTACCGTCCCAGTCGGGTTGGCTGGCGAGGCGACCAGGGCCCCGACCGTGTCTTTGTCCCAATAGCGGTCAACCAGGTCGGCGGTGAGTTGGTAGTTGACCTCAGGCCCCACCGGCACCAGCTGCGCGCCGCCTTCGACCAGGCGCAGGAAGTGGCGATTGCAGGGGTAGCCCGGGTCAGCCAGCAACCAGTGCTTGCCTGGGTCTACCAACAGGCTGCTGGCCAGCAACAGTGCGCCAGATCCGCCCGGCGTAATCAGAATGCGCTCAGGATCAACACTGACGCCATACTGCTGCCCATAGAAGCCGGCGATCGCCTCGCGCAGCGCCGGCAGGCCACGGGCGGCGGTATAGCGGGTGTGGCCCGCGGCCAATGCAGCCTGGCCGGCCTCGACGATCGGCGCGGCTGTGGTGAAGTCCGGTTCGCCGATTTCCAGGTGGATCACATCATGGCCGGCCGCCTGCAGCTCGTTGGCCCGCGCCAGCAACGCCATGACGTGAAAGGGTTCGATGGCGCGGCTGCGCGCACTGTAAGGGTGGGCCATGACCTTCTCTCAATTGGGTCTAAACTGGAGATTCTACCTCTGCACGCTACCGAACGTGTGGCTCGCGCCGCTGTCAATTAGCAGGATCGGGCGGGGTAGCGCACCCCCGATCTATCTGGTAAGTTCGGCGGCTCGCAGTCGCAGGGCCGGCGGGTGCCGGAGATGGAGCATCCTGCGCATTGGATCAGATGAGTGAGAGGCGGTCTATTCATGTCCACCGTAGAAAAGCAAAAAACCAGTCAGTCCATGTACGGTGTAGAGCCCTATAAAGAAAGCAAGGGCGAGGAGTACATGGGGGAGCCCATGCGCAAGCATTTCACCAAACTTCTGGGTGCCTGGAAGCTTGAGTTGATGACGAGCGTGGATCAGACCGTGACCCACATGAAGGACGAAGCGGCCAACTTCCCAGACCCGGCCGACCGTGCCAGCCAGGAAGAAGAGTTCGCCCTGGAGCTGCGTAACCGCGATCGCGAGCGCAAGCTGATCAAGAAGATCGACAAGACCCTGCAGAAGATTCAGGACGAAGAGTACGGCTGGTGTGAGTCCTGCGGCATCGAGATCGGCCTGCGTCGCCTCGAAGCCCGCCCAACCGCCGACCTGTGCTTCGACTGCAAGGAAATCGCGGAGAAAAAGGAAAAAACAGTCGGCAAAGGCTGATCCTTTTCCCACCCAAACGGGGCGCATCTTGCGCCCCGTTTCATTTTCAGACGCACGACCGCCATGAACGACTCCAGCTACATCGGGCGCTTCGCCCCTACCCCCAGCGGCTTTCTGCACTTCGGCTCGCTGGTCGCCGCCCTCGCCTCCTGGCTCGACGCCCGCGCCGTCAACGGCCGCTGGCTGCTGCGCATGGAAGACACCGACCCGCCCCGGGAAATGCCCGGGGCCCGCGACGCTATCTTGCAGACCCTGGAGCGTTACGGCTTGGAGTGGGATGGCGAGGTGGTGTTCCAGAGCCAGCGCCATGAGGCTTATGCAGCAGTGGTCGACCGCCTGTTCAACATGGGCCTGGCCTACGCCTGCACCTGCTCGCGCAAACAGCTGGAAGGGCACAACGGCATTTACCCAGGCTTGTGCCGCAACGCCGGGCATGCTCGCGAGGGCGCGGCGATCCGTCTGCGGGTGCCAGAGTTGATCTACCGGTTCACCGACCGGGTCCAGGGTGAGTTTCAGCAACACCTGGGGCGCGAGGTGGGTGATTTCGTCATCCAGCGCCGTGACGGGCTGTATGCGTATCAGCTGGCGGTGGTGCTGGATGATGCCTGGCAAGGGGTTACCGATATCGTGCGCGGGGCCGACCTGCTCGACAACACACCGCGCCAGTTGTACCTGCAAGAGCTGCTGGGGTTCTCACAGCCGCGTTACCTGCATATTCCGCTGATCGTGCAGCCAGATGGGCACAAGCTGGGCAAGTCGTACCGCTCGCCGCCCTTACAGGCGGAGCATGCTACCCCCCTGCTGTTGCGGGCATTGCGGGCGCTGGGGCAAGAAGCAAACCCCGAGTTGCTGCTGGCAACGCCGGCTGAAGTGTTGGCGGTAGCCCGCAAGCAGTGGCGGCCCGAGGCGATTGCGCAGCGGACGACCGTGCCAGAGGCTGATTTGCGCTGAGTCCTCCTCGGCCTCTTCGCGGGCTTACCCGCGAAGAGGCCCCGCACAGGCAACCTACCGCTCAAAAACAAAAGCCCAATAATTTCAAACCCTTGGCTAACCCTACCGATTCCCGCTAGCATCCGCCCACTCTTTTGCGCCAATAATAAGTCCAAGCCCGCAGCGCCCAACCATCGAGGCCAGCATGTACATCTATCGTTTGGTCCTGCTTCTGGTCGTGGGGATCTACCTGTTCTCCCCGGCCATCATGGACTGGTGGATCGAACCGACCGGAGCCTGGTACCGCCCCTACCTGCTCTGGCTGATCCTGATCGTCGTCACCTTCATCCTGCAGAGCCAACGAGATGCCGATGAGCTTTAGCCTGACCCAGATGATCCTGATCAGCGCCGCGTACCTCATGGTGCTGTTCGGCGTGGCCTGGATCAGCGAGCGTGGGCTGATACCCCGCTCAATTATTCGCCACCCGCTGACCTACACCCTGTCGCTGGGCGTCTATGCCAGTGCCTGGGCCTTCTATGGCTCGGTCGGCCTGGCCTACCAGTACGGCTATGGCTTCCTGGCCTGCTACCTGGGGGTCTCCGGGGCCTTCCTGCTGGCGCCGGTGCTGCTTTACCCAATCCTCAAGATCACCCGCACCTATCAGCTGTCGTCGCTGGCCGACCTGCTGGCGTTTCGTTTCCGCAGCACCTGGGCCGGCGCGCTGACCACCCTGATCATGCTGATCGGGGTACTGCCGTTGCTGGCCCTGCAGATCCAGGCGGTGGCCGACTCGATCAGCATCCTGACCGGCGAGCCGGTCAAGGCCAGGGTGGCATTCGCCTTCTGTGCACTGATCATTCTGTTCACCATCTTCTTCGGCTCGCGGCACATCGCCACGCGCGAGAAGCATGAAGGGCTGGTGTTCGCCATTGCCTTCGAATCGGTGATCAAGCTGCTGGCGCTGGGCGGCATCGGCCTGTACGCCTTGTACGGTGTGTTTGGCGGCCCGCATGGGCTGGAAGTGTGGCTGCTGCAGAACCAGACCGCCCTGGCCGCGCTGCACACACCGCTGCAGGAAGGGCCATGGCGCACCCTGCTGCTGGTGTTCTTCGCCTCGGCCATCGTCATGCCGCACATGTACCACATGGCCTTCACCGAAAACCTCAACCCACGCTCGCTGGTCAGCGCCAGCTGGGGCCTGCCGCTGTTCCTGCTGCTGATGAGCCTGGCCGTACCGCTGGTGCTGTGGGCCGGCCTGCGCCTGGGCGCCAGCACCAACCCCGAATACTTCACGCTGGGGCTGGGCATCGCCGCCAACAACAAAGCGCTGGCGCTGCTGGCCTATATCGGCGGGTTGTCTGCGGCCAGCGGGTTGATCATCGTCACCACCCTGGCGCTGTCGGGCATGGCCCTCAACCACCTGGTGCTGCCGCTGTACCAGCCGCCGGCCGAAGGCAACATCTACCGCTGGCTGAAATGGACCCGCCGCGCGCTGATCGTCGCCATCATCACCGCCGGCTTCATGTTCTACCTGACCCAGAACAACCACCAGAGCCTGGCCAACCTGGGCATCGTCGCCTTCGTCGCCACCTTGCAGTTCCTGCCGGGCGTGTTGTCGGTGCTGTACTGGCCTACCGCCAATCGCCGCGGCTTCATCGCAGGCCTGCTGGCCGGCACCCTGGTGTGGCTGGTGACCATGCTGCTGCCGCTGCTGGGCAACCTGCAGGGCTTCTACATTCCGCTGCTGGACATGATCTACGTCCTCGACGACACCAGCTGGCACATGGCGGCCATCGCCTCGCTGGCGGCAAACGTCTTGCTGTTCACCCTGATTTCGCTGTTCACCAATGCCAGCAGTGAAGAAGCCAGCGCCGCCGAAGCGTGCGCGGTGGACAACGTGCGCCGCCCGCAGCGCCGCGAGCTGCACGCCGCCTCGCCACAGGAATTTGCCACCCAGCTGGCCAAGCCACTGGGCGCCAAGGCTGCGCAGAAAGAAGTCGAACAGGCCCTGCGCGACCTCTACCTGCCCTTCGACGAGCGCCGCCCCTATGCGTTGCGCCGCCTGCGCGACCGCATCGAGGCCAACCTATCGGGCCTGATGGGGCCGAGCGTGGCCCAGGACATGGTCGAGACCTTCCTGCCCTACAAATCCGGCAACGAAAACTATGTCACTGAAGACATCCACTTCATTGAAAGCCGCCTGGAAGACTATCACTCGCGCCTGACCGGCCTTGCCGCCGAACTCGACGCCCTGCGCCGCTACCACCGCCAGACCCTGCAGGAACTGCCCATGGGCGTCTGCTCCCTGGCCAAGGACCAAGAGATCCTGATGTGGAACAAGGCCATGGAAGAGCTGACCGGCATCGCCGCCAAGCACGTGGTCGGCTCGCGCCTGGTGACCATCGGCGAACCTTGGCGCGGCCTGCTGCAGGGCTTCATCGACGTGCCCGACGAACACCTGCACAAGCAACGCCTGGCCCTCGACGGGCAGCCTCGCTGGCTGAACCTGCACAAGGCCGCCATCGACGAGCCCTTGGCGCCGGGTAACAGTGGCCTGGTGCTGCTGGTCGAGGACCTGACCGAAACCCAGGCCCTGGAAGACAAGCTGGTGCACTCCGAGCGCCTGGCCAGCATTGGCCGCCTGGCGGCCGGCGTGGCCCACGAAATCGGCAACCCGATTACCGGCATCGCCTGCCTGGCGCAGAACCTGCGCGAGGAACGCGAGGGCGATGGCGAGATCACCGAGCTGTCGAGCCAGATTCTTGAACAGACCAAACGGGTGTCGCGCATCGTCCAGTCGTTGATGAGCTTCGCCCATGCCGGTGGCAGCCACCAGAACAGCGAAGAGCCGGTGTGCCTGGCCGAAGTGGCGCAGGATGCCATTGGGCTGCTGGCGCTGAACCGGCGCAATTTCGAAGTCCAGTTCTTCAACCTCTGCGACCCGGAACACTGGGCCGAAGGGGACCCGCAGCGCCTGGCCCAGGTGCTGATCAACCTGCTCTCCAACGCCCGCGACGCCTCACCGCCCGGCAGTGCCGTGCGTGTGCGCAGCTCCGTCTTCGAGCACACCGTCGATTTGATTGTCGAAGACGAAGGCAGCGGGATCCCGAAGAGCATCATGGACCGCCTGTTCGAGCCCTTCTTCACCACCAAAGACCCGGGCGAAGGAACCGGACTGGGGCTCGCTCTGGTCTATTCCATCGTGGAAGAGCATTATGGGCAAATCACCATCGACAGCCCTGCCGACATCGAACGGCAACGTGGCACCCGGATCCGCGTGACCCTGCCCCGGCATGTCGTAGCGACGTCCCCTGAAATTCGAGACCGTCGAGAGAATTGAATCAATGCCGCATATTCTGATCGTCGAAGACGAAACCATCATCCGCTCGGCCCTGCGTCGCCTGCTCGAGCGGAACCAGTACCAGGTCAGCGAAGCCGGCTCGGTGCAGGAAGCCCAGGAACGCTTCAGCATTGCCACCTTCGACCTGATCGTCAGCGACCTGCGCCTGCCCGGCGCGCCTGGCACCGAGCTGATCAAGCTCGGCCAGGGCACCCCGGTGCTGATCATGACCAGCTACGCCAGCCTGCGCTCGGCGGTGGACTCGATGAAAATGGGCGCGGTGGACTACATCGCCAAGCCCTTCGACCACGACGAGATGCTCCAGGCCGTGGCGCGCATCCTGCGCGACCGGCAAAACGCGCCTGCTGCCGCGCCGGCGGCAGAACCGCGGGGCAACGGCAAGGCGGCAGCGGCGGACAAAGGCAATAGCGCGTCTGCCAATGGCGAGATCGGCATCATCGGCTCGTGCCCGCCCATGCAGGACATGTACAGCAAGATCCGCAAAGTCGCACCGACCGATTCCAATGTCCTGATCCAGGGCGAATCGGGTACCGGTAAAGAGCTGGTCGCCCGTGCCCTGCACAACCTGTCACGCCGGGCCAAGGCACCGATGATCTCGGTGAACTGCGCGGCCATCCCGGAGACCCTGATCGAGTCCGAGCTGTTCGGCCACGAAAAAGGCGCCTTCACCGGCGCCAGCGCAGGGCGCGCCGGGCTGGTCGAAGCGGCCGACGGCGGTACGCTGTTCCTCGACGAGATCGGCGAATTGCCCCTCGAAGCCCAGGCGCGCCTGTTGCGCGTGTTGCAGGAAGGCGAAATCCGCCGGGTGGGCTCGGTGCAATCGCAGAAGGTCGATGTGCGCCTGATTGCGGCCACCCACCGCGACCTGAAAAACCTGGCCAAGGCCGGCCAGTTCCGTGAAGACCTTTATTACCGCCTGCACGTGATCGCCCTGAAGTTACCTGCCCTGCGCGAGCGCGGCAGCGACGTCAACGAGATCGCCAGTGCCTTCCTGGCCCGCCAGAGCGCACGGATTGGCCGGGATGACCTGCATTTTTCCGCCGATGCCGAGCAAGCGATTCGTCATTACAGCTGGCCGGGTAACGTGCGCGAGCTGGAAAACGCCGTGGAGCGTGCGGTGATTCTGAGCGAGAGCGCAGAAATTTCCGCCGACCTGCTGGGTATCGACATCGAGCTGAGCGACCTGGAAGACGACGACATCCTCGACAACGCCCTGGCCGTGGCCAGTGCGGGCAATGCCAGCCATGAGCCTACCGAGGACTTGTCGCTGGAGGATTACTTCCAGCACTTCGTGCTCGAACACCAGGACCACATGACCGAGACCGAGCTTGCCCGCAAGCTTGGCGTCAGCCGCAAATGCCTGTGGGAACGCCGCCAGCGCCTGGGTATCCCGCGACGCAAGAGCAACGCCACCAGCGAGTAAAAGATCGCGTGGGCAGGCGGGCCTTTCCTGCCTTGATATTTCTTTTTCGGGCTGCCGGCCTCTTCGCGGGTGAACCCGCTCCCACAAGGATCTCACTGCCCGCAAGGGCAATGCGGTACCTGTGGGAGCGGGTTCACCCGCGAAAGGGCCGACAAAAACCACTACGCACACCCCAGGTAACACATCAGTACCCGCGAAAATCTGTTACCCAAGCTTTCAGGCGTAACAGTTCCCGAGGTGTACGGTAACGAAACCCCGCCATTTTCGGCCTGCCAAAAATCTGCGAAAACCTCCAAACCCTTGATTTCATTGGGTTTCGAAAAGTTGGCACGGCACCTGCTATATGCTTAGTACAAAAACAATAACAAGCACTGCAACTCAGAATAAGAACAAGACGAAACGGCTCACGCACAATAAAAACAAGACGGCGGAGGCGCAGCTAACTGATTCTTTTGGAGAGGATGCGTGTTTGGGGCTTGCCCCACGACCAGGCAGAGAACAACAAAAACTGCACTAAAAAGCAGCGCCTGAACTGGTTGGATCGACAGATCAACGTGACATCAGCGGCCAAAGCAATCCGTTTGCTCTTTACCCCTGGATTAGGGGTCGTCCACAAGCTTTGCGATTTGTGGACAGGGCGCTCAACAAAAACAAGAAGCCCAGCAAAAAAATAATAAGAGCACGCAACGACTTCTTGGGGAGCTTAGGCTCCCCTTGTCGTTTCTCCCTTCTGGCAGGCATCCTGCTACCCGCCTACACCATTCCTTGAGTAAATGCTAGAATCCCCGCCCATCATGCGGCCATTCTCCTATTCTTGGCCGAACATTCCTTCAAACAGTGCATCCCATGCTGAAGAAGCTGTTCCAGTCGTTCCGCCCTCCCGTACCGGGCCAGCACCACAGGCGCACCACGCCTGAGGTGATCAACAAGAGCCAACACTCGCTGCAACGCCACCAGTTCAGCCGCCATGCGGTGAACATCGTAGAGCGCCTGCAGAGTGCGGGCTACCAGGCTTACCTGGTCGGTGGCTGTGTCCGCGACCTGATGCTTGGCATCACCCCAAAAGACTTCGACGTCGCCACCAGCGCCACCCCTGAACAGGTCCGTGCCGAGTTCCGCAACGCGCGTATCATTGGTCGCCGCTTCAAGTTGGTCCACGTGCATTTCGGCCGTGAGATCATCGAAGTCGCCACCTTCCGCGCCCACCACTCGGAAGACGATCAAGGTGATACCCACCGTTCGTCGCACAACGCCAGTGGTCGCATCCTGCGTGACAACGTGTACGGCACCTTGGAAGAAGACGCGCAACGCCGCGACTTCACCATCAATGCCCTCTACTACGATCCGGTCAGCGAACGCATCCTCGATTACGCCAACGGCGTGCACGATGTGCGTAACCGCCTGCTGCGCCTGATCGGTGACCCGACCCATCGCTACCAGGAAGACCCGGTGCGCATGCTGCGGGCCGTGCGTTTCGCTGCCAAGCTCGACTTCGGCATCGAAAAGCACACGGTCCAGCCGATCCGCGAACTGGCGCCGATGCTGCGCGAAATCCCCCCGGCACGCCTGTTCGAGGAAAGCCTCAAGCTGTTCCTCTCCGGCCAAGGTGCGATGGCTTTCGAAATGCTGGTCGACCTGCAGCTTTTCGAGCCGTTGTTCCCGGCCAGCGCGCATGCCCTGGACGAGCGCCCCACCTACACCCACACCCTGATCAGCCAGGCGCTGAACAACACCGATCTGCGTGTGAAGCAGGGCAAGCCGGTCACCCCGGCCTTCCTCTTCGCTGCGCTGCTCTGGCCCGCCCTGCCGGCCCGTGTGCTGCACCTGCAAAACCAAGGTGTGCCACCGATCCCGGCCATGAACGGCGCGGCTCACGACCTGATCGCAGAACAGTGCGCACGCATTGCCATCCCGAAGCGTTTCACCCTGCCGATCCGCGAAATTTGGGACATGCAGGAACGCCTGCCACGTCGCAGCGGCAAACGTGCCGACCAGTTGCTCGACAACCCGCGCTTCCGTGCCGGTTACGACTTCCTGCTGCTGCGTGAAAGCGCGGGTGAAGAAACCGACGACCTCGGCCAATGGTGGACTGACTACCAGGATGCCAATGACAGCGAGCGCCGCGAGATGATTCGCGAGCTGGGCAGCCGTGACGAAGGCACCGGCGCTGGCCCACGCAAGCGCAAACGTAGCGCCAGCAAGCGTAAGCGTGGTGGCGAAGAGGCGTTCGAGTGACCACGCGCGCTTACATCGGCCTGGGCAGCAACCTGGACGAGCCTGCAGAACAACTGCAGAACGCCTTCCAGGCGCTCGACCAGGCCACCGGCACCCGCCTGGTGGCCACTTCGAGCCTGTTCACCAGTGACTCGCTGCTGCCTGGCCAGCCGCGCTACACCAATGCCGTGGCTGCGCTCGACACCTCGCTCGAGCCGCTGGCGCTGCTCGATGCCCTGCAGGCCATCGAAAATGACCAGGGCCGTGTGCGCAAAGAGCGTTGGGGCCCGCGCACGCTCGACCTGGATATCCTGCTGTTCGGCGACCAACTGATCGACGTGCCGCGGCTGCAGGTGCCGCACTACCATATGCACGCCCGCGCCTTCGTGCTCTACCCATTGGCCGAACTGGTGCCCGCAGGCTTCTGCCTGCCCGATGGCCGCGACCTCGCCCAACTCATCAGCGCCTGCCCGTTCGTCGGCCTCGAGCGCCTGTAATTCGGGCGCTGCAGACGGCGGTAACGCCAGTAACACCCTGATCGTAACAATGCGGTAACAGGGTGATTGACTTCCCCCACCTCGCTCACGACTATAGGCGTCCCGTGTGGCACCCAAGTGCCGCATACCCGTATTTAGGCCCGGACGGACCTGTGCCCGAACATCACGCGCGATGATGTGCCGCTCCGGAAGATGACTACACGCGTTGTATGCAGTCGTTTTAACAGCGCCTGAACGAGGATTTTCCTACATGCCTGAAGTAACCCTGACCACCCTGCATGGCCTGAAGGCCAAGGGTGAAAAAATCACCATGCTGACCTGTTACGACGCGACCTTCGCCAAGGTTGCCAGCCAGGCCGGTGTCGAAGTGTTGCTGGTGGGCGACTCGCTGGGGATGGTCCTGCAGGGCCATGACAGCACGCTGCCTGTCACCACCCAGGAAATGGCCTACCACACTGCCTGCGTCAAACGTGGCAACGATGGCGCGCTGATTCTGGCCGACCTGCCGTTCATGGCCCACGCCACCCCCGAACTGGCCTTTGCCAACTGCGCCACGCTGATGCAGGCCGGCGCCCACATGATCAAGCTCGAAGGCGCTGCCTGGCTGGCCGAGACCATTCGCCTGCTGGCTGAACGTGGCGTGCCGGTGTGCGCGCACATGGGCCTGACCCCACAAACCGTCAATGTGCTGGGCGGTTACAAGGTGCAGGGCCGTCAGGAAGCCCAGGCGCGGCAGATGCGTGCCGACGCCATTGCCCTGGAACAGGCCGGCGCGGCCATGCTGCTGCTGGAGTGCGTACCGAGCGAACTGGCGGCAGAGATCACCCAGGCCGTGAGCATTCCGGTCATCGGCATTGGCGCCGGTAGCGCCACCGACGGCCAGGTGCTGGTCCTGCACGACATGCTTGGCCTGTCGCTGAGCGGCCGGGTGCCGAAGTTCGTGAAAAACTTCATGGCCGGCCAGCCGGACATCGAAAGCGCCCTCGCCGCCTACGTGACGGCGGTCAAGGACGTAAGCTTCCCTGCCAGTGAACACGGGTTCAGCGCATGAACACAGTCAAGACTGTCCGTGAACTGCGCGCCGCCGTTGGCCGTGCGCGTGGCGAAGGCAAGCGCATCGCGTTCGTGCCGACCATGGGCAACCTGCACAGCGGCCATGCCGCGCTGGTGACCAAGGCCGCCCAGCGGGCCGACTTTGTCGTTGCCAGTATCTTCGTCAACCCGCTGCAGTTCGGCGCCAACGAAGACCTCGCCACCTACCCACGTACCCTTGCAGCCGACCAGGAGCGCTTGCTCCAGGCCGGCTGCAACCTGCTGTTCGCGCCAACCGTCGAAGAGATGTACCCCGACGGCATGAGCGTGCAAACCCGGGTCAGCGTCCCCCACCTTTCCGAAGGCCTGTGCGGCGCCAGCCGGCCAGGGCATTTCGAGGGTGTGGCGACAGTGGTCAGCAAGCTGTTCAACATGGTCCAGCCAGACTTGGCCGTCTTCGGCGAAAAAGACTTCCAGCAGCTGGCAGTAATCCGCGCCATGGTGCGCGACCTGAACATGCCCATCCAGATCATCGGTGAGCCGACCGTGCGCGCCGACGATGGCCTGGCGCTGTCGTCACGCAATGGTTACCTCACCCCCGAGCAGCGTGTTACCGCACCTGCGCTGTACCGCACCCTGCAGCACATCGGGGCGGCCATTGGCCGTGGCCAGCGTGATTTTGCCGCGCTGGTGGCCGACGGCCAGGCGCAACTGACCGCCGCCGGGTTCCGCCCGGACTACCTGGAAGTGCGCCATGCCGTGAGCCTGCGCCCGGCCATGATCGATGATCGCGACCTGGTGGTGATTGCCGCCGCTTACCTGGGTAACACCCGGTTGATCGACAACCTGTACCTGCACGTGGAAGACAAGACCGCGTAAACCTTCGGGGGCTGCCTCGCGGCCCCTTCATAACCCCTCACGCCCCCATTCCCCCCGCGCCGCCAATGCCTATAATGACTGCCTGCAACTGACAGCCGTGGCCAATGTCCAAGGCCTCACAACGCACCAAGGAACCCTGAGCAATGGCGTATTACCGTACTCCCCATGATGTGACGGCCCTGCCCGCCTGGCAGGCGCTTCAGCAACACCGCGACGCCATGCAAGACTTCAGCATGCGTGAAGCCTTCGCCGCCGATGCCAAGCGTTTTGATCAGTTCTCCCTGAGCAGCTGCGGCCTGTTCCTCGACTACTCGAAAAACCTGATCACCGAGCAAAGCCGTGACCTGCTGGTGAACCTGGCCAACGAAGTCGGCCTGCAGGATGCGATCAAGTCGATGTTCAGCGGCGAGATCATCAACGCCTCCGAAGGCCGCCCGGTGCTGCACACCGCCCTGCGCCGCCCAGTGGGCGACAAGCTCAGCGTCAACGGCGTCAACGTGATGCCAGAAGTGCACAAGGTGCTCAACCAGATCACCGAGCTGGTCGGGCGCATTCACGATGGCCTGTGGCGCGGTTACAGCGAAAAGCCGATCACCGACGTGGTCAACATCGGCATCGGCGGCTCGTTCCTCGGCCCGGAACTGGTCTCCGAAGCGCTGCTGCCCTACGCACAACGCGGCGTACGCTGCCATTACCTGGCGAACATCGACGGCAGTGAGTTCCACGAGCTGTCGGCCAACCTGCGCGCCGAAACCACCCTGTTCATTGTTTCGTCGAAATCGTTCAACACCCTCGAAACACTGAAGAACGCCATGGCCGCGCGCACCTGGTACCTGGCCCAGGGCGGCTCGGAAGCAGAGCTGTATCGCCACTTCATCGCCGTTTCCAGCAACAAGGCCGCCGCCGTCGCCTTCGGTATCCGTGAAGAGAACATCTTCCCTATGTGGGACTGGGTGGGTGGGCGCTATTCGCTGTGGTCGGCCATCGGCCTGCCGATCGCCTTGGCCATCGGCACCGCCAACTTCAAGGAGCTGCTGTCGGGTGCCTACACCATGGACCAGCACTTCCAGACCGCGCCGTTCGACAAGAACATGCCGGTGCTGCTGGCCCTGCTGGGCGTCTGGTATGGCAACTTCTGGGGCGCCCGCAGCCACGCGATCCTGCCGTACGACCACTACCTGCGCAACATCACCAAGCACTTGCAACAGCTGGACATGGAGTCCAACGGCAAGAGCGTGCTGCAGGACGGCACGCCGGTGCATACCGAAACCGGCCCGGTGATCTGGGGTGGCGTGGGCTGTAACGGCCAGCACGCCTACCACCAGTTGCTGCACCAGGGTACCCACCTTATTCCTGCTGACTTCATCGTGCCGGTGGTGAGCTTCAACCCGGTGGCCGACCACCATCAGTGGCTGTACGCCAACTGCCTGTCGCAGAGCCAGGCGCTGATGCTCGGCAAAACCCGCGATGAAGCCGAGACCGAGCTGCGCGCCAAAGGCCTGAACGAAGCCGATATCGAAAAGCTGGCCCCGCACAAGGTGATCCCGGGCAACCGCCCGAGCAACACCCTGGTGGTCGAACGCATCAGCCCACGCCGCTTGGGCGCACTGGTGGCGATGTATGAGCACAAGGTCTTCGTGCAGAGCGTGATCTGGGGCATCAACGCCTTTGACCAATGGGGTGTGGAGCTGGGCAAAGAGCTGGGCAAAGGTGTCTACCAGCGCCTTGTCGGCAGCCAGGAAGACAGCGCCGAAGATGGCTCTACCCAGGGCCTGATCAACTACTTCCGCGGCCGTCACCGCGGCTGACCCACCCGCCACACGGTCGCTCTTTGTAGGAGCGGCCTTGTGCCGCGATGGGCCGCAGAGCGGCCCCCAAAATGGATGCATCACCGCTGAATGATGCTTCATCGCTGAAATCCTGGGGCCGCTTTGCGGCCCATCGCGGCACAAGGCCGCTCCTACAAGGCCAGCGTCGACCTTAAGGAACACCACCTCTAGCTACACTGTCCAATCGAATAGCCGTTGCAGTCCATCGCCCCCGACAAGCGCAAGGACCACCCGCCATGTTCGATATCCGCGACTACCCCCAGGCCCTGGCCGTCAGCCAGTCCGCCGCCCTCACCGACGACGATTACCGCCGCCTCTACCGCCAATCGGTGGAAGACCCCGACACCTTCTGGGCCGAACAGGCCAAACGCCTGGACTGGATCAAACCCTGGTCGAGCGTGCAACAGTGCGACCTGAAAACCGGCCAGGCACGCTGGTTCGACGGTGGCCAGTTGAACGTGAGCTACAACTGCATCGATCGCCATCTGGCCAAGCGCGGTGAACAGACCGCCCTGCTCTGGGAGGGCGACGACCCGCAAGACGCAAAAGCCATCACCTACCGCGAACTGCACCGCCAGGTCTGCCGCTTGGCCAACGCCCTGAAGGCACGCGGCGTGAAAAAAGGCGACCGAGTGTGTATCTACATGCCGATGATTCCCGAGGCCGCCTTCGCCATGCTCGCCTGCACCCGGCTGGGCGCCGTGCACTCGGTGGTGTTCGGCGGCTTCTCGCCCGATGCCCTGCGTGACCGCATCCTCGATGCCGACTGCCGTACCGTGATCACCGCCGATGAAGGCATCCGCGGTGGCAAGCGCATTCCACTGAAGCTGAATGTCGACAAGGCCCTGGCCAGTTGCCCGAATGTCAGCAGCGTATTCGTTGTCCGGCGGACGGGGGGTGATGTGGCCTGGAGCGAGGGCCGCGACCTCTGGTATCACCAGGTGACGGAACATGCTGGCGACGACTGCCCACCTGAACCGATGGCAGCCGAAGACCCACTGTTCATCCTCTACACCTCCGGCAGCACCGGCAAACCCAAGGGCGTCCTGCACACCACTGCCGGCTACCTGCTGCAGGCCACCATGACCTTCAAGGTGGTGTTCGATTACCGCGAGGGCGAAGTGTTCTGGTGCACCGCCGATGTAGGCTGGGTCACCGGCCACAGCTACATCGTCTATGGCCCGCTGGCCAATGGCGCGATTTCGCTGATGTTCGAAGGCGTACCCAATTACCCCGACACCTCGCGCTTCTGGCAGGTGGTCGACAAGCATCAGGTCAACATCTTCTACACCGCGCCAACGGCCTTGCGCGCCCTGATGCGCGAAGGCTCCGGGCCACTCCAGAGCACCTCACGCAAAAGCCTGCGCCTGCTCGGCAGCGTCGGCGAGCCGATCAACCCGGAAGCGTGGGAATGGTACTTCGAAGAAGTCGGCCAAAAGCGCTGCCCGATCGTCGATACCTGGTGGCAGACCGAAACCGGCGGCATCATGCTCACGCCCCTGCCCAGCACGCTACGGCTCAAACCGGGCTGCGCGACCCAACCGATGTTCGGCGTACAGCCGGTGCTGCTGGATGAAAAAGGCACCCCCATTGAAGGCCCTGGCGCTGGCGTGCTGGCCATCAAGGCCAGCTGGCCGGGGCAAATTCGCAGCGTTTATGGTGACCACCAGCGCATGGTCGAAACCTATTTCAAACCCATGCCCGGCTACTACTTCACAGGCGACGGCGCACGCCGCGATGCCGACGGCGACTACTGGATCACCGGGCGCATCGACGACGTGATCAACGTCTCCGGCCACCGCATCGGCACCGCCGAAGTGGAAAGCGCCCTGGTGTTGCACGACAGCGTCGCCGAGGCCGCGGTGGTGGGCTACCCCCATGACCTCAAGGGCCAGGGTGTGTATGCCTTTGTCACCCCCATGAACGGCGTCGACCCCAGCGACGCGCTCAAGGCCGAACTGCTGGCCTTGGTCAGCAAGGAAATCGGCAGCTTCGCCAAACCGGAACTGATCCAGTGGGCACCGGCGCTGCCCAAAACCCGCTCGGGCAAGATCATGCGGCGTATACTGCGCAAAATCGCCTGCAACGAGCTGGAAAACCTGGGCGATACCTCGACCCTGGCCGACCCGAGTGTGGTTCAGGGCTTGATCGACACACGTCTCAACCACTAGCTGGCGGCCCCTTGCATGGCCGCCCTGAACGACAGGTCGCCATGGAAGCCCTTCGCCGCCGCATCGAAACCCAGGTCATGAGCCTTACCGGGCTGGCCCTCGGCCAGCTCGACCTGGAATCGCCCAAGGGCGACCCTGGGCTATTTGGCCCGCAGAGCATCAGCTGGCAAGTGCACGGCGATTTCCCAAGCATGCTGGTCGGCGGTATCAGTGCCCTCATGCTGCAACTGCTGCACCCGCTGGCGTTGGCCGGCGTGTGGGACCATTCGAACTTTCGCCAAGACCTGCTCGGCCGCTTGCGTCGCACCAGCCAGTTCATCTCCGGCACCACCTTTGGCTCGACCCGCGACGCCGAGTGGCTGATCGAAAAAGTCCGCACCATCCACCTGCAAGTCACCGGCACCGCCGCCGATGGCCGCCCCTATGCCGCCAGCGACCCGGGGTTGCTGACCTGGGTGCATGTGGCCGAAGTCAGCAGCTTCCTCGCGGCCCACCTGCGTTACCGCAACCCGCACCTGCCCCGCGCCGAGCAGGATGCCTACTACAACGAGATTGCCCTGATCGCCGAACGCCTGGGCGCGCGCGATGTGCCGCGCTCCTGCCAGCAGGTCGAGGACTACCTCAGGCACATGCGCCCGCAGCTGCAGTGCGATGCCCGTAGCCATGAGGTGATCGACATCCTGCTTGCCGCCCCGGCGCCCAGCCGCCTGGCACAACCTGTCGGCAAGCTCATGCTGAACGCCGGCATCGACCTGCTGCCCGACTGGGCCCAAGCCATGCTCGGGCTGCAGCACGGGCCATTGCAGCGGCGCCTGATCCGCCTCGGCCTGCAACGCACTGCGCCGGTTTTGCGCTGGGCCATGCGCGATGGCTCGGCGCACCGGGCGAAACGGCGCATGGGTATCGAATGAGGCGAATCGGTCGCCTCAGCGGAACTGATTTAACCTGCCATACTCCAAGCACTCCTGCTTAGACAGACGAAGCGACACATGTACAAAGGATTGATTCGCGCCCTCGGCGCCATGGTGGCTCTCGTAGCCCTCTACAGCCTGCTCGGCTTCCTCATTCTCCCCGGTGTCGCACTGCGCATTGCCAATCAGCAATTGGCGCAATATGCCACCGTGCCTGCTCACCTGCAGCGCATTGAGCTCAACCCCTTCAGCCTCGAACTGACGCTGTGGGGCCTGCAAATTGGCGAACCTGGCAAGGAACAGGTCGGCTTCGAGCGGCTCTATGCCAACCTTGCGCTCGACAGCGTGTGGAATGGCGCCTTGCACCTGACAGCGGTAGAACTCGACAAACCGCGCAGCGAAGTGCTGTTCGCCAAGGGCGGGCAGCTCAACCTGACCCAGTTGTTCAAGCTGCCGCCCAGCGAAGCCAAGCCCGAGCAGCCGCCCAGCGACCCATTCCCGCTGCGCATCGGCAGCATCAAGCTCAAGGAAGGTTACCTGCACTTCCAGGACGAGCGCCCGAGCGAGCCGATCGAGTTTCTGTACGACAACATGAACCTGGAGCTGAAAAACCTCAGCACGCTCCCGGACGACAATGCCGACATGACCCTGGTAGCGAAGGGCCCGTACGGCGGGCAGATCGACTGGAGTGGTACCCTCAGCCTGTCGCCAATTGCCTCCGAAGGCACGCTGAAGGTCACCGACGGCAAGATGAAGGCGTTCTGGCCGTATGTGCGTGACGCCGTGCCACTGGTGCTGGAAGAAGGCGTCATCAGCCTCGACACTCATTACACCTTCAACCTGTCCAAAGAGACCGAGCTGCTGCTGGACAACACCTCGGTAAAAGTGGCGCCGTTCGCCATCAAGGCTCCGGATGGCCGCCAACTGGTACGCCTGGCCAACCTGGAGGTCAGTGACACCTCTATCGACCTGGCCAAGCAAAAAGTCATCGTCGGCAAGATTCGCAGCGACAAGCTCGAAACCTGGGCCGCGTTGGAAAAAGACGGCCAGCTCGACTGGCAGAAGCTGTTCGCCAGCCAACCGGCCAAGGCCACGCCGAAAGAAAAGGCCGAGCCCGCCGCCGCCGAACCTACGCCTGCAGAAAAAGCCGCCCAAGCGCCGAGCAAGCCGTGGCAAGTGCTGCTTAAGGACGTCCAGCTGCGCAACTACAACGTGCACCTGGCAGACCGTAGCCAGAAAGAACCGGTGGCACTGGATGTCGGCCCGCTCAATGTCGACCTGCAAGGCTTCGACAGCCTCAACCAGTCGCCTTTCACGCTCAAACTCGACACCGGGGTGGGCAAACAAGGCAAATTGCAGGCTGCCGGCCAAGTGAATCTGGCGCCTGTCTGGGCCAAGCTGGATGTCAGCACACGCGACATCGACCTGCGTGTGGCCCAGGCCTACATCAGCCCGTTCATTCTGCTGGAGCTGCGCAGCGGCATGCTTGCCAGCGACCTCAAGGTCGACCTGAAAAGCACCGAGCCACTGGCCTTCAACGTCACCGGCAAGGCCCAGGTCAACCAGTTGCATACCCTCGACACGATCAAGAGCCGCGACTTCGTGAAATGGCAGCAGGTGAACGTCGATGGCCTGTCCTATGTGCACGGTGATGCCCTGTCGATCGACAAGGTGACCTTGCTGCAGCCCTATGCCCGCTTCATCATCAACGAAGACCGCACCACCAACGTCAACGACCTGCTAATCCCGCAGCCGGCCGATGCGCCGGCAGCCAAGGCTGCGAAACCGGCCAGCAGCGACAAGCCGTTGGGCATCCATATTGGCCAGATCGACATCAATGACGGCTCGGCCAACTTCGCCGACCTGTCCCTTACGCCCAACTTCGCCACCGCCGTGCAGCAGCTCAACGGCCAGATCGGCACCATCGACAACCGCAAGCCGAACCCGGCCAAGGTGGACATCAAGGGCAAGGTCGACCGCTATGCGCCGGTCACCATCAAAGGCGCGCTCAACCCATTCAACCCGCTGGCCAGCCTGGATATCGCCACCAGCTTCAAGCGGGTCGAACTGACCACGCTGACGCCCTACTCCGGCAAGTTCGCGGGCTTCCGTATTCGCAAGGGGCGGCTCAACCTCGACCTGCATTACTTGATCACCAACGGCCAGCTCAAGGCCGAGAACAAAGTGGTGGTCGAGCAACTGCAGTTGGGCGAGAAGGTCGACAGCCCAGATGCCGTGGACCTGCCGATCCGCCTGGCGGTCGCGCTGCTCAAGGACACCGAGGGCAAGATTTCCATCGAGTTGCCGGTGACCGGTGACCTCAACAACCCGCAGTTCAGCGTCATGCCGATCGTCTGGCAAACCCTGCGCAACCTGGTGCTGCGCGCGGCCCAGGCACCCTTCAAGTTTATCGGCGGGCTGATTGCTGGCGGGGGTTCCGAAGACCTTGGCACTGTCGCGTTCGCCCCGGGCTCGAGTGAGCTCACGGGCGATGCCCAGTCCTCCCTGGACAAACTGGCCTCGGCGCTCAAAGAGCGCCCGGAACTGCGTCTGGAAATCGAAGGCACCAGTGCGCAGACCAGCGACGGCCCGCTGATCGCTCAGCAGCGCCTGGACCGCGAATACCAGGCCACCTGGTACAAGATCCTGCAACGTCGTGGCGACAAGGTGCCTGCCAATGCTTCGATGCTGGTGGTCGACGACAGCGATAAGCCGGCGATGCTCGAAGGCATCTACCGCACCCGCCTGAAGCAGCAACCACCGGCCGAGTGGGAACAGCTTGGCCGCGACGAGCGCACTGCCAAGTTGCGCGAGGCGGTGATCAAGTCCTGGGCCGAAAGTGCCGCGTTGCTACGCACGCTGGGCCAGGAGCGGGCCAGCAGCATCAAGGACTACCTGGTGGACAAAGGCAAGCTGGAAGATGACCGGGTGTACTTCATCGACACGACCCTGGGCAAGGCCGAGAGTGATGGCCGGGTAATTACACCGATGCACCTGAATGCCGAATGAGCCAGTGCTCGCCCCTTCGCGGGTAAACCCGCTCCCACAGGATCTGCGCATAACCTGTGGGAGCAGCAACTGTCTTGTGATGCTTGTTCCGGCCTCATCGCTGGCAAGCCAGCTCCCACAGGATCTGCGCTAGATTTGGAGGCTACACAGTTCGGGTGGGAGCGGGTTTACCCGCGAAGAGGCCAGTACAGTCACCGCAAGGCCATGCATTCAAACCAGCCGCTGCCCCGACACTGCCGGGTGATACAGCGGTTGCACCTTGTTCCCCGCCGGGTCCAGCAAATGGAAGCTGCGCGCCCCGTCACCGTGGTTGAACGGGCGGTCCAGCAGGGTCACCCCGTGCGCCTTGAAGTACTGATACCAAGCCTCCAGCTCCTCCACGCTGTCGACGATGAAGCCGTAGTGATCGAGCGTCTGCAAGCCATTAGCGGCCCCGGCGCCGCGCCCCAATGACAGGTTGTCGTTACCGCAGGTCAGGTAGACCAGGTCTTCATTGGCGCGGTTGAGCACCTCCATGCCCAGCACGTCGACGTAAAAGCGCTCGCACTCCTCAAGGTTGGGTACCAATAAGGCAATGTGGCGCAAGCCGTTAAAGCGACCAGGGCGTTCAGGCAATTCAGACATTGGCGCGACTCCATTTTTGTATACAATTCACAGAAGAATGTAAAACAAAAGGAGTGCCATGTGTATAGCCTGTTTATCAAGACACGCGTGAAGCCCGGTTGCGCCGAGGCTTTTCTGACGGCCATCAAGGTCAATGCCGCTGCATCAGTGGCCAACGAACCAGGGTGCCTGGTGTTCGACGTCTCCCAGGACCGCCTAGACCCCGAGGTCATCTACCTCTACGAGATCTACCAGGACGACGCCGCCTATGAAGCACACACCCAGACCGCACACTTTCGCGACAGCCGCCCACTGGTTGAGCCGCTGATCGCCGAGCAGGACTGCTTCGAAAGCGATGTAATCGCCCGCAACCCGGGCTTTTAAAGCAGCCAAAGAAAAGCCCCGGCAGGTTGCCGAGGCTTTTTGTGTTGGTGGCCAAATCCTTTTGGCCGACGGGACGTCCCTTATTCGGACTTCAGGCCATCAGCCGAAACGGCCTGAACACCTTTGATCTTCTTGGCGATGGCAACTGCCATCTCTTTCTGCGCGTCAGTCACTGCCACATCAGAGGACAGCGAAACGACACCCTTGTTGGTTTCAACCTTGATGTCGCTGCCAGGTACACCTTTCTCGGTCATCAGGTCAGCCTTCACCTTGGTGGTGATCCAAGTATCGGAAGTAGCTTCCTTGGCTTTGGTCACCTCACCGGCCGCCAGCGTCATAGGGGCCTGGGTGGACTGTTGGGCAAATGCCGCATTAGCCATGGTCAGGGTCAGAGCGGTAGCAGTAGCGGCAGCAATGGCGAACTTCTTCATGTGAGTCACTCCTGTTTTTCGAAAGGTCTGCGCCGTTGTTCCTGGCTGCAGGTATGAAGGTAGTTGCATGTGCTGTGCCAGCTTTTCCGCTTCGCTTAAACGCTTATAAATCAATGACTTAGCATTTTAATCCAACTGCATGAGTCGTGCATTTTGCAACCTGCGAGGTAAACCTGCGTGCAAGATGCAACTGTACAAAAGGTTCCCGTCGGGCGAAAAAAAAGAGCCCCGAAGGGCTCTTTTTTCTATTGCGCGTCAGTCGCTTAGACGCCGGAGGCCTTGGCCGCGGCAACGTCTTTGATCGACAGCTTGATACGGCCGCGGTTGTCCACGTCCAGTACCAGCACTTCGACTTCCTGACCTTCTTTCAGAATGTCGGTGACTTTCTCGACGCGAGCATCGCTCAGCATGGAGATGTGCACCAGGCCATCTTTGCCAGGCAGGATGTTGACGAAGGCACCGAAGTCAACGATGCGCTCGACCTTACCCACATAGATCTTGCCGATTTCGGCCTCGGCAGTGATGCCCAGGATGCGCTGACGGGCTGCTTCAGCTGCTTCCTTGGTTTCGCCGAAGATCTTGATCGAGCCGTCGTCTTCGATGTCGATCGAAGCCTTGGTCTCTTCGCAGATGGCGCGAATGGTGGCGCCGCCTTTGCCGATGACGTCACGGATCTTGTCGGTGTCGATCTTCATCGCGATCATGGTCGGAGCGTTGGCCGACAGCTCGGTACGCGACTGGCCGATGATCTGGTTCATCTGACCGAGGATGTTCAGGCGCGCTTCCAGGGCTTGGCCCAGGGCGATTTCCATGATCTCTTCGGTGATGCCGTTGATCTTGATGTCCATCTGCAGTGCAGTAACGCCTTTGGCGGTACCGGCAACCTTGAAGTCCATGTCGCCCAGGTGGTCTTCGTCACCCAGGATGTCGGTCAGGACCGCGAATTTCTCGCCTTCCTTGACCAGGCCCATGGCGATACCGGCAACCGGCGCCTTCATCGGCACACCTGCGTCCATCAGTGCCAGGGAAGCACCGCAGACCGAAGCCATCGAGCTGGAACCGTTGGACTCGGTGATTTCCGAAACCACACGGATGGTGTACGGGAACACGTCAGCGGCAGGCAGCATGGCCTGGACCGAGCGACGGGCCAGACGGCCGTGGCCGATTTCGCGACGGCCAGCACCGCCCATACGACCACACTCGCCAACCGAGAACGGCGGGAAGTTGTAGTGCAGCATGAAGGGGTCTTTCTTCTCGCCTTCGAGGGTGTCCAGCAGCTGGGCGTCACGGGCAGTACCCAGGGTCGCAACGACCAGGGCCTGGGTTTCGCCACGGGTGAACAGCGCCGAACCGTGAGTCTTCGGCAGGACGCCGACTTCGATGTTCAGCGGGCGAACGGTCTTGGTGTCACGGCCATCGATACGCGGCTTGCCGTTGACGATGTTTTCGCGAACGGTGCGGTATTCGATTTCGCCGAAGATTTCTTTGACTTCGGAAGCCGATGGCTGGCCTTCTTCACCGGAGAACTTGGCGATCGCCTGATCGCGCAGCTCGCCCAGGCGCGCGTAGCGGTCGGCCTTGACGGTGATGGTGTAGCCCTGCGAAACGCCTTCGCCGAATTCGGCGCGGATGGCGTTGAACAGCTCGGTGTTGGCAACGGCAGGTTTCCAGTCCCAGGTCGGCTTGGCAGCTTCGGCGGCCAGCTCTTTGACAGCCTGGATAACAGCCTGGAATTCGTCGTGGGCGAACAGAACAGCGCCCAACATCTGGTCTTCGGTCAGCTCTTGGGCTTCCGATTCAACCATCAGAACGGCGTCGGAGGTACCGGCAACGACCATGTCCAGGCTCGAGGCAGCCAGTTGCTCGTAGGTCGGGTTCAGCAGGTAGCCGGTGCTTTCGTGGAAAGCAACGCGGGCGGCGCCGATCGGGCCTTCGAACGGAATGCCGGAGATTGCCAGGGCAGCCGAGGTACCGATCATCGCAGCGATGTCCGGATCGGTCTTCTTGCTGGTGGAAACCACGGTGCAGACGACCTGGACTTCGTTCATGAAGCCTTCAGGGAACAGCGGACGGATCGGACGGTCGATCAGGCGCGAGGTCAGGGTCTCTTTCTCGGAAGGACGGCCTTCACGCTTGAAGAAACCACCTGGGATCTTGCCGGCGGCGTAGGTCTTTTCCTGGTAGTGGACCGACAGAGGGAAGAAACCCTTGCCTGGATCGGCTTGCTTGGCACCGACCACGGTCACCAGCACGGTGACGTCGTTGTCTACAGTGACCAGCACTGCGCCGGTGGCCTGACGGGCAATACGGCCCGTTTCGAGAGTAACGGTCGATTGACCGAACTGGAATGTCTTGATTACCGGGTTCACGGTTTCCTACCTTTTCAGTGGCTCTTGGGGGAACTGGTTTCTTGCGAATTCTTGGGCAGAACGGGGAATCGGCCCCATTGACCGTCCAGATACAACACGAGGCTGGGAGCCTGGCCGAAGCGCGGAAAACCGCACAACGTAACCAAGCTGCCAGCCTCGGAGATACGCATGGCGCGCCCAAAGACAACGCTGCCAGGCAGCGTTGCCAATGCATGAGACGCCATGCACACCACTGACCAGGCCGCTATTAGCGACGCAGGCCCAGGCGACCGATCAGGGCGCTGTAACGAGTGGTGTCTTTGCCCTTCAGGTAGTCCAGCAGCTTACGACGCTGGTTAACCATACGGATCAGGCCACGACGCGAGTGGTGGTCTTTACCGTTGGCCTTGAAGTGGCCTTGCAGCTTGTTGATGTTCGCGGTCAGCAGAGCAACCTGAACTTCCGGGCTACCAGTGTCGCCAGCTGCTTGCTGGAAGTCGGTAACGATTTGAGCTTTTTCTTCAACGCTGAGGGCCATTTGGCTTCTCCTGATAACGGATCCCGCGAACGGGGTCCAATAGGCCAGGGACAAATCCCTGTATTAATAAGAAAGGTGTGACCGTGCCTACTGACAGCCACCCTTGATTCCGTAGGGTTCAGCCGAAGCCTCGCCCTGCGGTTTCGGTCATTCCGACCGAATCAACCGACGTGGCGCAATGCGCCCGTCTTCACTCACTTCACCGATACCGATGAAGCGCGCGTTGTGATCTTGTACCCGGACCATGCCAAACTGCGGCGCATCCGGCGCGCGTACTGCCTGCCCATGCAGCCAGTAGAACGCACTGTGTTCAGACAGGCTGACCATTGGCCAGTCCTGCAACCCGCTGTCGGAAGGCATCAGGAAGCGATCAAGCGCTTCGTTGCCGCCTTCGGCATGGGCCTGTTCGAGTGCTTCGAGGGTCACCGTCTGTGCCAGTGCGAAGGGCCCGGCCTGGGTCCTGCGCAACTCTGCGACATAGGCGCCACAGCCAAGGGCTTCGCCGATATCCTCCACCAGGGTGCGGATATAGGTGCCTTTGCTGCATCCTACACTGAGCCGTGCACGGGTGCCTTCGCACTCGAGCAACTCCAAGCGGTTAATAGTAACAGAACGCGCCTCGCGCTCCACTACCTCTCCAGCACGTGCCAGTTTGTACAGCGGCTGGCCATCGCGCTTGAGTGCCGAGTACATCGGCGGTATCTGGCTGATCGGGCCGCGAAAACGTGGCAGCAGGGCCTCGATGTCGGCACGACCAACGGTCACCTCACGGGTCTGCAAAACCTCGCCTTCAGCATCGGCAGTATTGGTAGTCTGCCCCATCTGCATGACGGTTTCGTAGCCCTTGTCGGAATCGAGCAAGTACTGCGAAAACTTGGTCGCTTCGCCGAAGCACAGTGGCAGCACGCCGGTGGCCAGCGGATCGAGGCTGCCGGTGTGGCCAGCCTTCTCCGCATTGAGCAACCAGCGGACCTTCTGCAGTGCCGCGTTGGAGGTAAAGCCGAGCGGCTTGTCGAGCAGGATGATGCCGCTGACGTTGCGGCGAATACGTTTGACCTGGGCCACCGCTTACTCCTTGGTGTCCAGCTCGTCGGTATCCTTGTGCAGGCGGTCTTCGGCCACTGCACGCTCGATCAGCGCCGACAGGTGTACACCGCGGCTGACGCTTTCATCGAAGTGGAAATGCAGCTGGGGCACGCTGCGCAGTTGCATCGAACGCCCCAGGTGCAGACGCAGGAAGCTGGCAGCGCTGTTCAGCGCCTTCAGCGACTGCTTCACGGCGTCTGGCGTTTCCTCGCCCATGACGGTGATGTACACCTTGGCGTGGCCCAGGTCGCGGCTGACGTCCACGGCAGTGATGGTCACCAGACCCACACGTGGGTCCTTGACTTCGCGGCGGATCAGTTCAGCCAGCTCGCGCTGCATCTGATCACCGATACGTTGGGTACGGCTATATTCTTTGGCCATTCTTGCTACCTGTAACTTAAAGCGGCAAACGCCCGGTCAGGCTGATGCCTGACCGGGCGCTACCTATAAAGGCGCCGCCAACCGCCCTGTAGCGGGGGCTTGCGGCAAGCTCGCCCTTAGAGGGTACGAGCCACCTGGACTTTCTCGAAGACTTCGATCTTGTCGCCGACCTTGACGTCGTTGTAGCTCTTGACGCCAATACCGCACTCCATGCCCGAACGTACTTCGGCAGCGTCGTCCTTGAAGCGACGCAGCGATTCCAGCTCGCCTTCGAAGATCACAACGTCTTCGCGCAGTACGCGGATCGGACGGTTGCGGTACACGGTACCTTCGATGACCATACAGCCAGCGATGGCGCCGAACTTCGGCGAACGGAACACGTCACGTACTTCGGCGACACCCAGGATGTTCTCGCGAACATCGCTGCCGAGCATGCCGGTCAGGGCTTTCTTGACGTCTTCGATGATGTCGTAGATCACGTTGTAGTAACGCATATCCAGACCTTCCTGCTCGACGATCTTGCGCGCACCGGCATCGGCACGCACGTTGAAGCCGAACAGCACCGCGTTGGACGCCAGCGCCAGGTTGGCGTCGCTCTCGGTGATACCACCTACGCCGCCACCGATCACGCGAACCTGAACTTCGTCGTTCCCCAGGCCGCCGAGCGAACCCTGCAGTGCTTCCAGGGAACCACGTACGTCGGTCTTGAGGACGATGTTGAGGGTCTTCTTCTCTTCTTGACCCATGGTCTCGAAGATGTTTTCCAGCTTGCCAGCGTGAGCACGGGCCAGCTTGACCTCGCGGTACTTGCCTTGACGGAACAGGGCAACTTCGCGGGCTTTCTTCTCGTCAGCCACCACCGACAGCTCGTCACCGGCTTCCGGGGTACCGTCCAGGCCAAGGATCTCGACCGGGATCGACGGGCCAGCTTCCTTCACAGGCTTGCCGTTCTCGTCGAGCATGGCACGTACGCGGCCATAGTTGGAGCCGCACAGGACCATGTCGCCCTGACGCAGCGTACCGTCCTGAACCAGGATGGTCGCCACTGGGCCGCGGCCCTTGTCCAGGCGCGATTCGACGACGACACCACGACCTGGAGCGGTCGGGGTAGCGGTCAGTTCGAGGATCTCGGCCTGCAGCAGAACGGCTTCGAGCAGTTCGTCAACACCGGTACCCATCTTCGCCGAAACCTTGACGAACGGCGTGTCACCACCCCAGTCCTCGGAGGTCACGCCTTCAACGGACAGCTCGTTGCGAATGCGGTCGAGGTCAGCACCTGGCTTGTCGATCTTGTTCACTGCGACAACCAGTGGGACGCCAGCAGCCTTGGCATGCTGAACGGCTTCACGGGTTTGCGGCATCACGCCGTCGTCCGCCGCCACCACCAGGATGACGATGTCGGTCGCCTTGGCACCACGAGCACGCATCTGAGTGAACGCAGCGTGGCCCGGGGTATCGAGGAAGGTGACCATGCCGCGGTCGGTTTCCACGTGGTAGGCGCCGATGTGCTGGGTGATACCGCCGGCTTCGCCAGCAGCAACCTTGGCACGACGGATGTAGTCGAGCAGCGAGGTCTTACCGTGGTCAACGTGGCCCATGACGGTAACGACCGGGGCACGCGATTCGGTTTGGCCTTCGAACTTCAGCGATTCGGCCAGGGAGTCTTCCAGGGCGGTATCGCTGACCAGGGTCACCTTGTGGCCCAGCTCTTCTGCGATCAGCTGAGCGGTTTCCTGGTCGAGCACCTGGTTGATGGTAACCGGGGTGCCCATCTTGAACATGAACTTGACCACTTCGGCGCCCTTGACGGACATCTGGTTGGCCAGTTCCGAGACCGTGATGGTCTCGCCGATGGTCACGTCACGGATGACGGGGCCGGTCGGGTTCTGGAAGCCATGAGCATTACGCTTCTTCAGCTTGCCCTTGCCACCACGACCACGACGAGCGCCATCGCTCTCTTCGTCGGTGGTACGCGGAGCAGCACGCGGAGTCGGCGCCTTTTCCTTTTCCTTGACCTTGACCTTGATCGACACACGAGGCGCTTCGCCACGACGACGGTCGTCATCGCGAGTGCGGCTTTCGTTGCGACGGGTCTCGTCTTTTTTGCGTTCGGCGGCACGTGCGGCGGCATCTTCCGATGCAGGCGCGTCAGCGACTACAGGTGCCGGGGCAGGTGCAGCAGCGCTAGCAGCGGCAGCCGGTTTGGCAGCTGGGGCCGCAGGGGCGGCATCAGCGTGACGACGGGCCTGCTCTTCGTTGCGCTGGCGAACTTCGGCGTCAACCTTGTCGCGCGCAGCATTTTCGGCCGCACGGCGCTCGTCTTGCTCGCGTTTTTGCTCAGCCTGGATTTCTTCCGGGCTGCGCTGAACGAATACTTTCTTCTTGCGTACTTCTACGCTGATGCTTTTGCTACCGGCGACACGCAGCGTGCTGGTGGTCTTGCGCTGCAAGGTAATCTTGCGCGGCTCTTCCGCCTTGCTCTTGTGGCTGCTTTTCAAATGAGTCAGCAGGGTCTGCTTCTCATTGTCGGTCACTACCTGACCGGCGTCGGTGTGCGGCAGACCTGCCTCACGCATCTGCTGCAGCAGGCGCTCTACCGGTGCCTCGACCTCTTGGGCCAGTTCTTTCACCGTGACTTGCGTCATGCACTTCTCTCCTCAGGCCGCGCCTAATTACTCGAACCAGTGGGCTCGGGCGGCCATGATCAACTTGCCGGCACGCTCTTCGTCGATGCCGTCGATGTCGAGCAGGTCGTCAATCGACTGCTCGGCCAGGTCTTCGCGGTTAACCACGCCGCGCACCGCCAGTTCCGCCGCCAGGTCCTTGTCCATGCCCTCAAGGGAGAGCAGGTCTTCGGCCGGATGGGCGTCTGCCAGTTTTTCTTCGGTAGCGATGGCCTTGGTCAACAAACGGTCCTTGGCTCGAGCGCGGAGCTCATTGACGATATCTTCGTCAAAGCCATCGATGTTGAGCATTTCTTCCAACGGTACGTAGGCAATTTCTTCGAGGCTGGTAAAGCCTTCGTCGACCAGCACTTGGGCCAGCTCCTCGTCGACTTCCAGTTCATCGATGAAATTGCGCAGGATGTCACCGGTTTCTGCTTGCTGCTTGGCCTGGATGTCCTTTTCGGTCATCACGTTCAAGGTCCAGCCGGTCAACTGACTGGCCAAACGAACGTTCTGACCGCCACGACCAATGGCCTG
This sequence comes from Pseudomonas sp. ITEM 17296, assembly GCF_028895205.1. Classification (NCBI taxonomy): domain Bacteria; kingdom Pseudomonadati; phylum Pseudomonadota; class Gammaproteobacteria; order Pseudomonadales; family Pseudomonadaceae; genus Pseudomonas; species Pseudomonas sp. ITEM 17296. The sequence continues at coordinate 557,783 of NZ_WJRS01000001.1, read as the reverse complement.
GGCAAGGTTGTCTTCGGCGACGGCGATGTCCATGGCATGGGCATCCTCGTCAACGATAATCGCCGCGACTTCAGCCGGCGACATAGCGTTGATGACGAACTGCGCCGGGTTATCGTCCCAGAGGACGATATCCACACGCTCACCACCCAACTCTCCGGATACGGCTTGGACGCGCGAACCGCGCATGCCGATACAGGCACCTTGCGGGTCGATACGCTTGTCCTTGGAGCGGACGGCGATCTTGGCTCGCGACCCCGGATCACGGGATGCAGCCATGACTTCAATGAGACCCTCGGCAATTTCCGGCACTTCGATGCGGAACAGCTCGATCAGCATCTGTGGCGCAGTGCGCGACAGGATCAACTGAGGGCCACGGTTTTCAGTGCGGATTTCCTTGAGCAGTGCACGCAGGCGCACACCCACACGGAAAGTCTCGCGGGGAATGATGTCTTCGCGAGCCAACAAGGCCTCGGCGTTGTTACCCAGGTCAACGATGACGTTGTCGCGGGTAACTTTTTTGACGGTACCGGAGATGATCTCACCCACGCGTTCGCGGTAGGCATCGACCACCTGGGCGCGCTCGGCCTCACGGACCTTCTGCACGATGACCTGCTTGGCGGTCTGGGCGGCGATACGACCGAACTCGATAGACTCGATCTTCTCCTCGATCACGTCACCGACCTTGGCTTCAGGGTGGGTCTCGTGGATCTTGCTCAACCAGGTCTCGATCGCCGGATCATCAAGATCGGCTTCATCGACCACGGTCCAGCGACGGAAGGTCTCGTAGCTACCGGTGTGGCGGTTGATTTCCACACGCAGGTCGACTTCGTCCTCAAAACGTTTTTTGGTTGCAGTGGCCAGGGCCACTTCCAGCGCTTCGAAAATGACGCCGGGCGGTACACCTTTTTCGTTGGATACCGATTCAACAACCAGCAGTACTTCTTTGCTCATCGTACGCCTCGCCTTGCGCAAGCCATTGGGCCCGGATAGTCCGCCGGGCCCGGCACGTCTCAGTCAAAACTGGGAATAATATTGGCCTTGTCGATCGAGTCGATCGGCAACAGGAACTCTTGATTGTCCACCTGGACCACCACATCCTGCTCCTCCACACCGCGGAGAAGGCCCTGGAAGTTACGACGACCCTCGAAGGGTGAGCGCAGCTTGATCTTCACTTGTTCGCCGGCATGCGAGGCAAACTGTTCCAGAGTGAACAGCGGGCGATCCATGCCTGGAGACGACACTTCAAGGGTATATTCACTGCTGATCGGATCTTCCACATCAAGAATGGCGCTGGCCTGACGGCTGACCGCTTCGCAGTCGTCAACCAGGATCCCGTCTTCCTTATCGATGTAGATGCGCAGTACCGAATGCTTACCCTGGGAAACGTACTCGATCCCCCAGCACTGATAGCCCAGACCCTCGACAACCGGGGCCAACAAGGCCTGCAACTGTTCTAGCTTGCTCGACACCTGAACCCCCTCGTGCATGCTGTGCAAATAAAAAATGGGCGAAGCGCCCATCCCTGAAAGCGCCGTTGGACAACGACGCCGAAAACTGTTCGGCTAGCAAAAAGCCCCTGAAAAGGGGCTCCGCTGAAGCTGGTTGCGGGGGCTGGATTTGAACCAACGACCTTCGGGTTATGAGCCCGACGAGCTACCAAGCTGCTCCACCCCGCGACAAAGCTGGGGCGAAAGTATAAGACTGAACCCAGTGCTGGGTCAATCCGACCTCCACCTACAAGAAAGCCCGCATAAAGCGGGCTCTCTTGCTTCAATTGGTACCGAGAAGGGGACTCGAACCCCTACACCCTATGGGCACAACCACCTCAAGGTTGCGTGTCTACCAATTCCACCACCTCGGCAATACTACATTTGAAACCCGTTACTTCTGCTCTTCTGCCGGAGGAGGTACATCACCCGTTGTAGGGGCAGTTTCGCTCTTCTGCTGTTGGAGCACCGGTACATCATCATTTACTGCCGGCTTCTGCTCTTTCACTTCCAATACTGCTGGATCTGGAAGGCCCGCCTGGGTCAGCTTGTGAGCTTGTTCCTTGGCGAAGTATCCTAACCCAAGTGCTGTCAAAAAGAAAGTGGCAGCGAGTATTGCAGTGAATTTACTTAGGAAGGTTGCAGAACCTTGGCTTCCGAACACAGTGTTTGAGGCCCCTGCGCCGAAAGATGCACCTGCTTCCGCACCTTTACCCTGTTGTAACAGTACCAGCACTACTAGCGACAGCGCTGCCAACAGATGAAAAACAACGATGACTGTTTCCAGCATTTGTTCAGTTTCCTGCGGCGCGACAAATTGCACCGAATTCGTCTGCGTTCAGGGACGCTCCACCAATGAGCCCCCCATCGATATCCGGCATGCCGAACAGTTCGGCCGCATTGGCCGCCTTCACGCTGCCGCCGTAGAGCAGCTGCACCTTCGCAGCCACTTCAGCATCTTCTGCCGCCAGCTGACTACGGATGGCGGCGTGCACATCCTGAGCCTGCTGTGGCGTGGCCGTTAAGCCAGTGCCGATGGCCCATACAGGCTCATAAGCAATTACTGCATTGGCAAAAGCCTTAACACCGAACGCTTCGATGATACTGCTTAGTTGACGCCCGACAACTTCGAGTGTCTTGCCAGCCTCGCGCTCTTCAAGGGTTTCCCCTATGCACAGCACCGGCTTCAAACCTTTAGCCTGTGCGGCTGCAAACTTGCGGTTAAGCACTTCGTCGGTTTCACCAATGATCTGGCGACGTTCCGAATGCCCAACCAACACCAACTTGCAGCCCACTTCGGCCAGCTGTTCCGGACAAACTTCGCCGGTCAGCGCACCCTGTTCGGGTTGTACAGCAGAATTCTGTGCGCCGACAGTTATTTCTTTACCTGCCAGGCCATCAATCACTTGATTGATGAACAAGGCCGGCGGAAACACCGCGACTTCCACTCCGCTCGGCAGGGCGAGATTGCTCAAGCCCTCGGTCAGCTCAGCGACGCTGGCGCGGGTACCGTGCATCTTCCAGTTACCAGCTACCATAGGGCGACGCATGCTTTACCTCGTCGGTCAAAGTGGGCGCAGATCTTACCCAACCAGATCTGCGCTGGCAAGCGCCTTCAGACACAAACTTCGCCGACCAGTTTCGCCAGCGCTTCGGCATGGGCGCGAACCTGACTTTCGTCATCGCCTTCGACCATGACGCGCACCAACGGCTCGGTACCGGACTTGCGCAGCAACACACGCCCGCGACCGGCCATCGCCTCGGTCACCTTGGCACTGGCTTCCTTGACTGCAGGGTGCTCCAGCGGGTCGACCTTGCTTGCCCCGTAGCGCACGTTGATCAGCACCTGTGGGCACTTGCGCAGGGCCTGACGGGCCTGGGCCAGGGTCTCGCCGCGACGCTTGAGCGCCATCAGCACCTGCAGCGCGGCAATGATCGCATCACCGGTGGTGGTGTGGTTGCAGCACACGACATGCCCGGAGTTTTCGCCACCGATCAGCCACTCGCGCTCGAGCAGTTCGGCCATGACGTAACGGTCGCCGACCTTGGCCCGCACAAACGGGATATCCAGGTCCTTGAGCGCGAGCTCAAGGCCCAGGTTGCTCATCAGCGTACCCACTACCCCGCCCTGCAGCTTGCCGCGGTCGTGCAGATCACGGGCGATGATGAACAGCAGTTCGTCACCGTCGATGATGGCACCGGTGTGGTCGACCATCAGCACCCGATCGCCGTCGCCATCAAAGGCGATGCCCAGGTCAGCATGACCGACCAGCACGGCCGCCTGCAGCGACTCGATATGGGTCGAACCGCACCCTTCGTTGATGTTCAGGCCATCTGGCTGAGCATGCAGAATGGTGACGTCAGCACCCAGCTCGCGGAACACGCTCGGCGCGACCTTGTAGGTGGCACCATGGGCACAATCGACCACCAGCTTGAGGCCTTCGAAGCTGGTGCTGGAGGGCACGCTGCTCTTGCAGAACTCGATGTAGCGGCCGGCGGCATCGTTGATGCGCGAAACCTTGCCCAGCTTGCTCGACTCGACCACCGTCATGGGCTGATCGAGCAATTCCTCGATCATCAACTCGACTTCGTCAGGCAGCTTGGTGCCTTGCCCGGAGAAGAACTTGATGCCGTTGTCGTCGTGCGGGTTGTGCGAGGCACTGATGACGATACCGGCTTCGGCGTGGAACGTACGCGTGAGGTAGGCGATGGCCGGCGTCGGCATCGGCCCGAGCAGCATCACGTCGGCACCGGCTGCAGACAGCCCCGCCTCGAGCGCGGACTCGAACATGTAACCAGAAATACGCGTGTCCTTGCCCACCAGCACACGGCAATGGCCCTGCTTGCGGAAGGCCATGCCGGCGGCCCAGCCGAGTTTCAGCATGAAGTCCGGCGTGATCGGGTATTCGCCGACGCGGCCACGAATGCCGTCGGTACCAAAGTATTTTCTGCTCATAGCGGCTCCAATGTTCTTATTCGGCGTTTTGTACCGCAGCGATCATGCGCACTACATCGACAGTTTCGGCCACATCATGGACGCGAAGGATGCTCGCGCCCTTGGTCATGGCCAACGCTGCCAGCGCCAGGCTGCCGTACAGACGCTCGCCGACCGGACGATCCAGCGTCAGGCCGATCATGCTCTTTCGTGAAACACCCACCAGCAGTGGGCGCCCAAGGCGATAGAGCGCTTCCATGTGTTTGAACAGGCTTAGGTTATGCGCCAATGTCTTGGCGAAACCGAAGCCCGGGTCAAGAATGATTTTGTCTGCAGGGATGCCCGCCGCAGCACAGGCGGCCATCCGCTGTTCAAGATATCGCGTTACGTCGGCCGTCACATCATCGTAATGCGGGTCGTCCTGCATATTGCCCGGCTCACCGCGCATATGCATCAGGCACACCGGCAGGCCGGTGTCCGCCGCCGCATCCAGGGCGCCATCGCGCTCCAGGGCACGAACGTCGTTGATCAGGCCAGCCCCCAGCCGTGCGGATTCACGAATGACCGCAGGCGTGGAGGTATCGACCGAAATGACCACGTCCAGACGACTGTTGATCGCCTCGACCATCGGTGCCACGCGTTCGATTTCTTCGATCACGGACACCGCACGCGCGCCAGGGCGCGTCGATTCGCCACCGATGTCGATCAGCGTGGCGCCCGCGGCAACCATGGCTTCGGCATGGCGCAACGCAGCGTCGCGCTGGCTGAAGCGCCCGCCATCGGAGAATGAGTCGGGGGTGATATTGAGAATACCCATGACATGGGTACGCGACAAATCAAGAACCCGGTTGCCGCAAGGCAACCGGGTTGGGTACTGCACTGAACTCATAGATGCCCTTAGTGTTGAGCCGCTGGGCCGCCGATTGGCGATTCCGGGCGGTCACCCTGAGCTGCAGGGTTGCCCGAAGCCGAGTCACCATCCCAGTCCCGCGGTTCGCGAGGGGTGCGACCCGACATGATGTCGTCGATCTGGTCGGCGTCAATGGTCTCGTACTTCATCAGCGCTTCGGCCATGGCATCGAGCTTGTCGCGGTTGTCGGTGAGCAGTTGCTTGGCCGTGGCGTAGCACTGGTCGATGATGCTGCGCACTTCCGAGTCGATCAGCTTGGCGGTTTCACCCGAGACGCTGGCGTGCTGGCTGCCGGCGCTACGGCCGAGGAACACCTCGCCCTCTTCTTCGGCATACATCAGCGGGCCGAGCTTCTCGGAAAGGCCCCACTTGGTGACCATGTTCCGGGCAATCTGGCTGGCGCGCATGATATCGTTGGAGGCACCGGTGGTGACGCCATCGAAGCCCAGGGTCATTTCTTCGGCGATACGGCCGCCGTACAGCGAGCAGATCTGGCTGATCAGCGCGCGCTTGGACAGGCTGTAACGGTCTTCCTCAGGCAGGAACATGGTGACACCCAGGGCACGACCACGGGGGATGATCGACACCTTGTAGACCGGGTCATGCTCAGGCACCAGACGACCGACGATGGCGTGACCGGCTTCGTGGTAGGCGGTGTTCTGTTTTTCTTTCTCGGACATGACCATGGTCTTGCGCTCGGCGCCCATCATGATCTTGTCTTTGGCCAGCTCGAACTCTTTCATTTCGACCAGGCGCTTGTTGGAGCGCGCGGCAAACAGCGAAGCTTCGTTGACCAGGTTGGCCAGGTCTGCACCGGAGAAGCCTGGGGTACCACGGGCAATGACCGCCGGGTTGACGTTCTCGCCAATCGGCACCTTGCGCATGTGTACTTTAAGAATTTGCTCACGGCCACGGATGTCTGGCAGGCCCACAACGACCTGACGGTCGAAGCGACCAGGACGCAGCAGCGCAGGGTCCAGCACGTCCGGACGGTTGGTGGCGGCAATGACGATGATGCCATCGTTCATTTCGAAGCCGTCCATCTCTACCAGCAACTGGTTGAGGGTTTGCTCACGCTCATCGTGACCACCGCCCATGCCGGCGCCACGGTGGCGACCAACGGCGTCGATTTCGTCGATGAAGATGATGCACGGGGCGTGCTTCTTGGCCTGCTCGAACATGTCACGCACACGGCTGGCACCGACACCGACGAACATTTCGACGAAGTCCGAACCGGAAATGGTGAAGAACGGCACTTTCGCCTCACCTGCAATGGCCTTGGCCAACAGGGTCTTACCGGTACCGGGTGGGCCAACCATCAGCACGCCGCGCGGAATACGACCGCCGAGGCGCTGGAACTTGCCTGGGTCGCGCAGGAACTCGACCAGTTCGCCGACTTCTTCCTTGGCTTCGTCGCAACCGGCGACGTCAGCCAGGGTGGTCTTGACTTGGTCTTCGGACAGCAGGCGCGCCTTGCTCTTGCCGAAACTCATCGGCCCGCCCTTGCCGCCCGCGCCACCTTGCATCTGGCGCATGAAGAACATGAACACGGCAATGATCACCAGGATCGGGAAGCTGGCGACCAGCAACTGCGTCCAGATGCTCTGCTGCTCAGGCTGCTTGCCTTCGACGACCACGTGGTTGTCGACCAGGTCGCCGATCAGGCCGTTGTCGGTAATGGCCGGGCGCACGGTCTTGAAGTTGTCGCCGTCGGCACGCTTGCCGGTAATGATGTAGCCGTCGACGGTCACGCGCTCGACTTTCCCGTCTTTAACCTGCTGGATGAAGTCGGAGTAGTTGAGGGTCTGCGGCTCGTTAGGGCTGGAGAAGTTGTTCATCACTGTCACCAGGACAGCTGCGATGATCAACCACAGGATCAGATTCTTTGCCATGTCGTTCAATTCGCTACCCTCTGAGGCCGGCGCACGACGCAGCCGTGCCTCGCATGATATTCATCGCCCTAACTTACTACATTACCTACGCATCCGCAGGCACCGTCTGTAACCCTTTGTGAAACCTAGACTACACGAAGTTCGGACGATACAGACGGGGCGGCCGATTGGAATTAACTATCGACCACCCCGTGGCACGCCTTTCACACGCCTTTGAAACCTTTACCCAGCAGGTACTGCTCACGCGAACGATCCCGCGAAGACGACGGCTTACGCATCTGTACCTTGTCGAACTTGGTGCGCACGTCCTTCAGGTACATGTCGAAGCCTTCGCCCTGGAAAATCTTGATGAGGAAGTCACCACCAGGCTTGAGCACGCGGGTTGCCAGGTCCAATGCCAATTCGCACAGGAACATGGCGCGCGGCATATCCACTTCAGGCGTACCACTCATATTGGGGGCCATGTCGGAAATCACAAGGTCTACGTGAGAATCACCGACTGCGTCGAGGATCTGCTGCAGGACTGCATCCTGGGTGAAGTCGCCTTGAATGAAGGTAACGTCAGGGATCGAGTCCATTTCCAGGATGTCGGAGGCGATCAGGCGCCCTTGGCCACCAATCAGACGACTGGTCACCTGCGACCAGCCACCCGGGGCTGCGCCGAGGTCGATCACACTCATGCCAGGACGGATCAAACGGTCCTTTTCCTGGATCTCAAGCAGTTTGTAGCTCGCACGCGAGCGGTAGCCATCCTTCTGCGCTTGCTTCACAAAAGGGTCGTTAAAATGCTCTCGCAGCCAGTTAGCGCTGCTTTTGGAACGTTGTACCACGGGGCACCTCGATGATATGCGTCGTGATTGACTGGGCGGAGCCAGGGGCCCTCGGGTAAAATGCCTGTCAATTTTACAGAATCAGACGGAAAGGGTCAGATTATGCCGCTCAATAACGAGCAGAAGAAGCAATACAAGTCCATTGGTCATGACCTGAAGCCGGTCCTGATCGTTGCTGGCAACGGTGTTAACGAAGGCGTTGCCGCCGAACTGGAACGCGCACTCGCCGATCATGAACTGATCAAAGTCGAGATTCGCTCCGAAGATCGTGAAGAACGTGCCGCCGCCATTGCCGAATTGTGCAAGGTTGGCCGCGCCGAACTGGTGCAGACCATCGGCAAGAAAGCGCTGATCTACCGGAAGAACCCACAGCCGAACAAACAGCTGTCCAACATCCACCGCTTCAAATAATAGCGGCTCCGATCAGTGGCGCGCCTGGCGCGCCCTGACCGGTACGGGTTGGGCCACCAGCACGATGCCGGAAAAGCCCAGTACCAGGAAACAAAACATCTGCCAGCGCTCGCCCACTGAAATGCCGTAGCGCAAGGTGTAATACCCCACGCAAGCACCGAAGCCGAGCAACAGCATCTGGCCACGGAACTGCCGCCACCAGGCAGACAGCCCCTCTACCCTCGCCAATACCGCCAGCTGGGTCAACAAGCCTAGCAAGGCCACGCCAATCAACCAGCGGTCGATCTGCCCAGCGACATCCTGCACCAGCAGGGGCGCCAGGCCAGTGACCTTGAGCGCGGGCACCAGCCCCACATGAAACACCCACAAGCCGCCGACCCAGAATACCTGGGCCAGCTGCCAGAGGATCCCTTCAAGGGATGGCGCCCGCAGGCGCCGATCAGATGTGTTTGACTTCGACAATCTCGTACTCGACCGTGCCACTTGGCGTCTTGACGACGACGGTATCACCTTCTTCCTTGCCGATGATGGCACGGGCAATGGGTGCGCCGCTCGAAAGCTTGCCCTGTTTCACGTCGGCTTCATCCTCGCCGACGATCTGGTAGGTCACTTCATCATCGGTTTCGGTGTTGGCCAGCACCACGGTGGTGCCGAAAATCACCTTGCCGGTGTGAGGGATCGTGGTCACGTCGATCACGACCGAGTTCTGCAGGCGGCCTTCGATGTCGCGGATACGCGCCTCGACCATGCCCTGCTCCTCACGGGCGGCATGGTATTCGGCGTTTTCCTTGAGATCGCCCAGCTCGCGCGCCTCACCAATCGCCTGGCTCAGGCGCGGGCGCTCGGTCTTGCTTAGGAACAGGTGCTCTTCTTCCAGGGCGCGAGCGCCCTGGACGGTCATCGGGTACTTGGTAATGCTCATGCTTTAAGTCCTGCATGCAGATCTTGCAAGCGACGAACGGTCTTCTCAGGACCAAACTTCAACGCTTCGCAGATGGCTTCACCGGCCGCAATGGTGGTGGTGCAGTAAATCTTGTGCTGCAGCGCATTGCGACGAATCGAGTAGGAATCAGCGATCGACTGACGGCCTTCGGTGGTGTTGATGATCAGCGACACTTCGTCGTTCTTGATCATGTCGACCACGTGCGGGCGACCTTCGGTCACTTTGTTCACACGGCGCACTTTCAGGCCAGCCGCCTCGATAACCTTGGCGGTACCGGCAGTGGCAACCACTTCGAAGCCCAGGGCGATCAGGTCGCGGGCAACGCCAGCCACTTGTGGCTTGTCGTCGTCACGCACGCTGATGAACGCAGTACCGCCGGTCGGCAGCACTTCGCTGGCACCCATCTGGGCCTTGGCGAAGGCTTCACCGAAGCTGTCACCGACGCCCATGACTTCACCGGTCGATTTCATCTCAGGGCCGAGGATCGGGTCAACCCCTGGGAACTTGGCGAACGGGAAGACGGCTTCCTTGACGCTGTAGAAGTTCGGGATGATTTCTTTGGTGAAACCGATCTCTTTCAGGGTTTTGCCAGCCATGACGCGGGCCGCGATCATCGCCAGCGAAGTGCCGATGCACTTGGAGACGAACGGTACGGTACGCGAGGCGCGCGGGTTGACTTCGATCACGTAGATCTTGTCGCCCTGCAGGGCCAGCTGCACGTTCATCAGGCCGACCACGCCCAGCTCCAGGGCCATTTTCTTGACCTGTTCGCGGACTTCGTCCTGCACGTGAGCCGGCAGCGAGTACGGTGGCAGCGAGCACGCCGAGTCACCGGAGTGAACACCCGCCTGCTCAATGTGCTGCATGATCGCGCCGATCACCACGTCGGTGCCGTCGCAGACCGCATCCACGTCCATCTCGATGGCGCAGTTGAGGAAGTGGTCGAGCAGCACCGGGCTGTCGTTGGACACTTGTACCGCTTCACGCAGGTAGCGCTTGAGTTCGTCCAGTTCGTAGACGATTTCCATGGCGCGACCACCCAGTACGTACGACGGGCGCACGACCAGTGGGTAACCGATACCGCCCGCAGCGCGGATCGCTTCTTCTTCGCTGCGCACGGTAGCGTTTGGCGGCTGCAGCAGGTTCAGGCGCTGAACCATCTGCTGGAAACGCTCACGGTCTTCGGCACGGTCGATGGCGTCCGGGCTGGTACCGATGATCGGTACGCCGGCTTCTTCCAGGGCGCGGGCCAGTTTCAGCGGGGTTTGGCCGCCGTAGTGCACGATGACGCCTTTCGGCTTCTCGACGCGGCAGACTTCCAGCACGTCTTCCAGGGTCAGCGGCTCGAAGTACAGGCGGTCAGAGGTGTCGTAGTCGGTGGAGACGGTTTCTGGGTTGCAGTTGACCATGATGGTCTCGTAACCGTCTTCACGCAGGGCCAGTGCCGCGTGTACGCAGCAGTAGTCGAACTCGATGCCTTGGCCGATACGGTTAGGGCCGCCACCCAGGATCATGATCTTGTCGCGGGTCGACGGGTTGGCCTCGCACTCTTCCTCGTAGGTCGAATACAGGTAGGCAGTGTCGGTGGCGAACTCGGCAGCGCAGGTGTCGACGCGCTTGTAGACCGGGAACACTTCCAGCTTGTGACGGTGGCGACGCAGGTTCTTGTCGGTGATACCGAGCAGTACGGCCAGGCGCTGGTCCGAGAAGCCTTTGCGCTTGAGGCGCAGCATCAGGTTCTTGTCGATGGCCGACAGGGCCAGGGTCTTGACCTTCTCTTCTTCCTTGATCAGGTCTTCCATCTGAACCAGGAACCACATGTCGATGCCGGTCAGGGCAAAGATTTCTTCGCAGGTCATGCCCGAACGCATGGCGTCAGCGACATACCAGATACGCTCGGCACCCGGCACGGTCAGTTCGCGCTTGAGGATGCTGGCAGCTTCTGGGCTGGCCAGGTCGACTTTCGGGTCCAGGCCGCAGGCACCGACTTCCAGGCCACGCAGGGCTTTCTGCAGGGATTCCTGGAAGGTACGGCCGATGGCCATGACTTCACCCACGGATTTCATCTGGGTGGTCAGGCGGGCGTCGGCTTTCGGGAATTTCTCGAAGGCGAAGCGTGGCAGCTTGGTGACGACGTAGTCGATCGACGGCTCGAACGACGCCGGGGTGCGGCCGCCGGTGATGTCGTTTTGCAGCTCGTCGAGGGTGTAGCCGACAGCCAGCTTGGCGGCGATCTTGGCGATCGGGAAGCCGGTAGCCTTGGAAGCCAGGGCCGACGAACGCGATACGCGCGGGTTCATCTCGATCACGACCATGCGGCCGGTGTCCGGACAGATACCGAACTGCACGTTGGAACCGCCGGTTTCGACACCGATTTCACGCAGCACCGCCAGCGAGGCGTTGCGCATGATCTGGTATTCCTTGTCGGTCAGGGTCTGCGCTGGGGCAACGGTGATCGAGTCACCGGTGTGCACGCCCATCGGGTCGAAGTTTTCGATCGAGCAGACGATGATGCAGTTGTCCTTCTTGTCACGGACCACCTCCATCTCGTATTCCTTCCAGCCGATCAGCGATTCGTCGATCAGCAGCTCTTTGGTCGGCGACAGGTCCAGACCACGGGCGCAGATTTCTTCGAATTCTTCACGGTTGTAGGCGATACCACCACCGGTGCCGCCCATGGTGAACGACGGGCGGATGATGCACGGGAAGCCGAGCTTCTCGAGGACCGCATTGGCCTCTTCCATGCTGTGGGCGATACCGGAGCGCGGGCACTCCAGGCCGATGTCCTTCATCGCCTTGTCAAAGCGCGAGCGGTCTTCTGCCTTGTCGATGGTGTCGGCGTTGGCACCGATCATCTCTACGCCGAACTTTTCCAGAACGCCATGGCGCTCCAGGTCCAGGGCGCAGTTCAGCGCGGTCTGGCCACCCATGGTCGGCAGCACCGCGTCTGGGCGCTCTTTTTCGATGATCTTGGCCACCGACTGCCATTTGATCGGCTCGATGTAGGTGGCGTCGGCCATGTCCGGGTCGGTCATGATGGTGGCCGGGTTGGAGTTCACCAGGATGACGCGGAAACCTTCCTCGCGCAGGGCTTTGCAAGCCTGGGCGCCGGAGTAGTCGAATTCGCAGGCCTGGCCGATCACGATCGGGCCAGCGCCGAGAATCAGGATGCTTTTGATGTCTGTACGTTTTGGCATGGTTGTCACTCAAATCCGCGGGTCAGTCGGCAAGCCGTCTTGAACAATCTGGGTCAGGCGCTTCCGGGCGCGGCGCAAGCCGGCCCGGGGCCTTGATGCAGGATGCTCAGCGGCGCTTGGCCATGGCATCGGTGAAACGATCGAACAGTGGCGCAACGTCAGTCGGGCCTGGGCTCGCTTCAGGGTGGCCCTGGAAGCTGAACGCGCTCTTGTCGGTGCGCTCGATGCCCTGCAGGGTACCGTCGAACAGCGACTTGTGGATGGCGCGGACGTTGCCCGGCAGGGTGGCTTCGTCGACGGCGAAACCGTGGTTCTGGCTGGTGATCATGACCACGCCGGTGTCCAGGTCCTGGACCGGGTGGTTGGCACCGTGGTGGCCGTGGCCCATCTTGACGGTCTTGGCGCCGGAGGCCAGGGCCAGCAGCTGGTGGCCGAGGCAGATGCCGAACACCGGGATCTCGGTTTCAAGGATTTCCTTGATTGCCTGGATCGCGTAGTCGCAAGGCTCCGGATCGCCAGGGCCGTTGGACAGGAACACGCCATCGGGGTTGAGCGCGAGCACTTCGCTGGCCGGGGTCTGGGCAGGCACCACGGTCACGCGGCAGCCACGGGCCACCAGCATGCGCAGGATGTTCAGCTTGACGCCGTAGTCGAAGGCGACCACGTGGTACGGCAGCTCGGAAGCTTCGATGGTTGGGTGGCTGTCGGTTTTCAGTTCCCACACGCTGGAGCGCCACTCGTAGCGCTCTTTGGTGGAGACGACCTTGGCCAGGTCCATGCCCTTGAGGCCTGGGAAGCCGCGGGCGGCGGCGATGGCGGCTTCTTCGCTGATGTTGTCACCGGCGAGGATGCAGCCGTTCTGAGCGCCCTTTTCACGCAGGATACGGGTCAGGCGACGGGTGTCGATGCCAGCGATGGCGACGACGTTGTTGGCCTTGAGGTAGTCCGGCAGCGACTGGGTGTTACGCCAGTTGCTGGCCAGCAGCGGCAGGTCACGGATGACCAGGCCGGCAGACCAGACACGGTTCGACTCGGCGTCTTCCGGGGTAGTACCGGTGTTGCCGATGTGCGGATAGGTCAGGGTAACGATTTGCTGGGCGTAGGAAGGGTCTGTAAGGATTTCCTGGTAGCCGGTCATAGCGGTGTTGAACACCACCTCACCAACGGTCTGACCGTCGGCACCGATGGCTTCACCGCGAAAAATACTGCCGTCGGCAAGGGCGAGTATGGCTGGCTTTGTCAAGAAGACCTCCCGTAAATCAAGCATGAAAGGGCGATCGCAGGTTGCAAAAAAGCGGAGTGACGTATGGACACGTCACCCCGCTTTCATGTGCTGAATTCAATTCGCTGCGCGCTTTTAGTGGACACACTAAAGCTGTAGCTTACAGAAAAGTGCTTTTTGGGTCTACCGTATATGTGCCTCTAAAACACATGATTGCGACAGGGGGTGCCTTGCACCCCATCGCCGGCAAGCCGGCTCCCACCCGTCAGCACCAACCCGAAGGCTTGCACTCCCCTGTGGGAGCCGGCTTGCCGGCGATTGAGCCATCAGCAACACAGTAAGGATCAGTGCAGCCCCAGAACGTCCTGCATGTCGTACAGGCCCGGCTCGCGCCCGTCCAGCCACAGCGCGGCACGTACCGCACCCTTGGCGAACGTCATGCGGCTCGACGCTTTGTGGGTGATCTCCAGGCGCTCGCCTTCAGCGGCGAACAGCACGGTGTGGTCACCCACCACATCACCGGCACGCACGGTGGCGAAGCCGATGGTCTTGCGATCACGCGCGCCGGTCTGGCCTTCACGGCCATACACTGCCACTTCCTGCAGGTTACGGCCCAACGCATTGGCAACCACTTCGCCCATGCGCAGCGCAGTACCCGACGGCGCATCGACCTTGTGACGGTGGTGCGCTTCGATGATCTCGATGTCGACATCATCACCCAGCACCCGCGCCGCCATGTCCAGCAGCTTGAGGCTGAGGTTGACGCCCACACTGAAGTTGGCGGCGAACACGATCGGGATTTCCTTGCCCGCGTCAGCCAGCAATTGCTTCTCTTCGACGCTGAAACCGGTGGTGCCGATAATCATCGCCTTGCCATGCTTGCGGCAGAAGGCCAGGTTCTTCAGGGTTACCGAAGGGTGGGTGAAGTCGATCAGCACGTCGAATTCATCGGCAACCTTGGCCAGGTCATCGGACAGCAGCACGCCGATCCGACCGAGGGCCGCCAGCTCACCTGCATCAGCCCCGACCAGCGAGCTGTCAGGGCGATCGATCGCCGCCGTCAACCCGGCTCCTGGCGTTTGCTGCACGGCCTCGATGAGGGTTTTGCCCATCCGCCCTGCTGCACCCATCACTGCAATACGTCGCATCGCTATTTCCTTGTCAGAGATCGCCGAAGAAGCGCTTTACACCGTCGAACCAGCCACTGGCCTTGGGCGAATGGGAGCTGTCGCCTTCGAGCGAATCACGCAGCTCTTCGAGCAGCTCGCGCTGACGACGGCTGAGGTTGACCGGGGTTTCCACCGCCACACGGCACAGCAGGTCACCGGCACCGCCACCGCGCACCGGCGCAACACCCTTGCCACGCAAGCGGAACTGCTTGCCGGTCTGGGTACCTTCCGGAATCTTCAGCTTCACGCGGCCATCGAGGGTTGGCACTTCCAGCTCGCCACCCAGCGCTGCATCGGTATAGCTGATCGGCACTTCGCAGTACAGGTGCTTGCCATCACGCTGGAAGATCTCGTGCTCACGCACATTGATCACCACGTACAGGTCGCCGGTCGGGCCACCGTGGGTACCGGCCTCGCCTTCGCCCGACAGGCGAATGCGGTCGCCGGTGTCGACACCTGCCGGCACCTTGACCGACAGCGTCTTGTATTCCTCGACACGGCCTTCGCCATGGCACGAATTGCAAGGGTCGGTAATGATCTTGCCCTGACCATGGCAACGCGGGCAGGTCTGCTGCACCGAGAAGAAGCCTTGCTGCATACGCACTTGGCCAATACCGCCGCACGTCGGGCAGGTCGACGGGGTCGAGCCCTTCTTCGCGCCAGAACCGTCGCAAGGCGTGCAATTGACCAGCGTCGGCACGCGGATACTGACCGTGGTGCCACGCACCGCTTCTTCCAGGTTCAGCTCCAGGGTGTAGCGCAGGTCGCTGCCACGCTGAGCACCACCACGACCACCGCCGCGGCCGCCGCCGCCACCGAAGAAGTCACTGAACACATCACCAAAGATGTCGGAGAAGTTGGCGCCGCCGAAGCCTGCACCGCCGCCGCCCATGCTTGGGTCGACGCCGGCGTGGCCGTACTGGTCGAACGCCGCGCGCTTGCTGGCGTCAGACAGCACTTCGTAGGCCTCGTTGGCCTCCTTGAACTTGTCTTCCGACTCTTTGTCGCCTGGGTTGCGGTCCGGGTGGAACTTCATCGCCAGGCGGCGATAGGCCTTTTTCAGGTCAGCTTCACTGGCGCCGCGCTCGACACCCAGGACCTCATAATAATCACGCTTGGACATAGGTCATTTGCACCTTGTTGGGCGTTCGGCATCTGCGCCGCGCCATCAGCACCTGCCCAAACACCACGAATGGCCCTGACAGATGCTGTAAAAATTCTCGAATTCCAGATACGCCAACGCGGGAGCAAGCCCCCGCGCGGCGACATCCTACCAGCTCACCGACAAACGCCGGTGAGCTGGCCGACAACATGCAACGATTACTTCTTGTCGTCGCCTTTTACTTCTTCGAACTCGGCGTCAACCACGTCATCGTGCTTGGCTTCCGGCTCGGCCTGCTGCGCGCCGCCCTGAGGCTGTTCGGCCGACTGCTCGGCGTACATCTTCTGGGCAACCGGTGCCGACACCTTGGACAGCTCTTCGACCTTGGCGTCGATCGCGGCCTTGTCGTCGCCTTTTACAGCGGCTTCCAGCGCAACGACGGCAGCTTCGATGGCAGTTTTTTCTTCAGCGGTGACCTTGTCACCTGCATCTGCAACCATCTTGCGGGTCGAGTGAACCAGCGCGTCACCCTGGTTACGGGCACCGGCCAGCTCTTCGAACTTGCGGTCTTCCTCGGCGTTGGCCTCGGCGTCACGCACCATTTTCTCGATTTCTTCGTCGGACAGGCCGGAGTTGGCCTTGATCACGATCGACTGGGTCTTGCCGGTGGCCTTGTCTTTCGCGCCGACGTGCAGGATGCCGTTGGCGTCAATGTCGAAGGTCACTTCGATCTGCGGAACACCACGCGGTGCTGGCGGGATGTCAGCCAGGTCGAACTTGCCCAGCGACTTGTTCTGCGAAGCTTGCTTACGCTCGCCCTGCAGCACGTGAATGGTCACTGCGCCCTGGTTGTCGTCGGCAGTCGAGAACACCTGCGACTTCTTGGTCGGGATGGTGGTGTTTTTCTCGATCAGCGCGGTCATCACGCCACCCATGGTTTCGATACCCAGGGTCAGCGGGCTGACGTCCAGCAGCAGAACGTCTTTGACGTCACCGGCCAGAACGGCACCCTGGATAGCAGCGCCCATGGCGACGGCTTCGTCCGGGTTGACGTCCTTGCGTGCTTCCTTGCCGAAGAAATCAGCAACGGTTTTCTGTACCAGCGGCATACGGGTCTGGCCGCCGACCAGGATCACGTCGTCGATCTTGCTGGCGTCGATGCCAGCGTCTTTCAGCGCGATGCGGCAAGGCTCGATGGTGCGCTGCACCAGCTCTTCTACCAGCGACTCCAGCTTGGCGCGGGAGATCTTCACGTTCAGGTGCTTAGGACCGGTGGCGTCTGCAGTGATGTACGGCAGGTTGACGTCGGTCGACTGAGCGGAAGACAGCTCGATCTTGGCTTTTTCCGCGGCTTCTTTCAGACGCTGCATGGCCAGAGGGTCGCCCTTCAGGTTCATGCCGGACTCTTTCTTGAACTCTTCGACCAGGTAGTCGATCAGCAGCATGTCGAAGTCTTCGCCACCCAGGAAGGTGTCACCGTTGGTCGCCAGTACTTCGAACTGGTGCTCACCGTCGACTTCGGCGATTTCGATGACCGAAACGTCGAAGGTACCGCCACCCAGGTCATAAACGATGACAGTGTGGTCGCCCTTAGCCTTGTCCATGCCGTACGCCAGTGCAGCAGCGGTCGGCTCGTTGATGATGCGCTTGACGTCCAGACCGGCGATGCGGCCGGCGTCTTTGGTAGCCTGGCGCTGGCTGTCGTTGAAGTAGGCCGGAACGGTGATGACCGCTTCGGTGACAGGCTCGCCGAGGTAGTCTTCGGCGGTCTTCTTCATTTTCTTCAGCACTTCGGCGCTGATTTGCGGCGGTGCCATTTTCTGGCCGTTGACTTCAACCCAGGCGTCACCGTTGTCGGCCTTGGCAATCTTGTACGGAACCAGCTGAATGTCTTTTTGCACGACTTGCTCTTCGAAGCGGCGGCCAATCAGGCGCTTCACTGCGAACAGGGTGTTGTGCGGGTTGGTGACAGCCTGGCGCTTGGCCGACTGACCCACCAGGATTTCGCCATCGTTGGCGTATGCCACGATCGAAGGGGTAGTACGCGCACCCTCGGCGTTTTCGATGACTTTGACGTTACCGTTTTCCAGGATGGAGACGCACGAGTTGGTGGTCCCCAGGTCGATACCGATGATTTTACCCATGTTAACTCTCCCGAAACTTGAATTTGGTAGCAGCGACTACTTTGGCCAACTGCGGTAATACTTGAAGGCTTGACACCTAGATGGGGTTGCCCCGGCGGATTTCAAGCCTTTTCGTTGATCGAAGGCTGAGCTGCACTCGGCGCCTTGCTGACCACCACCATGGCGGGGCGCAGCAGGCGGCCGTTGAGCAGGTAGCCTTTCTGGAACACGTTCAACACGCTGTTCGGCTCTACTTCGCCGTTTTCCTGCATGGCCATGGCCTGATGGTGTTCAGGGTTGAACGGCTGGCCGTGCGGGTCGACAGCTTCGAGGTTGTAGCGCTTGAGGGTGTCCTGGAACATCTTCAAGGTCAGCTCGACGCCTTCGCGGATCTGCTTGACGTGTTCGTCGTCGGCGCTGGAGTGGGCCAGGGCCAGTTCCAGGCTGTCGATCACTGGCAGCAGGTCGCTGGAGAACTTCTCCAGGGCGAACTTGTGGGCCTTCTCGACATCCTGCTCGGCGCGGCGGCGCACGTTCTGCAAATCGGCAACAGCGCGCAGCGACTGATCCTTGGCGGCGGCCAGCTGTTCCTCGAGCTCCAGAACACGGGCGCCGACAGTATCTGCACCGGTTTCTTCGACGTTAAGGTCTTTCTCATTCAGCTGTTCGTCAGCCATTGGGTCTCTCCTGCGCAAATTTCTGGATTACGAGCCAGGCTCGCCTTTGTTGTCGGCTATATGGGGCCGGAAAAACCAGCTTCAAGGGGCAGCGTGGTTTTCCGGGCCACATGAGAATCTGTGAGCGGGCATTGTCAGGGTGGAAAAAAGTACTGTATAAATAACCAGACCTGAACCTTCGGGAGCCGCCCCCATGCTGGTGCACCTGTCCATTCACAACTACGCCATCGTCGAACACCTCGACCTCGAACTTGCCCGCGGCATGTCCGTCATCACCGGCGAGACCGGCGCAGGCAAATCGATCATGCTCGACGCCCTCGGCCTGGCCCTCGGCGACCGCGCAGACAGCGGCGTGGTGCGCCCCGGTGCAGACAAGGCGGACATCCTCGCCACCTTCGACCTGGCAGACATCCCCGAAGCCAGCACCTGGCTGGCCGAGCGTGACCTGGACAACGACGGCCCGTGCATCCTGCGCCGGGTGATCACCGCCGAAGGCCGCAGCCGTGGCTACATCAATGGCACGCCCTGCCCGCTCAGCGACCTCAAATCGCTTGGCGAACTGCTGATCGACATCCACAGCCAGCACGAGCACCAGTCGCTGCTCAAAACCGACACCCATCGGCGCCTGCTGGACGAATACGCCGGCGCCATCGACCTGGCCCGCCAGGTGCAATTGGCCGCCAAACGCTGGAACCAGACCCGCCTGGAGCTGGAGCGCCTGTCCAATTCCGGTGACGAGCAACGCGCCCGCCACCAACTGCTGAGCTATCAGCTCGAGGAGCTGGACAACCTCGGCCTGGGCGAAAACGAGCTGGTGCAGCTGGAGCAGGAACACAAAAACCTGACCAACGCCGAAGCCCTGTTCGGCATCTGTCGCCAGGTCATCGACCAGTGCAGCGAGAGCGACTCGGGCAATGTGCTCAGCGCCCTCACCTCCAGCCTCAATCGGCTGGGCGCCGCCACCAACTCACCCAAGGCACTGGGCGAAGCCGCCAACCTGATTGCCAGCGCGCAGATTCAGGTCGAAGAAGCCGTGGGCGAGCTCAACCGCTTCCTCGATCACTTCGACGCCGACCCCATGCGCCTGCAGGCCCTGGAAGAGCGCCTCGACACTATCTACACCCTGGCCCGCAAACACCGCGTGCACCCCACCGAACTGCCGCATCTGCAGCAGCGTTTGATGGAAGAGCTGGAAGGCTTGAACGCCAGCGACGAATCGATCGAGCGCCTGGGCGAAGAGCTGGCCGCCTATGCCCAGCACTATAAAGAGCGGGCTCGCGAGCTGAGCGCCTTGCGCCAGCAGGCCGCGCAACAGTTGGCGGTCGCCGTCGAGCAAGAAGTCCAACGCCTGGGTATGCCGGGTGGTCGCTTCTGCATCGAGCTTACCCCCAACGAAGGCAACGACCTGTCGCCCCACGGCCTCGAGCAAATCGAACTGTTGGTGAGTGCCAACCCCGGCCAGCCACTCAAAGGCCTGGCCAAGGTCGCGTCGGGTGGCGAGCTGTCACGCATCAGCCTGGCGATCCAGGTGATCACTGCACAGACCTCGCGTATCCCCACCCTGGTGTTTGACGAAGTCGACGTCGGCATCGGCGGCCCCACTGCGGAGATCGTCGGCCAACTGCTGCGGCGGCTGGGTGACCGCGGCCAGGTACTGACCGTAACCCACCTGCCGCAGGTCGCGGCACAAGGGCATCACCACCTGTTCGTGCACAAGGTGCGCCACAGCGACACCACCCACACGGCGGTGGCCAGCCTGGGTAAACGCGAACGGGTCGAAGAAGTGGCGCGCATGCTGGGCGGCATCGACCTGACCAAGGAATCCCTGGCACATGCACGCAAGATGGTAGTCAGCGGCAAGGCTTAGTGACTGGACTATGCATTAACTGCTTAATGGACTGGCCTACGCCTCACCTGCTTAATGACTGCCCTACGCATTACCTGCTTAATGACTGCCCTACGCATTACCTGCTTAATGACCGGCCTACGCATTACCTGTAGGAGCAGCCTTGTGCTGCGAAGAGGCCGGTGGCAGCGGCACAGTCCTACTTTGTTTTCACCGGCCTCTTCGCAGCACAAGGCTGCTCCTACACAAAAAGCACAAAGGCGACCCGAAGGTCGCCTTTGCTATTTATAACGATCGAAATCGTTACTTTTTCTTACGCACATAGAGGACCAGGTTGTGGTCCACCAGCTCGTAGCCATGCTCGGCCACGATCTCGCGCTGACGCCGCTCGATTTCAGCATCCATGAACTCGATGACTTCACCGTTCTCCACGTTGACCATGTGGTCGTGGTGACCGCCATCCGCCAGTTCGAAGACCGCATGACCGCCGTCGAAGTTGTGGCGAACCACCAGACCCGCCGCTTCGAACTGGGTCAGCACGCGGTAGACGGTGGCCAGGCCGACGTCCTCACCAGCTTCCATCAAGGCCTTGTAGACATCCTCGGCACTCATGTGACGCTGCTCGGTAGAATCGAGCATCTGAAGGATCTTTACTCGAGGCAGGGTAACCTTGAGACCGGCTTTGCGTAATTCGCTATTTTCAACCATGGTCAGCTTTCTCGCCGATGCTGCTTCGCAGCTTCTCTTAATACGGGTATGATCGGGGTTTACGTTGTCCAGCCAAGATAGTGGAAGTCGCCCACCGATGCAAAACACCAAGCTCTTGCTAACCAGCCTCACCCTAGTGGGACTGCTCGCACTCGCCGGTTGCTCGTTTCCCGGGGTTTACAAAATCGACATCCAGCAGGGCAATGTCGTCACGCAGGACATGATAGACCAATTACGCCCGGGAATGACCCGACGGCAAGTAAGGTTTATAATGGGCAACCCCCTGATTCAGGACACGTTCAACACCAACCGTTGGGACTACCTGTACAGCCTGCAGCCTGGTGGCGGAAAACGCCAGCAAGAGCGCATGAGCATTTTCTTCAACGAAAGCGACCAGTTGGTCAGCCTGTCTGGCGACTTCATGCCAGGCGTGAGCCGCGACCAGGAAATCCTCGGTGGCAGCAGCGACACCACGGTCAGCCCGGCGACCCAGCCAGAGCAGGCCACGCCACAGCCTGAAGAGAAGCCGGCCAAACCCGGTTCGGTGGAAGAATCCATCCAGCGCGAGATCGACACCATCGAGACCACTCCGGTCCCGACGCCGGCACCGCTGGAAACCTCCCCCCAGTAAGCGCGGCGGTCATAAAAAAAGCCCGGGCCTTGGCCCGGGCTTTTTTGTGCGCCACTACTCAGCTATTGAGCTGCTTGGCGCGCTGGCAGAAGGCATCTACCAAGGTGTTGGCGGCCTGGTTGAACAGCGGCCCCAACGTCGCCCGCACCAACGGCCCGGCATAATCGAAGGACAAGTCCAGGCTGATCTTGCAGGCCTTCTCGCCCAGCGGCTTGAACACCCACACACCGTGCAGCTGGGAGAACGGCCCCTCTTCCAGGTTCATTTCGATGGACTGCCCAGGCACCAGCACATTGCGCGTGACGAAATGCTGGCTCATGCCACCTTTGGCAACCTCCAGCTTGGCGCGCATGTGCGTGTCACTGGCTTCGATGACCGTCGATGCCGAGCACCACGGCAGAAATTGCGGGTAGCTGGCCACGTCATTGACCAGATCGTAAAGCGCCTGGGCGGGATACGGCAGCAGGGCGGAGCGTTGAATATGGGTAGTCATCCAGGCGTCACTTCCAAGGCTGGGTGGCGGCGCTTCGCAGCGTGCCAAAAGCAGGTTCTGTACCTACGACAGGGCCTGTATTGTCCGGTATTCATTGCGGTGGCTCAAGCACACCGAAATCCCATAGCCGACCACGCATCGAGTTGCCTATAATGCCGCCCCTATGGCTAAACAAAAGAAACATCCGACCGGGACCATCGCGCAAAACAAGAAAGCGCGACACGATTACTTCATCGAACACAAGTTCGAGGCCGGGCTGGTCCTGTCCGGTTGGGAAGTAAAGAGCCTGCGGGCCGGCAAGGCGCACCTGACCGACAGCTACGTGCTGCTCAAGGATGGCGAAGCCTGGCTGTTCGGCAGCCACATCACCCCGCTGACCACGGCCAGCACCCACGTCATCGCCGACCCTATCCGCTCACGCAAGCTGCTGCTGAACAAGCGCGAGCTCGAGCGGGTGGAAGCGGCCGTGGCGCAGAAAGGCTACACCTGTGTGGCCTTGGCGCTGTACTGGAGCAAGCACCTGATCAAGTGCGAGATCGCGCTTGGCAAGGGCAAGAAGGAATTCGACAAGCGCGACACCGTGCGCGAACGCGATTCCAACCGCGAGCTGCAGCGTGCCGTGCGTAACAAGGGCAAGGAAGACTAGATCTTCTTTAGCCTGGAGGGCCTCTTCGCGGGGCAAGCCCGCTCCCACAGTTAACCCACTGCCTTCAAATTCGGTGGGTTGCCTGTGGGAGCGGGCTTGCCCCGCGAAGAGGCCCGTGCTGCAAACGCAAACCTCAGCGCCCGCTGCGCCGCTCCGCCCGCGCCACGCGCTGGGCCTCTTCGTGCGCCTCCTCCAGCACCTCCTGCACATACAAAATGTGCCGGCTGGAAACCTCCCGCGCCTCCTCCGCCCTGCCCTCGACAATCGCCAGGTACAGCTCCCGGTGCTGACTGATCAGCATGTCCCGCGTTTCAGTCCGCTGCTGGTACATGCCACCGATATTGGTCACCACGTTCCGCTTTAGCAGGTCGAACAAACCGCGGATGGTATGCAGCAAGACCGCGTTATGGCTGGCCTCAGCTATCGCCAGGTGGAAACGCGCGTCAGCGGCGCCCTCCTCTGCCCGGGTCACTTCGTCAACGCGGGTGTAGCAGTCCTGCAGCGTGTCAAAAGCCTCTTTCAGCCGTGCACGGTCAGGCTCGGTGGCGCGCTGGGCCGCGTAATACGCGCAGGACGCCTCGAGGGTATGGCGAAATTCGAGCAGGTCGCGCTGCGCTTCAGGACTGTGCTCAAGCAGCTGCAACAACGGGTCGCTGAACGTCGACCCCAGCGATTCAGCGACAAAGTTGCCACCGCCCTGGCGGCTGATCAGCAGCCCCTTGGCCACCAGCTTCTGAATCGCCTCACGCAGTGACGGGCGCGACACACCGAACTGTTCGGCCAGAACGCGCTCAGCCGGCAAGCGCTGGCCCGAGGTCAGCGTGCCTTCGAGAATCATCCCTTCCAACCGATCGACGATGTCGTCGGACAGGCGCCGTTGGCGGACCTGATCAAAAACCATCACATGCTCTCCACAAACCCCCGGCAAATTTCAGGGGGCCCTATTCTCGCCGATCCGCGCCGCGCACACACCCATCACCCTGGGTTTTTCCAAGGCCATCAGACGCCCACTCATCGGCACGCGACCAAAGTTTTGTGTCGGACAAATTGACACACCCACGACAGCGCTTTTAACCTAGCGCCCAGACATTGTAAATTGGTCTTACCAATTATCCAATGCCAGTGCTGACCAACAACAATTAGGGGCCACCCCATATGCAAACCTGGCAACAACTCTATAGCCCGCTTGGTAGTCTTGGCCTGTCCGCACTGGCGGCGGTCATCCCTATCGTGTTCTTCTTCCTCGCCCTCGCCGTGTTCCGCCTCAAAGGCCACGTCGCCGGCAGCATCACCCTCGCGCTGTCGATCCTGGTGGCGATCTTCGCCTTCCAGATGCCTGTCGACATGGCCTTCGCCGCCGCGGGTTACGGCTTCCTCTACGGCCTCTGGCCGATTGCCTGGATCATCGTTGCCGCGGTGTTCCTGTACAAACTCACGGTCAAGAGCGGCCAGTTCGAAGTGATCCGCAGCTCGGTGCTGTCGATCACCGACGACCAGCGCCTGCAAGTGCTGCTGATCGGCTTCTGCTTCGGTGCCTTCCTCGAAGGCGCGGCCGGCTTCGGCGCCCCGGTGGCCATCACTGCCGCACTGCTGGTGGGCCTGGGCTTCAACCCGCTGTACGCCGCCGGCCTGTGCCTGATCGCCAACACCGCGCCGGTCGCCTTCGGCGCGCTGGGCATCCCGATCATCGTGGCCGGCCAGGTCACCGGCATCGACGCCTTCCACATTGGCGCCATGACCGGCCGCCAACTGCCGCTGCTGTCGCTGTTCGTGCCGTTCTGGCTGGTGTTCATGATGGACGGCCTGCGCGGCGTGAAAGAAACCTGGCCCGCCGCCCTGGTCGCCGGCCTGAGCTTCGCCGTTACCCAGTACTTCACCTCGAACTTCATCGGCCCAGAGCTGCCGGACATCACCTCGGCCCTGGCCAGCCTGATCTGCCTGACCCTGTTCCTCAAAGTCTGGCAGCCCAAGCCTTCGTTCGCACAAGCCAAAGGCAGCGTCGGCGCCGCCGTCGTGCAGTCCGGCGGCAGCCAGCCAAGCCCTTACAGCTTCGGCGAGATCTTCAAAGCCTGGTCGCCGTTCCTGATCCTCACCGTGCTAGTAACCATCTGGACCTTGAAGCCATTCAAGGCCGCATTCGCGCCAGGCGGTGCGATGTACAACTTCGTGTTCAACTTCGCCATCCCGCACCTTGACCAACTGGTGATCAAGACCGCGCCGATCGTTGCCGCGCCGACCGCCATGCCAGCGGTGTTCAAGCTCGACCCGATCTCCGCCACCGGCACTGCGATCTTCCTCTCGGCGCTGATCTCCATGGCAGTGCTCAAGATCAACTTCAAAACTGGTCTGACCACTTTCAAAGAGACGTTCTGGGAACTGCGCTGGCCCATCCTGTCGATCGGCATGGTGCTGGCCTTCGCCTTCGTCACCAACTACTCGGGCATGTCCTCGACCATGGCCCTGGTCCTGGCCGGCACCGGCGCCGCGTTCCCGTTCTTCTCGCCGTTCCTCGGCTGGCTGGGCGTGTTCCTGACAGGCTCGGACACCTCGTCCAACGCCCTGTTCAGCTCGCTGCAAGCCACCACCGCACACCAGATCGGGGTCAACGACACCCTGCTGGTGGCCGCCAACACCAGCGGCGGCGTGACCGGCAAGATGATCTCGCCACAATCCATTGCCGTGGCCTGCGCCGCCACCGGCCTGGTGGGCAAGGAATCCGACCTGTTCCGCTTCACCGTCAAGCACAGCCTGTTCTTCGCCACCATCGTGGGCCTGATCACCCTGATCCAGGCTTACTGGCTGACCGGCATGCTGGTTCATCACTAAAGTGAAAGGGGCCGGGCGCCACGCTGCGCCCGGCATTCCCCTCAAGCAACGCTGCGAGAATCCATGATCATTTCCGCCTCTACCGACTATCGCGCCGCGGCCCAACGCAAGCTGCCCCCCTTCCTCTTCCACTACGCCGACGGCGGCGCCTACGCCGAGCACACGTTGCGCCATAACGTCTCGGACCTGGCCAGCATCGCCCTGCGCCAGCGCGTGTTGAAGAACATGTCCGAGCTCAGCCTGGAAACCCAGCTGTTCGACGAAACCCTGAGCATGCCCGTGGCCCTGGCCCCGGTCGGCCTGACCGGCATGTACGCCCGCCGTGGCGAAGTCCAGGCCGCGCGCGCCGCCGCAGCCCATGGCATCCCGTTCACCATGTCGACGGTATCGGTGTGCCCGATCGAGGAAGTCGCACCGGCCATCAACCGGCCGATGTGGTTCCAGCTGTACGTGCTCAAGGACCGCGGCTTCATGCGCAATGCGCTGGAGCGGGCCAAGGCGGCCGGGGTCAAGACCCTGGTGTTCACCGTCGACATGCCCGTACCCGGCGCCCGCTACCGCGACGCCCACTCCGGCATGAGCGGCAAAAACGGGCCGATGCGCCGCGTGCTACAAGCCATGACCCACCCTGAATGGGCGTGGGACGTCGGCGTGATGGGCCGCCCGCACGACCTCGGCAACATCTCCAAATACCGTGGCAACCCCACGGGCCTTGCCGACTACATCGGCTGGCTGGGCAACAACTTCGACCCGTCGATCTCCTGGAAAGACCTGGAGTGGATCCGCGACTTCTGGGAAGGCCCGATGATCATCAAGGGCATCCTGGATGCCGACGATGCCCGCGACGCGGTCAAGTTCGGTGCCGACGGCATCGTCGTGTCCAACCACGGCGGCCGCCAGCTCGACGGCGTGTTGTCCAGCGCCCGTGCCCTGCCGGCGATTGCCGACGCGGTGAAAGGCGACCTGAAGATCCTCGCCGACTCCGGCATCCGCAGCGGCCTCGACGTGGTGCGCATGATCGCCATGGGCGCCGACACCGTACTGATCGGCCGCGCCTTCCTCTGGGCCCTCGCCGTGCATGGCGAAGCCGGGGTGAAGAACCTGCTCGAACTGTTCGAGAAGGAAATGCGCGTGGCCATGGTGCTGACCGGCGCCAAGTCGATCAGCGAGATCACCCGCGACTCGCTGGTCCGCGAACTGGGCGCCTGAACGCGCCCCCACGAAACACCGCCTGATTGACCGGGGCATGCGGCGCACCAGACGCCGTGGCCCCGCGAGGAGATTGCATGAGCCTGCCCGCTGCGTTCCTGCGTGATGTCGAGCGCCTGATACCTGCCGAACGCCGTTTCGATGACCCAACCTCCACCCTGGCCTTTGGCACCGATGCCAGCTTCTATCGGCTGATCCCCAAGCTGGTGGTGCGCGTCGAGTCTGAAGACGAAGTGGTCGGCCTGCTGCAGTTGGCCCAGCGCGAGCGCGTGCCGGTGACCTTCCGCGCCGCCGGCACCAGCCTGTCTGGGCAGGCCATCAGCGACTCGGTACTGATTGTGCTCGGCGACAACTGGAACGGCCGCGAGATCCGCGGCCAGGGTGAGCAGATCCGCCTGCAGCCCGGCGTCATCGGCGCCCAGGCCAACGCCTGGCTGGCCCCCTACGGCCGCAAGATCGGCCCAGACCCCGCCTCGATCAACGCCTGCAAAATCGGCGGCATCGTCGCCAACAACGCCAGCGGCATGTGCTGCGGCACTGCGCAAAATACCTATCACACCCTCGCAGGCCTGCGCTTGGTACTGGCCGACGGCACCCGCCTGGACAGCGAAGACCCGGCCAGCGTCGCGGCTTTCGAGCACAGCCATGCCGACCTGCTGGAAGCCCTGGCCCGCCTGGGCCGCGAAACCCGCGCCAACACCGAACTGGCAGACCGCATCCGCCACAAGTACCGGCTGAAGAACACCACCGGCCTGTCGCTCAATGCGCTGGTGGACTACGACCAGCCACTCGATATCCTGCAGCACTTGCTGGTCGGGTCTGAAGGCACGCTGGGCTTCATCAGCGCCGTCACCTACGACACCGTGCCCGACCACCCGCACAAGGCCAGCGCACTGCTGGTATTCCCCAGCGTCGAGAGCTGCTGCCGCGCGGTAACCGTGCTCAAGCGCCAGCCCGTTTCTGCCGTCGAACTGCTCGACCGCCGCAGCCTGCGCTCGGTGCAAAACATGCCCGGCATGCCCCTGTGGGTAAAAGGCCTGTCAGACAATGCCTGCGCGCTGCTGATCGAGTCCCGCGCCGCCAGCCAGACGCTGCTGCACGAACAACTGCACCACGTGATGGCATCAATTGCCGACTACCCCCTGGAGCAAAAGGTCGAGTTCAGCGAAGACCCAGCGGTGTACAACCAGCTGTGGAAAATCCGCAAAGACACCTTCCCCGCCGTCGGCGCCGTGCGCCAGACCGGCACCACAGTGATCATCGAAGACGTCACCTTCCCCGTCGAGCAACTGGCCGAGGGCGTCAACCGCCTGATCCAGCTGTTCGACAAACACCACTACGACGAGGCGATCATTTTCGGCCATGCCCTGGAGGGCAACCTGCACTTCGTCTTCACCCAGGGCTTCAACAGCGCCGAAGAAGTCGCGCGTTACCAAGCCTTCATGGACGACGTGGCCCAACTGGTGGCCGTGGAGTTCGGTGGCTCGCTGAAGGCCGAGCACGGCACCGGCCGCAACATGGCGCCGTTCGTGGAACTGGAGTGGGGCCATGACGCCTACCAGTTGATGTGGGCACTCAAACGCCTGCTCGACCCCAACGGCATCCTCAACCCCGACGTAGTGTTGAGCACCGATCCGGACATCCACCTGAAAAACCTCAAGCCCCTGCCGGCTGCCGACGAAATCGTCGACAAGTGCATCGAGTGCGGCTTCTGCGAACCCGTGTGCCCGTCCAAAGGCCTGACCCTCAGCCCACGCCAGCGCATCGTCATGTGGCGTGATATCCAGGCCAAGAAACGCGCCGGCCTCGACACCCGTGCACTGCTCAAGACTTACCAATACCAAGGCCTCGAGACCTGCGCCGCCACCGGCTTGTGCGCCCAGCGCTGCCCGGTCGGCATCAACACCGGCGAGCTGGTGAAGAAGCTGCGCAGCCAGGCCGCCGAGCACGAAAAAACCGCCGACTGGCTGGCCGACCATTTCCACACGGCCTTGAGTGGCGCCCGCCTCACCCTCACCGCCGCCAACACCGCCCGCAAACTGCTCGGCGCCCCACGCCTAAGCCGCCTGACCGCATCGCTGAGCAACGCCAGCAACGGCCGACTGCCCCAATGGACGCCCGCCATGCCCCAGCCGCTGCGCGCCATCGACTTCGGCCCAGCGAGCAACGACGCCCGCCCCCGCGTCGTGTACTTGGCCGCCTGCGTCTCGCGCGTGATGGGCCCCGCCTATGCCGACCGCGAACAAAGCTCGCTGCTGGACAAAACCCGCGCCCTGCTGGAAAAAGCCGGTTACCAAGTCGTGTTCCCCGACAACGCCGACAGCCTCTGCTGCGGCCAGCCGTTCGCCTCCAAAGGTTACCCAGAGCAGGCCGAGCACAAGCGCCAGGAACTGATTAACGCCCTGCTGCACGCCAGCCGCGGCGGCCTCGACCCGATCTACTGCGACACCAGCCCGTGCACCCTGCGCCTGGTGCAAGACCTGGGCGACACCCGCCTGGACCTGTACGACCCCGTGCGCTTCATCCGCACCCACCTGCTGGACAAACTGGAGTTCACCCCCCAGGACGAGCCGGTGGCCGTGCACGTGACCTGCAGCACCCAGCACCTGGGCGAAAGCCAAGCGCTGATCGACCTGGCGCGGCGTTGCAGCAACCAGGTGGTGATCCCGGAAGGTATTCACTGCTGCGGGTTTGCCGGTGATAAAGGCTTTACCACGCCGGAGCTCAATGCCCACGCGCTGCGCAGCCTGAAGGATGCGGTGCAGTATTGCAGCGAAGGCATTTCCACCAGCCGCACCTGCGAAATCGGGTTGTCGAGCCACAGCGGCATCGACTATCACGGCCTGGTGTACCTGGTAGACCGCGTCACCCGCCCGCGTGTTATCTGATGCCTAGCATCGGCTAGGGGTGGTGTGTGGTGTGTTCGCCAAGGCGTTTTCAGCGCCTATGAGATCGAGCGCCGCCCGCGCGGCGCATCGCGAGCAACGCTCGCTCCTACGTTTGTTTCGGGCCAATTATTCCTGGGGCATATGCGCGCGACCGCCTTTGGTGCATGGCGCGATATCGCGTCGAACAAACAAGGCGGTCGCGCGGGCAGGCACAGGCGTGACTGGCCCGAAACAGACGTAGGAGCGAGCGTTGCTCGCGATGCGCCGCGCGGGCGGCGCTCGATCGCACAGGCGCCAAAAATGCCCTGCTCATCTACTCCTACCTCAGGACTAACACTGCCCTCGAAAGCTGCACGCCCCCCTGTAGGAGCTGGCTTGCCTGCGATGGGTCGCACAGCGACCCCACTGGCCCCAACTGACTAACATCATGGCTCGCGCCCCAACACCAGCTCAGCCAACGCCCTGCTCAACTACTTCTACCTCAGGACTAACACTCGCCTTGAAAGCTGCACAGCCCCCTGTAGGAGCTGGCTTGCCTGCGATGGGTCGCACAGCGACCCCACTGGCCTCAACTGACTAACATCACGGCTCGCGCGCCAACACCAGCTCAGCCAACGCCCTACTCATCTGCACGTTATGCACCGAATTCACCAGCATGCCGATACCCGGCTCACCGGCATTGCCGCAAA
This sequence comes from Pseudomonas sp. ITEM 17296, assembly GCF_028895205.1. Lineage (NCBI taxonomy): Bacteria > Pseudomonadati > Pseudomonadota > Gammaproteobacteria > Pseudomonadales > Pseudomonadaceae > Pseudomonas > Pseudomonas sp. ITEM 17296. The sequence goes on along the minus strand of NZ_WJRS01000001.1, from coordinate 526,949 downwards.
TGTATTCGTCCAACGTGTCTTCAATCCCGCGCATCAGCTGAATGGCGTACAGCAACGCCTCCGGTGAAGGGACCTTGTTGTCGATGGTATAGAACGGACGTGGCGGCGTTTGGCTGGGTGGATCTGGAACAATCTTCTTCATATTTCTCTCTCGTTTGATTGCATGAGGCCCCACCCATTCCCTCTCACAGGAATAGGTGGCAGCTGTACGCGGGGTGAGAGACCGGCCAAACAAGGAGGAAAACCGGCCAGGCACAAGGCCTGCCCGCGCACAGCTACCATGACGGTAAATCTCTTGAATGGAACGGGCTCTCACACCCGGTCGCCAAACCTCAGCGACCCAGGGAAACTAGCCCCAACGCCCATCATCGACAACAGAGAAACCGCTGCAGCGCCAGTAGGATAATTCCCAAACCCATCCACCACGAAGCATTTAGTTTCAAGTTCAGAATCCCCCTACAGCCGCATCATATCGCCCTGCCAGCATCCCGATTGAACCCACGCCAAATCTGCGCAGTCCACTTAACAGGCCCACCTTCCAGAGGCCTTAGAAGGAGACACCCATGAAAGGTACCGCGCTATCGGCCCTGTTCGCGGCCGCCACCTTGTTGGCATCGCCGGTGTTTGCCGCCGACGACCTCTGCACCACCAACCTGCAAAAGATCGATGACAGCATGGTCACCGCCGGCGCCACCTCCGAAGGCCTGGACAAAGCCCTGACCGAGCACGTCGACAAAGCCAAGGCCGCGCAGGCCTCGGGCGACACCAAAGAATGCATCGCCATCACCAGCAAAGTGCTGGAGCGCCTGGAAAAAACCGAAAAAGGCAGCGGCGGCAGCGGTTCGTGACCCCTGGTGCGGGCGACCGGACCAGTTGTCGACGTCGCCCGCGCAATGGCGTATACTCGCCTCACGTGCCGTAAGGTGCGTTAGCTAGAGCTAGTGTGGGGCCGATTAGGATTCGACGCCGGTAGCGAAACTCTAGGTGCATGCCGAGTTGGTAACAGAACTCGTAAATCCACTGTTGCAACTTTCTATAGTTGCCAATGACGAAAACTACGAGGGTTACGCTCTCGCTGCGTAAGCAGCTGAGCCCGCTCTCCTGGTAGCTTCGGCTCCAGCAATCATCAGGGGATGCCTGTAAACCCGAAATGATTGTCATACAGAACAGGATCGTCGTGTAGCACGTTGGGGGCAAAGCGACTAAAACTTACCCAACTCATCCAAAGCACCCTGCCCGTCGGGCGGCTGCGGATTAAATCAGTAGACACGGCTAAGCATGTAGTACCGACAGCGGAGTACTGGCGGACGGGGGTTCAAATCCCCCCGGCTCCACCAAATAATCAATCAAAGACGTCCACGGACGTCTTTTTTTGTGCCTGAAAGCCAGTAAATACGCGGCTTCCAGCGCTTTTGCGGTCTTTCAAGAGTTTTTGAGTTCCAGCCATTCGGGTATTCCAGGCGGTATTCCAGCTCACCCGGTGCTAATCTTTGGAATACCGAATCAGTGCTTGAGGACGATCTCATGCCTGCTCAAAACCTCCGCCTCTCCGATCGACAACTCAAGGGAGTCAAACCCGCGTCCAAGGATTACGTCCTCACGGATGGTGATGGTTTGCAGCTCCGCGTACGCAGCAACGGCTCGTTGCTGTGGAATTTCAATTACCGCGAACCAGTGACCAAGAAGCGCATCAACATCGGCTTCGGGACCTACCCCGAACTGTCACTGGCGAACGCACGAAAGAAGGCAGTCGAAGCCCGCGAGCTGCTCGCTCAAGGCATCGATCCGAAGGTGCAGCGCAATACGTTGAATGAAGCCAAACGCGCGGAAACCGAACACACCTTCGAGAACGTGGTCACCGCCTGGTTTGAACTCAAGAAAGACTCGGTGACCCCTGCCTACGCCGAGGACATCTGGCGGTCGCTCACGCTGCACGTGTTCCCCGATTTGAAGACGACACCACTCACCAAAATCACCGCGCCGATGGTGATCGGACTGCTTCGCCCAATCGAAGCGAAAGGCAGCCTGGAGACGGTCAAGCGACTTAGCCAGCGGCTAAACGAGATCATGACCTACGGCGTAAACTCCGGCCTGATCTTCGCCAACCCGCTCACCGGCATCAGGGCAGTATTCAAGAAGCCCAAGAAAGAAAACATGGCTGCCCTTCCGCCCGAAGAGCTCCCGGAGCTCATGCTGGAGATCGCGAACGCCAGCATCAAACGCACCACCCGCTGCCTGATTGAATGGCAGTTGCACACGATGACTCGCCCCGCCGAGGCGGCGACTACTCGCTGGGCAGACTTCGACTTTGAAAGGCGCGTTTGGACTATCCCTGCGGAGCGGATGAAGAAGCGCCGCCCACACAGCATTCCTTTGAGTGATCACGCTGTCGCGTTGTTGGAGTCACTGAAGACTCATAGCGGCCATCGCGAGTACGTCTTCCCGGCTGACAGAAACCCGCGTACTCATGCCAATAGCCAAACGGCCAACATGGCATTGAAACGCATGGGGTTCCAGGATCGGTTGGTTAGTCACGGCATGCGCTCGATGGCCAGCACCATCTTGAATGAACATGGGTGGGACCCGGAGCTCATCGAGGTCGCACTGGCACATGTCGACAAGGATGAGGTGCGCAGCGCCTACAACCGAGCAGACTACATCGAACGCAGGCGACCGATGATGGCCTGGTGGAGTGAGTACATCCAGAAGGCCGCCACCGGCAGCCTGCTCGCCTCAGCGTACGGCCAAGTCAGAGACAAGAACGTGGTGCCGATACGCTAGCGCTCTGCAGGCGCATCAACGGCAGCAACAACAATTGAGCGCTCAGGATTCAGGGAAAGCAGCCTCGTTTATCCGCTTGTCAGCGCGGGTCCATCCAAACAGGGCTGCAAAGCCGCCCTGTTTGGATGGACCTCACTTTGAAGAGCTAAAAGCCACGACGTTGCCCAGGATTTACCACGGAGTTCCACCGGTGGATAACCGCTTTTCACGCCCCCAAGAGCCCTGAATTTCGGCCCTTGACCGGGTTTATCCACAGGCGTAGAACTGACCGTGCAAATGCTGTCGATGACAGCACCCCAGGTGACCCGAACCTTAAAGGTCACGCCGCTCCCGCGGTGGTTCTCCCCAAGGGCGATTCGCATCCGGCAGCTCGCCCGGTCACCTTCCCGGTGATGGATGCTCTTACACCTATGGCCCTCGTGCGCCAGATACACCGTACCTCGCTGCCCTGCAGCAACCTATCCGCTTGGCCAACTACTGCGCCAACCTGTGCCCGTCTCTTTCTGTGGAAAGAGACGGGCACTTCTAATACTGCTGCAGCCCTGATCGCACAAGGCTTTGCGGCATTCCTCCTCGTGACAATCGGCGTGACAAACGCCGATGTCAGCAGCAACAGCGCTGTAGATGATGGTGCCGCAGACCAGGGAATGGACTGCACCTGACTGACTGTCAGGCATGCCCCGGTCATCGCATTGCTGCTTGCACCTGGCTCAGGATCTCGCGGCACTGGTCTCGTCAGCCAATGCAGCCTCTACCCGCCCACCGGTAACGGTGCTCAGGAGGCCAGATCATGAGATGCCCTTGCTCCCGGACGTAAGGAGCCGCCAGTCCCGCGTTAGAGGACACCCCCCAGGTCGCAGGGGCCTTGATCCCTGCTAACACTCAGCATTCTTGGCGGGATGACGTGGGGCTAGGACTGGAGAGCAGAAGATGAGGTGAGCGATATGGCATTGGTGGGTAGACGCGATGGTCGGAATTTCGGTTACGGCAGGCAATTGAGCTACGCAGGGCCGCAGGCGCTGAAAGATATGTTCGGCGGTGGCCATTACGGCACGGTCAAAGCGCACAGTGATCGGTGGCAGGCATTCGTGAAATGGTGCCGCTCCGAGCAGGGGCCCGGCATTAATGATGCGCGGCAGATTGATCGGAAGGTGTTGGCCGACTATGCGGCGTATCTGCGCGACGTGGTTGGGCGCGGTGACCTCGCCGTCAGCACCGCACAAAATCGGCTATCCAGCGTTAACAGGGCCATGGCGGCGCTTCGCGGTGATCCGTACGTGAAGTTGACAAGTCCGAGCAAGGCGTTGGGTATGCAGCGCACCGGGGTTCGACAGTCAGTGCCGCAAGGCCAGGATCGCGAGCAGGTGAAGCAGATCGTCGAGGCGCTTTGCAGCCAACATCAGCAACGCGCCGCCGCGCTTGTTCTGTTGGCGCGAGCCACCGGCATGCGCTTGCGTGAGGCCATCTTGGCTGACCTACCACGGCTATGCCGTGAGGCTAACGAGCTAGGCAGGATTAACATTCAGGATGGTACCAAAGGCGGCCGCGCCGGCGCCTCGGCGCCACGTTGGATAGCAGTGGACGACCATATTCGTGGCGCACTTCGATTCGCATGGCAGGCGTCACCTGCAGGTAGCCGCAACCTGATTGCGCCAGACGAAAGCTACGTCAATCTCCTACAGCAAATCATCCGCCCTGCGCGGGACATCCTGCATACACACTACCTCAAAGGCTTCCATGAGCTACGAGCGGCGTATGCATGTGAGCGTTATGAGCGAATCACCCAACACCGTGCGCCTATCAACGGCGGCCAATGTTGCCAGACCGATAGGCATCTTGATCGTGAGGCCCGGAAACAAATCAGCTATGAGCTGGGGCACGGCCGGATCGATGTGGTTGCTGCCTACGTAGGGGGAAGGCCATGAGTAAACCATTCGATATGGAACTGTTCTTGGCCGGCGTGTTGACCGGTTCCCACGCAACCCGACAACGCCATGTACGCCAGGCGAAAATCATCCAAGCTAAAATTTCAGAGCGCTGGCAGCGAGAAACACCTCGACGTTGGCAGAGGAAGCATTTGGTTTGGTATCTAGAAAATTGCATAAGCCAGCGAAGTAACGCGACGCGGTATTACTATTTGCTAACTGTGCGCTTACTCGTTCGTCGATTAGGCAAATCATGGGTACTCCACAGCAAGCGCTAGACACTACCCAGACGACGGCTTTCGGTAAGCTGACTTGCGGGTGAATCTGTACCGGGGGTTTGACTCAAGAATTCAAGGCATTGATCTATTTCGAGATCAGGCACCGAGCAGGAAACGTTCGCGATGCCACCGTAAATATGCCCGATGCTCGTTGGCCAGCCAGCGCAATGTCATGCCTGAGTGGATACCAAGGCGGTGGAGATCATTTTTGGATATGCGACCAGCGATTAGCAGATTTCCGTCATCATCAAAGCTGATCATAAAACGATCAAAAAGTGCATCAAGGTGAGCCACGAGCAGGAAGCCGTTGAAGGAATCTAGCCGTTCGACATCGTCGGCGCATTGCGCCCAAGGCTTGGCGTGACTGGCCCGAAGTATTTCAGTAACGGTGACGCCGGTCACCGCACAGGCACCGCCCCAGTAGATCAATAGAGCATCTCGAAAACGATCTTGCCCTACGCGCTGGCGCACCAAGCGTTCGACTTCTGTACCACCGCTTTCGCTCGGTAAGTCTGCTAATGCCTGCGCAACTGCCGTGTGGTAATCGCGTACAGCCTGATTCGGTAACGTCTGTGACAGGCTGGCCGCACGGCGGAGCAATGTCGACAGATCGGCTAGGGTTGGCACGCAGAATGCTTCATCTACCCCCGCCCACAGCTTAAAGCTGCGCAATAACTCCGGTATCAGCGCCGGTGAAGCGGGCTGCAAACGCACCTCAAAGCCGCCGGCTATCGGCACCATTGCCGCACTGCTTCGGTGACGCGCCGAAGCCAGTATCACGGTATTATCAAGGGCGGGCAGTACATACTCGAAGCCGTTGTCATGGCCTGCTTTCTCGATCAAGGCACGCTGTAAAGGATTCACTGCGATACTCATGTCAACGGCTCAGGATCCGCACCCAGGCGTCTACGAAGAAGAAGGCCATTCTCGTTATCGGATGAAAGTCTGAGACGCTCAAAAGACTTGAAAGCCTCAGTGGGTTCAGTTGAAGTGGTGACAATGTACTGGAACGAATCACTTCCACTCGATGCTATGTGACTAAGCAAAGACCATAGTATGGCCTCGCTCATTTCCGCCTCGCGAGGTGAGTCATGCAGAAGGAAGCCAGGGTGAAAGCTTTCCTCTTTCGTGCTATCTAGCAAGCAGGCCACATCTCCAGCCAGGATTTCTAGAACCTTGAATGTCGTTGAATGCATTGGCCCCATTTGAAAGGGGTGATTGCGGTGCTTCTCGTCATCGTTGAAAATGCCCCACCGGAAAGAGGGTAGAGATTTGGCAACAGCCTGCATGCCGTCACTGATGACACGGCGACGCCCCTTCACCGCCTCGCGTTCTCTCTCAAGTTGTATTTGAAGCTGCTCATGGCGACGCTGGGTCGATTCTAGTTTGCGCTCTATTGCTTCGGTGTTGGCCGACTGTGATCTGCCTGATGCGATGCTTTCGTAATATTCGTAGTCTTCGATGGCCTCGTCGAGAAGCTGATGTGCAGAGAGGGATTGTGCGTATTTTGCATCCAGTTCAGTATGCTGCTGCTCTATTGCTGCCAGTTGTGCACCGATAGGCGCTGTCTCGTCCTTCAATTCATTTAGCCGGTCGCGCAGGGGCGGGAGCTCTCTTTCAAGAGAATCCTTAGATCGTTGATACCCCGCGATACGCTGCTTTCGATCGATTTGCGTCTGGTCGATACGCTCGATCACATAACTGCAATCCTTGAGCAAGCGATTTCCTGCATCGCAGCGTGTTGGCAGCCGTTGTTGCAATGACGAAGCCTCATTTTGCAACTCTTCTACTCGCTGGATATCGCCAGCAATCAATGCCTCCACTTGCTGAATCTCGTTGGCGAGAAGATCCGTGAGGCTTTTTAGTGGCGCTCGCCTTTCCACCCATTCTTGGTGATCAGTTGCAAGAATTTGTCGTTCAGTCTCGATTGACCGCAATTCCTGCTGATAGGCCTCATACCTTTGCTTGGCGAAGCCAATCAGGTTTGGATGCTCAAGGAGACCATCCTGCCGGAACGGAGTAGCTGCGGGGGCACTGAGGCGTCGAGTTAATTGGCGGCGCACATGTTTCAGCAAGCGCGCGGGCTCCTCGCGCAATGCTTGCAGCTGTGATTTTTGCTGCTCTATCTCTTTGGCTGCGCTATCCAAATCGCGCAGTGTTGTAGCGTTGTGCAGCAGACCCAGCACGATTTGCATAAGTGCCGCAGGGGACTTCGCTGGCAGGCTGAATCCAACCCCATCCGCGCGCCATTGGTAATAGTTGTTATAGCGAGCATTCTGATCGCGGGAACACCAAGCCAGAATCTGATGCCACTCGATTTTTTGTTTCGACATTGGCAGTTCTTTAACGGGCAGGATTTCTACCAGATGTTGGCGTAGAGCAGCTTGGTAGGCGTTGAATTCGTTCTCGGCTTCACCTGTGGCCAACTGCCGCCAATCGGCGGTGCGTGATGCTCGGTAATGCTTCTGATACAGCCATGGTTTCAGAACATTCCAGACTTCACCGCCTATATGAACGCGGGCGGCTACTGCGCCTTCCTTCAATTCGCGACTGCTCAACAACTCATCGCGTAAGGTCGAACCATTCGACCAGAGCGGATCATCCAGTACAAAACGCACAAATTGGCAGAATGCTGTTTTACCTACACCGTGCCCTGAACTGCCTGACCCTGGTGGCGATACGATCAGGTTCAGCCCGCGCTGCAATGAAACTTCGCGCAACGGCTGTAGGGCTGTCAGGGAGTCCAGAAACCACAGCCTTTCCACCCATAGACGCGGTTTGGCAGGGTTTGTAGGAAAAGTTGCAGCATCGACCATATGCATTTATCCCCGTTTGAGTACATTGTCCGTGTGTGCAGTAGATGTCGAGCCTGCCAGCGCTTCCGTCAAAGCAACTTCTTTCTGGCGGCGCGCTTCGATCAAGGCGTGAGCCAGAGATTCCGTGCGATGGTCGCCAATGATGCTGTGCAGTGCTTCCAAGTTGCGAATGGACAGCGATGCTGTCACGGCTACGCCAAATAGATCACGAAGCCAACCGCAAATATTTGTCCAGCGTACCGTGCTCACAGGCGCCAGCCAATCATGCAGCCACTCCGCATGCGGAGTGCCTTCTGGCAGCCGTACTTCCAGAATACGTCGCAAGCGATTGTCATCACACTCTCCGACGTGTACTAGCACATCGCATATCAGACCAGCCAGCCAATCCTCCGCCTCGGACGCTGGTGTGCCGCCATCGGCATAGATTGGAAGCGGCGCGGTACGTCGCGTCGGTTTGAGTGCTGGTATGGCTACTGGCTGCTGTACTTCCAACGCATCCCAGGCATCCAGCACCAACCTTTGCGTGCGATATTCACCGAACTCCTTTAGCTCTTTGTTCTTGAGTACCCGGAAGGTCTCGCTGGGGTAGTCTTCCCCCATGACGTCGGCTGGGTCGAGGATGTAGCGGAGTTCATCGCGAGTTAGACCGTAGAGTTTGGCGTAGTAGGCGTCGAGTTCGGCGCGCAGGATAGCTCGGCGGCCGGGGGCGAAGGCAAAGGGCTGCCCGCAGTATCCCAGATCTTGCGCCCAGGCGGCGAGGTCGTGGGTGGTATAGGTGAGTTCTAGGACGCGCGGGATGATAAAGTCGAGGCCGGCTTCGGTGTAGTGGCCTGGCGGCAAGATGGGAAACTGCTTCAAATAGCCGTAAGTCAGGTGCGTGCCACCCACTTTCACACGGGCACAGTAATCAAGCACCAACGAGCAGAAATTGCCCAACAAGACGGCTGTCAGGCGTGCATCCGCCGTAGTGGTGAAGAGTGGCATGGTGTGCCCCACTCCCACCCTCGGCACCACCGACGCAACCACTGTCCGTTCTACAGAGCGTAATGCAATATCCCGCCAACCCATTAACCACTTTGCTTCCCATTGCCAGGTAACTCGGCCATCGCGGTCGCATTTGCATAGGCGCTCTTCTACCTCGGCACGACTAACCCAGTAGCGTGGTGTCACGGTGAAGTCTGACGATGCCTTTTCGACATTAGTGATATCGCGGCTGTTACCGTCCTCCGTGTAGGTGGCCCAGCGGTGGTCGAACTGATGGATGAGTTTGGCCTCGAAAAGCGGCAATCGATCGTGGGCGGGCTCATTCTTGAACAGATGGCTGTCGTTCGCCATGTGGAACATGGTCATGAACGAGATGCCCCACGGGTTTTGCGCAAGCGTTGTCTTGGCCTGCTTGCCTTCCCCTTCGGTCACCGCATCGCGTATCAACACTGGCGCGGCGCGATAGAGCTTTTTGGTCAGTTCCGCATCGCGCTCGCTGCGGAATACCGGGCAAGTCCGCGTATTAGGGTTGATGAGGCGGAATTCATCTGGTGTGAGGGTGAACCATTTTGCTGGCTCGTAGAGATCCTCAATCGTCTTTGCATCAAAAAGAAATTCTGCTGCAACGGAATTTCCTAAGGTCAGCAAACAGAACGACTTTCTATCGTCTGTTGCCTTGAACCACGCACGTACCTCATAAAAGCTAATCAGCTTTGCTAATCGTCGCGCGCTGGTTAGATAGCCAAAGTAAGCCTTGGTGCTGTCGTCGGTGGCGATGCCAGTGGGCACGATGAAACCAGCACGGCCGCTGTCGGCATGGATTTGCAGAATTGTTTCAGCAAACAGCGCGTAGGTGTTCACATCGCCTACGCCCGTAAGCGGATAGCGACCTCCGTCGTCGCCTTTGACGTGGGCAAACAGGCTAGCGGCTTCCGCCGTGCGGCGGGCACTGATGAACTCCCGATACAGGCGTTGTTCGGCAGCATCTTCTTGCGTCTCATGGACCAGCTCGGGGTAGAGGTGGCGCGCCAGCATGCCTTCGCTGAGCCACTGGATGCGTTGGGCGCGCTCGGCCTTGTTACGTGCTCCCGCTACGTCGCGGTGACGGGTGGCGAAGAATTCTTCTTCTTGCAGCTTGATGCGCTCCCATGGCGGGTTGCCCAGAACGCAGTCGAAACCGCCTTGCGCAAACACCTGCGGAAAGGCCAGTGGCCAATGGAACACACGAGCTTCCGCGCAGGCTTGCCGGGCGGCTTCCAGCGCGGCCTGCTGATCGGCAGGCAGAGTACTGCCCAAGAGGGTCAAATAAAGTGTGGCCGTGGTGGGGATGGCCTGAGCATTACCTTCGGTTTTGGGCAATAGGTAGGCCCCCAGCAGCAGATCGGCGGCCTGCGCCAGCAGACCGGTGCGGGCGGTATGCAGGTAGCGCTCGTAGGCTTGAGCCTTGGCGGCGATCTGCTCGGTGCTGTCTTCGGACAGAGCTTCCAGTGCTCGCAATGCGGAGAGGCCATTGTCGTGTCGCTGCACGAACTCGGTCTGGCCGAAAGCATGTGCGGTGCGTTTCTTCTCCAGGTCTTTGAGCGCGGCGGCATTGATCTTAACCAGTGTCTTGCACAAGTCTTTGCTGTCGCCGCTAAGGGGCTTGAAAGCGTCCTTGGCAATACCATGTTCAAGCGCTTGCAGATCAATCAAGCCGAGCAGGGCATCGCCGACTTGCAGGTGGTGATCGAGAAAGCCCAGCGGACGGCCTTCTTCGTAGCCCTCCAGCCACAGGGCCATGCGCGCCAGTTCGATGGCCATGGGATTGCGATCCACGCCATAGATGCAGCGGGCCACCACTTCGCGCAGAGCATGGCGGTAGTCCTGGGGCTGGATGGCGCCTTCTTGCCCGCCCTCGAGGCTACGCAACTGGGCTAGTTTTTCCGCCAGACGACGGGCGGCGGCGAGCAGGAAGTGGCCGCTGCCGCAGGCGGGGTCGATGACCCGGATGGCGAGCAGTGCTGCTGTGGGGTTGGCCGGGTTGGCGGCCAGGCGTTGTTCGATGACTGGTTCCAGTGCACTCTTGATCAACTCCTGCACCAGACTATCGGGTGTGTAGTAGCTGCCGGTGAGTTTGCGGGCGTTGCCAGCTGTACTACCTTCCTCGGTGCGGCCGACAAAATCGAAAGTGCGGGCTGGCAGATCGATGGTGGGCACCAATTCCAGCAGGCTTTCATAGACGCTGCCCAACTCTTCCGGCCCCATGTTGCGGTAGTCCACCGGGGTCAGGCTGTTGCCCTTGCCCTGGGCGACCACCGCCCATCGTAGGTGTTTTAGGGCGGAGAGCAGATGGGCGTTATCCAGGCTGGCAGCATCCAGGTCGGGGCATTGCTCGGGGGTGAATAGGCCGCCCAATGCAGGCAGCGCCAGGCGAGGCTCGCCCTGGGCCAGACCGCGGAAAACGATGCGGATGGCCTGCCATTGATCATCGTACCGGGTGCGGGCACGGCGCTTGAGGCACAGCTCGCGCAGTCGGGCCAGGGCGTAGCCTTCGGCATAGGCGCGGCGGGCGGTCAGAGATTCGCTGCTGTCATCCTGCGGGTGCAGCACGCCACGCTCTTCGACGGTGAAGACGAAGATTAGCCGGTAAATCAGGCGCAGCAGTTGCTGGAAGTAGGCGTCCTTGCTTAGCGCGCCATTGTCTAGGGCAGTGCGCAGGGCTTGGTTGCCAGGGTGTTGCAGGAAGCCCGCACCTAGTGTCAGCAGGGCTTGTTCAACACCGTGGCGCAGGCCTTCGCGCACACGGGTGCCCTCAATCTGTCCGGCTTCGCGCCATTGTTCCCAGATACAGATGCCCTCGGCCCCGTCGGGAGAGCGGAGGTGCGGGGCGCGGCTGGCATGCAGCAGGCGCCAGACGTTGGCGAACTCGGCATAACGCTGGCCGCCGAGCAGGTCGGCTAGATCTACTTCGAGAAAGCTGGGGCGGGTCAGCGATGCGGCGTCGCGCAGCAGACGCAGTTGCTTACCGTTGCTGGCGATGCCCCAGAGATGCTCCGGGCTGGCGCTGAGTAGCTCCTGCATAGTCTGAAAAGGAGCTTTTTTGCGACTTCCGCTGCCGATGACGGCAAACTGTGAGTCGGCTTCATCCAGCCCGAGGCTATGCGGTGCGACCAGCACCGGGAAGTATCCGGCCGTGAGGCTGACTGGGTAGCACAGTTCGCCTACCTGCTGCGCTTGCGCAGGTTGCAGGGTGGTATAGCCGAAAGCGTCGCGCAGCAGTTCATGGATAAAAGCAGTGGTGAGCTGTGCAGCATCGAGGTCGGCGCGCTCCATCTGTGCGGCGAAATGCTGCCACTGGGCGCAAGCGATCTGGAAGGCGCGACTGTATTCATCCTTGAGCTTGACGCCCTTAGGCGTGCCGTAGTCGGTCTCAAGCTGGGCGCTGGCCCGGCCCTGGGCGGCTTTTTCCAATTGGTCGGGCAGAAACAGCCCGCCTTCAAGCCTGAGGGTAGGCAAGTTCAGCATGGCCTGGGTTTTGCGAATGCGTTTCATGGTTCTTCTTCTCTAGGCCAAGGCTTACAACGAGTCAGGCAATAGCACATATACGCCCATCACATCGACCGGCAGACAGGGGCTGACGCTGTACTGGCCGACGTCGCGGGTGGCCTCACGCACGCGTTGGTGGTCGGCCAGCAGGGCGTCGGCCCGCTGCAAGGCGAGCGCTTGCAATTGCTGCGGGTGCGCGGCGAGGAAGTCGAGCGCGGTGCGCACTTCGCGCTGTACGGCCTCCGCAGACAAGTTGCCACTAGGCGTACATTCGAGCAGGCGGCTCACGCCGTCGTCGACCAGCCATTGCGGAGCTTTGCGGCCCCGTACGGCCAGAGCCACGGTTTCCTCGGCCATCATCTGGAAGGGTTCGCGGCGGCGTACGTAACTGAGCTGGTGGCGCAGTCGCAGTAGGTAGAGGGTGGTAACGACTTCGACGTCTTCAGTCAGGGTGGCGGCGCAACGGGCGGCCAACGGGTTTTCGCTACCAAGCGCACCTTCCAGCAGGTGTTGGGCCAGTAGGCTCACCAGCGGGTGGCTACGGTGAAGTTCGCTGAGGTCTAAGGTCAGAGGCGCGATAATGCCTTCATCGGCCAGGCGCTGGCGCAGGGTTTCGGGCAGGTGCTGTAGCATGACGCGTGCGGCCTGCTTGCGGCCAGCCTCCAGCGGCGCCCCCAGCCGCACGCAGGCGCTTTGCAGGAAGCGCTGCACGTCGATCTGAGTGCCCAAGGCTTGCTGCTGCTTGTGCCACTCGGGCAGCACTTCGTCGGGGCGAATACGGCGCTGGGCGAACACGGTGCGGTTGGCCTTGGCTTTTTCTAGGGCGTCTTGCCATTGAGCTTGCAGTGGCTGCAATTCGACGTTGGCTTCAATAAATAGATCAGGCGTATAGGGCGTTGCCATTCGTTCGCGGCGCATAAGGGCGGCCTTGATCAGCGCCTGATTGATGCGAGCTTCGTCTTCGGGCAGCGGAACCAGCACGCCCAGCTCCTTCTGGATGGCCTCGCCTTTCTTGAGGATGACGTTGAGAACAAAGCCATCCACCGGGTTGTCCTGCCCGTACAGCATGGTGCAGCGCACCTCTTCGGCCTGTTGACCGAAACGATCGACACGGCCTTCGCGTTGTTCGTGACGGGTGGGGTTCCACGCCAGGTCGTAATGCACAACGGCGGTGAACAGATGCTGCAGGTTAATGCCTTCGGAAAGGCAGTCGGTAGCGACCAGGATGCGCTGCTCGGCATCCTCCATATCGTCCACACGCTCACGGCGTTCTTCAGGTGTGAACTCGCCGGTCACAGCCTGGACAGTGGCCTTAGGAAAGGCGGCCTTGAGACACTCGGCGACATAATGGGCAGTGGCGATGTAGCGGCAAAACACCACAGGGTGGTAGCCGCCCTTAATCAACTGGCCAGTATGCTGAATGAGCGCGGCCAGTTTGGGGTCGCCCGCTTTGCCACTGAGGCGCTGTGCATCGGCTATCAGGGTTTGCAGGCGGCTGGCATCCCGCATCTGGGTTTGTACCTGGGCAGGCGGCTCCAGGTCGTTGCTGGAGAGGTCGTCGGCTTCGCCATCGTGAAGACGTTCGTCGCTGAGGAGGGAATCATTCGGTAAGGCACCTTCAAGCCGGGTTGTTAGTGCCTTGACAGCAGCAGCGGGCGATGAAGCCACGCAGCGCAGCAATGCCAAGGTGGCGTACCAAATGAGACGGGCTGCGCCCTGTTGATCCTGCTGCTCAACGGTTTCGGCCAGTTCGCGGCAGTAGTCCTGAACGGCGTCAAAGAAAGCCCCCCATTCACCGCTGAGCTGGTAGGTGAGCTCGGTTTTCATCCGGCGGGGAAAGCCACGTCTGTCATCGGTTTCGGCCTGCCATTCAGCAATGTCCTTGCGGCGGCGCTGGACGAAGTGGCGGGCCAGCTCCTGGCGCAGCGGGTCGGAGGTGGTCATGCGACCTTGCAAGGCAGCAAAACGCGGGTCTAGCAGCGACAGCAGGTTGTAGAAGGCGGTTTCGTCGCCGGAGTGTGGCGTGGCGGTGAGCAGAATGAGGTGGCGCTGCTCATCTTTTGCCAAGCGTTGCAGCAATTCAAAGCGCAGTTGTTTGCCCACGCCGCTGCTGGCACAGGTGTGCGCTTCGTCAACGATGATGCATTCGGGGGCGGTGGCGAGGAATTGTTCGCGGTGACGTTCGCTTTTGATGTAATCCAGGCTGACGACGACTATCGGATGGTGGTCGAATAGCCGCCCGCCATGTGGCAGATCGCGCTCGATACGGGCGGCGGAAGCCGAGGTTAGCGCCACAGCCTGAAGGTTGAAGCGGGTTTCCAGCTCGCTTTGCCATTGCTCGACCAGATGCGGCGGGCAAAGGATGGCCAGGCGGCTGATTTCGCCGCGATCCATCAGTTCACGAGCGATCAGGCCGGCTTCGATGGTTTTTCCGATACCCACGTCGTCGGCAATGAGCAGGCGTACGGTGGAAAGGCGTAGCGCCATCAGCAGTGGCACGAGCTGGTAGCCGCGCGGTTCTACAGCAATATTGCCGAAAGAACGGAACGGTCCGGCTCCGGCGCGCAGGGTCAGGCGCAGCGCATCACGAAGCAACAGCGCAGAAGCGTGGTTGCCGGCGCGCGCGGGATCGGGCCACACAAAGGTGGCGGGTTCGATGGGAAGCAATTCCAGCTCAGGGATCAAAGCGATGCTTTCGTCATCTGCACAGCTCAATGGGCGCAGGCGCAACCAGTCACGACGGGAGTCACTTTGCACCACCCATTCGCGGCCACGGGCGCGCACCAGGTTGCCGGGCAGGAAGTTGTGTTCGAGGGCTGTCATACGCCTTTATACCTTGGAACCGAACACATCAGCGTGCACGGAAAATTGTTGTGACCAGCGTGAGGCATCCGAAAAGTCGAGTACCTGCCAGCCTTTGTCCTGCAATACGCTAGTGGTCTGCTCATCCACTGTGGACAGAAACACCAGGGCACGGGATGCCTTGTATTGGGCGGCTGCGATGGCTGCTCCATTGTTGACGGGCACGTTGAGCGCATCGGGTTGCAATGTGCCTGCCTGCTTGAGGGCGATCAGCCAAGCATTGAGTGGCTCGTCGGCTGACGTACTGGAGGCCACAGCGATCGTGCTGTCCATCACGGGCTTTACCTGGGCGTTGGCCAGCGCCACTAGCAACTTAAGCACATCGGCGTTGCGGCGGTTAATGTGCTCGTGGTCGGGCTGGTTGAAGTAGGACAGTAGACACTGGTAACAGCCGGCTTCGCATTGATGATTGCCGAGCTCATTACTACGCTCAAGTGACGGCAGGTCGTCCAAGGCCCAGACGCCGTTCTGAGGGGCGCGATAGTGGATTAGTTGCAGCGCCTTGTCTGCCACCAGGGCCAGATCGGCGGGACTGTTCGCCAGGCGGGTGAGGACGCCCGCACCGCCTTCGGCCGCTTCATAGAACAGCAGGGCACGACGCTCATCGGATTTCGGCAGAGGCTCGGCCACCAATTCGGACTCCTCGATCTGGAAGGTCATTTCTATGCCGCGCTTGAGCACAGCCTGCAGCGTAGCCATGGCCTCCAGCGATAACTCATGCAGAGGCGCGAGGATCAACAAATTGCGGTGATCCTCGACGAAGGGAACGATGCGCTGGCTGGGCACTTTCTCCATCAAGGCATCACCTTCGCCCCTGTCGTCTTCGGCGCCCGGTGCATCCTGCTTGCTCCACGTACCGGTTATGGGGTTGATGTAGAAGCCCAGTTGCTCCTTGTCCTTGCGCCTGCGCCAGCCACGGTTGATGCGCCAGATTTGCGCGGCGGGAGCATATGTGAGCTCGCCCAGCACGTCACCTCCTTGTTGGATCACGGCCTTCTGCTGCTGGATACGGCCATCGGGGCCGGGCAGGAAGCGGTAAGTGGTTTGCAGCTCGAAGCCCTGGCGCTGACGTTCCTCGTCGTTGATGGAAATGCGCTCGGTGGCTACTGTTTCCACGGTTTCGATGCGGTAGAGCTCGCGCACCCAATCGTGTTCGGTGAGCAAGGCTTCGCAGTTTTCGCAACAGTTAACCAGCGGCTGCTCGCCGCCAGGCTCACCGAGATGACCATAGCCACACCGGCTGCACACCAGCGAGGCAATAGTAGACAGTTGACTGTTACCGGAGATGTGATCCGTATTGCCGACGTTGAGCTTGGCGCGCACTACGCGGTACATGCGGCCCTGGTGGTAAATGAGGCTGCGTGGGCCGAACTCGGATAGGGCGAGAAAGCGCGGGCGGCTGACCATGCTACCTTCGTCATCCTTGCCATTGGCAGTCTGGCCGCCACGAGCGGGAATCCAGGCCATCAGAGGTAGGCGCGGGAAGTTGTAGCCGGGCAGGAATCCTTGGCTAGCAAGGTAACGATAGGTGTAAAAGTCGTTGTTCTGGCCGTTGCCGGACTTGAGCAGCACGGCGTACTGGCGAGCAGCATCACCATAGCGGCGCTGGGCATTCTGGCGCTCCGTGTGCGAGGCGCTATGACTCTTGACGATGCGGTCGGCCATGTCCATCTGCTGGCGTGTGGCATCGAACAGTACGCGCCAGCGCTCCAGTGCCCCAGAGAACGCCTGCGCCGCGTTGTCGATGACCTGGCGCACATAATCTTGGGTAAACCAGGAGCTGCTTTCGAGCGCCCCTGTGAGTTGGTCGATGACCCGTCCCGCGCTAACCAATGCCCGCTGTTGGACTGCAGGTGAACTCAACGCTTCGTACAGAGGCTGTTTCAGTGGTTTGCCGGACTGATCGAGATCCAGCATGGGCGCGATACTGTCATCTAGTGGCACCTGGGTACTGGCCAACCAGACCGCTTGCAAATGGCTGTCGATGAGGTCTCGGTTGGTCAGGTCAAGGGTTGGTGCTCGCACAACACCGTGCACCATCTGCTCGGCGTTGTGAAAGAACCACTGATCATGCGGACTGAGCGCCGCACAGTACGTAATGACCAGGGCCTGTTGCCCCGAGCGACCGGCTCGTCCGCTGCGCTGGGCATAGTTGGCGGGGGTCGGCGGCACATTGCGTAGGTACACCGTGTTGAGCGCGGAGATATCCACGCCTAGCTCCATGGTGGGCGAACAGAACATCACAGGCAGACGCTCCAGGGGCGCATCGTGAGCGGGGTTCTGTGCCCAGTCCTGTCTATCTTTTTCCGTGTAGCGGAAACGCTGTTCCAGCAGTTGTCGGCGTGGCGCATCCACTTGGGCCGTGTGTTCCTGAGCCTCGAAGTCGAACAGTGGATGCGAGGGTTGTTCCAGCAGGTCGGCAACGCCAAGATATAGAGCGCGAAAATACTGATTGATACGACTGCTGTCAGCTTGCGGCTGATCGGCAATCAAGCACCAGTCCAAGGCTGCCGCGTTCAGGCGCCAGCCGGAGAGCTGGGCGTCGATGGGCTGGCGCTGCACATAGCCATAGTCCTTCGCGGACTCCAGCAGGGCTTCGATCAGCCCGACCCATTCGGCATCCTTCCAGTGTGCGACGTCACTGGCACAGGTGCTGTCGCGCCAGAAGGCGGCGGTCTTGATTTGACGCAGCAGGCGGGAACGCGGGCCGCCCGTCACCAGGTCGGTACGGGGGCGGCCTTTGTATTCAGGTCGCTTACTAAGAATGAGGTAGCGGCCGGTATCGAGTTTCTCGTCGGGAGCGAAAGCCCAACGCTCACTTAGATAAGTGTGGGCGCTGGTGCGTGCCTTGTCCTGCTCGACCGGGTCAAGATAACGACTTTCTAGGCACAGGTTACGGCGGAGGGTCTCGAATAGCAGCTCGTATAGACCTCTCCGTTGCGCCGTCGTCAATTTGGCCAGAATGTTGTTGCCGGTAAAGATACTGGCGTCAGCGCAGAAAGCATCCAGATCACGATAGCGAATCTGTAACAGGCCGATCTGGTCCAGATTTGGGTTGTTGAAACGCCAGCCGCGACGCAAATCACGCATCAGCCGATAGGCGATGATAAAGCGCAAGGTGCGTTGCGCTTCCTGCCGGGCCAGCCCCATAAGCTTGGGAGTACGCAGATACTCCATCAAGGCCGCTTCATTGATTCGGTGAAAGCCCAGAGCTTTAAATACGCTTTCGGCCAGGTGCTCTTCATCAAGCTGGCCGCCACTACCCTGGAGTGCACCGATTAAACCTGCGCGTAGTGTCAACAGGAAAATGAAGTCGTTAAAATGCCCCGCCTGCAGGGCGGCATCCTGACGGTTGTCTGTGAAACCGAGCAGCTTGCGCGGGTCGGGTTGACTTGGCGACGGTGCGGGAAACGCAAAAAGCTGTTGCAAGGCCGCTAAGGCAATCATGGTAGTAGCAGAGGAACGACCTTCGCCGGATAGGCTGGAGAGACGGTTAGCATCCTTACCATGGGCTTCGTGCGTTATGCCGCAGTACAAGCAGAAGCGGAACTTGCCAGGAATGAACCAGAACTCAGTTCCAGAACCCTTTTGCCCTTTGGCATCTACAGTGACCATATAGGGAATTGCACCCTGGTAGTCACGTTTAACCTTGGGCACGCTGCGGCTTTGGTCGATCCAGTTTTCCGGCAGATCGTCCTGCATACCACCATATTGCTGCCCAGGTACCAGAGGACACAGAAAGCCATAACTGGCATCGTCCTCTGCCGCGATGTCGTCGATTTCACGCGAACTAAAGCTGACAGAGTGCTGAGAGTGCCAGACAGGCAGATATTCTTGACCACAATCGCGGCAGAAGTGGGCGGGATAAAGGAGCACATTCTCGTGCTGGCGCCCTGGGGCGAAACGCTGAGCATCCAACGTGATATGACGTTTGCCGCGTGCCTCCAGAGTGGTGAGCACCTTGCCAGGACCGCTTATAAACTGGTGAAGTTTGAATGCAAAGGGCGGCCTGCCCTGCGGCGTGCGCACGTCATGGGCAGCCACGAGAAAGCGCTGTAGAGCGGCTCGCGCAGCGTCAGGCTGGCAGCCTCCATCTTTAGCAAGGTGGCGGCTGGCTTCTTCCAGCATCATGGGCCGCGCGCGACGAGGAGGCTCGTCAACGGGGAGTTCGATACCTAGGTTCAACTCAACCCAGATGGATAGCGGATCGTTGCGAAAGGCTTCGAAGTCGGCCCAAATATCCTGCTCACGCGTAATAGCGGCTGATAGCTCAGTACGGATAGCGTTGACATCTTTGAGCGGGTTAGTGACCCGTTCCAAGGTCTCGCCAATGACATCATGCTCGCTGATCTGGGTACCAAAAAGCTTGCTGGCCACTTCCGCAACCACACGGTTGCGGTCGGCCTGGCTGCCGGAAGTGGACATGGTGGCCGAGGTGCCGATGCAGACCAATTGGCTAGCCTTTAGGCGCTCGCGCAGGCGGCGCACAAGCAAGGCAACGTCCGCCCCCTGACGACCACGATAGGTGTGAAGTTCGTCCAGGACCAGGAACTCAAGTCCTTCACAGTGTTCCACCACGCGACGGTCCACTTCGTCAAAGCGCGTGAGGATGTACTCCAGCATCATAAAGTTTGTCAGCAGAATATCAGGCGGGTTATCCGCGATGGCGCTGCGCTCAGCCTTGCTTTCCTGGCCCGTGTAGCGCCTCACGGTAAAGGGGTGAAGATCTGGCGCATACCCATGCAGAAATTTGTCGAGCTCTTCCAGTTGACTGTTGGCCAGAGCGTTCATCGGATAAATAACGATAGCCCTAGTGCGTGCTTTGCTGTCGGCTTGCTTCGCTTTGAGAATGCGATCAATTATCGGGATGAAGAAGGACAGGGACTTCCCCGACCCCGTACCGGTCGTGACGACATAGCTTTGACGCCCTTGACCTTTGGCCAAAGCTTCCAACTGGTGCTTGTAAAGATGCAGGGGCTGCGGCGAACCTTCGGTTTTCCCGACCTGAAATATCTCCGCACAGGCAGCGTGCAAAATGCCCTGGTCCACCAATTGCTGCGCTGTGCCTTGGCGTTGATAATTTGGATTGATCTGCACCAACGGCTCAGGCCAGTAGCGACCTTGAGTGTATTGATGCTCTACCTCTGCTTGGATATCGGGTGCTGCGATGCGTACGAAGCTGCGGGAAAAATTGCCATAGCGTTCAATGAGCTGGTCGCGGAATTGAAAAACGTTATCCATGGTGAGTCCTCACTGATCCGTCTTGCTGCTAGTGGCCAGAAACGCCGTACTAGCGTAGATGCCTGCCGAGATGCGCTTCCATTTTGCACCGCGCCCCTTGCCGGTCGGCTCAATCAACCTCTCTGACTTGATGGCCCGAAGCACAAGCCGCACCATATACCGGCTCACGCCGGGACAGGCATTTCGATGACGTCAAATGTGCGGCGACCAGCCGCACATTCTGCCGCGACGTGATGTCGTTGTTTGAGTGGTTCGAGGAAGCGTGGGGAGGTACTCGGGAGTGAGCGGTTGCATGGTAACGTAAGCAGAGGCACGCAAAAGTGCAAATCATAGGGTGCAAATGGGGTATTGTCTCGAAAATACCTCATAAAATTTGGCACAAGTGCCGCTGCCTGAGGAATCTTGAGCGAAATGCCCATCCTCTCCGGCAGTGATCACCCCTGCCATGTCGAATCGAATACGCTAAGTGACTCTCGACTCAGGTCTCGGTAACCAGGCCGTCACTACATATGTAAGGAGTCTTTGGCTCTTGCACATCTGCATTTCAGGCTAAACGAGCGATACCTGTCCCCTATTCCTACAACACAGGGAAGAAAAAGGGCTGACGACCTCGCGATTGGCCGCTGCGAAACGACTCCTGATAGTTGACTAAGAAAGATCACTATTCAACATTCCGCCTCAATCCCCTTACAGCGCATTCCAAACGGTATTCCACGAGAAATAAGAAACTGAAAAACCAATAATTTTCATAGGCCTATCAAATCATTTCAGATTACCCCGGCTCAAGAAAGATGTGACACGAGCCCCTACGACTCTCTTTTTTCGCACCGAGTCTCCAGCTCTTTGTTCGCGCTGCTTCCCCCAGTTATCTCGCCCAGTGAACCTGCCGCATCCCCCCAAAAAATCCACGCCCCCCTCACCTTTTTCATTGCACCCCGCAGCTATAAATCCTACCGTGCATGTCGTTTTTGGATATGGAGGCTAAGGATATGGCCCAACTCTTCCCCGCACTCAGTGCCTGCCGCTTCGACGCCCCAGGCGAAAAACGACTCGCCGAACGACTCGAAAAAAAGCTCTCAGACGACTGGTTGTGCTGGTTCAACGTGCCAGTCGGGCCAAAAGGCCTGCAACCTGATTTCGTCCTCCTGCACCCCAAAATCGGGCTGCTAGTGCTTGAGGTCAAAGACTGGAAAATCACTTCGCTGATCTCGATGACGGCCAGCGATGTAAAAAAATACGATGACGGCCAGGAAAAAACCGTCATCAACCCGCTGGCCCAAGCCCGCAAAAATGCCTTTGAAACGGTCCAGGCATTGGAAAAAGACAGCGCCTTAACCCAAGGTGTTGGGGCTTACCGGCCTGGCAAACTCATCATGCCGTACAGCTGGGGGGTGGTACTCACCGAGATCACTCGCAAAGAGTTCGATGCAAAGAAGCTCGGCGCAGCGATGGAAGGCACGCGGGTAATCTGCAAAGACGAAATGTACGAAACTGCAGACAGCACGGTATTCGAACAGCAGGTGTGCAAGATGCTCGTACATCAGTTCCCGGTGCACTTGCAGCCGGAGCAAATTGACCGAGTGCGCTACCACCTGTTTCCCGAGATTCGGTTAAACCCGGCACGTGCTCAGTTCGGGTTGTTCAGTGAACAAGATGCTCCCCTTCCCAGCCTGCTTAAGGTGATGGACCTTCAGCAAGAGCAGCTGGCACGTTCCATGGGCGATGGCCATCGGGTGATCCACGGTGTCGCCGGTAGCGGTAAAACCATGATCTTGGTCTATCGCTGCTTGTACCTAGCCCGCGTAGCTACCAAACCGGTTTTGGTCTTGTGCTTCAACAAAACGCTTGCCGCGCGTTTGAGCCAAGTACTGCAACAGCACCGTCAGGACCACAAGGTTACGATTATGGGCTTCCATGCCTGGTGCCACGGTTTACTGACCAATGCAAAGCTAAGTCTTCCTGAAATGAAAGGGGCGAAGTTCGTTCAAGCATTGGAAGAAGAAGTGCTTCGGCACATGGAAAGCGGCGCCCTAGCCCCAGAGCAATACGCCGCCATCCTCATTGACGAAGGGCACGACTTTAAACCCGAGTGGTTTCGCTTGGTCGTCCATCAGGTGGATCGCGAGCGTGAAGACCTGTTGGTACTGTATGACGACGCTCAAGCCATCTATCGCGGCAAGACGACGGGCACGGCCAAAATGGCGTTCAGCTTTGCCAGCGTAGGCATCAAGGCCTCTGGCCGGACCACGGTGCTGCGTACCAATTACCGCAACACCCTAGAAGTACTCTCGGTGGCCCATGCTTTCTCCAAGGATCTGTTAAGCGCACGTGATGCCGAAGACGATCATGTACCAGTGCTTGCACCTCAAAGTGCGGGGCGTCGGGGTGATATCCCACAGCTTTTAAGCTTCTCTCAGCCAGCACAAGAAGCACAGTGCCTGGCGATGAGGTTAAGGGCAGAACATGAAAACGGCAGAGCCTGGGAAGACATGGCGGTGATTTACCGACATACCAGTCAAGCCATCTGGGTTGAGGAGGCGCTAAAAGCGGCAGGTATTCCGTACACCAGTGCTAGGGTGATCTCTCAGCGTACAAAGCTCTATGCCGAAAACTCGGTAAAAGTCGTCAGCATGCATTCCAGCAAAGGGCTGGAGTTTGGTTTTGTGATGATCCCGCGCCTGCATGAAATGCCAGGAAAAGGTGAGGATGAGGCCGACGAGATGCGCTTGCTGTACGTGGCGATGACACGGGCAGTTGATCGCCTGGTGATGAGCCATCAAGGCCAGTCGGGGTTCACCGAGCGCCTTGGGGAGGCGGTGGCCCAGGTAAAAGCCAGCCTTTAGGCAGCTGCTTAAATCAGTACCACATTCACCATGCGTGAAGGAGCCAACGTAAGTGCCCGCCATACGGCGGGCACTTCACAATCCAGAAATCGCCTTACCAGCTATAACTCAACTTAGCCGTAACCTCCCGCCCCGGGTTGTAATAATTCGCCGTCCCCGACCCCACCACATGCTGCTCATCAAACAGATTGCTCACATTCAGCGCAAGGTCGGTCCCCTTGGCAATCTTGTAATTCAAAGCCGCATCAAACAGCGTGGTCCCATCGCTTTTCTTGGTATTGGCCGCATCCATGTAATAGGCCCCCACATACCGCGCCCCCAGCCCAACGCTCACGTCAGTATCAGGAATGCTGTAGTAGCTCCAAAGCGAGGCAGAATGCTTCGGCGCCGTGGTGAACTCTTTACCCTTCAGCGACGAGCCGTCATACAACGACCCACGCAGCACTTCAGACTCCATATACGAGTAAGCCCCGATCACGCTGATGTCTTGCGTCACCTGCGCCTTGGCTTCCAGGTCCAGGCCGCGCACGCGAGACTCACCCACCGTCTGCTGCTCGATGATGCCGCTCGGCAACACCACGGCAATGGTGACGTTCTCCTGCGTCAGGTCATAAATGGCTGCAGAGAACAACGCATCCATCCCCATGGGCGAATACTTCACGCCCACTTCGTACTGCCGGCCGGTTTGCGGGGTAACGCCAACCTGTGGCGGGGAAACGGATTCCACCATGCTCACGTAGGTCGACACTTCATCGTTGACGATGTAGGTCAACGCACCGCGGTAGGAGGTTTCGGAGAAGCTGTCGTTTTCACTCGAGGCGCCGCCGATGTACTCCTTGCTGGACAGGTCCATGGAGTCGTTACGCACACCCGCGGTAGCAATGACGCGGTCGTAGAACGACAGGTTCTGCTGCAGGAAAACAGCCTTGGTCGTGGCGTCGTTCTTTTTGCGGGTATACGGCGAGATATCGCCCGGCACGCCGGTGAAGATTGGGTTGGCGATATCGATGGAAGGCGCCAGGCCGTAGACGGAGCTTTGCTTGGTGGTCGAGTCGAGGTACTCCACCCCCACCAGGGTGCTGCTGTCGATGTGCTCGAACTGGGCATCGTATTGCAGCATCAGGTTGCCGTTGAGTTGGTCGGCATCGCTGTCGGTACCAAACACGTAGCGTGGGATCGTGGTGCCAACACGCGTAGGGCTGTCGCTC
The DNA here is from genome assembly GCF_028895205.1 of Pseudomonas sp. ITEM 17296. Classification (NCBI taxonomy): domain Bacteria; kingdom Pseudomonadati; phylum Pseudomonadota; class Gammaproteobacteria; order Pseudomonadales; family Pseudomonadaceae; genus Pseudomonas; species Pseudomonas sp. ITEM 17296. Next base: position 502,486 of record NZ_WJRS01000001.1, on the reverse strand, counting down.
AGGTAGGCGTAGCCGAAGTCATCGCTCAGCTCGCTGTAACGCAGGTTGCTGCGCAGCACGAAGCCGTTGTCGAAGTCGTGGGTGATGTTGCCGCTGAGGCTGGTGCGCTCGACGTTGTGGAAGTTGTAGCTGGGCTCACCGTAAAAATCGCTGCGGTCGTATTCCTTGTCCAGCGGGTAGCCACCGCTGTTGGGCGAGCTGTCGGTTTTCAGGTAGTCCAGGATCACGGTGGCCGAGGTGTAGTCGGTCGGCGCCCAGGTCAGGCCACCCATCACGAAGCGGTTGTCGTCTTGCGAGTGGTCGTACTCGCGGTCGCTGTTCTGCATCTTGGCGGTGAAGCGGCCGGCGACGGTTTTTTCGTCGTTCAGCGCATCGCCAACATCAATGCCAGTCTCGGCATGGTCGTAGGAGCCGTAAGTGACGTAGCCCTGGCCGAACTGCTCGAAGCGGGGCTGTTTGGTCACGAAGTTGACCGAGCCACCGGGGTCGGCCGGGCCGAACAGGGTGGAGTTGGCGCCGCGCAGAATTTCGATGCGCTCGTAGGCGTAGGGGTCTTCGCGCACACCGCGCATCGAGCTTAAGGTCAGGCCGTCGCGGTAGGTGGTGGCCTGGAAGCCGCGGATCTGGAAGTAGTCGTTGCGGTCGTCCGAGCCGTAGAAGTCGCTGATGACGCCTGGGGTGTAGAGCAGGGCCTCTTCGGTGGTGCTGACGCTGCGCTGCTCCATTTCCTTGCGGGTAACCACCGACACCGACGCGGGCGTGTTGAGGATGCTGGTCGCGACTTTGCCACCCACCCACAGCTCTTTGGCGACCACCGAGTCGGCGTCGTCGTCAGCATTGGCTTTGACCTTGGCATTGATGATGACGGGCGCCAGGCGATAGTCCTCGGTCGCGCCAAGTTCAAGCGGGCCGGCAGGCTTGGTTTGCGGAATGATCAGGTAGGCATTCGGGCCTTGCTGCTCTGGCTGCAACTCGGTCCCCTGCAACAGTGAGGACAGTGCTACCGGCGTCTCGAGCGTGCCTTGGACGCCTTGGGTCGTGCGGTTGCCGATGCTCTGCGCATCGTAAGACAGGCTGATGCCCGCCTGGCGCGCAAAGCGGTCGAGCGCCGGCGCCAGCGGGCCCCCCGGGATGTTCCACTGCTGCAGTTGGTTGTTGTGATCAGTGGCCAAGGGTTGCGCAAGCGACGGCAAGGCATAGCTGCTGACAACCAACCCCAAGAAAGCGCCGTGCAGGGCACGATTGAAGGGGTGGCGCTGTGGAACCGGGGTCGAACTCATTTTCTCGCTCCGTGGAGTGCTGGCAGACTGGCCTGTATTCCGGCCTTCTCTACAGGCCGAACGAGAATGAGAAAACACCTCATTTATTTTCAGGTTTCTGCGCAGCACACTTCACACGCGCGCTATTGAGCCTCCCACACCGCCGTCGAGGCTTACCGTGCGCCTGCTTCCACCGTTGAATGTGCCCCGTCGTCGCGGTCATTCAACTTCAGAATGTGCGCTTTGATGGAAGTACCCGCCAGGCTGACGAACGTCATATAAAAGTCCTTACCCAGATGCAGCAATGGCGAGCCTTTCAAGGATTCGGCGGCAGCCTTTATTGCAAATACCCCGAACTGTTCCGAGATGATTTCGACGCTGCGCGCACGCTTGGAGGGCTCGTCATAGGGCTTCTGATACCAGGTGGCGATTTGGTAGTCGACATCTTCTCGTTCAAACACCGCATACACATGGCTGACCAGGGCTATGCTGGTTTCGCGAATCAAGCCAGGGTCGACATTGTGTTGTTCAAGCAGCGCTTCGATGGGCTGGTTCATGACAAACAGCAGGTCTGCATTCGTATAACCGGGCATCGGAGGGAATACGCCGGGAGGCAGTTCGATGGTTGGGGCAGGTACGTCGTCATTGTGCATGTGAAGCTCCTTCTTCAGCCTGAATTGGCGCGCAGTCAATGACATTTGCCAATTGAATTAGTTGCGCGTCAAGAAGAAACAATCGCATTGCGCCCGCGGCCTCATCACTAGCCTTCGGTTAAACGTGCATCCTGCAGGGCCGGCAGGGGTCGGCTCAGTAACACGCCGACCAGCACCGCGAACAACAGCGCCGCCACGCCCGCCACGTGCAACACGGCTTCAAACCCTCCGATGAAGGCCTGGCGGGCCAAGGGCGCCACTGCCTCACGCAGGCCAGGGTCCAGCACGGCTAAAGCCGCCTGCAGGTCGCCCGCGGCAACGCGCGTGGCCATCGTGGCAACCTCGCCCAAATGCGCGGGGGCCACGGCGGCCATGGCCTCGTGCAGCAATTGGCCGCTGCGGGCCGCCAGCACGCCGCCGAGCACACCGATGGCCAGCACGATCGCGCCAAAGCGCGTGGTGGTGCTCAGCCCCGAGGCCATGCCGGTACGCTCACGGGGCACGCAGGCCATGATGTTTTTCTGCGTATCGCCATTGAGCAGCCCTGCCCCCGCGCCCAGCACCACGCTGGCCAGGGCAAAAGCGCTGTAGCCGCCGTAGCCAGCGGCCCAGGCACACAGCAGGTTGCCCGCGCCCACCAGCAGCAGGCCAAGGGCGAACACCTGGGCCGGGCTCAGGTGAGTGGCCAAGCGCATGCCCAGGCGGGGTGTCAGCAGCATGGCCACGGCGAACGGCAGCATCCCCGCCCCCGCCGCCAGGGCCGACAGTTGCAGGCCGTTTTGCAGGTAGAGCGGCAGCAGGGTCATCATCACCTGGGCACAGGCCGCATAGCCAAACATGCCCAACAGGGCACCCACGAAACGCCCGCTGCGCATCAGCCGCAGGTCGATCATCGGCCGTGTCTGGCTGCGTTCGACCATGATGAACAGGCCGAACAGGAATGCGCTGATCAGCAGCCGCGCCAAGGTCTGGGCGCTGCTCCAACCGACTTGGTTGGCGTCGATCATTGCCCAGATCAGGTAGCCCAGGCTGCCTGCGAAGGTCAGGCTACCCCAGGGGTCGAGGCGCGCTGCAGCGCTGTCGCGGGACGGCTCGACGCTGCGCAGTACCATCACGGCCAGCACCGCCACCAATGGCAGGTTGATGTAGAAGATCCAGCGCCAGCCCAGCGTGCTGGCGATCACCCCGCCGAGCAGCGGCGCGAAGGTGATGGTGGCGCCCATGCAGGCGCCCCAGAAGGCCCAGGCGCGCAGGCGTTCCTGGGGTTCGTGGAAGCGGTGGCCGATGGCGGCGAGTGCTGAGGTCAGCAGCATGGCGGCGCCGATGCCCTTGGCTGCCCTGGCCAGGTTGAGGAACATTAAGCTCGGGGCTCCGCCGCAGGCCAGCGAGGCGATGCCGAACACGGCCAGGCCGATCAGCAGCAGGCGGCGTCGGCCAAAGCGGTCGGCCAGGCTGCCAGCTGGCAGCAGGCAGGCGGCGAAGGCCAGCAGGTAGGCGCTGACCACCCATTCGATATCGGCGAACGCGCCGGACAGGTCGCGCGCGATGCTGGGCAGGCTGACGGCGACGATGTTGGTGTCGAGGATAATCAGGGCACAGACCAGTGAGGCGGTGAGCAGGGTGAAGCGCGGGGAAGCGGGCGTGGGCATGGCAAGGCTCCGAAGGCGGGCTGGATCTTTGGGGCCGCTGCGCGCCCCTTCGCAGCACAAGGCTGCTCCTACAGGTGCAGCGCATGCCTTGGGTGCTGCGCTGTGCCTGTAGGAGCAGCCTTGTGCTGCGAAGGGGCGCGCAGCGGCCCCGGCAATATCACTCACAGCACCGATACCTTTGCCGCCATGGCACCAGCCTTGTAGTGTTGTCCTCACCCTAACGCCATCAGCCCCACGGCTTGTTAGCCACAGTGGCCCGCGTCATTAGCTTGCAGGTAACACCGCATGGAAATCCGCCATTTCCGCTACTTCCTCTGCGTCGCCCAGCACGGCCATTTCACCCGTGCCGCAGAACAGCTGGGCATCGCTCCGCCTACCCTCAGCCGGCAGATCCAGGACATGGAACGCGAGCTGGGCGTGCGCCTGTTCGAGCGCAGCCAACGCGAGGTGAACCTCACCGCTGCAGGCCAGGCATTGCTGATCGAAGCCGAACAGGCCGTACGCCAGTTCGATGCCGCACAACTGGGCGCGCAGCGTGCAGGGCGCGGCGAAAGCGGGCGTATCGAAATGGGCTATGTAGCCTCTGCCGCGTATTCGGGCATGCTGCAGCGGCAGGTGACCGGCTTTAGCGAAAGCCACCCGGACGTACGCCTGAACATCCGCGAGCTGCCCATGGCGGAGTTGCCTGGACAGGTGCGCGATGGCCTGCTCGACCTCGCCTACGTGCGCTCGCCGATGGAGCTGCCGGAAGAACTGGAAGCCATCGCCCTGCACCAGGAAGGTTTCGTTCTCGCCCTGCCTGCCAACTCGCGGATCAATGAGTTGCCACAGATCCCCGCATCCCGCCTGGCCAATGAAACCTTTATCCTCCCCGAGCAGATTTCCGGCACGCTCGAAGTCTCGGCACAAGGTGGTTTCGTACCACGGCTCGGCCCGCAACCTGGGAGCCTGGTCGCGGTCATCACCTTGGTTTCGTTGGGCCAGGGCATCGCCGTGGTGCCGGAGTCGGTTGTGCAGCGCATCAGCCTGGCGCAGGTGAATTACCGGCGTATCGCCGATTGCCAGGCCAGCTCATGGCTGAGCCTGATTCATCGGCGTTTCGAAAAGGCACCTGCGGTGATCAGGTACATCGAGATGATGCGCTGATCCCCCGCAGTAAACGTCTCACCCCATCGCCTGTATTGGGGCCGCTTTGCGGCCCATCGCGGCACAAGGCCGCTCCCACAATGTTCGCGCATGCCCTGTAAATAGGGCATAACGCGGTCGGAGTGGGAGCGGCCTTGTGCCGCGATGGGCCGCAGAGCGGCCCCGGCATTCTTAAGTGAACAGGGGTGAGACTTTTGGCTTGGACGATTAAGCCGATCCCCTCACCGACCGCGCCGCCACTGCCTGCGTATGCCCACGCGATGTGACTATCCCCAGGAAGGAAATCACGATCGCCAGGCCCAGTGTCGAGCTCACTTCCACCCGGTGCTCAGGCGTATACATCATCACCGCCAGCGCCGCGGCGATGAAGATGATCACCGCCCAGGTCAGCCATGGGAACAGCCACATGCGGAACTTCAGTTCGGCGTTCTCGCGCTCCAGGCGGCGGCGCATGCGCAGCTGGGAGATGGCGATGACCATGTACACCAGCAGGGCAATGGCGCCCGAGCTGGCCAACAGGAACTCGAACACGCCTTTGGGCGCGAAGTAGTTGAGGATGGCGATGGCCGCGCCAATCAGGGTGCTGCCAAATACCGCCGAGCGCGGCACGCCGACCTTGGAGGTCTTGTTGAGGAAGGCCGGTGCGTCACCGCGCTTGGCCAGCGAATACATCATCCGCGAGGCGATGTAGATCGACGAGTTCATGCAGCTGGTCACGGCCACCAGCACCACCAAGTCGACCATGAAGGCTGCGTTGGGGATGTTCATGATCTCCAGCGCACGCTGGTAAGAGCCCACCACCGCCAATTGCGGATCGTTCCACGGCACCACCGAGATGATCACGAAGATCGACAGGATGTAGAAGGTGCTGATCCGCCAGATCACGGAGCGGGTGGCCTTGGCGATGTTGCGGGACGGGTCGCTGGACTCGGAGGCGGCGATGGTCACGGCCTCGGTACCGATGAAGCTGAACATCACGGTGATGAAGGCACCGATGACGGCAGACCAGCCCTTGGGCGCGAAACCGCCGTGCTCAGCGACCAACGTGCTCAAACCGCTGACTTCTCGGTTTGGCAGCCAACCCATCAAGGCCGCGAAGCCCAGGCCGATGAAGCCGAGGATGGCGGTGACCTTGAGAATCGCGAACCAGAACTCGAACTCACCGTACTTGGCCACGCTGAACAGGTTGGTACCTGCCAACAGCAGCACCGAGGCCAGTGCGAAGATCCAGCTGTCCACCTGCGGGAACCAGGCGTTCAGTACATGCCCCGCCGCCAGTGCCTCGATGGGGATGACCAACACCCAGAACCACCAGTACAACCAGCCAATGGTGTAGCCAGCCCAGCGGCCAATGGCCTGGTCGGCGTAGGTGGAGAAGGACCCGGTATCAGGGTGCGCGACGGCCATTTCGCCGAGCATGCGCATGACCAGCACCACCAGGGTGCCGGCCACGAAGTAAGAAATTAGGGTGGCTGGCCCGGCCGCGGCAATCGCGTGCCCGGAGCCTACGAATAGTCCTGCACCGATGATGCCCGCGATGGACAACATCGTTACATGACGCGGCTTGAAACCTTGTGCAAGGTTGCCATCAGATCCCACGGTGTTCATTGATCTTGTTCTCTTTTTGCTGACACAAGGAAGGACGGGGGGGCAGGCGTAGGCGAACATTATCTCCTAGAGAGTCCATCGGAATGACACATCACTCACGCGCTGTTGTTGGCCTTTTGCACGCATTCAGAGCAACGCACCAGCAGAATTCGAGGTCCATTTAAGCCCCGTAAGGCGTAGGAAAATTACACGAGAACGTCCCGCAGGTGTGCGATCACGACAACGCTTTTCCATTCCCGCCAGATGTCGCGATTGGCATGTCCAAACGCGCCATCGGGCCGTCTGAAGCTATCGTTTTTCATTTGGGTGTGCATCGCCCTGCAACGCTTGCTGCATCGTCAGGGCTCGGATTCTTGCACTGTAGGAGCAGCCTTGTGCTGCGAAGAGGCCGGTGAACACAGCAGAGATTCACTGTGTGTTCACCGGCCTCTTCGCAGCACAAGGCTGCTCCTACAGAGAGGGTGTGTTGGGCGCTTGGGCAGCGCGCTAGAAAGGGCTCAGCGCACCAGGCAAGGGCGCTTGTTGTCGAACTGCCAGCCCGGTATCAGAAACTGCATCGCCACGCTGTCATCCCGCGCCCCGAGGCCCATGTTGCGGTAGCACTCGTGCGCCTTGGCCAGTTGGTCTTCATCGATCTCCACACCCAGCCCTGGGCGCGCCGGCACGCGCACATGGCCGTCGACGATACGCAGCGGCTCACGCGTCAGGCGCTGGCCGTCCTGCCAGATCCAGTGTGTGTCGATGGCGGTGATGTCGCCCGGCGCCGCCGCAGCCACCTGGGTGAACATGGCCAGGGAGATGTCGAAGTGGTTGTTGGAATGCGAGCCCCAGGTCAGCCCCCAGTCATTGCACATCTGCGCCACCCGCACCGAGCCCTGCAAGGTCCAGAAGTGCGGGTCGGCCAGCGGGATGTCCACCGATTGCGACTGGATGGCGTGGCCCATCTGGCGCCAGTCGGTGGCGATCATGTTGGTGGCGGTGGGCAGCCCCGTGGCACGACGGAATTCGGCCATCACCTCGCGGCCCGAGTAGCCGTTTTCGGCACCGCAGGGGTCTTCGGCATAGGCCAGTACGTCGTGCTTGTCACGGCACAGGGCGATGGCCTCTTTAAGCGACCAGGCGCCGTTCGGGTCGAGGGTGATGCGCGCATCGGGGAAGCGTTCGGCCAGGGCGGTCACTGCCTCCATCTCTTCCTCACCGCGCAGTACGCCACCCTTGAGCTTGAAGTCACTGAAGCCATAGCGCTGCCTGGCAGCTTCGGCCAGGCGCACGACCGCGTCCGGGGTCAGGGCCTTCTCGTGGCGCAGGCGGAACCAGTCATCGTCCGCCTCCGCTTCGCTGCGATAAGCCAGGTCGGTCTGCCGGCGGTCGCCGATGTAGAACAGGTAACCGAGCATCTTCACCGCCTCGCGCTGCTGCCCTTCGCCGAGCAGTGCGGCCATGGGCACGTTCAGGTGCTGGCCAAGCAGGTCGAGCAATGCAGATTCGATGGCTGTCACGGCGTGCACGGTGATGCGCAGGTCAAAAGTCTGCAGGCCGCGGCCGCCGGCATCGCGGTTGGCGAAGGCTTGGCGCATGGCGTTGAGCACGCGCTGGTAGTGGCCAATGGGCTGGCCTACGACCAGGCTGCGGGCATCTTCCAAGGTCTGGCGAATGTTCTCGCCACCCGGCACCTCGCCCAGGCCGGTGTTGCCAGCGCTGTCGCGCAGCACTACCACGTTGCGGGTGAAGTACGGGCCATGTGCGCCACTGAGGTTGAGCAGCATGCTGTCGTGGCCGGCCACCGGGATCACGCGCAAATCGGTGACCACGGGGGTGGTGGTGTGAACGGCGGGAGTCGTCTGCATGTTCATGGTTTTATCTCGCAGTCATCAGTGGGTCTGGCCCAGGGCCGAAGGCGCCTTGAGCTCATCGGAAGGAGCGCCCTTTGGGCGAGTGCGTACGAAGAACACGGCGATGGCTGCCAGCACCGAGGTCACCGCCAGGCCATACAAGCCGCCTTGGATCGAGCCGGTCTGCTGCTCGAGCAGGCCGAAGGTGGTGGGGGCCACGAAACCGCCGAGGTTGCCGACCGAGTTGATCAGGGCAATCACTGCCGCCGCGATGCGGGCGTCCAGGTAGCCCTGAGGGATCGGCCAGAACAGCGACGAGGCCGACTTGAAACCGATGGCGGCAAAACAGATGGCGACAAAGGCGAACACCGGCCCACCGGTGGTGGACATGAACATGCCGATGGCGGCGACCACCAGCGCGGCGGCTACCCAGGCCTGCTGGAACTTCCAGCGTGCCGAGCCGGACGCGAAGGCGTACATCGCCAGGATCGAGATCAGCCAGGGGATCGAGTTGAAAAAGCCAACCTGCAGGTCGCTGAGGTCGCCCATGCGCTTGATGATGCTCGGTAGCCAGAAGGTCGCGGCATAAATGGTCAGCTGGATGCAGAAGTAGATCAGGCAGAACAGCACGATCTGGCGGTCTTTGAGCAGGCTCCAGGCCGAGGGCTTGACGCTACCGACAGCCTCCCGCTCACGCTGCTCGCGGTCGATGGTGTGCACCAGCGCATCCTGCTCGGCCTGGCTCAGCCACTTGGCATCCTGCGGCTTGGAGTCGAGCCAGAAGAACACGAAGAAGCACAGCGTTACCGAGGCCATGCCTTCGATGAACAGCATCCACTGCCAGCCATGCAAGCCAAGGCCCTGGATTTGCATCAAGGCCCCGGCCAGCGGGCCGGAGATCAGCGACGCCAGTGCCGAACCGCTGAGAAAAATCGCAATCGCCTTGCCGCGCTCGGCGCCGGGCAGCCAACGGGTGAAGTAGTAGATCACCCCAGGGAAGAACCCGGCCTCGGCGACGCCCAACAAAAACCGCAGCACATAGAACTGGGTTTCGGTCTGGACAAAGGCCATGGCCGTGGCCACCAGCCCCCAGGTGAACATGATGCGGGTCAGCCACAGCCGAGCGCCGACACGCTGCAGGAGCATGTTCGAGGGCACTTCGAACAATGCGTAGCCGATGAAGAACAGCCCGGCGCCAAACCCATAAGCAGCAGCACTGATGCCCAGGTCGCTTTCCAGGTGCGGGCGGACGAAGCCGATGTTGACGCGGTCGAGGTAGTTGACGATGAACATGATGACGAACAGCGGCAGGACGTGGCGCTTGACCTTGGCCACGGCACTGGCCAGAGCGTCGCCATCATTCCCGGCAGACGGAGCGAGGGTGTCGTTCACTTGCGGATCTCCCACTAGTTGTTTTTATGCGGGTTGTCTGACATGACAGTGGGGTGGAGCATAAGCCTCGTGCAGTTGTACGACAAGATCGATAACGTCGACAAAAGTACAAAATACAAGCTTTAAAAATGATGATTTGCTGCGAACGCTCAAAAACAACCGCGCACGAGGCAGGCTTCTCGAACAGAAAAATAGGCGGAAAATATTTTTGTGTTTTAACTTGTCGTACAAGCTATCGATACCACGGAGCACACCATGGACTCAGCACACCCCCGCGTGCGCGGCCACAGCCGCGCCCACGACCTGGTCTCCAGCCTGACGCAGCAGATTTTGCTGGGCACCTTCAAGCCAGGCGACAAGTTGCCCTCGGAAAACACCCTGGTGCGTGAGCATGGGGTCAGCCGCACCGTGGTGCGCGAAGCCTTGTCGAAGCTGCAGGCCTCAGGGCTGGTAGAGCCCCGCCACGGGATCGGTACCTTCGTGATAGAGCGCCAGCCCCAGGCGGGGCTGCGCGTTGGCGCCGAAAACGCCGCCAGCGTGCGCGACCTGCTGGAACTGCGCATCGGCCTGGAAGGCCAGGCCGCCGCCCTCGCCGCAGTGCGCCGCGACGACGGGCACGTGGCACGCATGCGCCAGGCGCTGGACGACTATCAAGACTTGGCGGCCGCTGGCGACAGCTGCATAGAGGCCGACCGGCGCTTTCACCTGCTGATCGCCGAGGCCACCGGCAACCTGTACTTCAGCGAAATGATGGCCCAGCTCGGCAGCGGCCTGATCCCCCGCAACCGCATGGCCCTGGCCGAACGCACCGGCGCCAAGCTGGCCAGGCATGCGTACCTGGCCAACCTGGAGCATGAGGCGATACTCAATGCCATCCGCCGCCAGGACCCGGATGCGGCACGGGCGGCGATGTGCCTGCACCTGTCCAATAGCCGCGACAGATTACTGCCTGAGTGAGCCTGTAACGGCGATTACCAGGTCAGGCAGATCTTGCCGAAATGCCGGTTGCTCTCCTGGTAGCGGAACGCGTCGACGATCTGCTCCAGTTCGAAGTGCTTGTCCACCACCGGCCGCAGGCCATTGGCATCGATCGCCCGCACCATCGCCTGCTGCTGTGCACGGCTGCCGACCAGCACGCCCTGCAGGCGGATTTGCCGCACCAGTGCCTGAACCAACGGCAACTGCCCCGCTACCCCGGTGAGAATGCCGATCAACGACACATGCCCGCCGATGCGCGTGGCAATCATCGACTGCTCCAGGGTCGCCGGCCCGCCCACTTCGATCACATGGTCGACCCCGCGATTGTGGGTCAGCTCACGCACCTTCTCACCCCAGGCCGGGGTGCTTTTGTAGTTGATCAGGTGGTCGGCGCCAAGGGCCTTGAGGCGCTCGAGTTTGGCATCGCTGGACGAGGTCGCGATCACCGTGGCACCCGCCAGCTTGGCAAACTGCAAGGCGAAGATCGACACCCCGCCCGTGCCCTGCACCAGCACGGTATCGCCGGGCTTGAGGTGGTCATCGCTCATCAAGGCACGCCAGGCCGTCAGCCCTGCGGTGGTCAGCGTGGCTGCCTCGGCGTGGCTGTAACCCTTGGGCGCCAGGGTGAAGGCCGTGGCGCGGGCAGTGACCTGTTCACGGGCGTAGCCGTCGAGGCCATCGCCGGGCACCCGGGCAAACCCTTCGACATTGGCCTGGCCGTCGAGCCAGTCTGGGAAGAAAGTGCTGACGACGTTGTCGCCGACTTGGAACTCACTGACACCCGGCCCCACTGCCGTGACTTCGCCGGCACCGTCGGCCATGGGGATACGCCGCTCGCTCGGTCCCCACATGCCGCTGACCACGGCGAAGTCGTGGTAGTTGAGGGAACTGGCGTGCAGACGCACAGTGATTTCGCCGGCCTGTGGCGCAGGCGCCTCGCAGGTGCCGACCTGGACTTTGTCGTAGCCGCCGCCAGGTTGGACGTAGATGGCCTTGCTGCTCATGGCTGGGTCTCCATTCAGGGAAAAACTGCGGTTCAGCATAGCCACTGCAGGCTGCCTCCTCCCGTGTGGGAGCGGGTTTACCCGCGAAGAGGCCCGCACGGCCAACAAAAAATCAGCCAAGCATCGCGCGCAACGCTCGGCAATCCGCCGCATGCCAATCCACCAGATGCGGCCACGGGTTATCCGGCAAGTTGACCAATACGGTACGCGCCCCGGCCGCACGCCCACAATCCAGGTCAAAGCGATAGTCACCCACCATCACCAGTTCGCTGGGCGCCACACCCCACGCCTCTGCAATCTTCAGCAGGCCATCCGGGCTAGGCTTGGGTTCGGCCTCATCACGGCCAAGCACATGCTCCACCGGGAAGCAGTCGGCCAGGCCGATGGCCTCCAGGGTGACATGCGCCAACTCCCGGGCATTGCGGGTCAGGATCGCCAGCCGGCAGCCACGCCCGGCCAGTTCGCGCACCAGCTCCACCGCCCCCGTCGCGGCCGTCGACGCCAGCGCCAGGTCGCGCTCATGCTCCAGCAGCCAGGCGTGCTTGGCCGCCGCTTGCGCCGCCGGCAAGGCCGCCAGGTGGGTCAGGATGTCGTCTTCAGGCGGTATCTCCAGCGCTTCGCGAATCGCCGCAAAGTCATGCACCGCCACGGTCAGGGTGCCGTCCATGTCGAACACCCAGTTGCGTACCTCGCCCAGGCTCATGCCCAGTCCTTGCGATGGCGAATCAGGCCTTCCTGGCTCGACGACGCCACCAGTTGCCCGGCCTGGTTGAAAATGCTGCCACGGCAGAAGCCACGGGCATTGCCGGCCCACGGGCTGTCGGTGGCGTACAGCAACCACTCGTCGGCGCGCAGGTTGCCGTGGAACCACAGCGAATGATCGAGGCTGGCGATCTGCATGTCGCGCTGCCACACCGATTTGCCATGGGGCAGCAAGGCGGTGGTCAGCAGGCCGAAGTCCGAGGCGTAAGCCAGCAGGTACTTGTGCAGCGCAGGCACGTCCGGCAGGTTGCCGTCGGCACGGAACCAGGCGTACTTCACCGGGTCGCCGGGCTTGGGGTTGAACGGGTCACGCTCGGTCACCGGGCGGATCTCGATCGGCTTGGCGCACAGCACTTTGTCGCGGATGCGCTCTGGCAGGTGCTCGGCCATGGCACTGGCCAGTTCGACTTCGCTGGGCAGGTTTTCCGGGCCGACCACATCGGGCATCTGCGCCTGGTGCTCGAAGCCCTCTTCGTCGTACTGGAACGACGCGCTGCAGGTGAAGATGGTGTGGCCCTTCTGGATTGCCGTCACCCGCCGGGTGCTGAAGCTGCCGCCGTCACGCACGCGGTCCACCGAATAGACCACCGGCAAACTGGCGTCGCCAGGGCGCAGAAAGTAACCGTGCAGCGAATGCACATGGCGCGCATCTTCGACCGTCTGGCTCGCCGCCGACAATGACTGGCCCAGCACTTGCCCGCCGTACAACTGGCGGAAGCCCAGGTCCTGGCTGCGTCCACGGAACAGGTTCTCCTCGATGGACTCGAGGCTCAACAGGTCGACCAGGTCGTCCAACACATGACTCATCGGGGGTTCTCCTAGCAAGGCAACACGGCTCTACAGCGCTTTCATGAAGGCGAATGATACAGGGTTTGTCATTCGCACCGCGCATGCCCATCCATTCAGCCGCGCAGGGTCTGCTCCCAGTGTGCGCGGTCGATGCGGTACAGCACATGCGGGCGCAACGGGTGGCCGGCAGGCAGGCGCGGGTGTTCGAAACTGCCGCTCGGGTCCTGCTGCATGCCGATGGCCTGCATCACTTTCTGCGAGGGCAAGTTGCTCTCACTAGTGAACGACACCACCTCGTCCAGGCGCAATTGGGCGAAGGCACAACGCAGGCAGGTCCAGGCCGCTTCACTGGCAAACCCCAAGCCCCAGTGGCGACGCGCCAGGCGCCAGCCGATTTCTACCGCGGGCGCAAAATCGGCATCGAAGCTGACGTTCAGCAGCCCGGTCATGCCGATGAAGGCGCCGCTGTCTTTGCGCTCCAGCGCCCACAGGCCAAAGCCATGCTCATTGAAATGGCCACGGATTCGACCAATCAGCGCGGCCGCCTCCAGGCGCGTCAGGGGCGCCGGAAAATACTGCATCACGTGCGGGTCGGCGCACAGCGCGGCGAACTCGCGCAGGTCGTCGTCGTGCCATTGCCGCAGCACCAGCCGTGCGCTTTCCAGGTGAAGAATTGGGGTCATCGGGTGTGCTCCGGTTTTGCTGTCTTGCAGTTTACAGCGTAGGCGCGGGCGACGGTTTCACTCAAGCGGCGGCGCCTGAATGCAATTTTCACAACGCCTTCACCGCCACCCGACAGGCCGCTCACCAGAATGTCGCCAGCCACGACCACACCCGGCGCGGCCATGCCATCGGAGTCACGCATGCTATCGAGCAATACCCTGGGCCACCCTGCCATCCACGCCCGGCGCAAGCGACGTTTGTCACGCAAGGCCCTCGGTGCCGCTCTGGGCCTGTGCATGGTCGTGGCGGCGTTGACCACCTGGCTGGCAACGAGGACGCACATCGTGGACCTTGGCAACGAGCAACAGTTGAGTGACAGCGGCCTGCTGCAGGATTGGGCCGAAGGCGCAGTGATCGTGATGATCCGCCATGCCGAACGCTGCGACAGCGCTCCCGGGCCCTGCCTGGACGACCCCACCGGCATCACCGTGGCCGGCACCCAGGCGGCCACCCGCGTCGGCCAGGGTTTGCACACGCTGGGTTTAAGCAATGCCGATGTGCTGAGCAGCCCTAAAGTGCGGACTCGCCAGACCGCGCACTTCATTCTGGGCCAGGCCGTGCCGAGCGCTGCCTGGCTGGAGAGCTGCGACAACCAGTTCGCCGATGAAGCCCTGGCGCGCAAACGCCCTGGTCACAATCTGGTGTTGGTGACCCACAATGGTTGCATCGACCACTTCCAGCGCCAGCAGCGTGTAGTCGGTGGGGAACGGGAAAGCGGCTATGCCAGTGCGCTGTTCGTGTCGGTCGACGGCAACGGCAAGGCGCGGATTCTCGGGCGCTTGAACGAGCCGGATTGGCAGCGGGTACTGGCCAGCACCGGCAAATGACACGCTAATGCCACAAGTCGGTTGCGCGGCGCCCCACAACTGGCAAGATCAGCACTGGCCCCGATTGCGAACCGACCATGCCGTTGCCGCTGATCTACCACGATGACTACAGCCCGGAGTTCCCCGCCGAGCACCGCTTCCCGATGGACAAGTTTCGCTTGCTGCGCGACCACCTGGTCGACAGCGGCCTCACCCGTGACCAGGACCTGTTGCGCCCGCAAATCTGCCCCAACGACATCCTTGCCCTGGCCCACGACCGAAGCTACATCGAACGCTACATGAGCGGCGACCTGTCCCGCGAGGACCAGCGTCGCCTCGGCCTGCCCTGGAGCGAGGCGCTGGCCCGGCGCACCGTGCGCGCCGTGGGCGGTTCGCTGCTGAGCGCCGAGCTGGCCCTGCAGCATGGCATCGCCTGCCACTTGGCCGGCGGCACCCACCACGCCCATTACGACCACCCAGCAGGCTTTTGCATCTTCAACGACCTGGCCGTGATCAGCCGCTACCTGCTGGAAGCCGGGCGGGTGCACCGGGTGCTGATCTTCGACTGCGACGTGCACCAGGGCGACGGCACCGCGCGAATTCTGCACGACACCCCCGATGCAATTACCGTGTCCCTGCACTGTGAACAGAACTTCCCGGCCCGCAAGGCCCAGAGCGACTGGGACATCCCCCTGCCCCGCGGCATGGGCGACGCGGCCTACCTCAAGGTGGTGGAAGACGCCCTCAACTACCTGTTGCCGCTCTACCAGCCAGACCTGGTGCTGTACGACGCCGGCGTCGATGTGCACAAGGACGATGCCTTGGGCTACCTGCAGTTGACCGATGAGGGCCTGGCGGCACGCGACGAGTTGGTGATGCGCCAGTGCCTGGGCCGCGACATCCCGGTGGTGGGCGTGATCGGTGGCGGCTACAGCAAGGACCGCGTGGCCCTGGCACGGCGCCACGGCATCCTGCACCACAGTGCGGCGCGGGTCATGGGTTGTTCACAATGACTGTGGAACCGCCTGTGGATAAGCTGCTGGAAAGCGGCTGCAGCCCTTTAGCTACGCCACCTGCAGAGCATTGATCATTTTTTGATCAGTGCTTCCGCCTACCGGCCTGCGCTAGAATGCGCGTTCTTTTCCACAGCCTGCCGCCCCCATGCCCGATCTTCACCACTGCACCCCTCCCCTTGTCGCCGTCATCGGTGGCGGCCCCGCCGGCCTGATGGCCGCCGAAGCGCTGGCCCAGGCGGGCTTGGCGGTCGAGGTGTTCGATGCCATGCCCTCGGTCGGCCGCAAGTTCCTGCTGGCAGGTGTCGGCGGCATGAACATCACCCATTCCGAGCCCTACCCGGCCTTTATCGCGCGCTACGCCGAACGCCAGGGCGAGATTGACGCCCTGCTGCGCGGCTTCGATGCCGACGCGCTGCGCCAGTGGATTCACGGCCTGGGCATCGAAACCTTCGTCGGTACCTCGGGCCGGGTCTTCCCGCGCGACATGAAGGCCGCGCCCTTGCTGCGCGCCTGGCTCAAGCGCCTGCGCGACAACGGTGTAGTTATCCACACCCGCCATCGCTGGCTGGGCTGGCATGACGATGGCAGCCTGCGGATCGCTTATCCACAGGGTGAACGCCAGGTACACGCGGCCGCCGTGGTGCTCGCACTGGGTGGGGGTAGCTGGGCGCGTCTGGGTTCGGACGGTGCGTGGCAGCCGCTGCTGGCTGAGCGGGCTGTGGATATCTCGCCCTTGCAGCCGAGCAACTGTGGGTTTGAGGTCGAAGGCTGGAGCACCTTGCTTAAAGACAAGTTTGCCGGCGCACCGCTGAAGAACATTGCCCTGAGCGTGCCCGGCAGCCTGCCGCGTAAAGGTGAGTTCATTCTCACTGCGCAAGGTGTCGAAGGCAGCCTGGTGTATGCCTGGTCGGCGCCGGTGCGTGAGGCCATCACGCGTGACGGCCGGGGTGTGCTGCTGCTCGACCTGCTGCCGGGCAAGGGTGTGGATAACATCGCCCAGGCATTGGCCAAGCCACGCGGCTCGCGCTCCATGGCCAAGCACCTGCACAGCCAGTTGGGCATCGATGGAGTCAAGGCGGCGTTGTTACGGGAGCTGACCGATCAGGCCACGTTCGCAGATCCACAGGCGCTGGCGCGGGCCATCAAGGCGTTGCCGATCACCGTGGTGCGTACCCGGCCGCTGGATGAGGCCATCAGCAGTGCTGGCGGGGTGCGTTTCGAAGGGCTGAGCGAGGGGTTGATGCTCAAGGCATTGCCGGGGGTGTTCTGTGCCGGCGAGATGCTGGACTGGGAGGCGCCGACCGGGGGGTATTTGCTGACGGCGTGTTTTGCCAGCGGGCTGCGCGCCGGGCGGGCGGCGGCGCAATGGGTAGCGGGGCTGCCTGACAGGTAGCTGCCGCCCAACTTTGTGGGAGCGGGCTTGCCCCGCGAATGAGGCCACGCAGTGCATGGCACCGGCTTCGCCGGTGTTCGCGGGGCAAGCCCGCTCCCACACGGCCCCTGCAAAATCAATGAAATCTACGGCCCCCCGGCGATATCAAGGCTTACGCTTACGCGGCCCACCATTAAAGCTCGGCACCTTACGCACTGCTTTCACTGACGGCGCCGGGCTCGCCGCCTCGGCACTGTCCATCCAGCGCCCCAAACCGCGCTTCGCGCTGTTCTCTTTCGGCTTTTTAGGCTTTTTCGGTTTCTTGATCACCTGGCCACTGGCATCGGTCATCGGCACGCGGTGCTCTGGGATAAAGTCCGGCTCTTCATGCCGCGGCAAGGTCTGGCGGATCAATGTCTCGATCGACGCCAGCATCTGCACTTCGTCGGCACACACCAGCGAAATCGCCTCCCCTTTGTTGCCGGCGCGGCCAGTGCGGCCAATGCGGTGCACATAGTCTTCGGCGACGATCGGCAGGTCGAGGTTGACCACCAGCGGCAGGTCGTCGATATCCAGCCCGCGCGCGGCAACATCGGTCGCCACCAACACCTGGATCTCACGGGCCTTGAAGGTATCCAGCGCACGTTGGCGCGTGGCCTGTGGGCGATCGCCATGGATGCCGTCGGCGTTGATACCCTCGCTCAACAAGCGCTCCACCAACTGGTCGACACCGTTGCGGGTCTTGGCAAACACCAGCACCTGGCTCCAGCGCTGCTTGCGCAGCAAATGGCAGAACAGGTCGGCCTTGCGCTTTTTGTCCACAGGCACCAGCCACTGTTTGACCGTGTTGGCGGCGGCATTGCGGGGGCTCACTTCAATGCTAAGCGGGTCGTTCAGGGCCAGGCCGGCGAGGACCCGGATCTGGTCCGAGAAGGTCGCGGAAAACAGCAAGGTCTGGCGCTTGCGCGGCAGCGCGGCGTACACCGACTGCAGCTCTTCGGCAAAGCCCAGGTCGAGCATGCGGTCGGCTTCGTCGAGCACCAGGGTCTGCACCTGGTTGAACTTCACCGCGTTCTGCCGGAACAGGTCGAGCAAGCGGCCCGGGGTGGCCACCAGCAGGTCGACGCCACGGCGCAGGCGCATCATCTGCGGGTTGATGCTCACCCCACCGTACACCGCATAGGTGCTCAGCGGCAGGTTCTCGGCATACTCGCGCACATTGTTGTGCACCTGCTCGGCCAGCTCGCGGGTCGGTACCAGCACCAGCGCGCGGATCGAGTTGCTGGCAACCTTCTCACCTTCCAGCGCCAGGCGCTGCAGCACCGGCAGGGCAAAGCCTGCGGTCTTGCCGGTACCGGTCTGGGCCGCAGCCATCAGGTCGCGGCCGGCCAGCACGGCGGGGATGGCCTGGGCCTGGACCGGGGTCGGGGTGGTGTAGTCCAGCTGCTGCAGGGTACGCAGCAAGGGTTCGATCAGGCCGAGTTTGGCGAAATTCATGGCAATACCGTCAGGGGGTTCAGCGAAGGCGGCAAGTTTACCGCAACACCCCCGCCTACTTGCAGATTTCGCCCTTCAACGGTTGAGCAGGCGCTGGTGCCTTGCGCCACTGAGGCAGGCCGATCAGCACCACTGCGCCAATGATCACCGCCATGGCCACGCATTCTTCGGCGCCGATCTGTTCACCGGCGAAGACGATCCCCAACAGCACCGCCACCGCCGGGTTGACGTAGGCATAGCTGGTCGCAGCTGCCGGGCGCACATGCTTGAGCAGGTACATGTAGGCACTGAACGCCAGGATCGAGCCGAAGAACACCAGGTAGGCCAGCGCGCCCCAACCGGCAGCGGTGGGCATCTGGGTCATGCGCTCGCCCGACAGCACACTGCCCAGCAGCAACACGGCACCGCCCACCAGCATTTCGGCGGCACTGGCCATCGGCCCCTGCGGCAGCGGCAAGCTTTTGCTCCATACCGAACCAAATGCCCACGACGCCGCCGCGAACAGAATCAGCGCCGCGCCAATCGGGCTTGCCTGCAAGTTGGAGCCGAGGTTGAGCAGTGCGATACCGGCCAGCCCGAGGCCGATCCCCGCCCATTCGAGCCGCGAGTTGCGGTGCCCGAACAGCAGGCCGAAGACCAGGGTGAACAGCGGCACCGTCGCTACCGCCAAGGCCGCCACGCCGGACGCCACACCGGCGTGTTCGGCCACGGTCACGCCGCCGTTACCGCAGCTGAGCAACAGAAAGCCGATCGCCCCTGCGGCCCGCCATTGCGGCCAGGTCGGCGCCGGCACACCGCGCCAGCGCAGAAAGCCATACAACAGGCCCCCGGCGATCAGAAAGCGCACGCCTGCCATGAGCATCGGTGGCCACGATTCGACGCCGATGCGAATGAACAGGTAGGTGGACCCCCAGACCAGGTACAGGGCCATGAAGGCACCGATGAGCAGGAGTGGGAAGCGGCGGGAGGCAGGCATGGCTAAGTACTCGAAATCCGTTTACGGGTGACTTAGTTTAGAAAGGTCACTGCGTAAACTTAAGTTACAAAACCGGAATAAATGAGCGACACACTTGGTGGGGGTGCGTTGGGGTTGTGTGTTGGCCCGGGTGGTTGGTTTGAGATTTTTGGGGCGTTTGAGATCGAGCGCCGCCCGCGCGGCGCATCGCAGCACAAGGCTGCTCCCACATCTGTTTCGGGCCAGTCAGGCCTGTGGTATCTGCGCGCGACCGCCTTGTTTGCCCGACTCGATATCGCGCCATGCCCCGAGGGCCCGCGCGCCAATGCCCCAGGAATAACTCGCCCGAAACAGATGTGGGAGCAGCCTTGTGCTGCGAAGCGCCGCGCGGGCGGCGCTCGATCTCCCAGGCGCTAAAAACCTAACGCCATGCCCCTCTTCGCCCTGACGCCATCAACAAACATCTCGCGCGCCCCAACCCCGCGCTCAATGCCGCAACAACAACCGCCCCTCAATAGGCACATAACGGCTAGCCGCACGTATCAATGACATCGCCGTAAGCCCAGGCACGCCATACACCACCGCTTCGGCACCATGGCGCTGGATAACCCGCTCCAGCAACAAATCGAAGTCGCCATCACCGGAGGCCAACACCACCTGGTCCACGCGGCTGGCGGCGTCGATCACATCCAGGGTGATGCCCACATCCCAGTCACCTTTGGCCGAGCCGTCGCTGCGCTGGATGTACGGTTTAAGGCGTACCTCGAACCCGAGGTTGCGCAAGATCTGCTGGAATTGCTGTTGCTTGCTGTCACCGCGGTCGATGGCATAGGCCACGGCTTCAACGATCTGCCCTTCACGGCTGACCTCGGCCCACAACGCGGCGTAGTTGAAATGGCAGCCATGCGCCTGGCGCACGGTGTAGTAGAGGTTCTGCACGTCGGCGAACAACGCGATCTTTTTCACGGGAACCTCATGGTCTGATGGAACCGGGGCTGCCGTGCAGCCCCAAATGCCAGCAGTATGCCAGACCCGTCAGACGTAGGAGTCGTCGTCGGAGAAGAACCCGCCGTCACCACCGCCGTAATCGGTATCGGCGTAACCACCCTGGTCATTGCCCCAACCGCCGTTGTCGGCCACCTGCTGCTGCCCGCCCTGGTCGTTCCAGCCGCCGCTGTCGCTGGCCGGTGTCGGCTCTTCCTTGATCACTTCCACCACTTCCTCTGGCTGCGAGTTGTGGTTGAACAGGCTGCTGATCCCTTGGGCCAGCAACACCCCGCCGGCCACGCCGGCAGCGGTCTGCATCGCACCGCCGAGGAAGCTGCTGGCGCCCCCTCGCGCTGGCGCTGCGCCGAAGCCAGCTTGCTGCTGTTGCTGCGGTTGCTGCGGGCTAAAGCCCGGCGCCGACGGTTCACGCCAGCCACCCCCGCCAGCAACGGGCGCCGAGGGGCGCTGCGGTTGCACGGCCGGTGGCGTGTTACGCCCACCCGAACCAAAGATGCTCGACAGAAAACCACCGCCACCGTTGCTGGTGGGGCTGCTGTTACCGGCGCGGCTGGCTTCGACCTGTGCGCGAGCTTGCTGAAGCTCCGCCTCCAGTTGCTTGTTCTGCTCGTCAAGGCGCTTGATCGCGGCTTCTTGAACGAGGATCGCCTGGGCCATGTAGTAAGGCGCTGCCGGCTGCTGGCGCACATGCGCCTCGATGCACGCCTGGGCCTGCGCGTCACGCGGCTGGCTCGGGTCTTCCGCCTGCTTGATGCGGCCGAACAAGCTATCGATAAGGGTTTGTTCTTCAGTGTTCATGAAGCTACCTCATGGGGAAGCGGGACAACGGACAGCGTCAAAGATGGGGCGTTCAGGCACTGGATTCAATCACCTCGGCGGTGAAACTTTTTTCAGCAAGTGACAGCTACACGCCTGCTTTGGGCTAAAGTACACCCCTGCTTTTACTGCCATGCGATGTTGACCGATGAATCCGCTGAGCGTTCTGCGCGACTCCCTGTACTTCTTCCGCCGCCACCTGCCGAACATCCTCCCGCTGTGCCTGCCGCTGGTGGTGCTCGAAGCCTTGCTCACCCAGCTGCTGTACCGACAAATGGGCGACCAGGCGTCGCCGGCCTACGGCATGCTGGTCAGCTTGCTGTTGTACCCGCTGTACAGCGCGGCGCTGATCCTTTACCTCGACACCCGCAGCAATGGCCAGGAGATCGCCAAGCGCGACCTGTTTGCCCGGGCCGTGCAACTGTGGCCGCAGCTGGCCCTGCTGATTCTCATCAGCTCCCTGCTGATCATGGCGGGCCTGGCGTTGTTCATCTTCCCGGGCGTGTGGATCATGATCAACCTGGTGTTCGCCGAGTACCTGCTGGTACTGCGGGGCCTGCCGGTGGTGCAGTCGATGCGCGAAAGTGCGCGGATGACCACCGGCAACTTCCTGCGCATCATGATTTGCGTGCTGGCGGTGCTGGCGCCGATCTGGCTGATCGACGGGCTGCTGCTGATGGCCTTCCCAGAGCCGTCCCCCGGCATGGAACTGGCCATGGACAGCCTCAGCGGCTTCTTGCAGCTGTTCAGCACCGTGGTGCTGTACCGCCTGTTCACGCTGCTGGAGGCTAATGCCGGCGCCTGATGCCAGGCCCCTCGCACAAAGCGGGCTCCGTGGAAAACCTGCCGGCTGCCAGCATTGTCGAACATCAGTGACCGTGGTGGCTCCCGACCTTCCAATACGGAGCCTCCATGTCCACGACCACGGCTAACACCCACTGGGCAGAACAGGCCGAGATTTTCCTCGGCACGTTCCAGGTACTCGACTCGGCAACCCCGCTCGAAAACGTAGCGCAAGAGACGTTAAAATCCGTCTACCTCAGTCTGTTCAAAGACGCCGATCAGAAGGTGATAAGCGGCCAAAGTGATGGGTAATTGCTGGCCATCAGCAGCCTGCCAGCGTCTTTCGTTTTCTGTTTCACTCGAAAACGTCGAATCGCCTGCACTTCATGATCACCGGCAGTGGAGCGGACCACGACAAAACGATGGGGATCAGCCGCAACGGTTATCTGGGGCTGGACGAATACGCCAGCGTGTCCGACCCCTTCAAGCTTGAACCGCTGCATTGGAGCGACGACAGCTTGATATGCCGTTGGCGCGACCATCAAGGCCATTCGGTTAGGCTCCACCACAACCCCAAAGTGACCGCACCTAACTTTTCTTACCTGAGAGTGCTTGAGGGTAAAGAATCCATTTTCCGCCTCACGCGGGCTCGCACCTAAGCGACAGGCAGAACCTTCAGTCTGTTTCTACGAATCGCTTCGGGTAGCGCAGAACAGCCGTGAAAAGGTTCACGCTGCCCCTGCCTGCCATGCCTGTCTAACGTGCGTGCTTCCTCAGTTGAACACGAGAAAGCACCATGGACGAAGACATCCAGTCGAGCCACGCCAAGTCGTTCCGCGGCAAATTGTACATGCGGTCGGGCGGCCGTAACATTCCGCTGCGGTTGAGCCGCAGCAGCGACAATCCCACCTGGGGCACACCCGAAGAGGACTGGCTGCAAGTTGGAGGACGAGAAGATTCGCCAACTGTGGACTTCCATTTCGACTCCCAGACCGAGGATCGACTGCATTATCACCTCTGCATTCCATGGTATCCGCGCACCAAGAAACTGGGTGTTAGCCGTAACGGCTACCTCGGCTTCTACTGGAACGCCGAGGTGACCGACTTCTGGAAAATCGAACCCTTGCACATGACCGAGGAAGGCCTCGTTTGCTATCTACGTGACCACAGGGGCCACCGGGTTGGCGCCATGCACAATGATCAGCATTACAACGGGGACGGGATTGCATTTCTCAACGTAGATCATGGCGTGGTCGCCCCTTTCCTGCTCAAGCAGATCGGTTGAGGCAGTAGCTCAGGTACCCCGCGGTTTGGCCCGCGCCGTGGCTTCGGCCACCAGCGGGTCATCCGGCCAATAGTGCTTGGGATAGCGGCCCTTGAGGTCCTTCTTCACCTCGGCATAGGTCGTGCGCCAGAAGTTGGCCAAATCCTGAGTTACCTGCACGGGCCGGCGTGCTGGCGATAGCAGGTGCAACTTGACCTGCTGTCGCCCTTGGGCGATGCGTGGCGTGTCTGCCAGGCCAAACAGCTCCTGCAGGCGCACGGCGAGGATGGGCGGGTTTTCACTGTAGTCCAGCCGTATGTGCGAGCCGGACGGCACGGCCAAGTGCGCCGGCGCCCATTCGTCGAGGCGCTGCGGCAAAGGCCATGGCAACAGGTTGCGCAGCATCGACGACAGGTCCAACGCGGCAAAATGGCTCAAGCGGGACACTTTGCCCAGGTAGGGTTGCAGCCAGCCTTCCAGGGTCGCCAGCAGGGCTTCGTCGCTCAAATCTGGCCACTCACTTTGCCCGGCCTTGTCCAGGTCCAGCTGACGTAACAACGCCACCCGCGCCTGCCACTGGCGCAAATCGGGTGTCCAGGTCAGCAGGTTCAAGCCTTTACGCCGTACCAGGCCGAGCAGGGCTCTGGCGCGGGCGTCGTCGTCCAGGCCAGGCAACGGCTCGCGGCTGAGCACCAGTTCGCCGACCTTGGTCTGCCGCTCGGCGCGCAGCACCTGCTCGCGGTCGTCCCAGTCGAGGATATCAATACGCTCGACCTGCTCGGCCAGCACGTCGTCCAGCAGTGCGGGGTCGAACTCGGCAGCCAGGTAAATGCGTTCTTCCCGCTGGCCTTGGCGGCTGCCCAGGTCGGCAATCACCAGCCAGGGGCATTTCATCAAGGCATCGACCTCGGCGAAAAGGGCCGCGCGGCCATTGGCCAGGCGATACTCGGCACCGCCCTCGCGGCGCTGCTGGGCAACCCGGTCTGGGTAGGCCAGCGCCAACAGTGCGCCCAACCAGCGTGGATGATCAGGGTCGGCAACCCCAGCGCCCGCCTTGCCACGCAGCAGCCCACGGTACTGGCGGGCCAGCTGCCGCGCACGCTGCACGCCGCCCTGCCCGCCTCGGGCTGTTTTGCTTTCACCGCTGACCAGCGCCAGCCGGCTGTGCAGGTCGGCGCCACCCCCGCGCTGGATATCACGCTCACCCAACAAGGCCGCGACATCACAGGCCATGGCCGCCAAGCCCAGACCCTGCCCGCGCAGCAGCAAATGGGCGATACGTGGGTGGGCCGGCAGTTCGGCCATGGCCTGGCCGTGCTCGCTGAGGTTGTCGCGGCTGCCCGCCTTGAAGGCACTGAGCCGTGCCAACAGGTCCTGGGCCTGGGAGAACGCCGCCGCGGGCGGCTGGTCCAGCCAGCGCAGTTGATCAGGCGTGACGCCCCATCGGGCCAGTTGCAAGGCTAGGCCGGCGAGGTCGGCCTGGAGGATTTCTGCGCTGCCATGCGCCGCCAACTGGTCATGCTGGGCCTCGGACCACAGCCGGTAGCACACCCCCGGCTCCAGGCGGCCAGCCCGGCCGGCGCGCTGGGTGGCGCTGGCGCGAGAGATACGCTGGGTGTCGAGCCGCGTCATGCCGCTGCCGGGGTCGAAGCGCGGCACCCGTGCCAAGCCGGCATCAACCACCACGCGCACGCCGTCGATGGTCAGGCTGGTTTCGGCGATGTTGGTGGCCAGCACCACTTTGCGCTTGCCGGCAGGGGCTGGGTCGATCGCCGCACGCTGGGCATTGAGGTCGAGCTCGCCGTGCAATGGGCAAAGCAGGATGTCGGAACGTTCGCCCAGCATGTCCTGAAGGCTCTGATGAACGCGGCGGATTTCGGCCTGGCCGGGCAGGAACACCAGCACGCTGCCGGTCTGGTCCGCCAGCGCATGGAGCACGCACTCGACGACCCGCGGCTCGATGAACTCGCCCGGCTGGAACGGCCGACCCCAGCGGATATCCACCGGGTACATGCGGCCTTCGCTGCTGACCACCGGCGCATCGTCGAGCAGCCGCGACAGCCGCTCGCCCTCCAGCGTCGCCGACATCAGCAAGATTTTCAGGGGCGGTTCGTCACGTAGCAGTTCACGCCCATTGAGGCTCAAGGCCAGGGCCAGGTCGGCGTCCAGGCTGCGTTCGTGGAACTCGTCGAAGATCAACAGCCCCACGCCATCCAGCGCAGGGTCTGCCTGCAAGCGGCGTGTGAGGATACCCTCGGTGACCACCTCGATACGGGTCTTCGGCCCGACCTTGCTGTCCAGGCGAATACGATAGCCCACGGTCTCCCCGACCTTTTCACCCAGCTCGCTGGCCAGCCTTTCGGCCGCCGCGCGGGCGGCCAGGCGGCGTGGTTCGAGCATCACGATGGTTTGCCCAGCCAGCCACGGCGCGTCCAGCAATGCCAAGGGCACACGGGTGGTCTTGCCGGCGCCGGGCGGTGCTTCGAGCACGGCTTCGTCGCGGTTTTCCAGGGCCTGGCGCAAGGCGGGCAAAACAGTATCGATCGGTAATGAAATCATGGTGGTCCTCGAACAGTCGGGCGAGTATAACGGCGAACCCAGCCTGCTCTATCATGGTCTTAGCATCAGGTGCTGGCGCTTCGCTTGCCCTGCTGAATACCTTTTCGGAGATTTACATGCGTATCCCATCCCGTGTCATCGGCGGCGCCCTCATCGTCACCTTGCTGACCCAGCTGACGGCCTGCGGCACGCTGTTCTACCCAGACCGCCGCGGCCAGATCGACGGCAAGATCGACCCCGTGGTCGCCGCCATGGACGCCATCGGCATTCTCTTCTACGTGATCCCCGGGCTGATCGCCTTCGGCATCGACTTTGCCACCGGCGCCATCTACTACCCGGGTGGCCGCACAGCCCAGGTCGCCCCAGAGAAACTGCGCGAAGCGGTAAGCCCGGACGGTAAGGTCGACAACCTCAAGCTGCAGGCCATTCTTGAAAGCGAACTGGGCCAGCGCCTGCCGCTGAACGACCCACGGCTGATCCAGCACCGTGGCAGCGTCGAGCAACTGGCCGCCTACCAGTTGGTACCGGCTGCCTGACCCAGACAAGGACATCGCCCCGGCATGATCACCCCGGCTGAACACCAGCGCCTGCTGCGCCTGGCCACCCGCGCGTCACTGGCGGTGGCCAGCATCCTGGTCGTGAGCAAGGCGCTGGCCTGGTGGCTGAGCGGCTCGGTCAGCCTGTTGGCCGGGTTGACCGACTCGGCACTGGACGCCGTCGCCTCGTTTCTCAACTTGCTCGCCGTGCATTACGCCCTGCGCCCGGCCGATGATGACCATCGGTTTGGCCACGGCAAGGCCGAGGCCTTGGCGGGTATGGCCCAGGCGCTGTTCATCGCAGTCAGCGCGGTGCTGATCGGGGTGCAGGCAGTCGAACGCCTGCAAACCCCACAACCCTTGGGTGACACGGGCGTCGGCATCGCGGTCATGCTGCTTTCACTGGCCTTGACCGTTGCCTTGCTGGCGTTGCAGCACAAGGTTATACGCCTGACCGGCTCCACTGCGGTGCGCGCCGACTCCCTGCACTACCGCTCAGACCTGCTGCTGAACGGCAGCATCTTGCTGGCGTTGCTGCTGACCCAATTTGGCTGGTCGCAACTGGATGCCCTGTTCGGCTTGGGCATTGCCTTTTACATTCTCTGGAGTGCGCTGCAGATCGCGCGGGAGAGCACCGCCATCCTGATGGACAAGGAGCTGCCGGGCGATGTAGGCGAGGCGATGTCCGCCCTGGTGCTGGCCATCCCTGGCGTGAAGGGGGTGCATGATTTGCGTACACGGGTCTCGGGCAACCAGTGGTTCGTGCAGTTGCACCTGGAGTTGCCGGGCGAACTGGCGCTGCATGAAGCGCACAGTTTGTGCGTGACGGCATCGGAGGTAATTCGCCAGCGTTATCCACAGGCGGATGTGATGGTGCACGCGGACCCCGTGTAGGAGCGGCCTTGCGTCGCGAAAGGGGCGCGTAGCGGCCCCAGGTTTGCGGCGTAGCAGAAATCGCTGGGGCCGCTGTGCGGCCCTTTCGCGACGCAAGGCCGCTCCCACAAAGGCCGCTTCAGGCTCAGTTGATGCTGTAGCCGCGCCCGCTGAAACAGGCGCCCAGCGCACGCCGGTAGGTATCGGTCACATTCAAAGGGGGTGCATAGGCCGCCGTCGCCGGGTCAAAGCCTGACTGGGTCACCGCCCAACGGTGGCACTGGTAGCGGTCCTGTTCCTGCTGTTCCTGCCCCTGGCCATACATTGGATAAGCCACCACGTCGTAGCCGCCAACTGCGGGTGGTACAGGCGCGGGTGCAGCCATCGGCGGGTTCACCACCACATACTCGCGGCTGTCCGCCAGGTACTGGTAATAGGTATCGGCTACCAGGAAGAACAGCGCCCCACCCAGCCAAACCTCACGGGCATACGCCGGCAGGTACTCCACCCGCGCACCATAAGGCGGTGCCACGACGATGTAACTGCCGCCGTGCGGTCGATACCAATAGCCGCCCGAATAGAAGTAGTCGTGCCCGCGGTAAGGCACCTTCCAGTAGCGATCCGGGAAGCGGTCGATGGTCTGCCCTGGGCGATACTGCGGCCCTGGCCCCCAGCCATTGCCATGGCCGTCCGGGCGCCCCTGCCAGTCACCGCCCGGCCGCTGCCCCGGCCCACCGGCTTGCCAATAGCGGTTATCGCCATTGTGCCGGGGGATGTCCTGGTAATAACCCTGGCGCGGGGGCTGCGTCTGGCGTACTTCGTCGCGCGAGTTGAGCGGGGAGCGGCCCGCGGCGGCGCCGTTCGGGTCCTGTGGCCCGTTGCCGCCATGGCCCCCGCCATGCCCCTCATCAGGCCCCTGCGCCACAGCGCCAAAGCTGATGCTCAACGTAACCAAACCAACACCTGCCCACTGCCAGATGCGCGACTTCATGGTGCCCCTCTCGATCAAAATGACTGCAGCCGCTGCCAGTCTACCGCGCCGGCCACACCGGCAACTTAAAATCGCGGACATGAAAAAAGGGAGGCCGTTGGGCCTCCCTTTGGGAATTGTCGTCCGTGCTCGGCACTTGTGGCGCCGGCTCACCTCACGCCGTCTTCTGGACGGTGTGTAGCCCGGGGGCCTGGCGGATCCTGTTGGATGGCCGGGCCGCGACCGCTCGCCTAGAGCGCGTCGCCGTGGACTGATGTCCGGGCAGTGATTCTGTGGATAAAGATACCGGGCAGCGGGCGACAGAGGATTGCGAAGATTGCTCAGATAAATAGCACTTGCGCAATTTTTCACCTTAGATTGATAATTCACCGCAATCTGAACAGAAAAGGCATATTCCATGAGCAAACTTGACCGCTACGACCTGAGCATCCTCGCCGAACTGCAGCGCGATGCGCGCATTTCCAACCAGGAGCTGGCCGAACGCATCGGCTTGTCGCCTTCGCCGTGCTCGCGTCGGGTCAAACAACTTGAGGACGACGGCTACATCTCGCGCCAGGTTGCCCTGCTCGATCGCAAGAAGCTGGGGTTGAGCCTGACCGCCTATGTCCTGATCGGCATGGACCGCCACACCCCAGAGCGCTTCGAGACCTTCGAGGCCGCCATCCGCAACTTGCCCCAGGTGCTTGAATGCAGCCTGGTCACCGGTATGGACGCCGACTACCAGCTCAAGGTGGTGGTACCGGACATGGACCACTATCAGAAATTGCTACTCGGCAGCCTGACCCGCATCGAAGGCGTCACCAGCGTGCGTTCGAGCTTCGTGCTGAACCAGGTACTGGCCAGTACCGAGCTTCCATTGACCCACCTGCGTTGAATACTTCATCGCCCGGCGTATGATCGAGCGCTCAGCCTGCCTGGAGAACACTGATGGATCCCGCCGTATTCGAAGAATGGATGATGATCATCCTCGTCACCGTGTTGATCGGTTTCATGGGCTTTATCGTCTGGGACCTGGCGAAAAAGTCCAAGGCCGGGCGGTTCGGCACCCTGATCCTGTTCTTCGTGCTGGGGCTTGGGGTACTGGCCTTTATCATCAAGAGCGTGGTAGTGGCGTTTCTGGAAGGGGTGTAGGCGCAGCCTTGTGCTGCGAAGAGGCCCCTGGCCGCTCGCCAAGATCTAGGTCGAACATACCGGCCCTTTCGCAGCACAAGGCTGCTCCTACCGAGGTAGTTTGGCTGGCACTTCGCGCCAACAGCCTTGGTCCAGGCCGTCCAGCGTCCAGTCGCCAATCCGCACCCGCACCAGGCGCAAGGTGGGCAACCCCACCGCCGCCGTCATTCGCCGCACCTGGCGGTTGCGCCCTTCGCGAATCACCAGCTCCAGCCAATGGGTCGGCACGCTCTTGCGAAAACGTACCGGCGGGTTGCGCGGCCACAGTTCAGGTTCATCCAGGCGGCGGGCCTCGGCCGGCAAGGTCGGGCCGTCATTGAGCATCACCCCCTCGCTCAGGCGTTGCAACTGCTCGTCGCTCGGCTCACCTTCCACTTGTACCCAGTACGTCTTGGCCAGCTTGTGCTTGGGGTCGGCGATGCGCGCCTGCAGGCCGCCATGGTTGGTCAGCAGCAGCAGGCCTTCACTGTCGCGGTCCAGCCGCCCGGCCGGGTAAACGCCCGGGATGTCGATGAAGTCCTTGAGGGTCGCGCGCCCTTCACCATCGCTGAACTGGGTCAGCACGTCGAACGGCTTGTTGAACAGGATCAGGCGTGGCTCGGCCGGCGGCGCCTTGGGCTGGCGACGCGGGTCGGCAGGCCGCGCCTGAGGGCGGCGCGGCTTGGAACGGGGTGGCAGTGGCATGGATCCTCAGCGGAACGGCGGCTCATCGAAGCTGCGCAGTTTACGCGAGTGCAACGAATTGAGCTCGGTACGTAGCAGGTCGAGGGCGGCAATGCCGATCTTCAAATGCTGGCTGACCGCCCGGTTGTAGAACGCGTTGGCCGAGCCCGGCAGCTTGATCTCGCTGTGCAGCGGCTTGTCGGAGACACACAGCAACGTGCCGTACGGCACCCGCAACCGGTAGCCTTGGGCGGCAATGGTGCCACTCTCCATGTCCACCGCCACTGCACGTGACAGGTTGATCAATGGCCGCTCCTGGGCCCAGCGCAGTTCCCAGTTACGGTCGTCGTAGGTCAACACAGTGCCGGTGCGCAGGCGCTTTTTCAGCTGTTCGCCGCGCTCACCGGTCACTTGTGCTGCTGCCTCCTGCAAGGCCATCTGCACCTCGGCCAGGGCCGGAATCGGAATGTTTGGCGGCACCACACGGTCAAGAATGCCGTCGCGCCGCATGTACGCGTGCGCCAGCACATAGTCACCGATGGTCTGCGACTGACGCAGGCCGCCGCAGTGGCCGATCATCAGCCAGCAGTGCGGGCGCAGCACGGCCAGGTGGTCGGTGATGTTCTTGGCATTGGAAGGGCCGACGCCGATGTTGACCAAGGTCACGCCGTCGCCGTCGGCGGCGATCAGGTGGTAGGCCGGCATCTGGTAACGGTGCCAGACCACGCTGGCCACCAGGGCCTGGGTTTCGCCATGATCCATACCCTTTTCGATCACCACGTTGCCCGGCAGCACCATGCGCACGAAACGCGGGTCGTCACGCAGTTGCTCAAGGCCATGGCTGATGAACTGGTCGACATAGCGGTGGTAGTTGGTCAGCAAAATCCACGGCTGTACATGCCGCCAGTCGCTGCCGGTGTAGTGCACCAGGCGACGCAGCGAGAAGTCGACACGCGCGGCATCGAACAGCGCCAGCGGCAGGGTTTCGGTGCTGTCCCAGTCGTACAGGCCATCGGCGATATTGTCGGTGGCTGCCGACAGGTCAGTGCTGGGGAACACCCGCGCCAGCTGGGCGGCAGTGATGCCGCTGCCGGCCAGTTCGTCGCCCTGGTCGACCACGTAGGGGTACGGGATGTTCTGCTCGCTCACACCCACTTCCACTGTCACGGTGTAGTCGTGCATGAGCGGGCGCAGTTGCTCGAGCAGATAGCCACGGAACGCAGCTGGCTGGGTGACGGTGACGCTGTAGGTGCCGGCGACCTGGACCTTGGCGTAGGCACGCGTGGTGGCCGCGACCTCACCCTGGCTGTAATAGGTCAGGCGCAGCGCGGGATAACGGAACAGCCCGCGCTCGTCGGCATCGGGCTCGGTTCGGTCCTTGAGGTAGCGCTTGAGGGCTTGGCTGAGGGCACCGGTGGCCTGTTCATGCAGGGCCGCCAGACGGTCGACGGCCTGTTCTGGGGTATCAACGACTACAAAAGCGTGGCTCACACTGTGCTTCCTGTCTGGACATGCATGTGGACCATCTTGCCTGCCTTCGTGGCTAAATACACCCCCATTGATCAGTCTTGCCAGACCGGCGTGGCCCTTGCCACCAGCGCCTGAACATCCACACCCCGCGGCAGCGCGCCATAGGCCCGACCACCACCGGCCAGGCGGCTGCCGATGAACGCATCGCTGACCACCGCATTACCCGCCTCCAGCAGCAGCTTGGCCTGCAGCGCCAGTGCAATGTCCTCGGTCAGCTGACGGGCGCGGTACTGGATGTCGGTGGTGTCGGCGAACGCCCCCTTGAGGTTGCCAATGTGCGCAGCCAGCCGTGGGTCGCCATGGCCATCACCCAGCTCGGTGAACAGCGCGTCCAGCACCCCCGGCTCCTTGGACAACGCCCGCAACACATCCAGGCACTGCACATTGCCCGAGCCTTCCCAGGTCGAGTTGACCGGTGCTTCGCGGTACAACCGCGGCAGGATGCTGTCTTCGACGTACCCGGCCCCGCCCAGGCATTCGGCGGCCTCGTTGATCATTGCCGGGGCACGCTTGCAGATCCAGTACTTGCCCACCGCTGTGACCAGCCGGGCAAAATGCGCCTGCTGCGGGTCATCGAGCTGCTCCAGGGCCTGCCCCATGCGCAGGCTCAGGGCCAGCGCCGCCTCGCTCTCCAGCGCCAGGTCGGCCAGCACGTTCTGCATCAGCGGCTGCTCGTTCAATACCCGGCCGCCGACCTTACGGAACGCGCAATGATGGGCGGCCTGGGTGAGGGCCTGGCGCATCAGGGCACTGGAGCCAACCATGCAGTCGAAACGGGTCATGGCGACCATCTCGATAATGGTCGGCACACCCCGCCCTTCTTCACCCACCATCCACGCCAGGGCGCCCCGAAACTCGACTTCACTGGACGCATTGGAGCTGTTGCCCAGCTTGTTTTTCAAGCGCTGGATATAGAACTGGTTGCGGTTGTCATCTGGGCGATGGCGGGGCAACAGGAAGCAGCTCAGGCCTTTTTCGGTCTGGGCCAGGGTAAGAAAGGCATCGCACATCGGCGCCGAGCAAAACCACTTGTGCCCGACCAGTTCATACGCCTGGCCAGGGCCCGGCGCACCGACCGGGTAGGCCCGCGTGGTGTTGGCACGCACGTCGGTGCCGCCCTGCTTCTCGGTCATGGCCATGCCCAGGGTAACCCCGGCCTTGTGCCGGTCCCCGACGTTGCGCGGGTCATATTCGCAGGCCAGGATTTTCGGCAGCCAGTATTCGGCCAGTTCGGGCTGAAGGCGCAGCGCCGGCACGGCGGCGAAAGTCATGGTCAGCGGGCAGCCAGTGCCAGCTTCGGCCTGGCTGTGCAGGTAGGTCATCGACGCGCGCGCCACATGCGCACCGGCACGGGGTTCTGCCCATGGCAGAGAAGGCAGACCGTGCTCGACGGCAGTGCGCATCAGCTCGTGGTAGGCCGGGTGGAACTCGACCAAGTCAATACGATGGCCATAACGGTCGTGGCTGCTGAATTCGGGCTTGTGCGCGTTGGCCAAGAAGCCCGCAGCCATCAGCGGCCCACCGGCCAAGGCACCGTAAGCATCGATCCGCGACTCGGCCCAGCCAGCGCCAAAACGCCGCGACCACTCCTGCAAGGTTTGGTCAAGGCGGTACAGGTTGGCGCCGTCGAGGGACGGCGGCTGGTTGGTGACTTCGTGGGTTTCAGCGTACTGGTGCAGGTTCATTGGCAGCTCCTGGATCCGTGCAGGCCTGAAAGTCCCAGTGAAGCACTCCCTGGGGGTCAGTCAAAGTGACAAAAATGACTAATCGGGATGGCATTTGGCTGCGGCGGTGATTATCGGACGACATCCAAATCTGCATTTCGTGTAGGAGGTTTCCTAAACCATTCTTCCAGTGAAATGTGCCGTTTCCAGAGTGCTAGGTTCGGGCTTCCACCCTTTTAGGAAGCGTCGAACCATGAGCCAGCGTATGAACATCCTTGGCAAAGGCCAGGGACTCGACGGCGACCAGACCACCACCGGTGCCATCTGTATCGCCGGCCAGGCACGTGGGCGTGTACACGGGAGCGGCTGGCTGCTGGTGGGCGACAAAACAACACCCTGCCCACTCTGCGGTAACGAAGGGACCATCGTTGAAGGCGAAAGTCGATGGAAGCAGGACGGGATACCGACCGCCGTGGATGGCGCACTGGTCCAGTGCGGTTGCCCAATAGGCAGCAATCGGGTAGTCGCGCCCATGCACCAGCGACCTCATCCCCGAAGTACATCAGTCACATTGCCCACACCTCAGGCTGCCTCTCAAACAAACAGCAGCACACCCACCCGTCATGCTAACCAGCCCGCAGCTGCCAGGCTGCCAGAGCTAGAGCCAGGCTTTTACATCATTCCACGCAGCATGTCGTACGACCAGGTGCTAACTAGGCTGAGTGATACACAATCGGTACTGCCGGATGCCATGTTGAAAAGGCTCAACCCGACTTATCAACAAGGCTTCAAAGCCGGCGAAATTTTCATTATCGGCGACCCACGGAACGGCCACGCCTGCACTCGCCAGGAAATGCACGCGATGAGTGCGGCGGAACTTGCACGTGAAGCCTTGGCAGAGCTGACACCCGAAGAAGCCAACTTCATGATGCGTCACCAGGCCGAGATTGCCGGTTTGCTTAGCGATGTAAGCCTGGCGATGGGGGTGAGCGAGGCGATGATGGCCAAATCGCTAGATGAACTAGGCACCACACTGCGCAATATCGAAAAGCTGCATCAGCAGCAGTTCTCGAAGCATGGACACCTGCGCAGCGCGGAGTTCTTCGCCGAGCGTAAAGAACTGTTCCGGCAACTGAATGCCAAGCTGAGGGTAAGTTATCTTAACAAGCGTATGGAGCTTGGTAGTTACGACACCCTGCGTCGAGGATTGGGGATATCCAGCCGGAGCCTTGTTCATCATTGGAGCAAAGCTGGAGCACCGGGGCAGATTCCGGGGTATTCAACCCACCTGGATAAGTTGGCAAGCATGTCGAAATACCTGAAAGCTGGGGGACATATAGGCATGGCGCTCGGCGGTGGTAGTTCACTGTTAAAAATCAAGGAGGCTTGCCGAGCAGGTGATACTGAGAGCTGCAAAAAAATCAAATTAAAAGAAACTGGAAATTTTTTGGGTGGGGTAACAGGTGGCGTCATAACTGGAGCAATAGCCAGCAGGCTGGCTATCGTAGCTTGCGTGGGCTTTGGCCCCATTGGAGCAGCCGTTTGCAGTATTGCTATAACAGGTGCGGGATCAATGGCTGGTAGTGTGGGTGGAATGGCCGCCGGCGAAGAAGTCGGCGAGGTAGTCTTTGAAATCACAGAGCCAATGAGGCCTCGGGACGAGTAGAATGGATATAATTTTAAAAATAGTAAACCACCCCTTCGCCTGGAAAATAGTAGCGCTACTGGCTCCTTGGTTCATGATATTCCTAGGGATATTCATGATTGCTAGGCTGGCCTGGACCAAAAACCTTGAAACCATGCTCACTTCACTGTCGAGCAGCTATTATCTGAATTCCATTACCACTCCCTTCAAATCTCTTGGATTGAAAGGACGATTCTGGCTCGCCTGCGCAATTGGCTGCCTGCTGAGCTGGCCAACCTATGCCATTCACATCCGCTTGAACAAATTGGACAAGCGCGAGGTAGAAAACTTCCCTAAAAAACTAAAACGCCAACTAAAATCAGCCGAACTGTTGATGTTCGCTGGAGCAGCACTAGCATTTGCGAGCTATTTATACTTCAAGAAAGCGATGTAGCCCGATCAATGACGCTTTCGCATGCGGAATAGTGATTTCGTGCGCAGGAGCTTTGGCTAGTAGCGTTGCCGGCATGAAACATGGAGAATTAATCTTCGAGGACTCTGAAAATGATTGACCACCTTGACGTAAAACTAAGGCTATTGTTGTTAGGCACTCCTTTCTTCCTCGCCTTGGCCGGGCTTGTATCTGACCTTCACATCGCTTGCTCTAGTCAATATGCAAAAATGGCCAAAGCGCTCTCCCGGAGCAAATGCCTCTCCTATGCCGTCGCGCTTTGGGGTGAAAAAAATATACGTTCGAGGCTTTTGGTGATTTTTATGATCACTGGCGCCGTTACATCCCCCAAGTCCAGCATCCGCAGAGGCATACTGGATGCACGAGACTACGATCAACTACCCAGCAATCTGAGAACAAAATTAGTTGTCGCTTCATGGACGAGTACCATCGGATTTATCTGGCTTACTATCAACTACTTTTTAATATAGCCACTGCAGAGAAAATACAATGCAGACTCCCGATAAACGTCAAGCCGTACTGCCAACTTCCTCGCCTTCAACGCCAAAACACATTTAGCGCCTGTGAGATCGAGCGCCGTCCGCGCGGCGCTTCGCAGCACAATGCTGCTCCTATACACGGAACTTTCAGCGAAAACAATGAAACTACTTATGGCGACAACATCATGTTTCATGATCATGACCGGATTGGCACTTTATATCCGCTTGGCGCAACCCAAAACGCTGGAGACAATGATTTCTGCATTACCAAGCAGCTACTGGCTGAAATTGAATGTTGCCATATGGGGCAAACAAAGCCTTCGCTCACGACTACAGCTAATAGGAGTCGTATCAGCCGTATTATTCTGGCCAATAAAAAATCTGCATGCCCGCCACAACAAACTAGACCCAAAAGATATCGACAAATTCCCGAAAAACTTAAAAAAACAGCTACTGCTCTGCAATTATCTACTTTACCTAGGCGCAGCCTGCTTTGGTATAACTTACTTCATATACAGCTAGCACCACATAGGCAAAACTGCTTTGACTGGAAGCGTTGGCGGCATGAAACATGGCGAATCAATCTTCGAAGGCTCTGGAAATGATTGATCACCTTGACGTGAAACTAAGGCTATTTTTGTTAGGCACTCCTATCTGCCTCGCCTTGATCGGGCTTGCATCTGACCTTCACATCGCTTGCTCTCGCCAATATAAAGAAATGACCTCAGCACTCCAACGGAGCGCGTGTCTCCCATTTGCGACCGGCATGTGGGGAGAGAAAAAAATACGTTCCAGAATTCTAGTTATTTCTGTAATCGCTGGCGCCATTGGATCCCCCGCTTCGAGCATTCGCAGCGGACTACTGAATGAGCAAGACCACTTACAATTCCCTAGGTATTTAAGAAGAAAAATACTCATTGCATCTTCGTTAAACACTATTGGAGTTGTCTGGGTAGCGGCATATTACCTAATGAAGCTGATAAAATGAGAGAACACCAAATGAGCTCCGACCAGAAGCACCCTCACGAGTAGCCCCAAAAAACACAGCTCTATGTCATCTCCATATCAAAGCTCATGATCATGGGATCTTTATCAATGGGCCTGTACCTTTACTACTGGTACTATCGACACTGGTTACTCATCAGAGGTCAGCATGGCCTCAGACTCATCCCGCTGCTTTGTACAATTTTCGGCGCTGTAACAATCTACTTCCTAATGAAAAAAATCGTCGCGCGCTGCACTCAAGCGAACCGGCCTGTAGAAGGTAGTGCGGTCGGTGTCACTCTGATGTTTTACGCACCCATCCTGATGATAGTGGGCTGGGAATTCTATATATCCGAAAAGTTATTCGATAGCCTGCCACTCTCAGCTTTCACCCTAATCCCGATTATGCTCACACTCCTCTACACCACCTTTTTCTCGGTGGCAATGGTACAGATACAGCAATCAGTCAATGTTTGTGAGGGTGATGCGTGTGGGTTTGAAAATTCAAAAATAACTTGGGCAAATGTTCTATGGCTGATTGTCTGCTGGATGCCCATTACCGCTCTTTTTGGCTATTTGTCGGCTTACGCACCATGAATGCAGTAACCCGCGCTGCCTAGCCTTGGCTGAGGCGTATCATCCAGCAACGCCTTGGCCATGGCTCCTGTGCAGATGCGTAGGAAGAGGCTGGAGTTGTTGTAGGTCGCGGGGGCATGATTTGAGAATGCATCAGGGCTGAAAGGTGCTCGCCACAACACATTTAGCGCCTATGAGACCGAGCGCCGCCCGCGCGGCGCTTCGCAGCACAAGGCTGCTCCTACATCTGTTTCGGGCCAGTCACGCCTGTGAGGGCGGCGCGCGACCGCCTTGTTGGTCCGGCACGATATCGCGCCATGCACCAAGGGATCGCGCGGAATAACTGGCCCGGAAGAAATATAGGAGCAGCCTTGTGCTGCAATGCGCCGCGCGGGCGGCGCTCGATTTCCCAGGCGCTATACCTCCCGTGGCGGGCGCCTGTCAGCCCCAAACGCGTCCTGCCCGCTATCGATACACCTACTACTAGAAGGAGCGACGCGTCTGCTGAGAGTGCGGAGGCAACTGCACCTGCGATATCGCGACTTTCATCGTCAACTCGAACCGGCTCCCCAACCCGCGCGTAGATTCATGCGACAGCGTGGCCCCCAGCAACTCGCCCATCTGCCTGCAAATCGACAAGCCGATCCCCAGCCCGCCATAACGCCGGGTCATGGAACCGTCAACCTGGAAAAAACGCTGATAAAGCGTGGCCTGGTCGAGATCATCAAAGCCGATGCCGCTGTCACTGACCGTGAAGGTAAGCGCCAAGTTGTCCGGCCCCAGGCGCTGGCCGCGCACCTGCAGCATGACCCCACCCTGATCGGTGAACTTCAGGCCGTTGTCCAGCAGGCAACCCAGGCAACGGGCCAGTTTTTGCGCATCGGACAGCAGCGCGTCTGGCAGATCGGCAGGTATGTCCAGGCTCAGGTACAACCCTTTGCCCAGCGCCTGGCCAGCGTGTGCGGCTCGCAAGCCTTGCAGCATGTTACGCAGGCTGAAGGGCGCGGCCTGCACACGCAAGCGGCCGCCCTGCAGCTCGGAGAGGGTGAGGATGTCGTCGACCATGTCCATCATGCTCTGCGCCGACGTGACCGCTGTGCGATGGTACTGGGCCATTTCGGCCTCCATCGGCAGGGTGTGCATCAGCTCAAGCGAGCCGATCACACCATTCATCGGGGTGCGCAGTTCATGGGTGACCGTGGCCAGGAACTCGTCCTTCAAGCGGTTGCTCCTGGCCAGTTGCAGGTTCAACTGCTCCAGGGTTCGACCGGTTTCACGCAGGGTCTGCGCCTGTTGCTCGCGCAGGCTGTTGATACGGTCGGCCAGCGCCAGCGACAGCAGCGCCACCTCCAGCGCCGAGCCCAACTGGCTGGCATACATCGTGATAAACACGTTCGGCAAGTAACCCAGCACCATCAAGGTGTTGACCAGCCCGCCCAGCAAAAACGCCGACCAGGCGATGATGAACCAGCGCGCCACCCGCAAACCGCGCGACCAGGCATACACGCCAGCGGCAAAGATGCTGACGGTGAACAGCAACGCCAGCACCGTGGCCATGCGCAGGGCGATGCCATACGGCATGCTCACGGCCAAGACCATCACCAAACCACCGCCCAGCATCAGCAGTTGCAACAACCGGTCGAAGCCACGGCTGATCTTGCCCAATTGCAGAAAATGCCGGGCGAACTGGCAGCCGAACAAACCGGCAGCGCCAATGAACAAGGGCGTCGAGGCATTCGCCCACCAGGGGCTGTCCGGCCAGAAGTAGGCGACCCCCGCACCGTTCACCGAAACCTGATAAAGACCGAACGAGGCGATGTAGAGGATGTAGTAGAGGTAGCTGACATCCCGCACGCTGAGGTAGATGAACAGGTTGTACACCAGCATCACCAGCAACACGCCGTAGATCATGCCCAGTACGTACAAGCGCGTGGGCTGGTCCTCCATGTAGGCCTCGGCCGACCATAGCGCCAGCGGCGCCTGCACCGAACCCTGGCTGTGCAAGCGCAAGTAGACGGTGGTCGCCTGGCCTGGGGGCAGCGGCAACTCGAACAGGTAGTTGTTCTGCCGGATCTGCCGGCTGGCGTAAGGCAAGGCGTCGCCCGTGCGCTGGGCCAGGCGGTAGGTACCGGTGCTGTCGGGCAGGTACAACTCGAGGTGATCCAGGGGGGGGTAGGCCAGTTCCAGCAGCCATTGGCGGGGGGTGGCAGCGGCTGACGGCAGGTAACGCAGGTCGATCTTCAACCAGAACACCGACGTGGAATAACCCGCGTTCAACACAGGCTCGTGATGGGCCCGAAAGTGCTTGGCGAACGTGGGCTCACTGACTTGGGCAATGCTGGTACTGCCATCAGGGTCTTCGAAGACCTGAAGGGTTTCGCCCAGCGGAAGATGGCGGGTAGCGTCGTCGAAGTCGACCGCAACGGCCAGCACGGGCAACAAGCCCAGAAGCACAATCAGCAAATAGCGCATACAGCCCCAGCATGGCCTGTCCGGTCGCGTCGCGGTTGCCTCCCATCCGTTTGAGACGACGTAATCCGGCAGAACCCGTTTGTCGAGTTATCCGAGCACTCTAGCATAGCTTTCCTACCTGGCAATCGGCCATCTCGAATTGCGGCCCAAAGGCTCTAAATCAATACTTTCAGCAGAACAACACACCTGAATCTGACCAGTCGATCAGCAAAACTCGTTTGTAGGACGATCCCC
The DNA here is from genome assembly GCF_028895205.1 of Pseudomonas sp. ITEM 17296. Classification (NCBI taxonomy): domain Bacteria; kingdom Pseudomonadati; phylum Pseudomonadota; class Gammaproteobacteria; order Pseudomonadales; family Pseudomonadaceae; genus Pseudomonas; species Pseudomonas sp. ITEM 17296. Next base: position 462,350 of record NZ_WJRS01000001.1, on the reverse strand, counting down.
ACAAATGGGTTTGGTGGTAAGCTCGCCGCCCATGAATACCTACAGCTCCCGCCCCGTTGTCCTCTGTCTCTCCGGCCACGACCCCAGTGGCGGCGCCGGCTTGCAGGCAGATATCGAAGCCCTGATCGCCCAAGGCTGTCACGCCGCACCCGCGGTGACCGCCCTGACCGTCCAGGATACCGTCAATGTTTCCGACTTCCGCGTGCTCGACCGCGAGTGGGTGCTGGCCCAGGCCAACGCCGTGCTGGCTGACTCCACGGTAGCGGCCGTCAAGCTGGGCATGCTCGGTTCGATCGACATGGTCGACACCGTCGCCGAACTGCTTGCCGCCCACCCGCACCTGCCGCTGGTCTGCGACCCGGTGCTGCGTGCCGGTGGCGGTGGCCGCCTGGGCAAGGACGAAGTGGGTTACGCCGTGCGCGAACGCCTGCTGCCGCTGGCGACCATCGCCACGCCGAACCTGCCGGAAGCGCGCATTCTCGCCGAGCTGCCTGAAGGCACTGCCGACGAGTGTGCCGAGAAACTGTTGCCGTTCTGTAGACACCTGTTGATTACCGGGGGTCACGGCGACGAAGACGAAATCCACAACCGCCTGTACAGCCGCGATGGCCAACGCCTGACCTGGACCTGCCAACGCCTGCCAGGCAGCTACCACGGTTCCGGTTGCACCCTGGCCAGCGCCCTGGCCGGCCGACTGGCCCTGGGCGAAGCACTGCAAAGCGCTGTGCGCAGCGCCCTGGACTACACCTGGCGCACCCTGCGTGACGCCGAGCAACTGGGCAAGGGCCAGTACGTGCCGCGCCGCCTGCCCCTGGATTTCTGCTCCTGATACGAGGCTTTCAGATGAAGCTACGCGGTCTGTACGCAATCACCGACAGCCAGCTGCTCGCCGGCCGTTTTCTGTCCCATGTCGAAGCGGCCCTGGACGGCGGGGTGCGACTGTTGCAGTACCGCGACAAGAGTGACGACGCCGCGCGTCGCCTGCGCGAAGCCGAAGCCTTGAAGCAACTGTGCGAGCGCTACGACACCCAGCTGATCATCAACGACGACGCCGAACTGGCCGCACGCCTGGGTGTCGGCGTGCACCTGGGCCAGACCGACGGCCCGCTGACCCCGGCCCGTGCGTTGCTGGGCCGCGAGGCCATCATCGGCTCGACCTGCCACGCGCAGCTCGACCTGGCCCGCCAGGCCGCCAGCGAAGGCGCCAGCTACGTGGCCTTCGGTCGCTTTTTCAACTCCGTGACAAAGCCGGGCGCACCGGCCGCCAGCCTCGACCTGCTGGAACAGGCCCGCGCCCAGGTCAAGCTGCCGATCGCCGTGATCGGCGGCGTCACCCTCGACAACGCTGCCCCGTTGGTCGCCCATGGCGCCGACCTGCTGGCGGTGATCCACGGCCTGTTTGGTACCGATAGCGCGCAGGAAGTCACCCGCCGCGCCCGTGCCTTCAACGCCCTGTTCGCTTCCTGATTTCGAGAGAAGATCCCATGTCCCGTTCCGAAACCCTGTTCGCCCAAGCCCAGAAGCACATCCCGGGTGGCGTCAACTCGCCCGTCCGCGCGTTCAAGAGCGTTGGCGGCACGCCGTTGTTCTTCAAGCACGCCGAAGGCGCCTATGTCGTTGACGAAGACGACAAGCGCTACGTCGACTACGTGGGTTCCTGGGGCCCGATGATCCTCGGCCACGGCCACCCTGAAGTGCTCGATGCGGTGCGCAACCAACTGCAACACGGCCTGTCCTACGGCGCCCCGACCGCCATGGAAACCGAGATGGCCGACCTGGTCTGCTCGCTCGTGCCGTCGATGGAAATGGTCCGCATGGTCAGCTCGGGCACGGAAGCCACCATGAGCGCCATCCGCCTGGCCCGTGGCTACACCGGCCGCGACGCCATCATCAAGTTCGAAGGCTGCTACCACGGCCACTCCGACAGCCTGCTGGTGAAAGCCGGCTCGGGCCTTCTGACGCAAGGCGTGCCAAGCTCGGCGGGCGTGCCGGCTGACTTCGCCAAACACACCCTGACCCTGCCGTTCAACGACATTGCCGCGGTCGAAAAAACCCTGGCTGACGTCGGCCAGACCGTGGCGTGCATCATTGTCGAGCCGGTCGCCGGCAACATGAACTGCGTACCGCCAGCCCCGGGCTTCCTCGAAGGCCTGCGCGAGCAGTGCGACAAGCACGGCGTGGTGTTGATCTTCGACGAAGTGATGACCGGCTTCCGCGTCTCGCTGGGCGGCGCCCAAGGCTACTATGGCATCACCCCTGACCTGTCGACCTTCGGCAAGATCGTCGGCGGCGGCATGCCGGTCGGCTGCTTCGGCGGCAAGCGCGAGATCATGGGCTGCATCGCCCCGCTGGGCCCGGTCTACCAGGCCGGTACCCTGTCGGGCAACCCGCTGGCCATGGCCGCCGGCCTGACCACGCTGAAACTGATCAGCCGCCCAGGCTTCCACGCCGAACTGACCGATTTCACCAGCCGCATGCTCGACGGCCTGCAACAGCGTGCCGATGCCGCTGGCGTACCGTTCGTCACCACACAGGCGGGCGCCATGTTCGGCCTGTACTTCAGCGGCGCCGATGACATCGTCACCTTCGACGACGTGATGGCCAGCGATGCGGATCGCTTCAAGCGCTTCTTCCACCTGATGCTCGACGGTGGCGTGTACCTGGCGCCAAGCGCGTTCGAGGCGGGCTTCACCTCCATCGCCCATGGCGACAAGGAGCTGCAGATCACCCTGGATGCCGCTGAAAAGGCCTTTGCTGCACTGAAGTAAACCGCCACATCTGCCCCTGTAGGAGCGCCCTTACAGCCCTTTCGCGACGTAAGGCCGCTCCTACACAATCAGCTGACTTCCCCAACCCGACAGAATTTCGCGTAAAACTTTGTAAGGTTGGCGCTGCTTATCCCATAATGTGCCACCAGAGACATTGGCCGCAGCTTTGCAGAGGTAAGTCGATCCCCATGAACCGCACCGGCCGCGCCCTGACCCTGGGCTGCCTGTTGCTTCTTCAGCCCCTGCTGGCCCTGGCGGAGGGTGGTAACTCATTGCTGATTCCAGCGACGAGCCGCTGCACCCTGAATGTTCAGCCAGAAGACCTCGCCAATGCCCTCAAGGCCTGCGAGCAGACGGCGACGACGGGGGATGCCCAGGCGCAGTTCGAACTGGGCGAGTACTACTACACCCAGACGCCCAAAGACCTGAACAAGGCCCTGAACTGGTTTCAGCAGGCCTCGTTGCAAGGCCACGCCCAGGCCCAATACCGGCTTGGCGCCATGTTCTTCCGCGGCGAAGGGGTCAAGGCCAATAACGTGCAGGCCTACATTCTGCTGAAGATGGCGGCGGTCAACGGCGCCGAAGATGCGCTGGACATGGCCGACGAAGTGACCGAGCAGATGCCCCGCGACGAGCTGGAACACGCGACCCAGGTGCTCGGCCAGATCTTCCGCAAGTACCTGCTTGAACTGCAGAACGCCGAAGGGCGCTCGCCGTTCTCGCCACTTCCCTGAAACGCCCTACTTCTCTGGCATCGGCATGGGGAACGGCATCACATTGCCGCCGCCCTTGGCCTCGCTGATCTTCGCCGTGCCCAAGCGCTCGACCTCGTCGATGCGCACGATCGAATGCATCGGCACGAAGCTGCGGATCACGCCCTCGAACTGGCTCTTGAGCTTCTCTTCGCTGGGGTCGACCACCACCTGGGTGCGCTCGCCGAAGACGAACTCCTCGATTTCCAGGAAGCCCCACAGGTCGCTCTGGTAGATCTGCTTGGCATACATCTCGAAGACCTGCCCCTGGTTGAGGAAGATCACTTTATAGATGGCGGGTTCGCGTTTGCTCATGGTTGGCGGGATAACACATGCGTAAGAAAAGGTGCGCATCATAGCAGTGCCGGCCTCTTCGCGGGTAAACCCGCTCCCACAGGCGCTCCACCGGCCTTGAAACCTGCGCAGTACCTGTGGGAGCGGGTTCACCCGCGAAGAGGCCAGAACAGGCCCTACATACCGTTGAACGTTTCAGTGCTTTCGCCACTGCCATTCAAGGGTTATTCTTGAGCTCACACCCATTGCCGTCGGGCGGCTAAAAACGACCTTGAACGCACCCATAGAACCTCATCGTTTCATCCTCGAACCTTTCGAGGCCCACCGTTTCGCCAACTTGTGCGGCCAGTTCGACGAGCACCTGCGCCTCATCGAGCAACGCCTGGCCATCGAGATCCGCAACCGCGGCAATCAGTTCGAACTGATCGGCGAACCCAAGACCACCTCCGCTGCCGAGCAACTGCTGCGCCGCCTCTACCGCGAGGCCAAGGCCACCGACTTGTCGCCAGAAACGGTCCACCTGTACCTGCAGGAATCGACCGTCGAGAACATCGACAACCCGGCGGTCAACGAGGTCAGCGTCTCGTTGCGCACGCGCAAGGGCAACATTCGCCCGCGCGGTGTCAACCAGCAGCGGTACGTCAAGGAAATCCTGGCCAACGACATCAACTTCGGCATCGGCCCGGCCGGTACCGGCAAGACGTACCTGGCCGTGGCCTGTGCCGTAGATGCCCTGGAGCGCGAGCAAGTGCGCCGCATCCTGCTGGTACGCCCGGCAGTCGAAGCGGGCGAAAAGCTCGGCTTCCTGCCCGGTGACCTGGCACAGAAGATCGACCCGTACCTGCGCCCGCTGTACGACGCCCTGTACGAAATGCTGGGCTTCGAACACGTAGCCAAGCTGATCGAGCGCCAGGTGATCGAGATCGCCCCGCTGGCCTACATGCGTGGCCGTACCCTGAACAACAGCTTCATCATCCTCGACGAAAGCCAGAACACCACGCTCGAGCAGATGAAGATGTTCCTCACCCGCATCGGCTTCGGCTCGACGGCGGTGATCACCGGTGACATCACCCAGGTCGACCTGCCCCGTGGCACGAAGTCGGGCCTGGCGCACGTGATCGAGGTGCTCCGGGACGTTCCGGGTATCAGCTTTACCCATTTCCAACCCAAAGATGTGGTTCGTCACCCACTGGTGCAACGCATCGTCGAGGCCTACGACCGCTTCGAAGGCCGTCAGGCCAAGCCAGAGGCCCCCGGCAAAGATGCTTGAACTTGACTTGCAACGGGCCACGGACGCCGCCGCCCCTGACGATGCTGCCTTCCGCCGCTGGTGCGAGCTGGCCCTGCGCCAGCGCAGCGCCGACTCGGAGATGACCATCCGCCTGGTCGACGAAGCCGAAGGCCGCGAGCTGAACCACACCTACCGGCACAAGGACTACGCGACCAATGTGCTGTCGTTCCCGGCCGACGTGCCTGATGACCTGCTCGATATCCCCCTGCTAGGCGACCTGGTGATCTGCGTGGCGGTGGTCGAGCGCGAGGCCGCCGAACAGGGCAAAACCCTGGAAGCCCATTGGGCGCACCTGGTCATCCACGGCTGCCTGCACTTGCTCGGCTACGACCACATCGACGATGACGAAGCCGAGGAAATGGAAGCCCTGGAACGAGAATTGCTGGCAGAACTGGGTCACCCTGACCCGTATGCCGACGATGAAGACGAAACCATCACACACTGATACTGCAAGGATCACGAGAACCGCCATGAGCGAAGATCGATCGAGCAACGGGCAAAAGTCCTGGCTGGGTAAACTGACCCAGGCTTTTGCCCATGAGCCGAAAAACCGCCAGGAGCTCCTTGAGCTGCTGCGCGAAGCCCATCAGAACAAGCTGCTCGACAGCGAAGCGCTGACCATTGTCGAAGGCGCCATCCAGGTTGCTGACCTGCAGGTACGCGACATCATGGTGCCGCGCTCGCAAATGATCAGCATCAAGGCCAGCCAATCGCCTCGCGAGTTCCTGCCGGCGGTGATCGACGCCGCGCACTCGCGCTACCCGGTGATCGGCGAAAGCCACGATGATGTGCTGGGCATCCTGCTCGCCAAGGACCTGCTGCCGCTGATCCTCAAAGAGAACGGCGACAGCTTCAACATCAAGGACCTGCTGCGCCCGGCCACCTTCGTGCCGGAGTCCAAGCGCCTGAACGTGCTGCTGCGCGAGTTCCGCGCCAACCATAACCACATGGCCGTCGTCATCGACGAGTACGGCGGTGTGGCAGGCCTGGTGACCATCGAGGACGTGCTCGAACAGATCGTCGGTGACATCGAGGACGAACACGACGTCGAGGAAGACAGCTACATCAAGCCGCTGCCCAGCGGCGACTTCCTGGTCAAGGCGCTGACCCCGATCGAGAACTTTAACGAGTTCTTCGACAGCACCTTCTCCGATGACGAATTCGACACCGTGGGCGGCCTGGTGATGAGCGCGTTCGGGCACCTGCCCAAGCGCAACGAAACCACCGAGATCGGTGCCTACAAGTTCCGCATTCTCAATGCCGACAGCCGGCGGATTCACCTGCTGCGCCTGACACCGATCACCCGCTAAGGACAATCATGCGTTGGATCACCCGCCCCGGCTGGCCCGGTAACCTGCTGGCCATGGCGGCCGGCGCTTCCACCCTCCTGGCCCTGGCGCCGTTCAACATCTGGCCGCTGGCCCTGTTGTCCATCGCCCTGCTTTACCTTGGCCTGCGCGAGCTCAGCCCGCGCCAGGCCATGGGCCGCGGCTGGTGTTTCGGCTTTGGCCTGTACGGCGCCGGCACCTGGTGGATCTACGTCAGCATGAACACCTACGGCGGCGCTTCGCCGCTGCTGGCGATCCTGCTGCTGCTGGCGTTCTTCGCCGCCCTTGCCTGGTTCTTCGCCCTGCCCACGTGGCTGTGGGCGCGCTGGCTGCGGCGCAACGAGGCGCCGCTGGCCGATGCCTTGTGCTTCGCTGCCCTGTGGCTGTTGCAAGAGGCCTTCCGGGGCTGGTTCCTGACCGGCTTCCCCTGGCTTTATGCGGGCTACAGCCAGCTCGATGGCCCCTTGGCGGGCTTGGCGCCGCTAGGCGGCGTGTGGCTGATTTCCTTCACCCTGGCGCTTAGCGCTGCCTTGCTGTGCAACCTGCATCGGCTACGCGCCCGGCCCTCGTTCCTGGCCGTCGCCGGCGTGCTGTTGCTGGGCCCCTGGGTACTGGGCATGGCCCTCAAGGGGCACGCCTGGACCAAGCCTGCGGGTGATCCGCTCAAGGTGGCCGCCATCCAAGGCAACGTCGAGCAAGAGGTGAAATGGGACCCCGCGCACATCGACGCGCAGCTGGCGTTGTACCGCGACATGACCTTCACCTCGAAGCCCGTAGACCTGCTGATCTGGCCCGAAACCGCGGTGCCGGTGCTCAAGGACCAGGCCCAGGGCTATATCGACGTGATGGGCCGCTTTGCCGCCGAGCGGCATTCGGCGCTGATCACCGGCGTCCCCGTACGTGAGGTGGTGCACCACCAACGCCGCTATTACAACGGCATCACCGTGACCGGCGAAGGCGACGGCACCTACCTCAAGCAGAAACTGGTGCCGTTTGGCGAGTATGTGCCGCTGCAAGACATGCTGCGTGGCGCGATCGAGTTCTTCAACCTGCCCATGTCGGACTTTGCCCGGGGCCCCGAAGACCAGCCGCTGTTGCAGGCCAAGGGTTACCAGATCGCGCCGTACATCTGCTACGAAGTGGTCTACCCCGAGTTCGCGGCGAGCCTGGCGGCGCGTAGCGACCTGCTGCTGACCATCAGCAACGACACCTGGTTCGGCACCTCCATCGGCCCCCTGCAACACCTGCAGATGGCGCAGATGCGGGCACTGGAAGCCGGCCGCTGGATGATCCGCGCCACCAACAACGGCATAACCGCGCTGATCGACCCGTTCGGGCGCATTACCACGCAAATTCCGCAGTTCCAGCAGGCGGTGCTGTATGGCGAGGTGGTGCCGATGCAGCAATTGACGCCTTACCTGCAGTGGCGCTCGTGGCCGCTGGCGATCCTCTGTGTGCTGTTGCTGGGCTGGGCGTTGCTGGCCGGGCGCATCGCCAAGACCGTTTGAGTTCTCCTGCACCGGCCTCTTCGCGGGTAAACCCGCTCCCACAGGATCTCCACTGGCCTCGACGACAGTGGAGACCCTGTGGGAGCGGGTTTACCCGCGAAGAGGCCAGCACAAGCAATACAAGGCTCAATAGAACAACCGATACCCCAACAACCCAACGGCTTCATTGAGCAACTGCCCGCTTTGCCACATGGCCCGGCTCTCTGGCAGCAACCCACCGAACGGCCGTGCATGATCACGCCCGAGGAATCCCACCGGCGCCGGCACCACCTCGAACCCGGCCTGCTCGAAGCTCCAGCGCGAGCGCTGCATGTGCCACGCCTGGGTCACCACCACCACCCGGCGGATACCCAACGGCTGCAACACCTTGGCGCTCATCTGGGCATTTTCCCAGGTCGTGCGGCTGTCCTCTTCCTTCCACTTCACCTGCACCGCGAAATCCTCATGCAGGCGGTCCGCCATCAACCGCGCCTCGCTCGGCGGCGTACCGTAGTGCAAGCCACCGCTGGTCAGCACCGGCAACCCCGACGCCTTGGCCAGCCGCGCAGCAAAGCGCATGCGCTCAAGGGCCGTTGCCGTAGGCTGGTCATCCCCACCCCAAGCCGGGTCGCCGCGCTCACGCCCGGCACCTAGCACGACGATGGCATCCGCCCTGCCGGCAAGGCCCGCCCACTCGCTGACCTGCAAAGGCGGTTCGGTTTCCAGCAACCGTGCCGACTCCTGCACCACCAGGGGCAAACTCATCAGCCACAGGCCACCCAGCCCCACTGCAAAGCACAGCCCCGCCAGCCGCGGGCGGCGGGTACGCAGCCACCAGGCGGCCAGCAGCAGCAGGAACAGGACGCCCGGCGGCATCAGCCATTGCTTGATGAAGAATCGAATGGGCATCGGCTACACCTCCATGGAAGGCGTGCAGCCTAAGAGGATCGACGCCGGGCAACAAGTGTGCGGCCGGCGACGATCGTGAGAAGTGTATTGAAGAACCGGCGCGCGATGGCCTGCGCCTGGCGTCCTGAACGGCTAACGATGCGGCAGCGTCCTGGATCTCGCCGTGCTGGCGGGGCGTTTCTTGTCCTTGAGCCAGATGATCTTGGCCGATGTCGGCTCCGCTTGCGGGTAACTGCCGGCACAGGCATTTTGGCGCTCCGGAAGGGATTCCAGGTAGGCCTTGATCACTTCGAACTCTGCGTGGCTAAGGCCGCGCAACTCCAGCTCGGCTGGACTCTCGTCGCGCAATCGTACCGACGTCCGGGCAACTTCCAATGCCAGGCCAAGGCGGTCGATCAGGCGTTCGTAAAGCTCCGGTTTGATTGCGGGTAGCTGCGTCTCTCCCATCCGTTCACCTCATTGAAGATAAAAATATCTCCCCCCACACCTGAGCTTAGCGTCACTCTAAAAAGCAGCCGTTTGCCGCGACCAGCGGGCATTCGCAATCAAGGTTTCCCACGATGCGCAGCGCTGCTGTATGCTACGGCGTTCACTCTAAACGACACCGGAGTACCGGTTGCAGCGAGGTTCCGCTGCCTGGAACAAGGTCTCTTCTCTCTCAGCCAAAAGTAGCCATGCACGAACAATACACGCCCCGTGATATCGAAGCCGCCGCCCAGAACTTCTGGGACGAGCAACAATCGTTCGCTGTTACCGAACAGCCAGGCAAAGACACCTACTATTGCCTATCGATGTTCCCGTACCCGAGCGGCAAGCTACACATGGGCCACGTGCGCAACTACACCATCGGTGACGTGATTGCCCGCTACCAGCGCATGCTGGGCAAAAACGTCCTGCAGCCGATGGGCTGGGACGCTTTCGGCATGCCCGCGGAAAACGCGGCGATGAAAAACAACGTCGCCCCGGCCAAGTGGACGTACGAAAACATCGACTACATGAAGACCCAGCTCAAGAGCCTGGGCCTGGCCATCGATTGGGCACGTGAAGTCACCACCTGCAAGCCGGACTACTACCGCTGGGAACAGTGGCTGTTCACCCGCCTGTTCGAAAAGGGCGTCATCTACCGCAAGAACGGTACCGTGAACTGGGACCCGGCCGACCAGACCGTGCTCGCCAACGAGCAGGTCATCGACGGCCGTGGCTGGCGTTCGGGCGCGCTGATTGAGAAGCGCGAAATCCCGATGTACTACTTCCGCATCACCGACTACGCCGACGAGCTGCTCGAGAGCCTCGACGAGCTGCCGGGCTGGCCTGAACAGGTCAAGACCATGCAGCGCAACTGGATCGGCAAATCGCGTGGCATGGAAGTCCAGTTCCCGTTCGACCAGGCCAGCATCGGCCACGAAGGCGCCCTCAAGGTCTTCACCACCCGTCCTGACACGCTGATGGGCGCCACCTACGTCGCCGTCGCCGCCGAACACCCGCTGGCCACCCAGGCTGCCCAAGGCAACCCGGCGCTGCAGGCGTTCATTGACGAGTGCAAGAGCGGCAGCGTCGCCGAGGCCGATATGGCCACCCAGGAGAAGAAGGGCATGCCCACTTCCCTGCTGGTCGAACACCCGCTGACCGGCGAGAAGCTGCCGGTTTGGGTCGCCAACTACGTGCTGATGCACTACGGCGATGGCGCCGTGATGGCCGTGCCGGCCCACGACGAGCGCGACTTCGAGTTCGCCCACAAGTACAACCTGCCGGTCAAAGCCGTGGTGCGCACCAGCGCTGGCGATGAAGTCGGCAACGAGTGGCAGGCTGCCTACGGCGAGCATGGCCAACTGATCAATTCCGGCGAGTTCGACGGCCTGGACTTCGCCGGCGCTTTCGACGCCATCGAAGCCGCCCTGATCCGCAAGGAACTCGGCAAGTCGCGCACCCAGTTCCGCCTGCGCGACTGGGGCATCAGCCGTCAGCGTTACTGGGGCTGCCCGATCCCGATCATCCACTGCCCGTCCTGCGGCGACGTGCCGGTGCCGGAAGACCAGCTGCCGGTCACCCTGCCAGAAAACGTGGTACCGGACGGTGCCGGCTCGCCGCTGGCGCGCATGCCCGAGTTCTACGAATGCACCTGCCCGAAATGCGGCACGGCGGCCAAGCGCGAAACCGACACCATGGACACCTTCGTCGAGTCGTCCTGGTACTTCGCCCGCTACGCCTCGCCAAACTACGACCAAGGCCTGGTCGACCCTAAAGCCGCCAACCACTGGCTGCCGGTCGACCAGTACATCGGCGGTATCGAGCACGCGATCCTGCACCTGCTGTACGCGCGCTTCTTCCACAAGCTGATGCGTGACGAAGGCCTGGTCACCTCGAACGAGCCGTTCAAGAACCTGCTGACCCAGGGCATGGTAGTCGCCGAGACCTACTACCGCGTTGCCAGCAACGGCGGCAAGGACTGGTTCAACCCGGCCGATGTCGAGATCGAACGTGACGCCAAGGCCAAGATCATTGGCGCCCGCCTGAAGACCGACGGCCTGCCAGTGGAAATCGGCGGCACCGAGAAGATGTCGAAGTCGAAGAACAACGGCGTCGACCCGCAATCGATGATCGAAGCCTACGGCGCCGATACCTGCCGCCTGTTCATGATGTTCGCATCGCCGCCCGACATGAGCCTGGAGTGGTCCGATTCCGGCGTCGAAGGTGCCAGCCGCTTCCTGCGCCGTGTCTGGCGTCTGGCCCAAGGCCACGTCAGCCAGGGCCTGCCGGGCAAGCTGGATGTCGCCACGCTGGACGACGCGCAAAAGGTCATCCGCCGCGCCATCCACGCCGCGATCAAGCAGGCCAGCACCGACGTGGGCCAGTACCACAAGTTCAACACCGCCATCGCCCAGGTGATGACCGTGATGAACGTCCTGGAAAAGGCCCCGCAAGCCACCGAACAGGACCGTGCCCTGCTGCAGGAAGGCCTTGAAGCCGTCACCCTGCTGCTGGCGCCGATCACCCCGCACATCTCCCACGAACTGTGGAAGGCGCTGGGCCACGACCAGGCGGTCATCGATGCTGGCTGGCCAGCCGTCGACGAGAGCGCACTGGTACAGGACAGCATCGTCCTGGTGGTGCAGGTCAACGGCAAGCTGCGTGGCCAGGTCGAAATGCCGGCCGCCGCCAGCCGCGAGGAAATCGAAGCCGCCGCCCGCAGCAACGAGAATGTCCTGCGCTTCATCGATGGCCTGACCATCCGCAAGGTCATCGTGGTACCGGGCAAGCTGGTCAACATCGTCGCCAATTGATGGCACGCCCGCCCGCAGGTTCTGCGGGCGGGCGGTACAGGCCCAAGAGGGAGCAACAACATGATCAAACGCAATCTGCTGGTAATCGGCCTGGCCGTCGTGCTCAGCGCCTGCGGTTTCCAGCTGCGTGGCACCGGCACCACCGAGCTGAGCGTCAAAGAGATGGACGTCAGCGCGCGCAATGCCTATGGCGAAACCGTGACCCAGCTGCGTCAGGTTCTGGAGCGTAACGGCGTCAACGTGCACGCGGGCGCGCCTTACCGCCTGGTGCTGACCAACGAGCAGGAAAACGAACGCGCCGCGACCTACACCGGTGGCAGCCGCTCGGCCGAGTACGAGCTGACCACGGTACTGAACTACAGCATTCAGGGCCTGAACAACCTGGAACTGCTCAGCGACAAACTGGAAATGCGCAAGGTCTACGTGCGTGACGGTTCCAACATCACCGGTTCCGAGCAGGAAGCCAAACGGGCACGTGACGAAATGCGCCGCGACCTGGTCAACGCCATGGTCGTACGCCTGCAGATGCTGACCCCGACGCAACTCGACGAGCTGCAGCGTAAAGCCGACGAACGCGCCCAGGCTGAAGCCGCCGCGCTGGAAGCGGCACGCCGTCAGCAGGCGGAAACGCCTCAGCAGTCGCCAATGGAAGTTCCGGGCAACTGAGCCCGTGCGGGGCACCTTAGGTGCCCCGCCTGTTTCCGATGAAACTCGCCCCCGCCCAACTCAACAAGCACCTGCAAGGCGCCCTGGCACCGGTTTACGTGGTCAGCGGCGACGACCCATTGCTGTGCCAGGAAGCCGCTGACGCCATCCGCGGCGCCGCACGCCAGCAAGGTTTCGACGAACGCCAGGTGTTCAGCGCCGACGCCAATTTCGACTGGGGCACCTTGCTCCAGGCGGGCGCCAGCCTGTCGCTGTTCGCCCAGCGCCGCCTGCTGGAACTGCGCTTGCCCTCCGGCAAGCCCGGTGACAAGGGTGCTGCCGCCTTGATGGAATACTGCGCCAGGCCGGCCGAAGACACGCTGCTGCTGATCAGCCTGCCCAAGCTCGACGGCAGCGCGCAGAAGACCAAGTGGGGCAAGGCCCTGATCGAAGGCGCCCATTGCCAGTTCATCCAGATCTGGCCGGTGGATGCGCACCAGTTGCCGCAGTGGATCAACCAGCGGCTGTCGCAGGCAGGCCTTTCGGCTCAACGCGATGCCGTGGACCTGATCGCCGCCCGGGTCGAAGGCAACCTGCTGGCTGCCGCCCAGGAAATCGAAAAACTCAAGCTGCTGGCCGACGGCAACCAGATCACCGTCGAGACCGTACAGGCGGCGGTCGCCGACAGCGCCCGCTTCGATGTCTTCGGCCTGGTCGATGCCATTCTCAATGGCGAAGCCGCGCACGCCCTGCGCATGCTTGAAGGCCTGCGCGGCGAAGGCGTGGAGCCGCCGGTGATTCTGTGGGCACTGGCGCGCGAACTGCGCCAACTGGCCGGGCTCGCCCAACAGTTCAGCCAGGGCGTGCCGCTGGACAAGGCCTTCAGCCAGGCGCGACCACCGGTGTGGGATAAACGCCGCCCACTGGTCAGCAAAGCCCTGCAGCGCCTCTCGGCGCAACGCTGGGCCCAGCTGTTGCAAGATGCCCAGCGGATCGATGCGCAGATCAAGGGCCAGGCCGAGGGTTCGCCCTGGACCGGGCTGGCACGGCTGTCGCTGCTGATGGCCGGGCAGCGGCTAGCGCTCCCTTCCGAATAGCCGGGGCCGCTTCGCGCCCCATCGCGACACAAGGCCGCTCCTACAGCAATCGCGTACCCCTGTAGGAGCGGCCTTGTGTCGCGATGGGCTGCATAGCAGCCCTAAGTCCCCAACCATATACACAATCAATTGGCCCTCCCCCGCCCTGCGGCCTACAGTGCGCCCCGAAAGCCACCCATCGGGAATCCGCACCATGAGCAAAAAACCGAAGAAGCACGGCCCCAACAAGGCCAAGTCGATCGTCGCCCAGCCACTGTTCCGCTGCCGCCAGGAACAACCGGACAAGGGCAAAGGCAGCTACCGCCGCGAAGCCTTCCAATCGAGAGATTGGGAGGCTTCTTACTTTTTGGCGGCATGAAAGCATCGAAAGCGCAGGCATGGTATGGTCGTCACCTGACCTGAAATTCTGGATCTGTGCATGCTCCTCAGCCTTCTCCCCCGTTGGAAATCCCGCCAGCTGATCGCGGCCTCCAGCTTCATCCTGCTCGTCGCCTGCGCGGAAAAACCCACCGCCGCCGATGCCTTGCCGCTGGCACCTGCCCAGCCCGCCCCGGTGGTGAACGTGCCTGGTGCAACGCCCGACGCCAGCGCTACAGAGATCCAGCCCCTGCAAACCTTCGCGCAATGGCAGGCGGGCTTCCGCCAACAAGCCTTGCAGGCTGGCATTTCGCCAAACACCTTCGACCGTGCGTTCCTCGGTGTCACCCCCGACATGGACGTGATCAAGGCCGACCGCAGCCAGCCAGAATTCACCCGCCCGGTGTGGGAATACCTGGAAGGTGCACTGTCGCCACTGCGCGTGCGCAACGGCAAGAAGCTGATGGAGCAGAATGCAGAACTGTTGACCCGCATCGAGCAACGTTATGGCGTAGACCGCCAAGTGCTGGTTTCGGTCTGGGGCATGGAGAGCAACTTCGGCCAGTTCCAGGGCAGCAAGTCGGTCATTCGCTCACTGGCGACATTGGCCTACGAAGGCCGCCGCCCCCAATTCGCCCAAGACCAGCTGATTGCCGCCCTGCAAATCCTGCAGAACGGTGATATCCAGCCAGAGGCCATGCGTGGCTCGTGGGCTGGCGCCATGGGCCAGACCCAGTTCATCCCGACCACTTACAACACCCATGCAGTGGATTTCGACGGTGATGGCCGCCGGGATATCTGGAACAGCACCCCCGATGCTCTGGCCTCCACAGCGCACTACCTGCAGAGCTCTGGCTGGAAACGCGGCCAGCCTTGGGGCTTTGAAGTGCAAGTGCCGGCCGGTTTCGACTTCTGGCTGGCCGACGGGTCGCTGCGCAAGCCGGTGAGCGAGTGGCTGCAACTGGGCGTGAAGCTGCCAGCCGGTACCCAGCTGCCCGCCAACAGCAATCAGCTGTCTGCCGCCCTGCTGCTGCCTGCAGGTGCGCGCGGCCCGGCGTTCCTGGTGCTGGACAACTTCCGCGCCATCCTCAAGTACAACAACTCGTCGTCCTACGCACTGGCCGTAAGCCTGTTGGGTGACCGGTTCTCGGGCTGGGGCTTCATTGCCGGCAGCTGGCCGAAAGAGGACCTGCCTTTGAGCCGCAGCGAGCGCATGGAGCTGCAACACCTGCTCAACGCCAGCGGGCATGACGCGGGCAACGCCGATGGCATCATAGGCGCCAACACCCGCAAAGCCATTCGCAATGCCCAGCAGGGGTTGGGATGGCCGGCGGATGGGTATCCAACCCATAAGCTGCTCGAGAGCTTGCGCCAGCAGTAATACCCTTGCGGCCATTCGCGGGTGAACCCGCTCCTGTAGGAGCTGGCTTGCCTGCGATGGGCCGCAAAGCGGCCCCGACGCCCTCAGCCTCTGAACAAGTCCTGCTGCAACACCAGCCTCATCTCCCCACTGTCCAGCACCACCTCAGCCCCCAGCGGCAAGCACACGTTCGGATCACAATGCCCACTGCGCCACCCGGCCAGCACCGGCACGCCCAGGGGCCCGAAAATGTCCTGCAGCAGCGGCGTCAACGCCGCCACGGTGATCCCGGCAAAATCCCCCACCAGCACCCCCTTCACCCCCGCAAGCTTGCCCGCCAGGCGCAACTGGGTCAGCAAACGATCCACCCTGAACAACGGCTCGTTGACGTCTTCGATAAACAGAATGCAGCCCTGCGTATCGATCTCTGCCACCGTTCCCAGGGTCGCCCCCAGCATCGACAGGTTGCCCCCCAGCAAACGCCCGCGGGCAACCCCCGGCACCACGCAGCTCAACGCAAAGTCGGCCGGGTGCGCGATCGCATCGCCTGCACCCACCTGCCCAATCAGTTGCGCCAGCAGCGACGACTCGGTCGGCTCGAGTTTGGCGCCCAACAGGTCGGCATTCAGCATCGCCCCATGGAAGGTCAGTAACCCGGCTTTGCGCTGGATAGCAGTGTGCAGCGCCGTGATGTCGCTGTAGCCGATCAGCGGCTTGGGGTTGCAACGGATCAGGTCAAAGTCGAGGCTGTCGAGCAGGCGCATGCTGCCATAGCCGCCGCGCATACACAGAATGGCGTCGATGGCCGGGTCAGCAAAAGCATCGTGCAGGTCCTGCAGCCGCTGCTGATCGGACCCCGCCAGGTAGCCCTGCGCCTGTTCAACGCCCGGGTAGATACGGCAGCGGTAGCCACGCTCGGTGAACCACTGGCTGGCCTTTTGCGCATCCAGCCGCGCCGGCCCGGCCGGGGCGACGATGGCAAAGCAGGCATTCTCCCCCAGGGCAGCGGGCAGTCGGGATTCAACGGTTTCAGCGCAATTCATCGCAACTCCTTGCAGTGCAGGGCACACAAACAAAAATGCCGATGCCGCCTTTCGGCGCGCATCGGCACGGGTGCTTCAGACCAGGCTCAGAGCTTGATCTTGGCTTCGTGAGCCTGCTGGTCAGCGTGGTACGAAGAACGCACCAGCGGGCCGGAAGCCACGTTCTTGAAGCCCATCTTGTAGCCTTCTTCGGCGAACCAGGCGAAGGTGTCCGGGTGCACGAAACGCTGTACCGGCAAGTGGCTGCGCGACGGCTGCAGGTACTGGCCGAGGGTCAGCATGTCGATGTCATGCTCGCGCATGCGGTGCATCACTTCGATGACTTCTTCGTCGGTCTCGCCCAGGCCGAGCATCAGGCCCGATTTGGTCGGTACGTGCGGGACCATCTGCTTGAACTTCTGCAGCAGGTCCAGCGACCAGTCGTAGTCCGACCCGGGACGCGCGGCCTTGTACAGGCGCGGTACGGTTTCCAGGTTGTGGTTGAAGACATCCGGCGGCTCTTGCGCGGTAATCTCCAGGGCCACGTCCATACGGCCACGGTAGTCCGGGACCAGGGTTTCCAGCTGCACACCCGGCGACAAGGCGCGGATCTCGCGGATGCAGTCGGCAAAGTGCTGGGCACCGCCATCACGCAGGTCGTCGCGGTCCACCGAGGTAATCACCACGTACTTCAGGCGCAGGTCGGCGATGGCGACGGCGAGGTTCTTCGGCTCATCGAGGTCCAGTGGCTTCGGTCGGCCGTGGCCAACGTCGCAGAATGGGCAACGACGGGTGCAGATGTCACCCATGATCATGAAGGTCGCAGTACCGCCCGAGAAGCACTCGCCCAGGTTCGGGCAGGAGGCCTCTTCGCAGACGCTGTGCAGCTTGTGCTTGCGCAGCAGTTGCTTGATGCGGTCTACCTCGGGCGAGACCGGGATGCGCACGCGGATCCAGTCAGGCTTTTTCGGCAGTTCATCAGTAGGGATGATTTTTACCGGGATGCGCGCGACCTTGTCGGCACCACGCAGTTTGACCCCAGCTTCCACCTTCTTCGGCGCTGGGCGCGGGGTGGCATCCTGGGTAGGTATCAGGTTCGGCACGGCTTCTTGCACAGTTGTCATATTCAGTCGATTCCGCCCGTGAGGGTCGTCTGCTCAGCGTAGTCGAGGTGCTTGACCAGCTGTCCGCGCAGCCTTGTCCTGACCTCGTTGAGTTCGATCGGGCCTGCCAGATCGCGTAGCTGGGTCATGGCCAGCCCCGCATAACCGCAGGGGTTGATTCGGCGGAATGGCGCAAGGTCCATGTCCACGTTCAGGGCAAGGCCGTGGAACGAACGGCCGTTGCGGATTCGCAGGCCGAGGGAGGCGATTTTCGCTCCATCGACATAGACACCCGGGGCGTCGGGCTTGGCCGCCGCCTGGACATCGTAACTGGCAAGCAGGTCGATCAGGGTCTGCTCGATGCGGCTGACCAGCTCACGTACCCCAAAACCCAGCCGCCGCACATCCAGCAGCAGGTAGGCCACCAGTTGCCCGGGGCCATGGTAGGTCACCTGGCCACCGCGGTCGGTCTGCACCACCGGGATATCACCCGGAATCAGCAGGTGCTCGGCCTTGCCGGCCTGGCCCTGGGTGAAAACCGAAGGGTGTTCGACCAGCCAGATTTCATCCTGGCTGTCGGGCCCTCGCTGCTCGGTAAAGCGACGCATGGCTTCCAGCACCGGTTCATAGGGCTGCAGGCCAAGATCGCGAAAACCGAGACAGGCGGACATCAGAGCACCATTTTCACGATGCCGGTAGCGCGCAGGGCGCTGTTGATATCGTGCAGCTGGTTCTCGCTCTCGGCAACGATGTGCAGTTGCACAGTGGTGTACTTGCCTTCCTTGCTCTGGCGCTCGGCCAGCGTGGCGAGGTCGACCTTGGCGTGTTTGCTGAGGACTTCGATGACCATGTCCTTGAAACCGACAACGGTATCGCCGATGACCTTGATCGGGTAGTCGGCGCAGGGGAATTCGATTTTGTGCGACTTGACGTCAGGTTCGCTCATAGCGGAAACGGCCTCGTAAGCCGTGGCAACAACAACGCCCCCGCCTGAACAGCGGGAGCGTGGCAGGTCACGTTATCAGTTGAACAACCCGTAGAAGAATAGACGGATGCTATCCCACATACGGCGGAAGAAACCACCTTCCTCGACGCCATCGAGGGCGATCAGGTCGGCGCTGTGAACCACGTTCTCGTCCAGTTTGACTTCCACTTTGCCGATCACGTCACCTTTGGCGATCGGTGCGGTGAGCTGCGGGTTCATGGTCATCGAAGCCTGAAGGCGCTTCAATTGGCCTTTAGGCATAGTCATGGTCAGGTCGTTGGCCAGGCCAGCTTTAACCTGGCTGGTGGCGCCCTTCCAGACTGGAGCCTGGGTCAGCTCGGTGCCTTTCTGATAGAAGGTCTGAGTTTCGAAGAAGCGGAAGCCGTAGGTCAGCAGCTTCTGGGTCTCGGCAGCACGGGACTGCTCGCTGTTGGTGCCGAACACCACGGCGATCAGGCGCTGGCCGTCACGTACGGCCGAAGCCACCATGCAGTAACCGGCTTCGTCGGTGTGGCCAGTTTTCAGGCCGTCGACGGTCTTGTCACGCCACAGCAGCAGGTTGCGGTTCGGCTGCTTGATGTTGTTCCAGAAGAACTCTTTCTGCGAGTAAATCGCATAGTGGGCCGGGTCGACGTCGATGATCGCGCGCGCCAGCAGGGCCATGTCGTGCGCCGAGGAGTAGTGCTCGGGGTTCGGCAGGCCGGTCGGGTTCATGAAGTGGCTGTTGGACATGCCCAGGTCAGCGGCCGTCTTGTTCATCATGTCGGCGAAGGCGTCTTCGCTGCCGGCAATGTGCTCGGCCAGCGCAACGGACGCATCGTTACCCGACTGGATGATGATGCCGTGCAGCAGGTCGCTGACAGTCACCTGGCTGCCAACCTTGATGAACATGCGCGAACCACCGGTACGCCAGGCGTTTTCGCTGACGGTGACCGGGTCGTTTTCACCGATCTGGCCGCGGCGAATGTCCAGGGTGGCGATATAGGCAGTCATCAGCTTGGTCAAGCTGGCTGGCGGCAGGCGCTCGTCACCGTTGTTCTCGACCAGCACATTGCCGCTGGACGCGTCCATGAGTACGTAGGACTTGGCTGCCAGTTGCGGTGGTGCCGGCATCATTTGCTCTGCCGCGAAAGCAGCAGGCGTGATCATCAGCAGTACGGGCAGGCAAAGTCGTTTGGCAAGGTTGGTGATGTTCATCCGTCTCTCGAAAATCGCTAATGGTCTGAGATGTTGCCTGGGCCACATCGTGTGCCCAGCGCCAGTCAGTCTAGTTTTTAAGGCCTTGGGCCGAGCCCGCACACTGCGGCTTTATGTCGCTGCGGGCAAAAGCGGACATTGTACATGCCCGCGCCCGTCAATTCATGACAAAACCGACAGTTTGGCCGGTGCGGTCAGTCAGCTGTGACCAGCTTGGCCTGCCCCAAGTTCGCCAGGCGAATGCTGTTCTGCGCCTGCTGAATCTCGCCCTGGCTGCTGATCGGCCCCAAACGCACGCGGTGCAGGGTTTGCTGGTTACGCACGATGGAGCTGATGAACACCGGCGCGCTGACCATGGTGCTCAGTTTCGAACGCAGCAGTTCGGCGGCGTCCGGGTTGGCGAAGGCGCCCACCTGCAAGAAGCTGCCGCCGTTGCCTGCCGGCACATTGTTGCCGCCGACTTGAACGGGCACTACGGGTGCAGCGTGTTGCTGGGGTGGCGGCGTCCACTGCTCGACTCGGCCGGTGCTGGCCGGGATCGACTGGGTCTGGGCAACCTGGGGTTCCTTCAGCACCAACGGTGGCTGCTGGCCACGCTGGGCCCACCATTGTTGCGGGTCGATACCTTCGACGCGCACATGCGCGGTGCCGATTTCGGCGTAGCCGAGCTTCTTCGCCGCCGCGTAGGACAGGTCGATGATACGGTCGGAGTAGAACGGGCCACGGTCGTTGACCCGCAGGACCACGCTGCGGCCGTTGGCCAGGTTGGTCACCCGCACATAGGCCGGCAGCGGCAAGGTCTTGTGCGCCGCGCTCATGCCGTACAGGTCATAAAGCTCGCCGTTGGCCGTGTTCTGCCCGTGAAACTTGGTGCCATACCACGACGCGGTACCCTCGGCGCGGTAGTTGCGCGAGTCCTGCATCGGGTAGTAGGTCTTGCCCAGTACCGTGTAAGGGTTGGCCTTGTAGTTGCCGGTGTGCACGGTCGGCGTGGCGTCGGGGATCTTGTTCACGTCCACGTCCCACCACGGCGCACCGTCCTTATGGGCACGGTTGATGTCCAGGCCGGGCTGGGCGCGGACTGTATTACCGCTTTTCTGGGTGGTGGTCGGGCGGCTGGAAGAGCAGCTGACCAACAGCATGCCGACAGTCATGCAGGTCAGCAGCTTGAAGGTAGTGGCAGAGATGATTGCGCGCATTACTTGACGCCCCGTGCTTGGACCAGCTGTTCCGAAAGCTGATGCACCGCCATGGCGTACATCACGCTGCGGTTGTAGCGAGTGATCGCGTAGAAGTTCTTCAGGCCCATCCAGTACTCGGGGCCGTTTTCGCCCTCCAGGCGGAAGGCGGTGACCGGCAGATCATCGCGCAGCGCATCATGACTCGACCAGCCCAGCGCCCGCAACTCCCCGACAGTCTTCACCGGCTCGATACCCGTGGTCAGGCCTTCATCAACCCGCTCGCCCTGCACCCTGGCGCGGCTGACCACGCCTTCGCCGGCCACCCAGCCATGGCGCTTGAAGTAGCTGGCTACGCTGCCGATGGCATCGTCCGGGTTGTTCCAGATATTGATGTGGCCATCGCCGTCGAAGTCCACGGCATAGTTGCGGAAGCTGCTCGGCATGAACTGCGGCAAGCCCATGGCGCCTGCATAGGAGCCTTTGAGCGTGAGCGGGTCAAGCTGCTCGGCACGGGCCAGCAGCAGGAACTCGCGCAACTCCTTGCGGAAGAATTCGGCCCGCGGCGGGTAGTCGAAGCCCAGCGTAGAGAGGGCGTCGATGACCCGGTAATTGCCGGTATTGCGGCCGAAAAAGGTCTCTACGCCGATGATCGCGACGATGACTTGCGCCGGCACCCCGTATTCCTGCTCGGCCCGCGCCAACACCGCTTCGTGCTGGCGCCAGAAGTCCACACCGCGGGCGATGCGCGCGTCGGTGATGAACATCGGCCGGTAGTCCTTCCACGGCTTGACCCGTTCGGCCGGCCGCGAGATGGCATCGAGAATTGACTGTTTACGCTGGACCTCACGGAACACGCCCATCAGCTGCTCGCTGGCAAAGCCGTAGTCGCGGGTCATTTCGCCAACGAACTCGGCCACTTGGGGCGAGCCTTCGTAGTCGCCGGCATGGGCCAGCTGGACAGCGCCGAACAGGCCCACCGCGCCGATCCACGGCGCACAACGGGCAGCCCAGTTACGCACTGCTTGCATGAAATTCTTCACCTTATTCAAACCTGTGCGATCCATTTGCGGTGCGTATGGATCGACATCAGAACGCCAAACGCTGACAGCAGCGTCACCAACGAAGTTCCGCCATAGCTGATGAAGGGCAGCGGCACGCCCACCACGGGCAGAAGGCCGCTGACCATACCGATATTGACGAACACGTATACAAAGAAGGTCATCGTCAAGCTGCCCGCCAGCAGCTTGCCGAACAGGGTCTGCGCCTGGGCCGTGATCATCAGGCCGCGACCAATCAGCAGCAGGTAGACGATCAGCAGCAGGCAGATGCCGACCAGGCCGAACTCCTCACCGAGCACGGCGATGATGAAGTCGGTGTGGCTCTCGGGCAAAAAGTCAAGGTGCGACTGGGTGCCCAGCAGCCAGCCCTTACCAAATACCCCGCCCGAACCGATCGCAGCCTTGGACTGGATGATGTTCCAGCCGGTGCCCAAGGGGTCGCTTTCCGGGTCGAGGAAGGTCAGCACGCGCTGCTTCTGGTAGTCGTGCATGACGAAGAACCACATGGCCACCGCCACCGGCACCGCCGCCGCCACCACACTGACAATCCAGCGCCAGCGCAGCCCGCCCATGAACAGCACGAACGCACCGGAAGCCAGAATCAACAGCGCCGTGCCCAGGTCGGGCTGGCGAACGATGAGGATGAACGGCACGCCGATCAGCACCAGGCTGATCGCCACATGCTTGAGGTGTGGCGGCAAGGTGCGCTTGGACAGGTACCAGGCGATGGTCGCCGGCATGATGATCTTGAGAAATTCCGAGGGCTGGAAGCGAATCACCCCGGGGATGTTGATCCACCGGGTGGCGCCCATGGCGTTGTGGCCCATCACGTCCACCACCACCAGCAACAGTACCCCGGTGACGTAGGCCAATGGCACCCAGCGCGCCATGAACCGCGGCTCCAGTTGGGCGATGACGAACATCGACACCAGGCCGATGCCGAACGAAGTCGCCTGCTTGAGCAGCAGGTCCCAGTTCTTGCCACTGGCCGAATACAGCACGAACAGGCTGCCAGCCGCGAGGGTCAGGAGGATGACCAGCAACGGGCCATCGATATGGATGCGCTGCAGGAAGCTGGCGCGCCGACGCATCACATCCTCGCTGGAGAGCATGCGATCGAAATTATTCATCACAGGGCCGATTCCTGGGTAACGGTGGCGGGAGCGAACTCGGACTTGAGCCGGCCGTGCTCGTCGAGCAACCAGGCGTCCATGATCTGGCGCACCACGGGTGCGGCGACGCCAGAGCCGGATTCGCCGTTCTCGACCATCACCGACACCACGATCTTCGGGTCGTCGGCCGGGGCGAAGGCGACGAACAGGGCGTGGTCGCGGTGGCGTTCCTGAAGTTTGTTACGGTCGTATTTTTCGCCTTGCTTGATCGCCACCACCTGGGCAGTACCGCTCTTGCCGGCGATGCGGTACTGGGCGCCGGCAGCAGCCTTGCGCGCGGTACCACGGGCGTTGTGCATCACCTGCTCCATGCCGTGGGTCACCTTGGCCCAGTCCGACTTGTCACGCAGGATGATGTTTTCCATCGGGTTCTCGTCCACCGGCGGTTGGCCTTCGATGGTCTTGGCCAGGTGCGGGCGGTTCCACACGCCTTTGTTGGCGATCAACGCGGTGGCCTGGGCCAACTGCAGCGGCGTGGCCTGCATGTAGCCCTGGCCGATCCCGAGAATCAGGGTTTCGCCGGGGAACCAGGCCTGACGGCGGGTGGCACGCTTCCATTCGCGAGACGGCATCAGGCCGGCGGACTCTTCGAACATGTCGAGCGAAACCCGCTGGCCGATGCCGAACTTGTTCATGTAGCTGGACAAACGATCGATGCCCATCTTGTGGGCAAGGTCGTAAAAGTAGGTGTCGTTGGAGCGCATGATCGCGGTATCCAGGTCGACCCAGCCATCGCCAGAGCGGTTCCAGTTACGGTATTTGTGATCGTAGTTGGGCAGCTGGTAATAGCCTGGGTCGAACACCCGGCTGCCGGCATTGACCACGCCACTGTCCAAACCGGCGATGGCCACCGCAGGCTTGATGGTCGAGCCAGGTGGGTACAGCCCGCGCAGTACGCGGTTGAACAACGGCCGGTCGATCGAATCCCGCAGCTCGGCATAGGCCTTGAAGCTGATGCCGGTGACGAACAGGTTAGGGTCGAAGCTTGGCTGGCTGACCATCGCCAGCACTTCGCCGGTACGCGGGTCGAGCGCCACCACCGCGCCACGACGGCCACCCAAGGCGGCCTCGGCGGCTTCCTGCAGCTTGATGTCGAGGCTCAGGACGATGTCCTTGCCAGGCTTGGGGTCGGTACGCTTGAGCACCCGCAGCACGCGGCCTCGGGCGTTGGTCTCGACTTCCTCGTAACCGACCTGGCCGTGCAACGCATCTTCGTAGAAACGCTCGATACCGGTCTTACCGATATGGTGCGTACCGCTGTAGTTCACAGGGTCGAGGGTTTTCAGCTCTTTCTCGTTGATACGCCCGACATACCCCACCGAGTGCGCAAAATGCGCACCTTGCGGGTAATGCCGCACCAACTGCGCGACCACTTCCACGCCGGGCAGGCGGAACTGGTTCACCGCCACCCGGGCGATCTGCTCTTCGCTCAGCTCGAACAGGATGGGCACCGGCTCGAACGGCCGACGGCCCTGGCGCATGCGCTTCTCGAAGAGGGCGCGGTCGTCGTCAGTCAGTTCCAGCACTTCGACGATATTGTCCAGCACTTCCTGCCAGTTACCCGCACGTTCACGGGTCATGGACAGGCTGAAGCTGGGCCGGTTATCGGCGATGATCACCCCATTGCGGTCGAAGATCAGCCCACGGGTCGGCGGAATCGGCTGCACATGCACCCGGTTGTTCTCCGACAGCGTCGAGTGATAGTCGTACTGGATGATCTGCAGGTAATACAGCCGCGCGATCAAAACGCAGATAAGCAGCATGATCGCCACCGCGCCGACCACGACGCGGTTACGCACCAGGCGGGCGTCTTTCTCGTGGTCCTTGAGACGGATCGGCTGCGACATCGGACTGCTTACAGGCTCATTTGTGGTAAGGGTGCCCGGACAACACGGTCCAGGCGCGATAGATCTGCTCGCCGATGAGTATCCTTACCAACGGGTGCGGCAACGTCAGCGGCGACAGCGACCAGCGTTGCTCAGCGCGTGCGCAAACCTCAGGCGCCAGCCCTTCCGGGCCGCCCACCATCAAATTCACCGTGCGCGCATCCAGGCGCCAGCGGTCCAGCTCGGTCGCCAGCTGCTCGGTACTCCAGGGCTTGCCATGGACCTCGAGGGTAACGATGCGTTCCCCAGGCTGAACCTTGCTCAGCATGGCTTCGCCCTCCTGACGGATCAGGCGAGCGACGTCGGCATTCTTGCCACGGGTATTCAGCGGGATTTCCACCAGCTCAAGCGACAGCTCCGGGGGCAGGCGCTTGGCATATTCATGCCAACCGTCCTCGACCCACTTGGGCATGCGCGAGCCGACCGCGATCAGGCGCAGACGCACGACGCTTCCTTATTCCCGGTCTTTGAGCTTGTCGGAGTACTCGTGGGCGTGGTCCGGGCTGTGGTGCTTGCCGTCGGCGGCACGGCTTTGCTCGGCACCCTGCCACAGGCGCTCCAGGTCGTAGAACTGGCGGGCAGCGGCGGTCATCATGTGCACGATGACATCGTTCAGGTCCAGCAGCACCCAGTCGCTGTCGCCCTTGCCTTCTTCACCCAAGGGTTGGGCACCCTGCGCCTTGACGGCTTCACGGACCTTTTCGGCCATCGCGTTGATCTGGCGGTTGGACGTACCGGTGGCAATGATCATGTAGTCGGTCAGGCTGTGCTTTTCACGCACGTCGATGACCTGGATATCCTGGGCCTTGACGTCTTCCAGCGCTGCCTTGGTCACTTGGACCAGTTCTTCGCCGTAAATTTTCTGCTTGGTCATATAAAACTCGTTCAACTTGTTGGATGAGGTGCCGGAGCACCGTCAGTTAGGCACACGATACAGTTCGTGTGCCTCGATGTAGGCCAGTACGGCGTCCGGCACCAGGAACCTCACCGATTTGCCGCTGGCCAGCAGCTGTCGGATCTGTGTAGCCGACACCGCAAGCGGTGTCTGCCAGACGAACGAAATATTTCCCGCCGGGCCGGACATGGCGGTGGGATCGCTCTCGGAGCGCGCAGCCAACAGGTTGCGCAGCTCGTCAGGGGGTTCAACGTCGGCATCCGGGCGTTGCAGCACCAGGATGTGACAGTGTTGCAGCAGCTCTTCCCAGCGGTGCCAGGCGGGCAGGCCACAAAAGGCATCCCAACCCAACACCAGGAACAGCTGGTCGTCAGCGCCCAGTTCGGCGCGGATCGACTCCAGGGTGTCGATGGTGTACGACGGCTTGTCGCGGGCAAGCTCGCGGGCATCCACGCTCAGGCAAGCGACGCCCCGCACGGCGCTGCGCACCATGGCCAGGCGATCTTGCGCGGCCACTTGCGGGGTGTCGCGGTGCGGCGGCCGGGCATTGGGCAACAGGCGCAACTCGTCCAACGCCATCAACTCGGCCACTTCCAGCGCGCTGCGCAGGTGGCCGATGTGAACGGGGTCGAAGGTGCCGCCTAGAATGCCGATGCGCCGGACTGCCTGGGCCTTGCTCAACTCAGCAAGACTCCTGACCGCGTAGCTGGCCGTCGCCGATCACCACGTACTTCTCGCAGGTCAGGCCTTCCAGGCCAACCGGGCCGCGGGCATGCAACTTGTCGGTGGAGATACCGATCTCCGCGCCCAAGCCGTACTCGAAACCGTCGGCGAAGCAGGTTGGGGTATTGAGCATCACCGACGCCGAGTCGACCTCTGCCATGAACTGGCGGGCCTGGCCCTGGTGCTCGGTGATGATCGAATCGGTGTGGTGCGAGCCATAGTGGTTGATGTGTTCGATGGCCTGGTCCAGGTCATCGACTACACGAATCGACAGGATCGCATCCAGGTATTCGGTGTGCCAGTCGTCTTCGCTGGCCGGCTTGGCCTCGATGAGCGCACGCGTGCGCTCGCAGCCACGCAGCTCGACGCCCTTTTCCTGGAAACGGCGGGCCATTTCCGGCAGGAAGCGCTCGGCTACACGCTGGTCGACCAGCAGGGTTTCCATGGCGCCACAGATGCCGTAGCGGTAGGTCTTGGCGTTGAAAGCGACGCGCCAGGCCTTGTCCAGGTCGGCATGTTCGCTGACGTAGACATGGCAGATGCCGTCCAGGTGCTTGATGACCGGCACCCGCGCATCGCGGCTGATACGTTCGATCAGGCCACGGCCACCGCGCGGCACGATCACATCGACGTACTCGGGCATGCTGATCAGCGCGCCCACGGCTTCGCGATCAGTGGTCTCGACCACTTGCACTACCGCCGCCGGCAGGCCGGCCTCGGCCAGGCCACGCTGGATGCAGGTGGCGATGGCACGGTTGGAGTGAATGGCCTCGGAGCCGCCACGCAAGATGGTCGCATTGCCGGACTTCAGGCACAGGCTGGCGGCATCGATGGTCACGTTCGGGCGCGATTCGTAGATGATCCCGATCACCCCCAGGGGTGCACGCATCTTGCCGACCTGAATACCCGATGGGCGGTAGCTCATGTCGCGGATGGCACCGACCGGGTCCGGCAGGCTGGCCACCTGGCGCAGGCCCGTGATCATGCCGTCGATACGCGCCGGGGTCAGCGCCAGGCGGTCGAGCAGTGCGGGCTCCAGGCCATTGGCACGGCCTGCGGCGAGGTCCAGCGCGTTGGCGGCGGTCAACTCGGCGCGGGCAGCGTCCAGTGCATCGGCAGCCGCTTGCAGGGCGCGGTTCTTCTGCGCGGTGCTGGCACGGCCGATCACCCGGGAAGCCTGGCGAGCAGCGCGACCCAAACGGGTCATGTAGTCAAGAACGGACTCAGTCATGGGTTCGGTGTCTTGGCGAAGGGGAAATCGGCTGATTATAACTGTCGCGCAGGTATACGCCCAGCGGCGGGTGGCGGATGGTACAAAATGGCGGGCTTGGGTGGTTTTTTTTGGGGCTAAGGAGATCGGGCGCCGCGCGGGCGGTGCTCTATCTTCCAGGCACCAAATCCCCCAAGACGAACACCTCTCAACTCCCCAAAGAAACATGCAGATACCATTCAACCACCCACCCGGTTCAGCCTCGATTAAGCCATTCATTGCTATCATCCAGCCCATTGAAGCCACGAACCGCCAGCATGCCAGCCCTGCCCGACCGCTTTTTCGACCGTGACGCCCAGACCTTGGCCAAGGACTTGCTGGGCAAGGTCATCCGCCATCGCCAGGGCGACCTGTGGTTGGCCGCGCGCATCATCGAGACCGAGGCCTACTACCTGACCGACAAAGGCAGCCATGCCTCGCTCGGGTATACGGAAAAGCGCAAGGCCCTGTTCCTCGACGGCGGGCACATCTACATGTATTACGCCCGCGGTGGCGACTCGTTGAACTTCAGCGCCCATGGCCCGGGCAATGCGGTGCTGATCAAGTCCGCCTACCCTTGGCAGGATGACCTCTCGGACGCCAACAGCCTGGCGCAGATGCAACTGAACAACCCCGACGCCAGCGGCAACCTGCGCCCGGCCGAGCGGCTGTGCGCAGGCCAGACCCTGCTATGCCGTGCACTGGACCTGAAAGTGCCGCGCTGGGACGCGCAGCGGTTCGACCCTGAGCACTTGTACGTCGACGACTGCGGCATCGCCGTTCCGCGGGTGATCCAGGCTGCGCGCCTGGGTATCCCGCAGGGCCGCGACGAGCACCTGCCGTACCGCTTCGTCGACGCCGAATACGCCCGCTTCTGTACACGGAACCCGTTGCGACGCGGCCAAGTCGAAGGCCGAGACTTCTTCATTCATCAACAAGGAAACTGACACATGGGCCAATGGCTCGACAGCCTGACCGGCTGGCTAAGCGCCAACCCCCAGTGGCTTGGCCTGGCGATTTTCCTGGTGGCCTGCATCGAATGCCTGGCCATTGCCGGCATCATCGTGCCTGGCACCGTGCTGCTGTTCGCGGTCGCCGTGCTGGCCGGCAGCGGTACCTTCAGCCTGGGCGAAACGCTGTTGCTGGGTTTTCTCGGTGGCTTGCTGGGTGACGCACTGTCGTACACCGTCGGCAAGTATTTCCACCAGAACATCCGCCGCCTGCCACTGCTGCGCAATCACCCGGAATGGATCGGCAGCGCCGAAACCTACTTCCAGCGTTATGGCATCGCCAGCCTGCTGGTCGGGCGCTTCATCGGGCCGCTGCGGCCAATGCTGCCGATGGTCGCCGGCATGTTCGACATGCCACTGCCACGCTTCATCGCCGTCAGCCTGGTGGCAGGCGCCGGCTGGTCGGTTGCCTACCTGCTGCCTGGCTGGGCCACGGGCGCCGCCATGCGCCTGCCTTTACCGGAAGGCTTCTGGCTGGATGCGGGCATCCTTGCCGGTGCGTTGGCGGTGCTCATCGGACTGAGCCTGAACAGCAGCATCCGCGATCAACGCCACGGCACTCGGCTGATCGCCGCGTTGAGCTTCGCGGCCTTGGCCGGGGTATTCCTGGGCTGGCCGTACCTGCACGAATTCGATCAGGGCGTGATGACACTGGTGCAGGAACACCGCAGCCAAGTCATCGACGGTACCGTGGTACTCGTGACACGGCTGGGTGATTTTCGCACGCAGTTTTTCCTCGGCGGGCTACTGACCGGCCTGCTGCTGCTCGCCCAACAATGGCGCCATGCACTGTTTGCGGGCGGGGCATTGATGGGTACGGCGATTGCCAATGGCACGCTCAAGTGGCTGTTCGCCCGCGCGCGGCCCGAGGTGCTGACCGACCCACTGACCAGCTACAGCATGCCCAGCGGCCACAGCTCGGCGTCGTTTGCGTTCTTCTTGGTAATGGCGGTGTTGGCAGGGCGTGGTCAGCCGCCGCGGATGCGCCTGACCTGGGTGTTGCTGGGGTGCATTCCTGCCTTGGCGATTGCGTTGTCGCGGGTTTACCTGGGGGCGCACTGGCCGACCGATATTCTGGCCGGGGCCTTGCTGGCGTGCTGCGTCTGCGCGGTTAGCCTGACCGTGGTGCAGCATCGCCAGCCGCTTCCAGCGTTGCCGCTGCGGGTGTGGTGGTTGGTGCTGCCGGCGTGTGTCGCGCTGCTGGCGTTCTTTGCCATGCACGCGCTGCCGCAGGCTTTGGAACGGTATCAGTATTGATGTTGCCTGATGTGGCCTCTTCGCGGGGCAAGCCCGCTCCCACAGGCAGCCTGCAATGCACCACACCTGTGGGAGCGGGCTTGCCCCGCGAAGAGGCCACAACAAGCCACAGTGATCAGTCAGGCAAACAGCTCACCCTGAATCCGCTCCAACAGCCTTTGAATCTCTTCCAGCCGCAACTGCGGCGAGTCGATGCTCAGCAGGTCCAGCTTGTCCTCTTCCATGAACGGCAGCAGATACGCCAGCTGATTGGCCAACGCCTGCTGCCCATCCACCGGCCGCGGCATGTCCAGCGCCTCGACCATCGGGTGCTCACCCAGGGCAACCAGCAACGCCAGCAGGTCGTCGTCCGCCTCGCCCAGCTGGCTATCAGGAAGCTCCGGCAACCACTGCACCTGCCCGACCAGTAACTGGTCCTTCTGCACCTCGGTCTGCTCCAGGTTGAAACGCCGCACCCCTTCGACACGGATACCCAGCAAGCCGTTATCCTGCTGCACGAAGTCGCGGATCATCGCCTCGCAACCGATCGAAGCAACCGTCGGTGGCGCCTTGCCAACCTGCTCCCCTTCCAGGATGCACACCACCCCAAAGCCCTCGCCCTGCTTCATGCAGCGGCCAATCATGTCCAGGTAGCGCGCCTCGAAAATCTGCAAATCGAGGAAGCACCCCGGAAACAGCACGGTATTGAGGGGAAACAGCGGTAGCGTCATCACAACTCCTCAAGCCACCAGGCTGACCGCCAGCGGTAGGAACACCGCCGTGGCCACCCCCATCAGGCTCATCGCCAGCGCGGCGAAAGCGCCGCATTCATCACTTTCCTGCAGGGCCACCGAAGTGCCCACCGCATGCGCGGTCACGCCCAGCGACATGCCGCGTGCCTCAGGGCTGTACACACCAAGGCGGGTCAACAGCGCCGGGCCGAAGATCGCGCCGATGACCCCAGTGATCAGCACGAACACCGCGGCCAGCGCCGCCACACCACCAATCTGCTCGGCCACCAGCATGGCGATCGGCGATGTCACCGACTTCGGCGCCATGGTCATCAGGATCATGTGTTCGGCGCCGAACCACCAGCCCAGCAGCAGGCAGCAGACCGTAGCGAACAGGCCTCCGATTACCAGCGTAGTAAATGTCGGCCAGAACAGTTGGCGAATACGCCGCAGGTTGAGGTAGAGCGGCACGGCCAGGGCCACAGTGGCAGGCCCCAGGAGCGTGTTCATGATCTCGGTACGCTGGCGGTACTCGCTGTAGTCGATGCCGCACACCAGCAGCACGCCAATTACCAGCAGCATCGACACCAGCACCGGCTGCAGGAAGATCCATCGGGTCTTCTCATAGCCCGCAAGCACGACCTGATAGGCCCCCAGGGTAATGCCGATGCCAAACAAAGGATGGTGGATGACTGCATCGAGCGCGCCTTGCCAGTCGAGCATCATGGCTGCTCCTCGTGCTTGCCTTGGCGGTGGATGAGCTTCTGCATCAACACGCCGACGAACACCAGGGTCAGCAGGCATGAAATGAACAGTGCACCGGCAATCGCCCAGAAGTCGGCGGCGATGTCCTTGGCATACACCATCACCCCCACCGCCGGCGGCACCAGCAGCAGTGGCAGGTAGCGCAGCAAGCTGCTGGCAGCTTCATTGAGCGGCTTGCCGACCTCCCCCCTGGCCATCAGGAAGCACAGCAGCAGCAACAGGCCGATGATCGGCCCCGGCAAAAACGGCACAAACAGGTGATTGATCGCCGTACCCAGCAGTTGAAACAACACCAGCCAGGTCAAACCACGCAACAGCATAAGCACCTCCCTCGGGCATGGCGGCCATTATAAGCACGCTAAGGGTATAAGCCGATAATCGCCGAAAAACGCGCAACTTGACTGAAACGGTGGGGCGTGCTGATCTTGCACCTTCGTACCAACTCACAACCTGGAGAGTCGCGATGCCCTATGTACCGGTTACAGAGCTTTCGCAGTACGTTGGCAAGGAACTGGGCCGTTCTGCCTGGCTGAAAATCGACCAACAGCGCATCAACCTGTTTGCCGAAGCCACAGGCGATTTTCAGTTCATCCATGTCGACCCGGAGAAAGCGGCGAAAACACCGTTTGGCTGCACGATCGCCCATGGTTTCCTGACGCTGTCGCTGATCCCTACGCTGATGGAGGACATCCTGGTCCTGCCGCAAGGGTTGAAGATGGTCGTGAACTACGGGCTGGACAGCGTGCGGTTCATTCAACCGGTCAAGGTCGACAGCCAGGTGCGGCTTAAGATCGATCTCGCCGAAGTGCTCGAGAAAAAACCCGGCCAGTGGCTGCTCAAGGCAATCGCCACGCTGGAAATCGAAGGGGAAGAGAAGCCTGCTTATATAGCGGAGTCCCTGTCGCTCTGTTTTGTCTGAGTGATCGCCGGGGCGCTGTGCGCCCCATTCGCGACAGGCCCCCGATACAATCCACAAACTCCGCGCACTCGCGTAAACTGCGAGCCTTCGCGCAGCCTCGGGCTGCCCCTGTCGATTTACCAAAGGTGCCCGCCATGCCCTGGCTGCAAGTACGCCTGGCCATCAGCCCGGAACAAGCCGAAACCTACGAAGACGCCCTGCTTGAAGTAGGCGCTGTCTCGGTCACGTTCGTGGACGCAGAAGATCAGCCGATCTTCGAACCCGACCTCAACACCACCCCGCTGTGGTCGCACACTCACCTGCTGGCCCTGTTCGAGGCCGATGCCGAGCCCGAGCAGGTGTTCGCCCACGTCCGCCTGCTGACCGGCGCCGAACTGCCCGAGCACCAGGCTGAAGTGATCGAAGACCAGGACTGGGAGCGCAGCTGGATGGACAACTTCCAGCCGATGCGCTTCGGCCGCCGCCTGTGGATCGTGCCAAGCTGGCACGAAGCGCCGGACAAGGACGCGGTAAACCTGCTGCTCGACCCGGGCCTTGCGTTCGGCACCGGCACCCACCCGACCACCGCCCTGTGCCTGGAATGGCTCGACGGCCAGCAACTCGAAGGCACCCAGGTGCTGGACTTTGGCTGCGGCTCGGGGATTCTGGCCATCGCCGCCCTGCTGCTGGGCGCGCGCGAAGCGGTCGGTACCGACATCGACGTGCAGGCCATTGAAGCCTCGCGCGACAATGCCCAGCGCAATGGCATCGCCGACGAGAAGCTGGCGCTGTACCTGCCCGAGCACATGCCGGCCATGCAGGCTGACGTACTGGTCGCCAACATCCTGGCCGGCCCGCTGGTCTCGCTGGCGCCACAGTTGTCTGGCCTGGTCCGCCCTGGTGGCCTGCTGGCACTGTCGGGCATCCTTGCCGAACAAGGCGATGAAGTGGCTGCTGCCTACGCCGCCGACTTCGAGCTGGACCCGATCGCCGTACGCGATGGTTGGGTGCGCATCAGTGGTCGCCGCCGTTAAGCGCGCTAGAATAACTTTTGTACAACCCCGGATCGCCGCATGACCGACAGTTTCGTCACC
This sequence comes from Pseudomonas sp. ITEM 17296, assembly GCF_028895205.1. NCBI lineage: Bacteria > Pseudomonadati > Pseudomonadota > Gammaproteobacteria > Pseudomonadales > Pseudomonadaceae > Pseudomonas > Pseudomonas sp. ITEM 17296. The sequence goes on along the minus strand of NZ_WJRS01000001.1, from coordinate 428,576 downwards.
CAGTGCCCGCATTGCCAGACCAGCTTTCGCGTCACCCATCACCAGTTGAGTGTGGCGCGCGGCGTGGTGCGGTGCGGCCATTGCCTGCAGGTGTTCAACGCCGCAAAGCAACTGCTGGAGCAGAACCGCGCCGGTGATGCCAGCGTGCCTGTGGAACCTAGGGTGCCCGTGGCGCCAGTGGTACCCGCCGCACCCGCAGCACCTGCCGAGCCGATTGCCGAGCCTGCGGTCACGCCCGATCCCCCCGCCAGCGAACGCCCAGCGCCCCCTGAGGACGACTGGGCACTCACGGCCCAGGCCCTGGATGAACTGGACCTGGACCAAGAGCTGGCCCGCCTTGAACGTCGTGGCGAACCTGCCGCCGCTCGCCCGCCCAGCGCGGACAACGGTTTGCAGGCCCGCCGTGAAGAACATCAGCCAGACGCTCATACCGATGAGCTGTTTGGCAACGCCACCGACGACCGCTTCGAGCCTGAACAGGCGCCTGAACCTGCACCCACGCTACTGACACAGCACGCGCTGGAACAGGAAGCGTTCGAGCAGGAGTCACTGGACCTGGAGCCCGCCCCAGGCGATCGCACCGAGCCGACCCTGGGCGGCCACCTGGACCTGGACATCGACGACGAGCCCCCCGTACGGCGCGACATCGAGGCCGACGAGCACCATGCGTTCGTCAGCGAGCACTTCGCTGCCAGCCACGACCCTGCCCCGGAAAAGGGCCTCAGCGCGCGCGACGATGACGAACTGGACCTGCACTTGTCGGCCCACGACGACGACCCTGTAGAGCCGTTGCCCGGTGAACGCCTGGAGCCTGGCCTGTCCAGCAAACCCGAGCGTGCGCCGCGCAAGGAACCGCTGGTCGACGTGGTCGACGACCCGCTGCAACTGGGCTGGGAAAAGCCCCAGCCCAACTGGGGCAAGCGCTTGCTGTGGGGCTTCCTGACGCTGCTGGCTGCAGGCCTGCTGGCGTTCCAGTACGTGTGGTTCCATTTCGATGAAATGGCCCGCCAGGACCAGTACCGGCCGATCTTCCAGCAGGTATGCCCGCTGTTCGGCTGCGAAGTGCCGACCCGCGTCGACATCGCCCGCATCAAGAGCAGCAACCTGGTGGTGCGCAGCCACCCTGACTTCAAGGGTGCGCTGATCGTCGATGCGATCATCTACAACCGCGCCCCCTTCGCCCAGCCGTTCCCGCTGCTCGAGCTGCGTTTCGCCGACCTCAATGGCCAACTGATCGCCAGCCGGCGCTTCAAGCCCAGCGAGTACCTTTCCGGCGAACTGGCCGGGCGCGGCGAGATGCCCAGCCAGACCCCGATCCACATCGCCCTGGACATCCTCGACCCAGGCCCCAAAGCCGTGAACTACAGCCTGAGCTTCCGCTCGCCGGAGTAATCGGCTGATCCTGGGGGCACTTTGTGCCCCCAGCCTCGCCTACCCACACCAAAAGTCATAAGCCGACAACTGTTCAGATTTTATCCAAATCCATCTTTATCCGGTCACCGAGAGCGGGTATCATGCCCACCCTTTTTCGAACTCCAAGATTCGGCCCCACAACAGGGATCACCTATGTCGGCGGTACGCATCGGCCCATACACACTGCGAAACAACCTGATCCTCGCCCCCATGGCCGGGGTCACGGACCAGCCTTTCCGAACACTTTGCAAGCGCCTGGGCGCAGGCATGGTGGTGTCGGAGATGGTGTCCAGCGACATGAGCCTGTGGAACAGCCGCAAGTCGAGCCTGCGCCGCATTCACGAAGGCGATCCCGAGCCGCGCTCGGTGCAGATCGCCGGCGGGGATGCCCAGATGATGGCAGCGGCGGCAAAGGCCAACGTCGAAGCGGGCGCCCAGATCATCGACATCAACATGGGCTGCCCGGCAAAAAAAGTCTGCAACAAAGCTGCAGGCTCTGCTTTATTGAGAGATGAAGCCTTGGTCAGCGAGATTCTCCACGCCGTGGTAGGCGCCGTGGACGTCCCGGTGACGCTGAAGATCCGCACGGGGTGGGATCGGGCGAACAAGAACGGCCTGAATGTGGCGAAGATCGCTGAACAGGCCGGCATCCAGGCGCTAGCGGTGCATGGCCGCACACGCGCCGACCTGTACACAGGCGAAGCCGAATACGACACCATCGCTGCCATCAAGCAGGCGGTGTCTATCCCGGTATTTGCCAACGGCGATATCACCTCGCCAGAAAAGGCCCGGGCGGTACTGGACGCCACCGGGGTCGATGGCCTGTTGATCGGCCGCGCTGCCCAAGGGCGGCCCTGGATCTTTCGCGAGATCGAGCATTACCTGCGGACCGGCGAACAGTTGCCGGCCCCGCAGCTGGACGAAGTGGAACGCATCCTGCTAGAGCACCTGGCCGCGCTGCATGCCTTCTATGGCGATGTGATGGGCGTACGTATCGCCCGCAAGCACGTTGGCTGGTACCTGGCAACACGACCCGGCGGCAAGGAGTTTCGCTCCCGGTTCAATGCTTTGGAAGACACACAAGCGCAGTGCGCCAACGTTCGCGCGTTTTTCAGTGAACGTCGACAGAGCCTTGAGACAGAGGACGGACAAGGGGTGGCCGCATGACGATGATGACCGAGACATTTGTGAGTGGAACAACGCCCGTGAGCGACAACGCCAACCTGAAACAGCACCTCAACACGCCGAGCGAAGAGGGCCAGACCCTTCGCGACAGCGTCGAGAAGGCGCTGCACAACTACTTCGCCCACCTGGAAGGCGCGACCGTCACGGACGTGTACAACCTGGTGCTCTCCGAAGTCGAGGCGCCCCTGCTTGAAAGCGTGATGAACTACGTGAAGGGCAACCAGACCAAGGCCAGCGAGATGCTCGGGCTCAACCGAGGCACCCTGCGCAAGAAGCTCAAGCAGTACGACTTGTTGTAAGCCAGAATCCCAATCAGAAAAGGCGGCTCCCTGAACAGAGGCGCCTTTTTTGCTGACTCCACCGCGTTATGGAATCCGAAATGACCGACCAGACTACCCGCCTGCCGATCCGCCGCGCCCTGATCAGCGTCTCCGACAAGACCGGTATCCTCGAATTCGCCCGTGAGCTGCAGCAGCTCGGTGTCGAGATCCTGTCCACTGGCGGCACCTACAAGCTGCTCAAGGATAACGGCGTGAACGCGGTGGAAGTGGCCGACTACACCGGCTTCGCCGAAATGATGGATGGCCGGGTCAAGACCCTGCACCCGAAAATCCACGGTGGCATTCTGGGCCGTCGCGGCATCGACGACGCCATCATGAACGAGCACGGCATCAAGCCGATCGACCTGGTCGCCGTCAACCTGTACCCCTTCGAAGCCACCATCTCCAAGCCAGGCTGTGACCTGCCGACCGCCATCGAGAACATCGACATCGGTGGCCCGACCATGGTCCGCTCCGCTGCCAAAAACCACAAAGACGTTGCCATCGTGGTCAATGCCAGCGACTACGCCAGCGTCCTCGACGGCCTGAAAGCCGGCGGCCTGACCTACGCCCAGCGCTTCGACCTGATGCTCAAGGCGTTCGAACACACCGCCGCCTACGACGGCATGATCGCCAACTACATGGGCACCATCGACCAGGCCAAGGACACCCTGAGCACTGAAGCACGCAGCGAATTCCCGCGCACCTTCAACAGCCAGTTCGTCAAAGCCCAGGAAATGCGCTACGGCGAGAACCCGCACCAGAGCGCGGCGTTCTACGTCGAAGCCAAGAAGGGTGAAGCCAGCATCTCCACCGCCATCCAGCTGCAAGGCAAGGAGCTGTCGTTCAACAACGTGGCGGACACTGACGCCGCGCTGGAGTGCGTGAAGAGCTTCGTCAAGCCTGCCTGCGTCATCGTCAAGCACGCCAACCCGTGCGGCGTGGCCGTGGTACCGGAAGACGAAGGCGGCATCCGCAAGGCCTACGACCTGGCCTACGCCACCGACACCGAGTCGGCCTTCGGCGGCATCATCGCCTTCAACCGCGAGCTCGATGGCGAAACCGCCAAGGCCATCGTCGAGCGCCAGTTCGTCGAAGTGATCATTGCCCCGAAAATCTCCCAGGCCGCCCGCGACGTGGTCGCCGCCAAGCAGAACGTTCGCCTGCTGGAATGCGGCGAATGGCCAGCTGAGCGTGCTGCCGGCTGGGACTTCAAGCGCGTCAACGGTGGTTTGCTGGTGCAGAGCCGCGATATCGGCATGATCACCGCCGATGACCTGAAAATCGTCACCAAGCGTGCCCCGACCGAGCAAGAAATCCACGACCTGGTGTTTGCCTGGAAAGTGGCCAAGTTCGTCAAGTCCAACGCCATCGTCTACGCCAAGCAGCGCCAGACCATCGGCGTCGGCGCCGGCCAGATGAGCCGCGTCAACTCCGCTCGCATTGCTGCAATCAAGGCCGAGCATGCTGGCCTGCAGGTTCAAGGTGCGGTCATGGCGTCGGATGCGTTCTTCCCGTTCCGTGACGGCATCGACAATGCGGCTAAAGTGGGTATCAGCGCCGTGATCCAGCCAGGTGGTTCGATGCGTGATGCCGAAGTCATCGCCGCAGCCGACGAAGCCGGCATCGCGATGGTGTTCACCGGTATGCGCCACTTCCGCCACTAATCAAGATGGCCGGCCGTACCTCGGCCCCTGTGGGAGCGGGTTCACCCGCGAATGCGGCGGTAAGCCCAGCATCGCATTCGCGGGTGAACCCGCTCCCACAGCGGGCGAAGTACGCCGCCAAACAGAGGTTTTGACATGAAAGTTTTGATCATCGGCAGCGGCGGCCGTGAGCACGCCCTGGCCTGGAAAGTCGCCCAAGACCCACGCGTCGAGAAAGTTTTCGTTGCCCCGGGCAACGCCGGCACCGCCACTGAAGCCAAGTGCGAAAACGTCGCCATCGACGTCAACGCCCTGGAGCAACTGGCCGACTTCGCCGAACAGAACGTACAACTGACCATCGTCGGCCCAGAAGCGCCGCTGGTCGCAGGTGTCGTCGACCTGTTCCGCAGCCGCAACCTGGACTGCTTCGGCCCCACCAAAGGCGCCGCACAGCTCGAAGGCTCCAAGGCTTTCACCAAGGATTTCCTGGCACGTCACAAGATCCCGACCGCCGACTACCAGAACTTCACCGAAATCGAGCCAGCCCTGGCCTACCTGCAGGAAAAGGGTGCGCCGATCGTGATCAAGGCCGACGGCCTGGCTGCGGGCAAAGGCGTGATCGTCGCCATGACCCTGCAAGAAGCCGAAGACGCCGTGCGTGACATGCTGGCCGGCAACGCCTTTGGCGATGCGGGTTCGCGTGTGGTCATCGAAGAGTTCCTGGACGGCGAAGAAGCCAGCTTCATCGTCATGGTCGACGGCCACAACGTGCTGCCAATGGCCACCAGCCAGGACCACAAGCGCGTCGGCGACGCCGACACCGGCCCGAACACCGGTGGCATGGGCGCCTACTCGCCTGCCCCAGTCGTGACCGCCGACGTGCACCAGCGCGTGATGGACCAAGTCATCTGGCCGACCGTGCGCGGCATGGCCGAGGAAGGCAACGTCTACACCGGCTTCCTTTATGCCGGCCTGATGATCGACAAAGCGGGCAACCCCAAGGTCATCGAGTTCAACTGCCGCTTCGGCGACCCGGAAACCCAACCGGTCATGCTGCGCCTGGAGTCGAGCCTGGTGCTGCTGATCGAAGCCGCCTTCGCCAAGGCGCTGGACAAGGTTGAAGCCCAGTGGGACCCACGGCCGAGCCTGGGCGTCGTGCTGGCTGCCGGTGGCTACCCGGGCGACTACGCCAAGGGTGACGCGATCAGCGGCCTGGACGCTGCCGCCAAGCTCGAAGGCAAGGTGTTCCATGCCGGTACCACCCTGAAAGACGGCCAAGTGGTTACCGCCGGCGGCCGTGTGCTCTGCGCCACCGCCCTGGGCCAAACCGTCGAAGCCGCTCAGCAGCAGGCCTACCGCCTGGCAGAGCAGGTCAAGTGGGACGGCAGCTTCTACCGTACCGACATCGGCTACCGGGCCATTGCCCGCGAGCGCGGTGAACACCAGCAGTAACCTTTACCGAAGCGCCGTGACGCCTTGCGCCCACGGCCTTCGGCTCGTCGACAGGGCCCTTTCTGGGCCTTGCCTTCGACTTGGCGCGCCGCGCATAGTTAGTATCCGGCACATCGGCTAAGAAGGGATTTCGTAGTGCGTCGGCTTCGGATTGCCACAGCTCTGATCGTCAGCTTGCTGACCCTGCTCTGCCTGCTCCCGGCCTCGGCCGAAGAAGGCGGAGGCTGGTCCGTTCTGCTCGACGAACAGGCCAACCTGCAATTAAGCGACGTGCGCTCCGATCGCTACCGCAACCAGTTCAGCCCGCTGCTGCTCAGCGACCTGGATGCCGCCCCTGCCGAACAAGCCCTGTGGCTGCACTATCGCCTGGAACCTGGCGATCAGGAGCAACTGCTACGGGTGTTTGCCCCAGACCTTTCAGGCCTGGACCTCTACGCCCTCGAGGGCGACAAATTACTGCGTCAGCTGCACCACGGGCGCCAGGCCGGCAATGCCAGCCCGACCCTGCGCGGCAGCGACCATGTGCTGCCATTGCCCAACAGCCGGCAGCCGCTGGACATCTACCTGCGCCTGGTGTCCGAGCACCAACTGCGCCCGGCCATCAGCCTTGAGCCCGCGGCCGTGGCCGCTTCCGACCAGACCCAACCGCTGCTGTTCGGCATGCTGTTCGGCGGCCTGGTGATGCTGATCCTGCACAACCTGATCCGCTTCCTCTATGGCCGCTCCACCACCACGTTGATTTTGGCGCTCTACCACGGCCTGATGCTGCTCAGCGGGTTGATCCTGCTCAACCTCAGCGGCCCCTGGTGGCACGTGTGGCACAGTGCGCAAACGCCAGCGGCCTACCTCACCCTGGTCCTTGCAGGCCTGGCTGGCCTGTATTTCACCCTGCATTTCTTCTCGCCATGCCATTCGCCGCGGCTCAACCGCCTGTTGCAGGGCGAGATGCTGGTGGCTGCGGTCAGCGGCCTGGTGCTGCTGTTCGTCGACACCTTGCCACTCAACCTGATGACCTATGCCCTGCTGGCCCTGGGCAGCGTCAGCATGCTGCTGGTCAGTGCCTATCACTCGTACAAGGGCTACGCACCCGCACGCCTGTTCACCCTCGCCATGGGGGTCTACAACCTTGGCGGCCTGGTGCTGTTGCCCGCGCTTCTGGGCCTGACCCGCACGTCGACGCCGTGGCTGCTGTGCGTGCTCATGGGCTTGACCGTCATTTGCGGCCTTTTGCTTAACCTGGCGGTCAGCGAACGCCTGCGACGCATGAGCGAAGAGCGCTTCAGCGCCAGCCGCGCCCTGGCCGCCAGCGATGCCGAGATCAACGCCAAGGCCGAGTTCCTGGCCAAGATCAGCCACGAAATCCGCACGCCCATGAACGGCGTGCTGGGCATGACCGAGCTGCTGCTCGGCACGCCGCTGTCGGTCAAGCAGCGCGACTACGTGCAGACCATCCACAGCGCCGGCAACGAGCTGCTGACGCTGATCAACGAGATTCTCGACATCTCGAAGCTTGAGTCCCGGCAGATCGAACTGGACGATGTGCAGTTCGACCTCAATGCATTGATCGAGGACTGCCTGAACATCTTCCGGGCCAAGGCCGAACAGCAGAACATCGAGCTGATCAGCTTCACCCAGCCTCAAGTGCCTCGCGTGATCAGTGGCGACCCAACGCGCCTGCGCCAGGCACTGTCGAGCCTGCTGGAAAATGCCCTGAAAAACACCGACCAGGGGGAGATCCTGCTGGTGGTGGCACTCGACCAACGTGGCGAAGCGCCGCGTTTGCGCATTGCCGTGCAGGACAGCGGCGAACCGTTGCCCGCCGCCGAGCGCGAAGCCTTGTTGCAAGCCGAGCTGCACAGCCATCACTTCCTCTCCAGCAACAAGCTCGGCGGCCACCTCGGGTTAGTCATCGCCAAGCAGTTGATCGGCCTGATGCAGGGTGAATTCGGCATCAAGAGCAGCAGCGGCATGGGCAACACCCTGTGGCTGACCCTGCCGCTGGACCCTTCGCGCCTGGAACAACCGCCCGCCGACCTCGATGGCCCATTGCGCGATGCGCGGGTACTGGTGGTGGACGACAACGACACCTGCCGCAAGGTGCTGGTGCAGCAGTGCAGCGCCTGGGGCATGAATGTCAGCGCGGTGCCTTCCGGCAAGGAAGCGCTGGCATTGCTGCGCACCAAGGCGCACCTGCGCGACTACTTCGATGCCGTGCTGTTGGACCAGAACATGCCCGGCATGACCGGCATGCAACTGGCGGCCAAGATCAAGGAAGACCCTAGCCTTAACCACGACATCCTGGTGGTAATGCTCACGGGCATCAGCAACGCGCCGAGCAAAGTCATCGCACGCAATGCCGGGGTCAAGCGGATACTCGCCAAACCGGTGGCAGGCTATACGCTGAAGACCACACTGGCCGAAGAGCTGGCCCAACGTGGCCGTGAGCAAGCGGTGCCGGCCACCCCTCCCGGTGTGCCGCAAGCACTGGACCTGCCCCGCGACTTCCGCGTGCTGGTCGCCGAGGACAACAGCATCTCGACCAAAGTGATCCGCGGCATGCTGGGCAAGCTCAACCTCGAGCCAGACACGGCATGCAATGGTGAAGAAGCGTTGCAAGCCATGAAGGCGCAGCGCTATGACCTGGTACTGATGGATTGCGAAATGCCAGTGCTGGATGGCTTCTCGGCCACCCAGCAACTGCGCGCATGGGAAGCCGCGCACCAGCGCCCACGTACGCCCGTGGTGGCGCTGACCGCGCACATCCTTGCCGAGCACAAGGAGCGCGCCAAGTTGGCGGGCATGGATGGGCACATGGCCAAGCCGGTGGAGCTGTCGCAATTGCGCGAGCTGATCCAATATTGGGCGAATCACCGGGAAGCCAAGACGGATCCGGCGCCTATCCCGTAAGCAATGCCGACGATGCATCGACAGGCACCCATCGCAGCCGAGGATCCCAACCCATGCTCCATGAGTTGTTCAGTGTCTACCTGAAGATGCTCGTGCTCTACAGCCCATTCTTTGTGCTGTCGTGCTTCATCAGCCTGACCCGCGGCCATTCCAGCAAGGAGCGCAAGCAACTGGCCTGGAAGGTTGCCTTCGCCGCCCTGGTCGCCAGCGTGCTGTTGTACCTGTTCGGCCGGGCGATCTTCGGCATTTTCGGCATCACCGCCGACGCCTTCCGCATCGGTGCCGGCAGCGTGCTGTTCATCTCGGCGTTGGGCATGGCGCAGGGCAAACCGGCGGTGCAGGCCGACAACGTTCAGCAGGACGTGACCATCGTGCCATTGACCATCCCCCTGACCGTCGGCCCCGGCACCATCGGTGCCCTGTTGGTGATGGGCGTGGGCCAGCCGCATTGGGACGACAAGTTGCTGGCCATCGCCAGTATCGCGCTGGCCAGCTTCACCGTGGGCCTGGTGCTGTACCTCTCGCACGGCATTGAGCGGATTCTCGGCGACCAAGGCCTGCAGATCGTCAGCCGTTTGATGGGATTGTTCGTCTGTGCCCTGGCGGCGCAGATCATCTTTACCGGGATCAAAGGCTATCTGAGCGCCTGAGTGGAATATTGTGTATCAGTGCCCGATTGTTTTTCTTCACGTTGGCCAGTTTCGCTTTGAACTCATTGCGAAATAGCCTGAGATTGAAACGAATCAACTCGGCGCTTTGTACTGCATTCTTGAACTGCAAGCCAAAAGGTAGAAAAAGAAAGCCATCTATTTTGAATTCCAGTGGCATGTCGAATTCCGAGTGAAATACCACCATGTCATAGAAATCACCTGAGTGACGAATGCACGGCAGCATCTGAAAGTGCAGCCGGTTCCCACTTATCGCATTCAGTTCAAATGCTTTCAAGGCATAATCATTACTCCTTAACACTTCCGAGGACTCCTGAGCGACCTCCGCAAGTGCCGTCGAACCCGCTGCTTCGATGGCTTTGACTGCCTCTGCTACCACACTGGCTCTGTCTCCCCCACTTCGTCGAATGTTGGGCGGCGGGGTAGCGTCCCAGCCGAGAAAACTCAGCTTACGTCGATAATTGGCAAACCAGTCCAGGTTCAACCCAGAGGCATATTCCTGACGTGTCGCTTGCTGTGCAAAAATATTTGCCAGCATAATGTCTTCCCGGTCTTCAACAAGGCAATTAGCACCAAAAGACATGACACTACCAGAAACAACACTGGCAGCTGATAGTTTTTCAGATGTATCAGTCATACGTTGTTCCTTATTTTAAACTGTCGGCATCTTCAAACTGTACGCTGCCCTCAGCGGAGCATACCGTTGATGGAGTTCATCCCGAATGCTGTTCAGCACGACATCATTAATTAAATATTGTGTGCATTGAATACTGATGTCACCCAGGGAGGCAGAGTCGAAGCGCTGCCTGGACCAGTCGACTTCAACTGAAACCTGGCTCTCGAACCTTAACTGAGCGCTCACGATAACCACCCCTGGCATAACCACACGTAGCTCAGTGACCAACGTCGAAGGTTTTCCAGATTGCGCTGGCCGCACGCATTCAACCCAGAGTGCTTTAAGGGCTGCATGCTCCGGCGGTAGGCAAAAAGCGTCCAGACAACGCATGGCGCCGTCCCGATATTGAACTGGCAACGCAGCAAGAACGGTTTCGCGCAAGCACTTGAAAGGCTGTGAAACTGCCTTGGGCCTCTCGGCCGGCTTTATTTCAACAAAACTGCAGCCAAAATCGCGTTGGCTTTCCCTGTATTCAGCGCACCAATCCCAATATTCGTGAAACATTGAGAATTCATGCTCCGCCTTGACGTACGCTGCCAATTGGACATCAAGTTGCGCATCAACTTCCGATGCCGCCCAAGCGCGAGGTAATAGCACCAACGCATTGCCGTTCAGCCACATGCAGAATTCATACGGCATAGCTCGTCTCCTCAAGGAAGGCCGGGAACGCTGGCTCCCGGCCCCTTATTCAGCCCTTGCGGCGCTTGAGTGGCGCAGACAGCAAGACCTTGCGAGACTCCCCGCCAAGACGGCTGACGAGCACGTCTTTGTTATCCTCGTACAAACTTCTATGGAGGCTTAGCTTGGCAGTCGAGGTGTAGACCGTGCCGCCGCTGCTGGTCCAGGTAAACAACAACGGGTTGGTTTTTTTGTTGGGGTCGGCATCCGTTTGTGCAGCACTCAGCAGCATGACAACTTCACCTTTTTCCGATTCATCACAAAAGGCCAGGCTCAGTGCAGTGCAGTCATCTTCTTCGGACGTTCGATCGAACAATTTAACTGTATCGGGGGACTCCGCCAACATCTGTACAGCAGCCTCCCCTACTTCTTTCGCCGCACCGAGGACACCCCCCGTAGCCGCACCCAATGCGATCTTCAGCCCTTGGCCAAGCAGGTTACTGAGTTCCAGCTTCATGGTGCTACTGGTGACCGTGTTCGTTTTATACAAATTGACAACCCAGCCAGTAGCCTGGACCATCTCGATATAACATTCGAACCATTGAACAGCTTGCTTGCTGGGATGAAACTGGGCAGAGGCTGCTTGTGAAGCAAACTGGTGGCAGTTTTTGACGGCTTCACAGCTGTCGATCTTCATGTGCTCGGGGAACACAAACACACTACCACCAGGGAGCACTTCTAAACGCTTGGCAACAAGTTCGTCGGTCATGGCTATTACTCTTCGTAAGTTGCTGGGGAGCCGTCTGGCTCCAGCCATCAACCTACCGAGCACGATGTACTCTGCCTTCCCTGAAACGCTTCCCAACCCTCAGGGTTTCATTCCGTACCACCGTGGGGTGTAGGACCACACCCCACCCGACAGGCGAGGAAACACGCAGGTTGTAGAAGAGCCGACCAAGACCATGGTGCGCATGTCGACCATTTCTGGCAGCAGTTCGGCCAAGGTGACTACCTTCAGCGTCTGCCCCGGCCTACCGATGTCACGGCCAAGGACTACAGGCGTGTTCCCCTCGCGGTGCCGACGCACCACCTCCAGCGCCCCCCCTAGCTGGTGCGGCCTGGACTTGGAAATCGGGTTGTAGAAGGCCAGCACCAGGTCAGCCTGGGCCGCCAGATCCAGACGTTTTTCGATGATCGACCAGGGCTTGAGGTTGTCCGACAGCGACATCACGCAGAAGTCGTGACCTAGCGGTGCACCTGCCTGGGCGGCCGTTGCAAGCGAGGCCGAAACGCCAGGGAGGATCTCGAGGTCCACGCGATGCCACGCTGGGTCACTGGACTCATGCAGCGCTTCAAGCACCGCAGCAGCCATGGCGAACACGCCCGGATCACCCGACGACACCACCACCACCGAACGGCCCTGGGCCGCCAGCTCGAAGGCATGCCGGGCGCGCTGCATCTCTTCACGGTTGTCGGTGCAGTGCAGCACCTGGTCGTCACGGAAGGGCCCGGCCATGCGCACGTAGGTTTCATAGCCAAGTACGTCTTCGGCACGCGCCAGCTCGGCCTTGACCGCCGGCACCATCAGTTCGGCAGCGCCCGGCCCCAAGCCGATGACGGCCAGACGACCACGACGGCGGCCAACCTGCGCTACCTCAACCGGGGCAGGCGCTACGGCAATGGCCGCCCCCTCAAGCTCGGTCAGCCGGGCATCGGGCAACGCCGCTGCAAGCATGCTGACTACACCGTCTGGATTGGCAGCGAAGCGCAAGGGCACACCCAAAGCCTGCGCGGCCTCTTGCAAGCCGCTGTCGGCCATGGCCTGCTCGTCCGCCAGCAGGCAGGCTACTGACGGCTCGGCGATGCCGGCCCGCTGCAGCGCAGCACGGATACCGTGCACGTTCCCGCCTGCAACACCCACGACCACCGAGCGCGGGTGAATCAGCAGTTCGTCGCGGTTGGCCGGGCGCAACTGATGCCCCACATGAATGGTACGCCGAGCCACCTCGCTGGCGGGTAACTGCGCCTGCTGCAGCCAGGGGGCATCACCTTCGATGCGCACCGACTCGCCGGCCAGCAGGTCAGAGACAAAGCGCTTGCCTTGCTCGATATCCGCCAAGGCATAGCCCGGCGGCGGGTTCAGCAAGCAGGTACCAAAACGCAGCTCGCCACTGGTGGTAATGGCTGCGGCAACACCCAGCGCCTCAGCCATTTCACGCGCCATCACGTTCACGCCGCTCAGACCACCGAGTAGCGGCACTACCGCGCTGCCATCTTCGGCCACGGCCAGCACCGGCGGCTCGACGCCCTTCTCGCTGAGCAGGCTGGCCAGGCTGCGGATGACGATACCCGCTGCGCACAGGGCAATGATCGGCGTGTCCTGCTGGTACAGCCCGCGCAAAGTATCGCCGAACGAGGTGTACGACTGGTCAGCACCCTCGACACGCCCCTCCAGGCCATGGATCGTGGCCTGTGGATAACAGTGCTGGATACGTTGCGCCGTCGCCAGGCTGCCCGGGCCAAGGATGACGATCGCCGGTGCCTTCTGCATGTTCAGCCCTGCCATTTTTCCCCCGGCACGATGATCAGCGAGAAATACGGTGACGACTGCGGGTCGACCTGGTCCAGCGGCACGATCTTCTGGTTGGCCATGGTCGCTCGCTCGACATACAGCGCACGCTCGTCCAGGCCCAGTTCGGCCAGCACGTCACGCACCTTGGGGAAGTTGCGGCCCAGCTTCATGATCACCGCCGCATCGGCATCGGCCAGGCGCCGCTTGAGCTCCTCGGCCGGCAGCACACCCGACAGCACTGACAGGCTCTGGTTGCGGTACACCAACGGCGCGCCGAGCACCGAGGCGCCTCCGAGCATCGAGCAGACGCCAGGAATCACTTCAGCCTCATAGCGCTGCGCCAGGCGGTCATGCAGGTACATGTAGGAGCCGTAGAAGAACGGGTCGCCCTCGCAGATCACCGCGACGTCGCGGCCGGCGTCCAGGTGCTCGGCAACCTGCACGCTGGCTTCATCGTAGAAGTCGCTGATGACCTGTTCATAGGACAGCGGTGCCGGCAGGGCCTCAGTGGTGACCGGGTAGACCAGCGGCAGCAAGGTCTGCTCTGGCTGCAAGTGCGCCTCGATGATGCCGAACGCATTGCCGCGCTTGCCCTTGGCCACGAAGTAGCCAACCACCGGCGCCTCGCGCAACAGGCGCAGCGCCTTGACGGTGATCAGTTCAGGGTCGCCGGGGCCTACGCCCAGGCCAAGCAGACGTCCACGTGGCGCCATCATTCCACCTCCGTGGCAAGGGCGTTGACTGCCGCGGCGGCCATCGCGCTACCGCCCAGGCGGCCTTGCATGATCACGAACGGCACGCCACGGCTGTCGGCGGCGAGCATCGCCTTGGATTCGGCCGCACCGACGAAGCCGACCGGGAAGCCGAGGATGAGCGCAGGCTTGGGTGCGCCGGCGTCGATCATCTCCAGCAGGTAGAACAGCGCGGTCGGGGCGTTGCCGATCACCACCACGCTGCCTTCCAGGTACGGCCGCCACAGCTCCAGGGCCACGGCGGAACGGGTATTGCCGGCGTCTTTGGCCAGGCCAGGCACGCTCGGGTCGCGCAATGTGCAGACCACTTTGTTGTCGGCGGGCAGGCGCGCGCGGGTGATGCCTTCGGCGACCATGTGCGCATCGCAGAGGATAGGTGCGCCCTTGGCCAGGGCTTCACGGCCGGCGCGGCCCGCCCCTTCGGAGAACTGCAGGCCGTCGATGGCTTCGACCATGCCGCAGGCATGGATCACGCGCACGGCGAGCTTTTCGAGGTCTGCGGGTATCCGCTCGAGTCGGGCTTCCTCACGGATGATCCGGAAGGAATTGCGATAGATCTCCTGACCATCGCGGATGTAGTCAATCATCAAGGTGCTCCGTCGGCAGGTCGAGCATGGCGCCTGCTTCGTTCAAGGTGAGGTCGATGGCACGCAGGGCGCCGAAGCCCGGCAGGCGCGCATCGCGCACATACAGGTCGTAACGGCCCGGTGAACGGGCCAGCAAGGTGGCCGGGGCAACATGGGCCACGGCGCAGGATCGGGGGCACCCGGACAGGTGCACGCTGCCCGGCACGCCAGGGCCCAGCAGCGCGGCCAAGGCCACGGCATCGGCCTTGGTTTCGCCCTGTGCCTTGGCGCAGCCACTGCTGCCGGTGCAGGCGCTGATGCGGGCCAGTGGCTCGTGGCTGTGGCACAGCAGGCCCAGCGTGGACAACTCGCCCTGGGCTTGCGTGATCTGGTCCGGGTCGAGATTGGTCAGCACCAGGCTCTGCCAAGGGCTCAGGCGCAGGCTGCCGTCACCCAGGTGCCGGGCGATGCGCGCGGCACCCCGCAGCATCTCGGGGGTCAAGCGGCCCTGCGGCGGAGCAACGCCTAGGGCGAGACCGTGGGCTTGTGGCAACACACCCAGCCACTCGGGTTGGCGTGTCGGGCGGCGCCATTCAAGCACGGCGGCATCGCGGCGGATGTCCAGGCCGAGCCCTTCGACGAACGCCGCGGGCGAACAGCATTCGAGCAACTGGCGCATGCGCGACTGGTCCACAGCGGCCAGGTCAAGAAAGCGCTCCAGCACCGCACGCACCAGGGCCAGGCCCTGCTCCACCGGCACCGCCCCGAGCACCTGGCCATCGGCGGGGCAGCCCGCCAGGCCAAACGCCAGCCACGTGCGCTGCTCGATAAGCAGCGCCGAGAGCCACAGGTCATGCGGGTGCTCAAGCATCGCCAGGCCTTCGCCGGCGTCCAGGAGCACAGCGAACTTCGCCGACAACTGGTGAAACCGCGGTGTGCCTTCCAGCAGGTCGAGGATCTGCCCCGCCAGCGGCCGGGCATCCAGCAACATGGCAGGGTCATGCCCGGCCAGCGGGCTGAGCATCAGGTTGCGCACATCGTCACCGGCGGCTTCGCGCGGGCCCAGGCCTGCCGCGAGCAGCCTGGCGATCAGGCCTTGGTGGTCGCTGCCAATACCGCGAATCTGCAGGTTGCCGCGGTTGGTTGCCTCGATCACGCCACCGGCAAAGCGCTCGGCGGCCTCGGCCACGGCATCGGCCTGGTCGGCCAGCAGCAGGCCACCCGGCAGCTTGATGCGGCAAATGCCGCCATCACGGGCACTGACGATGCGCCACAACCCCGGGCAGGCCGAGGGGCGAGGTGAAACGTCGGGGGCATGGGCCTGCTTCAAAGGGGTGTCCGGCAATCTGTGAAAGTGCGCTTGAGTGTAGAAGGCGCGGTATTATGCCTGCTTTGTCCGGCGGCATGAAAAGCCGGTGGTCGAGCTTATCGTTTACCCGGGGCCGCTTCGCGCCCCTTCGCGGGCAAGCCCGCTCCTACAGGGATCATGCTGTGTCTGTAGGAGCGGGCTTGCCCGCGAAGGGGCGCGAAGCGGCCCCAGAAATGGCGGATTGAAACACATGGCACCCTGGCTGACAGTAGTAGGCATCGGCGAAGACGGCTTCAATGGCCTTGGCAAGCAGGCCCGGCGTGCCCTGCTGGGCGCTTCGCGGATCTTCGGCAGCCCGCGCCAACTGGCTTTACTGCCACGCTGCGTGGTCGGCGAGCGGCTGCTTTGGCCAACCCCTTTCTCTTTGGCGCCCGTGCTCGCCCAGCGCGGCGAACCGGTCTGCGTGCTGGCCAGCGGCGACCCGATGTTCTTCGGCGTCGGCGCCAGCCTGGCGCGCCAGGTGCCCGCCAGCGAGATGCGGGTGCTGTCGATGCCGTCCTCCTGTGCACTGGCCGCCGCCCGCCTGGGCTGGCCGCTGCAGGACGTGCAGGTGGTGTCGGTGGTCGCCCGGCCGCTGGCAGCGCTCAATGCGCACCTGCACAGCGGCGCTCGCCTGCTGGTGCTGAGCAACGACGGCGACAGCCCTGCGGCAATCGCCGCACAACTGTGCGAGCGTGGCTTCGGGCCGAGCCGCCTACGCGTGTTCGAACACCTGGGTGGCACCGATGAACGCGAAGTGGCGGGCACCGCCCAGGACTGGCCTCACACCCAGGTTGCAGCGCTCAATTTGGTGGCCATCGAATGCCTCGCCGCGCCCGATGCCCCCCGCCTGCCGAGGGTCGCTGGGCTGCCGGACAGCGCCTTCCAGCATGACGGCCAGCTGACCAAGCGCGATGTCCGCGCCATCACCCTGGCCCGCCTCGCCCCCCTGCCCGGCGAGCTGCTGTGGGACGTGGGCGCCGGTTGCGGTTCGATCGGCATCGAGTGGATGCGCGCCCACCCCGCCTGCCGTGCGCTGGCCATCGAGGCCGACGCAGGGCGCCAGGGTTTTATCGAACACAATCGCGATGCGCTGGGCGTGCCCGGCCTGCAACTGGTCCGTGGCAAGGCGCCTGAAGCCTTGGCAGAGCTCGAGCAGCCCGACGCGGTCTTCATTGGCGGCGGGGTAACGCGTGAAGGCGTGCTCGACCTGTGCTGGCAGCGGCTGCGCCCCGGCGGGCGACTGGTGGCCAACGCGGTCACCCTGCAAAGCGAACTGGCCCTGGCGCACTTTCGCGAGCGACACGGGGGTGAACTGACCCGTATCCATGTTGCCCATGCGCAGCCGCTGGGCACGTTCGACACCTGGCGCCAGGCACTGCCAATCACCTTGCTCGATGTGGTGAAGCCCCTCGATGCGTGAAGAAACCCACGAGCAGCCCGCGCCCCTGCGCAGCGGCCTGACCACCGGCAGCTGCGCCACCGCCACCAGCCTCGCGGCGGCGCGCCTGCTGCTGACCGGCGTCTGCAGCGACGCCGTGAGCATCACCCTCCCCAAGGGCAAGGTCGTGCAGATGCGCCTGGAGTTCTGCCGCCGCGATGGCGAATATGCCGAAGCCGGCACGCTGAAGGACGCCGGCGACGACCCGGACGTGACCCATGGTGCCCTGCTGTTCAGCCAGGTCCGCCTGCTGGCAGAGCCCGGCATCCGCTTCGTCGCAGGCCAAGGCGTCGGCACCGTGACACGCCCGGGGCTGGTGCTGGCAGTGGGTGAACCGGCGATCAACCCAGTGCCCCGGCGCATGATGGGCGAACACCTGCAACGCCTGGCTGACGAGTGCGCCTACCGCGGCGGTTTCGAAGTCACGGTCAATGTTCAGGGCGGTGAACAGCTGGCACTGAAAACCATGAACCCGCGCCTGGGCATCCTCGGCGGGCTGTCGATTCTGGGTACCAGCGGCATCGTTCGGCCGTTTTCCTGCGCGGCCTACATCGCCTCGATCCATCAGGGCATCGACGTGGCCCACACCAACGGCTACACGCACATCGCCGCCTGCACCGGCAACGCCAGCGAAGACACCATGCGCCGGGTCTACGGCCTGCCGGAAATCGCCCTGATCGAGATGGGCGACTTCGTCGGCGCCGTGCTCAAGCACCTGCGCAAGGTGCCGGTACCACGCCTGAGCCTGTGCGGGGGGTTCGGCAAGATCAGCAAGCTGGCTGCCGGGCACATGGACCTGCACAGCCGCCACTCGAGCATCGACCTGCCGCAGTTGGCCGGCTGGGCGGCAGATATCGGCGCCGACGCAAACCTTCAGGCCGCGATCATCGCCGCCAACACCAGCCAGCAAGCCCTGGCACTGGCGCATGCCGCAGGCATCGCCCTGGGCGACGCCGTCTGCGCGCACGCGCTGGCCTTCGCCCGCAGCGTGGTGCCGCCGCAGGTGCAGGTAGAGGTGTTCGCCATCGACCGCCAAGGCGGCATCGTCGGCCAGGCAGGTGTGCAATGACCGCGCGCATCCTGCTGCTGGGCGGCGTCACCGAGGCCCTGGCCGTCGCCCGCCAGTTGGGCCCGCAGCACGTTTACAGCCTGGCGGGCATCGGCCGCGTACCGCAGGACCTGACCTGCCAGGTGCGCGTCGGCGGCTATGGCGGTGCTGAAGGCCTTGCCCAATACCTGCGCGAGGCGGGCATTACCCTGCTGATCGATGCCACCCACCCCTATGCCGCGCAGATCAGCCGCAACGCCGCCCTCGCTTCACGTCGTGCAGGTATCCCCTGCTGGGCGCTGCGCCGCCCCGCCTGGCAGGCACAGCCGGGTGACGATTGGCGTGAAGTGGACGACTGGGCGGGGCTGATCGAGGCGCTCGCGCCGTTCCGACGACCGCTGTTCACGCTGGGCCGCGAGCCGCTGCAACACCTGGCAGAGATCCCGCCGGATCAGTTCTGGACCTTGCGCGCACTGGAGGCCTGCCCCGGTAATGAACGTTGCGAGGTGATCGGCGCACGCGGGCCATTCAGAATCGAAGACGAACGTGTGTTGTTCGCGCGCCGCAAGATCGACGTACTGATCAGCAAGAACAGCGGCAGCGTGGCGACCGAGCCCAAGCTGGACGTGGCGCGGGAGCTAGGGGTGCCAGTATTGATCCTGCGGCGGCCGGAACTGCCGGTGGTCGATGACACATTCATTCACTCAGACGCATTGCTTGCCAGGCTGACGCTTTGACTGCTCGCCAGTCATGACGTATATCCCATTGACATATACGCCATGCAACCTAAACTTCTGTCACACATTGTCGCTACCCTAGGAGGCCCATCATGGAGCAAGGTGCTGTCTTCAAAAGCAACCGCAGCCAGGCCATCCGCTTGCCAAAATCCGTCGCACTTCCCGATGGCATCACCCGAGTGGATATTGTTGCAGTTGGGCGTACGCGCATCATCACACCTGCTGGTGAATCATGGGACAGCTGGTTCGAAAGTGAGCCTGCAAGCGCGGATTACATGGCCAGCCGTGACCAACCTGCAGACCAGGAACGTGAAGGTTTTTAATGATCAGGTACCTGCTCGACACCAATATCTGCATTTTCACGATCAAGAATAAACCGCAACGCGTCCGCGAAGCGTTCAATCGCCATCACGGCCAATTGGCGATCAGCACAATCACTTTGATGGAACTGATCTACGGCGCTGAGAAGTCGGATCATCCTGAGCGCAATCTTTCGGTGGTCGAGGGCTTTGCCGCGCGCCTTGAAGTACTCGATTACGATAGCCATGCGGCTGAGCACAGTGGCCAGCTTCGTGCGGAATTGGCCAGATCAGGGACCCCCATTGGTCCTTACGACCAACTGATTGCCGGGCATGCCCGAGCGCTTGGCTTAATTTTGGTAACTAACAATGTGCGCGAGTTTCAACGAGTACCCGGTCTAAGGGTTGAAGACTGGCTCGTTTCGCCCTGACAGCGTAACGGTTAGTACTGCTTTCCTACAGGTCCTATCGACTTTGCCACCGTTTCACGCGGTCGCACCCGAATGGCCTTTGTTCGCTCCGTTGCCTTAGACTTCAGCCCTCTCCCCCAGAAGGCTTCATTCATATGGACATGCAATGGTGGATCTGGCTGGTCTTCGGTATCGCGCTGATCCTGCTCGAACTGGTCCTGCCCACGTTCTTCATTCTCTGGTTCGGCATCGGCGCCGTGCTGGTTTCGCTCATCTCGCTCGCCGCGCCCAGCCTGCAACTGGATATGCAAATGCTGCTGTGGGTGCTGCTTTCTTCAGTCACCACTGGGCTGTGGTTCAAGGTGTTCCGGAACAAGAAGCCGGATGTGCGCTGGACAGCCGACAGCGTGATTGGCGAAGTCGGCCTGCTGACCGCCAGTGTTTCCGAGTTCCAGAAAGGCCGCGTGCGTTTCCAGAAGCCAATCCTCGGCAACGAGGAATGGACCTGCGTCGCCGACACTGACATCCCGTCTGGCGAGCGCGTGCGCCTTACCGCCATCGAAGGGAACACCGCCCGCGTCATCCGGGCCTGAATCCGTACTAAAAGGAAGTTCGTATCATGACCAGCCTTATCGTCGTGGGCGCCCTCGCCCTGTTCGTCCTGATCACCGTGTTCAAGGGGGTGCGTATCGTGCCTCAGGGCGAAGAGTGGATCGTCGAGCGCCTGGGCCGCTACAACAACACCCTCAAGCCCGGCCTGAACATCGTCATTCCTTACGTGGACGTGGTCGCCTATCGCCTGCCCACCAAAGACATCATCCTCGATGTGCAAGAGCAGGAAATCATCACCAAAGACAACGCGGTGATCGTCGCCAATGCCCTGTGCTTCGCCAAAGTGGTCGACCCACAGAAGGCCTCCTACGGCGTGCAGAACTTCTCCTTCGCCGTCACCAGCCTGACCATGACCTCGCTGCGCGCCATCGTCGGGGCCATGGACCTGGACGAGGCCCTGTCCAGCCGTGAGCAGATCAAGGCACGCCTGCGCGAAGCGATGTCCGAGCAGACCGAAGACTGGGGCGTGACTGTGCGTTCGGTAGAAATCCAGGACATCAAGCCGTCACAGAACATGCAACTGGCCATGGAGCGCCAGGCCGCCGCCGAGCGTGAACGTAAAGCTGACGTGACCCGTGCCGAAGGTGCCAAACAGGCCGCGATCCTTGAGGCAGAAGCGCGCCTGCAATCAGCCAAGCTGGACGCCGAGGCGCAAATCAACCTGGCCGAGGCTTCGGCGCGGGCGATTTCGCTGGTCAAGGACGCGGTGGGTAACGAGACCGTGCCGGCCATGTACTTGCTGGGCGAACGGTACATCGGCGCGATGGAGAACCTGGCCAGCAGCGACAATGCCAAAGTCGTGGTGCTGCCGGCCGACCTGCAAGAAACCGTGCGCGGCTTGATGGGCCGCAACAAGGTTTGAGAATGCCGGGGCCGCTCTGCGGCCCATTCGCGGGGCAAGCCCGCTCCCACACTCTATGGGAGCGGGCTTGCCCCGCGAATGGGCCGCAGAGCAGCCCCAAAAACCCCCGCCAACTGCGTCACTTCACCGCACCCCACCTTTTTTACCTATACTGCGCCTTACAATAGCCACCACGATTCCTGACCGGATCTCTCCATGCCCCCACGTCGGCACATTGCCTGGATAGCCTGCCTAGCAGTGCTGTTCAACCTGCTGGCCATGCCGCTGTCCTCTGCCGCGCCCAAGGGCCCGGCCGAGCAGTTGCTGTGGGGGGCGTTCTGTTCCAGCATGGCCAACAAGGCCAAGGTCGACGTCCAGGCCCTGGCCAAGATCGACCTCGGCCCGCAGAGCGATGACAGCGCCAGCATGATGAACTGCTGGTGTTGCTCCGGTGCCGCCCCGCTGCTGGCCTTGCCGGGCTACCCGCCGCAGTTGCATAACCCGCCGCCCCTGCACGCAGGGCACTCGCCGCAGCTTGCCGATTACCAACCCACGCCGCGCCAGCTATGGCCCGCGCTCAACCCCCGCGCCTCCCCTTTGGTCTGAGTTGCTCACGCTGTCTGCCTGAACCTGAACAGATCGGAGACTCACCATGCTCAAGCACGCTCTCGTCGTGGCTGCCCTGCTGCTGCCCAGCGCCTTCGCCACTGCCCATGAATACACCGTGGGCGACCTGCACATCGCGCACCCTTGGTCGCTGCAACTGCCACCGAATGCACCCAACGTCGCCGCCTATTTCGTCGTGCACAACAATGGCCAGGCGGATGATCGTCTGCTCAGTGTCGACAGCCCCATCAGCGACGACGCCCAATTGCACGAGCACGCCATGACGGCCAGCGGCACCATGAAGATGCAGCAGGTGCCCAACGTGGTAGTGCCCGCTGGCAAGGAGGTGACCTTCGCCCCCAGCGCCTACCACGTAATGCTGATGCAGCCTAAAGACCGCAGCCTGCTCACCGACGGCAAGCGTTTCCCGCTGACCCTGCATTTTGAAAAAGCCGGTGACGTCACCGTCGAAGTCGCCGTGCAAAAAGAGGCGCCCTCGGGAACGCCCCAGGCCCACGAACACGCGCACTGACCATTAGCTGACAGGCACTCGCCATGAGCCTGCCGCGCAACAGCCTCAGCCGTACCACCCGCCCTGAACGCAGGCGCGTCGGTGGCGGCTGGCTGAGCCTGTTCGCCATGTGGATGATCTTCATCGGCCCGCTGATTTCCCAGTCGATGCCGATGGATCACCACGCCGGCATGAACATGCCGATGGACATGTCGATGCCCACCGGGCATCAGCATGGCGCCGACTCGCATCACGGCCACGGTGACGATGGCCAATTGCATGTGATGTGGGAAAAGTGCGGGTACTGCAGCCTGCTGTTCAACTGCCCCGCACTGCCACAAACCCTCAGCCCGCTCAGTGCCAGCATCGTAGTACCCACCACCCACCTTAGTGCCTCCACGCACCAAGGGCATGCCCGGCAGGCTGTATTCCCTGGCGCGCGCAGCCGCGCACCGCCTTCCTCGATCAGCGTCTGAAAACCCATTGTTCGCACGGAGCCAGGAGGCTTCGCGCCCACCCATGACTGATCGACTGGAATCATTATGTCCGGCTGCACCCCTGTTTTTGCCCTGTCCCTGCGTGGGGCCATCGCCGCCGTGTGCGGTTCGCTGCTCGCGCCCGTGGCCCTGGCCAGCGACCTCGGCCACGCTGACCACGCGCACGACGCACCCGAGCTGAGCCCGACGGTGATCACTGCCGTGGCGCCCAGCTCGCCGCTGACCGTGGTCACCAACCCGAAAGACCCTCGCCAGCCGGTACCGGCCAGCGACGGGGCCGACTACCTCAAGACCATCCCCGGCTTCTCGGCCATCCGCTCCGGCGGCACCAACGGCGACCCGGTATTGCGCGGCATGTTCGGTTCACGCCTGAACATCCTCACCAATGGCGGCGTCATGCTGGGCGCCTGTCCCAACCGCATGGATGCCCCCACCTCGTACATCTCGCCGGAAACCTACGACCGCCTGACCGTGATCAAAGGCCCGCAAAGCGTGATCTGGGGGCCTGGCGGTTCGGCCGGCACCATCCTCTTCGAGCGTGAGCCCGAACAGTTCGGCACCCTCGGCAGCCGCGTCAACGCAAGCCTCCTGGCCGGCTCCAATGGCCGCTTCGACAAGGTGCTGGACGCCGCCGCAGGCAACAGCCAGGCCTACGCCCGCTTCGTCGGCAACCAGTCGCGCTCCGACGACTACCACGACGGCAACGATGACACCGTGCCCTCGCGCTGGGACAAGTGGAACGGCGATGTGACCCTGGGCTGGACCCCCGACCAGGACACCCTGCTGGAACTCACCGCCGGCAAGGGCGATGGCGAAGCACGCTATGCCGGGCGTGGCATGGACGGCTCGCAGTTCAAGCGTGAAAGCCTTGGGCTGCGCTTCGAGAAGTCCAACCTCGGCGAGGTGCTCGACAAGGTCGAGGCACAGGTCTACTACAACTACGCCGACCACGTGATGGACAACTACAGCCTGCGCACGCCCTCGGGCAGCGGCATGATGGGCATGCCGATGGTCAGCAACGTCGACCGCCGCACGATGGGCGCCAGGGTCAAGGCGACCTGGCGCTGGGCCGACGTGCAGCTGGTCAGCGGTATCGATGCGCAGACCAACGAGCACCGCCAGCGCGGCGGCATGGGCGTCGATGCGCACAAAGGCCAGGCCTGGACCAAGGATGCCGATTTCCACAACTACGGTGCCTTCAGTGAGCTGACCTGGTACGTCAGTGGCGAGGACCGGCTGATCACCGGCGCCCGCCTGGACCGCGCCTCGGCCCGCGACTTCCGCAAAGGCAGCGCCACCGAAGGCGACACCCGCGCAGACACCCTGCCCAGCGGTTTCGTCCGTTACGAACATGACCTGGCGGCCATCCCCGCCACCACCTACGTCGGCCTCGGCCACGCCCAGCGCTTCCCCGACTACTGGGAGCTGTTCTCGCCCAAGTTGGCGCCAGCCGGCGCAGCCAACGCCTTCGACGGCATCAAGCCAGAAAAGACCACCCAGCTCGACTTCGGCATCCAGTACCGCGACGCCCGCCTCGAAGCCTGGGCATCGGGTTATGTCGGGCAGATCCGTGACTACATCCTGTTCGACTACCGCACCGGCATGATGGGCATGAGCACGTCCCAGGCCCAGAACATCGACGCCCGCATCATGGGCGGCGAAGTGGGCGCGGCCTACAAGCTCAGCGAAAACTGGAAGGCCGACGCTACCCTGGCCTACGCTTGGGGCAAGAACAGCAGTGATGGCAAAGCGCTACCGCAAATGCCGCCCCTGGAAAGCCGCCTGGGCCTGACCTACAGCCGCGACGTCTGGAGTGTGGGTGCGCTGTGGCGGCTGGTGGCCGCGCAAAACCGCATCGCCGAGAACCAAGGCAACGTGGTCGGCAAGGACTACGAAAAGAGCGCGGGCTTTGGTGTGTTCTCGCTCAATGGTGCCTACAAGGTGAACAACAACCTCAAGCTCAGCGCAGGGGTCGACAACCTGTTCGACAAAGCCTACGCCGAGCACTTGAACCTGGCCGGGAACGCCGGGTTCGGCTACCCGGCCACAGATCCACAGCCGGTGAACGAGCCAGGCAGGACCTTCTGGACCAAGGTCGATTTCAGCTTCTGACAACAACAACGGGCGCGGCCACGGTCGCGCCCCTCACCTGGTCAAACAGGAGGTTCCCATGCGCGGAACACGCATCTCTTTCTACAACCTGGCCTGGCGTTGGCATTTTTACGCGGGGCTGTTCGTCGCCCCGTTCATGATCCTGCTGGCGATCACCGGGATCATCTACCTGTTCAAGCCGCAGCTCGACCCGCTGCTGTACCGCGACCTGATGGTGGTCGAAGCCGGCCATCACCGACAGGCCGCGGATGTGATGCTGGCCGAGGTCCGCCAGGCGTATCCGCAAGGCCATGTGGGGCAGTACCTGCCGCCCCTGAATGCCGAACGCAGCGCGCAGTTCGTGGTGCATGACGGCGGCCGTGAACTGAACGTGTTCGTCGACCCCTACAGCGGCAAGCTGCTCGGTGCGCAGGACGGCAAGCAGAACCTGCAAGCGATAGCCCGTGCCTTGCACGGCGAGTTGATGGTCGGCACGGTCGGTGACCGCCTGGTGGAGCTGGCAGCAGGCTGGGGCATCGTGCTGGTGGTGTCCGGCCTGTACCTCTGGTGGCCACGTGGGCGCAACAGCGCGGGCGTGCTGTGGCCGCGTTTTTCCGCACGCGGTCGGCTGCTGTGGCGTGATCTGCATGCGGTGACGGGGTTTTGGGGCTCGGCCCTGCTGCTGCTGATGCTGCTCAGTGGCATGACCTGGACGGGCCTGTGGGGCAAGCAATACGCCGATCTGTGGAACCGCTTCCCGGCCGCGATGTGGAACGACGTACCCAAGTCCGATCAGCAGGCAGGTGAGCTCAACAGCGCCCATCGCCAGACGGTGCCCTGGGCAATGGAAAACACCCCCATGCCGCAGTCCGGCGCCCATGCCGAACATGCCGCGCATCACATGATGTCGAATGCCCCGGCAGCGCCGCAGGTGAGCCTGCTGCAGGTCGAGGACATCGCCACTGCGCGCCAGGTCGAACCGGGCTACAGCATTACCTTGCCGACCACGGCCGACGGCGTGTTCACCGTTGCGGTATTCGCCGACGACCCGCGCAACGATGCCACCCTGCATGTCGACCAGTACACCGGCAAGGTGCTGGCCGACGTGCGCTGGCAGGACTACAGCCCGGTTGCGCGTGCCACCGAGCTGGGCGTGATGCTGCATGAGGGCAAGATGTTCGGGGCGTTCAACCAGGTCATCATTCTGCTGGTGTGTCTGATGATCTTGCTGGGTTCGGTCAGTGGCCTGGTGATGTGGTGGAAACGCCGGCCGGCTGGCGGGTTGGGAGTGCCGCCGCTGCGCCATGACCTGCCGCGCTGGAAGACGGCGGTTGCGGTGATGGTGGTGTTGGGGGTGTTGTTCCCGCTGGTGGGGGTGTCGATGGTGGTGATGTGGCTGGTCGATAACCTGGTGGTGCGCAAGCGCCGAGTGCTGGCCAGCGCCTGAGATTTGCTGCGCTGTTGCCGGCCTCTTCGCGGGCAAGCCCGCTCCCACAGGGTGACGTGCTTCTCAAGCGCAACACAATACCTGTGGGAGTGGGCTTGCCCGCGAAGAGGCCGGCAACAGGTACAACGCTGCACCGCAAAGGTCGTGTCGATCTGTCGCGCCCCGAATTGGGACGCCCGTGTTAGCCTACTCGGCTTTCACAAAAAGACTGACCCTCAATGGAATGCAGCCAATGACCCGGACCTCTTCCCCGCCCGCTGAAGAGCAGCATCTGCAGCGCAACCTGACCAACCGTCACATTCAGCTCATCGCCATCGGTGGCGCGATCGGCACCGGCCTGTTCATGGGCTCGGGCAAGACCATCAGCCTCGCCGGCCCGTCGATCATCTTCGTCTACATGATCATCGGCTTCATGCTGTTCTTCGTCATGCGCGCCATGGGCGAATTGCTGCTGTCGAACCTCAACTACAAGTCGTTCATCGACTTCTCGGCCGACCTGCTCGGCCCCTGGGCCGGCTACTTCACTGGCTGGACCTACTGGTTCTGCTGGGTAGTCACCGGTATCGCCGATGTGGTCGCGATTGCCGCCTACACGCAATTCTGGTTCCCCGACCTGCCGCAGTGGATACCCGCGCTGACCTGCGTGGCGGTGCTGTTGTCGCTGAACCTGGTTACCGTGAAGATGTTCGGCGAGCTCGAATTCTGGTTCGCGCTGATCAAGATCGTCGCCATCCTCGGCCTGGTCGCCACCGGCCTGTACATGGTCATCAGCGGCTTCGAATCGCCGAGCGGGCGCACCGCGCAACTGGCCAACCTGTGGAATGACGGCGGTATGTTCCCTAATGGCCTGATGGGCTTCTTCGCCGGGTTCCAGATTGCCGTGTTCGCCTTCGTCGGTATCGAGCTGGTCGGCACCACCGCCGCGGAAGCGAAGAACCCCGAGCGCACCTTGCCACGGGCGATCAACTCGATCCCGATCCGTATCATCGTGTTCTACGTGCTGGCGCTGATCGCGATCATGGCCGTGACCCCGTGGCGCGATGTGGTGCCAGGCAAGAGCCCATTCGTCGAACTGTTCGTGCTGGCCGGCCTGCCAGCGGCGGCCAGCATCATCAACTTCGTGGTGCTGACCTCGGCCGCCTCGTCGGCCAACAGTGGCGTGTTCTCTACCAGCCGCATGCTGTTCGGCCTCGCCCAGGAAGGCGATGCCCCCCGCGCGTTCGAGAAGCTGTCGCGGCGCGCCGTGCCGGCCAACGGCCTGTACTTCTCGTGCACCTGCCTGCTGTTGGGCGCGGTGCTGATCTACCTGGTGCCCGATGTGGTCGAGGCGTTCACCCTGGTCACCACGGTGTCGGCGGTGCTGTTCATGTTCGTCTGGACGCTGATCCTGCTGTCGTACCTCAGCTACCGCAAACGCCGCGCCGCACTGCACCAGGCGTCGAAGTACAAAATGCCCGGCGGGCGCTTCATGTGCTACGTGTGCCTGGTGTTCTTTGCCGGCATTCTGGTGCTGCTGAGCCTGGAAGACGACACCCGCGCAGCGCTGCTGGTGACGCCGATATGGTTCGTGCTGCTGGCAGTGACCTACCAAGGTGTGCGCAGCAAACGCCATCCGCGCACGGCGGTGCGTAACGGCTGATGCCGCATGGGGCTGCTTTGCAGCCCCAATCCTGTGCACACACATCTGCAAGGCACCAACCTGGACCTTGCAAACGCCCCAACACCTCGCACACCCCCTCTATTACGCACCTTCCGCCACTCGGCACACCCCTTGCAACGCCCCTCCCGCTTGGCCAACACCATAAAAATCTCAGCGGAGAGAGCACATGAAGCGTCGCAGTCTGATCAAGGCCTTTACCCTCAGCGCATCGATTGCGGCGATGGGTCTTAGCTGGAGCATCCAGGCCGCCGAGACCATCAAGGTCGGCATCCTGCATTCGCTGTCCGGGACCATGGCCATTTCCGAAACGTCGCTCAAGGACATGGCGCTGATGACCATCGACCAGATCAACGCCAAGGGCGGTGTGAACGGCAAGATGCTCGAAGCGGTGGTGGTCGACCCAGCGTCCAACTGGCCACTGTTCGCCGAAAAGAGCCGCCAGCTGCTGACCCAGGACAAGGTCGCCGTGGTGTTCGGCTGCTGGACGTCGGTGTCGCGCAAATCGGTGCTGCCAGTGTTCGAGGAGCTCAACGGCCTGCTGTTCTACCCGGTGCAGTACGAAGGCGAAGAGATGTCGCCGAACGTGTTCTACACCGGCGCCGCGCCTAACCAGCAGGCCATCCCCGCCGTGGAATACATGATGAGCGAAGAAGGCGGCAGCGCCAAGCGCTTCTTCCTGCTGGGCACCGACTACGTCTACCCGCGCACCACCAACAAGATCCTGCGCGCCTTCCTGCACAGCAAGGGCGTGGCCGACAAGGACATCGAAGAGGTCTACACCCCGTTCGGCCACGCCGATTACCAAACCATCGTCGCCAACATCAAGAAGTTCTCCGCGGGCGGCAAGACGGCGGTCATCTCCACCGTCAACGGCGACTCCAACGTGCCGTTCTACAAAGAGCTGGCCAACCAAGGCCTGAAAGCCACCGACGTGCCCGTGGTGGCGTTCTCGGTGGGTGAGGAAGAACTGCGCGGCATCGACACCAAGCCGCTGGTGGGCCACCTGGCCGCGTGGAACTACTTCGAGTCGGTGGATAACCCGGTCAACCAGAAGTTCGTCGCCGACTGGAAGGCCTACGCCAAGGCCAAGAACCTGCCGGGCGCCGACAAGGCGGTGACCAACGACCCAATGGAAGCCACTTATGTGGGCATTCACATGTGGGCGCAGGCGGCTGAAAAAGCCAAGTCCACCGATGTCGACAAGGTGCGCGAGGCACTGGCTGGCCAGAGCTTCCAGGCACCGTCCGGTTTCACCCTGACCATGGACAAGACCAACCACCACCTGCACAAGCCGGTGATGATCGGCGAGATCCAGGATGACGGGCAGTTCAGTGTGGTCTGGGAAACCGAGCAGCCGCTGCGGGCGCAGCCTTGGAGCCCGTTCATCCCAGGCAACGACAAACGCCCTGACTATGCGGTGAAAGGTAACTGAGTGCACGGGGCCGCTCTGCGGCCCATTCGCGGGGCAAGCCCGCTCCCACAGAGATCGCTTTACATAGGTTCACTGTGGGAGCGGGCTTGCCCCGCGAAGAATCCACCGCCGATTTCCAGGATTACCCGCATGCTCAGACTCCTGCTCACCCTGCTGCTCCTGCTGCCCCTGGCAACCCAGGCCAGCGAGGGCGAATTCTTCCTCACCGCCAAGCCTGCCGAGCAAGCCCGCCTGCTCGAAAGCTGGGCAGCCCAACCCGATGCCGCGCGCCTGCCGCTGCTGGAAAACCTGCGCCAAGGCCGCATCGCTGAGGGCGACACCCGCAAGGTGCGCCTGAACAACCGCCTGCGCAGCCTGATCGACAACGCCCTGGCCAGCCACCAGTTGCTCAGCGACAACAGCGACACTCGCCTGGCCGCTGCCCAGCAACTGCAAAAGAGCGCGCAACCCGCACAGATGGCCTTCCTCGACCGGCGCTTTGCCAGCGAACCGGACACAGCCGTACACGCAGCCCTGGGCTTGGCCTTGGCCAACCTGCAACTGGGTGCCAGCGAACCTGCCGTACGCCTGGCCGCCGTGCGCTTGCTGGGCGAGACCGGCGACCCGGTCGCCCGTACGCGCCTGGAAGCGCTGCTGCAGCCCGGCGTCGAAAGCGACGCCGCCGTGCGCACGGCCGCTGAAACCAGCCTGGCCCAGGTCAAACGCAAACTCATGGTCGGAGAACTGCTCGGCCAAGCCTTCAGCGGCCTGTCGCTGGGTTCTATCCTGCTGCTGGCAGCCCTGGGCCTGGCGATTACCTTCGGCCTGCTCGGGGTGATCAACATGGCCCATGGCGAGATGCTCATGCTCGGGGCCTACAGCACCTACATGGTTCAGGTGCTGCTGCAGCGTTACGCGCCCGGCGCGATCGAGTTCTACCCGCTGATCGCCCTGCCCGTCGCCTTCGCCGTCAGCGCCGGGGTCGGCATGGCGCTGGAGCGCACGGTGATCCGTCACCTTTACGGTCGCCCACTGGAAACCTTGCTGGCGACCTGGGGGATCAGCCTGATCCTGATCCAGGCCATCCGCCTGCTGTTCGGCGCGCAGAACGTCGAAGTCAGCAACCCGGCGTGGTTGTCCGGCGGTATCCAACTGCTGCCCAACCTGGTGCTGCCGTACAACCGGCTGGTGATCATCGGCTTCGCCCTCGCCGTGGTACTGCTCACCTGGCTGCTGCTCAACCGCACGCGGCTTGGCCTCAACGTGCGCGCAGTGACCCAGAACCGCAACATGGCCGCCTGCTGTGGCGTGTCCACCGGGCGCGTCGACATGCTCGCCTTTGGCCTGGGCTCGGGCATCGCCGGGCTGGGTGGCGTGGCCTTGAGCCAGGTCGGCAACGTTGGCCCGGACCTTGGCCAGAGCTACATCATCGACTCGTTCCTGGTGGTGGTGCTCGGCGGTGTCGGGCAACTGGCTGGGAGCCTCTGGGCCGCCTTCGGTCTCGGCATCGCCAACAAGCTGCTGGAGCCGCAGATCGGCGCGGTGCTTGGCAAGATCCTCATCCTTGCGTTGATCATTCTGTTCATTCAGAAGCGCCCGCAAGGCCTGTTCGCCCTCAAGGGACGGGTAATCGACTGATGAACCAGCCACTGCTTGTCACCGCTTCGCAAAAAGCCGGGCCGCGCCTGTCGCTGGCCATCGGCGCTGTCGTCGTCCTGCTGTTGCTGGCCCTGCCGCTGCTGTCGTTGTTGCCGGCGGACCATGCCCTGCAGGTTTCGGCCTACACCCTGACACTGGTCGGCAAGATCCTCTGCTATGCCATCGTCGCCCTGGCCCTGGACCTGGTCTGGGGCTATGCCGGGCTGCTGTCGCTGGGCCACGGCCTGTTCTTCGCCCTCGGCGGCTACGCCATGGGCATGTACCTGATGCGCCAGGCCGCCGGGGACGGGCTGCCGGGTTTCATGACCTTCCTGTCGTGGACCGAACTGCCTTGGTACTGGGCCGGTACTCAGCATTTTGCCTGGGCGCTGTGCCTGGTGGTGCTGGCGCCGGGCCTGCTGGCGCTGGTGTTCGGCTTTTTCGCCTTCCGTTCGCGGATCAAGGGCGTGTACTTCTCGATCATGACCCAGGCCCTGACCTTTGCCGGCATGCTGCTGTTCTTCCGCAACGAAACCGGGTTTGGCGGCAACAACGGCTTCACCAGCTTCCGCACCATCCTGGGCTTCGACATCGCCGCGCAAGGCACCCGTGCGGTGCTGTTCCTGCTCACTGTCGGCCTGCTGCTGGCCAGCCTGTACCTGTGTTGGCGCCTGACCCAAAGCAAATTCGGCCGCCTGCTCACCGCCGTGCGCGACGCCGAAAACCGCCTGATGTTCTGCGGCTACGACCCACGCGGTTTCAAGCTGCTGGTGTGGGTGCTGAGCGCCGTGCTGTGCGGCCTTGCCGGTGCGCTGTACGTGCCTCAGGTGGGCATCATCAACCCCAGCGAGATGTCGCCGACCAACTCCATCGAAGCCGCCGTGTGGGTCGCCCTTGGTGGGCGTGGCACGTTGATTGGCCCGCTGCTCGGCGCTGGCCTGGTCAACGGCATGAAGAGCTGGTTCACCGTGGCCTTCCCGGAGTTCTGGCTGTTCTTCCTCGGTGCGCTGTTCATTCTCGTCACCCTGTACCTGCCCAAGGGCGTGGTCGGTCTGTTGAAGAAAAGGAGCCAACCATGAGAGGCGTGCCCCCTGTGCATCCAGAATTCATGCTTGAACCGGTGTTCGACAACCTCGGCGCCGGCCGCGACGCCATCGGCCTGGGCAGCCGCCGTACAGCGGGCCTGGACACCCGCCATGGCACGGTGCTGAGCCTGGAAGACATCAGCGTCAGCTTCGATGGTTTCAAGGCCCTCAACGCGCTCAACCTGTACATCGGCGTCGGTGAACTGCGCTGCATCATTGGCCCCAACGGCGCTGGCAAGACCACGATGATGGACGTAATCACCGGCAAGACCCGCCCCGACACCGGCAGCGCCTTCTTTGGCGACACCCTCGACCTGACCCGCATGAGCGAATACCAGATCGCCCAGGCCGGCATCGGCCGCAAGTTCCAGAAGCCGACGGTGTTCGAAGCACTGACCGTGTTCGAGAACCTGGAACTGGCCCTGAAGACTGACAAGTCGGTGTGGGCCAGCCTGGCCGCGCGGTTGAGTGCAGAGCAACAGCAGCGCATCGACGAGGTGCTCGCCACCTTGCGCCTGCAATCCCTGGCGCAGCGCCAGGCGGGGCTGCTGTCTCACGGCCAGAAGCAGTTCCTGGAGATCGGCATGTTGCTGGTGCAAGAACCACAACTGCTGCTGCTCGATGAACCGGTGGCCGGCATGACCGACGCAGAGACCGAGTTCACCGCCGAACTGTTCAAGGGCCTGGCCGGCAAGCATTCGCTGATGGTGGTGGAGCACGACATGGGGTTTGTCGGGAGCATTGCCGACCATGTCACCGTGCTGCACCAAGGTAGCGTGCTGGCGGAGGGGTCGCTGGAGCAGGTGCAGGCGGATGAGCGCGTGGTCGAGGTGTATCTGGGCCGATGATTCAAACAGCCTGCACCGGCCTCTTCGCGGGGCAAGCCCGCTCCCACAGGGGAATCACTCCATCCGAAAACTGTGGTGAACCTGTGGGAGCGGGCTTGCCCCGCGAAGGGGCCGGTGCAGCCACAACAAAAAACTCAGGGACATGACATGCTCAAGATTGACACCCTGCACCAATACTACGGCGGCAGCCACATCCTGCGCGGCCTGTCCTTCGAGGCCAAGGTCGGCGAAGTCACCTGCCTGCTGGGCCGCAACGGCGTAGGCAAGACCACCCTGCTGCGCTGCCTGATGGGCTTGGTCGCCGCCCGCGAAGGCAGCGTCGAATGGGAAGGCAAGCCGATCACCACGCTCAAGCCCCAGCAACGGGTCCACGCCGGCATCGCCTACGTGCCCCAAGGCCGGGAAATCTTCCCGCGGCTGACCGTGGAAGAGAACCTGCTGATGGGCCTGTCGCGCTTTCCCGCCCGCGAGGCCCGCGAAGTGCCCGCCTTCATCTACGAGCTGTTCCCGGTACTGGAACAGATGAAACAACGCCGCGGCGGCGACTTGTCCGGGGGCCAACAGCAACAACTGGCCATTGGCCGTGCCCTGGCCAGCCGCCCGCGCCTGCTGATCCTCGACGAGCCCACCGAAGGCATCCAGCCCTCGGTGATCAAGGAAATCGGCGCGGTCATCCGGCGCCTGGCCGAGCGTGGCGACATGGCCATCCTGCTGGTCGAGCAGTTCTACGACTTTGCCGAGGAACTGGCCGACCAGTACTTGGTGATGGCGCGTGGCGAAATCATCCAGCGTGGGCGTGGTGAAAACATGCAAGCCGAGGGTGTACGCGGGCTGGTAACCATTTAATCTGCGCCCATCGACCTTGTGAGACGCTGCAATGAGCCACGAAATCCGCGACGCCTTGCCCGCCGACGTGCCGGGCATCCTCGACATCTACAACGACGCCGTGCGCAACACCACGGCGATTTGGAACGAGACCCCGGTGGACCTGGCCAACCGCCAGGCCTGGTTCGAGGCCAGGGCACAACAGGGCTACCCGATCCTGGTGGCGGTGGATGAGACCGGCGTGCTGGGGTATGCATCGTTCGGCGACTGGCGGCCGTTCGAGGGTTTTCGCCATACCGTCGAGCACTCGGTGTATATCCGTGGCGACCAGCGCGGCAAGGGTTTGGGGCCGGTGTTGATGGCCGCATTGATCGAGCGTGCGCGGGGCTGTGGCAAGCACGTGATGGTGGCAGCGATCGAAAGTGGCAATGCGGCGTCGGTACGCCTGCATGAGCGGCTGGGGTTCGTGGTGACCGGGCAGATGCCACAGGTGGGGGTGAAGTTTGGCCGCTGGCTGGACCTGACCTTCATGCAACTGGTGCTGAACCTGGGTGCCGATCCAACCTGAGATTGATGTTGGCTGTACTGGCCTTTTCGCGGGTGAACCCGCTCCCACAGGGACCATGCAGGGCCTGAGGCCAGTACCGTACTTGTGGGAGCGGGTTCACCCGCGAAGAGGCCGGGCCTGCAACCTTCACATCTGGATAAACCTGCCCAACCGCTGCTTCAGCATGCTGTTCTCACTGCGCAACTGCTGCACTTCCTGCAGCAGCTCCAGCGCCAGCGCCACGCCCTCCCACTCCAGCTCCAACTCTTGGTGCAGCTTCGCCGCACGCTTGGCCAACAGCGGCGCCTGATCGTCGAACAACCAATCCTCGGGCGTTCGCCCAGAGGGTTCGACGATGCCGTGTTCGACAATTTCGATCACGTAGTCGGCCGTAATATCGGCCTCCTGGCAGAGGGTGCGCATGTCCAGTTGAACGATCAAGGTGCTGCTCATGATCACTTACTCCATTGTGCCCTCGGGTTGAACGCGGCCTTCTCGGAAAGCTTGGCCCACAGTTCACGGGTAGACTCGTCGGATGCCGTCGGCATAACCACTTTGAGCTGCGCGTAGAGGTTGCCGCGCTCGCCGTGCTTGTTGGCCAGGCCCTTGCCCGGTACCCGCAGGCGTTGGCCGCTCTGGCTGTCGGGGCGGATGGTCAGGTTGATCTTGCCATCCAGGGTCGGCACCGCCACCTTGGTGCCCAGCGCAGCCTCCCACGGTGCCAACGGCACGGTGATGATCAGGTCATGACCTTCGACATCGAACAGCGGATGCGGTGCCATGCGGATGGTCAGGAACAGGTCGCCATTGGGCCCGCCGCCACTGCCCGGCGCACCCTGGCCCTTGAGGCGAATGCGCTCGCCGTCGGTCACCCCGGCAGGGATCTTGACGTTCAGGGTCTTGGTGGTGAACCCGGTGCGCTGCCCGGCGGCATTGGTTTGCGGCACCTGGAAGCTGATCTGCTTGGATTCCTTGCTCAGGGTCTCCTCAAGGAAAACCGCCAGTTCCAGCTCCACGTCCTGCCCTCGCCTGCCTGCACTGCGCTGTTGCCGGGCGCCACCAAAGGGGTTGCCCCCGCGCGCGCCAAAAATCGAGCTGAAGAAGTCGGAGAAGTCGCCGCCTTCAAAACCACCGCCCGCACCACCGCCCCGGTTTTCCCAGCCCGGCGGCGCCTGGAACGGCCGGCCATGCTGGCCGCCGTACTTGCGGATTTCGTCGAATTCGGCACGTTTCTGCGCGTCGCCCAGCACTTCGTAGGCCTCGTTGGCCTCTTTGAACTTGTCCTCGGCGTCGCGCTCCTTGCTGACATCGGGGTGATACTTGCGCGCCAGCTTGCGGTACGCGGCCTTGATCGCCTTGTCATCCGCCGTGGGCTCTACGCCGAGTATCTTGTAATAGTCTTTGAAGTCCATCTGTGGATCACCAATGTGAAATTGCGTGTTGCAACTGAAGATAGGGGTCAAGCATAGCCTTTCAAGGCCCACTTGGGATTGCTGCATGGCAGACGACTGGTCTTGATTCTCTTGCCAACTGGCATAAACTGCGCGGCCGTTTTGCCTCCGGAAGCCCTTTTCCCATGTCTGACGTATCCCCGGCCCGCGCCCTGGGCATCGACTTTGGCACCTCTAACTCCACGGTCGGCTGGCACCGCCCTGGTACTGAGTCGCTGATCGCCCTGGAAGACGGCAAGATCACCCTGCCTTCGGTGGTCTTCTTCAACATCGAGGAGCGTCGCCCGGTGTATGGTCGCCTGGCGTTGCACGAGTACCTGGAAGGCTACGAAGGCCGCCTGATGCGCTCGCTCAAGAGCCTGCTCGGCTCCAAGCTGATCAAGCATGACACCAGCGTGCTGGGCAGCGCCCTGCCGTTCAAGGACCTGCTAGGCATGTTTATCGGCGAGCTGAAAAAGCGCGCTGAAACCGCCGCCGAGCGCAGCTTCGACCAGGTGGTGCTAGGCCGCCCGGTGTTTTTCGTCGATGAAGACCCGGCCGCCGACCAGGAGGCCGAGGACACCTTGGCCGACGTGGCACGCAAGATCGGCTTCAAGGACGTGTCGTTCCAGTACGAACCGATTGCCGCAGCCTTCGACTACGAGTCGAGCATCAGCCGTGAAGAGCTGGTACTGATCGTCGATATCGGCGGTGGTACCTCCGACTTTACCCTGATCCGCCTGTCGCCCGAGCGCCACCTGGTGGCCGAACGCCAAAGCGACATTCTCGCCACCGGCGGCGTGCACATTGGTGGTACCGACTTCGACAAGCAACTGAGCCTGCAGGGCGTGATGCCGCTGTTCGGCTATGGCAGCCGGATGAAGAGCGGCGCGCTGATGCCGACCAGCTATCACCTCAACCTGGCCACCTGGCACACCATCAACGCCCTGTATTCGCAGAAGTCCCAGCTGGCCTTGGGCAACATGCGCTACGACATCGAAGACACCCTGGGCATCGACCGCCTGTTCAAGCTGATCGAACAGCGCGCCGGCCACTGGCTGGCGATGGAAGTGGAAGCCAGCAAGATCGAGCTGACCGAGCACGACAGCCGCCATATCGACCTGCGCCGGGTAGAGCCGGAGCTGACAGCGGAACTGACCCGTGCCGTGTTCGAAGCGGCGATCGAAGGCCTGCTGGAGCGCGTGCGCGGCAGCGTCAGCGAGCTGCTGAACAAGGCGGGCGTCAGCGAAGGGCAGGTGGATACCGTGTTCTTCACCGGGGGTTCGAGCGGGATCCCGGCGCTGCGTAACAGCGTGGCGGCGATGCTGCCCAATGCCCGGCATGTGGAAGGCAACATCTTCGGCAGCATTGGTAGCGGGTTGGCGATTGAGGCGCGTAAGCGGTACGGCTCGATCTGATAAACCTCTATAGCCTGCGCTGGCCTCTTCGCGGGACAAGCCCGCTCCCACAGGATCACCATTGCCGCTGTGCTGTAGGTAATCCTGTGGGAGCGGGCTCGCCCCGCGAAGAGGCCAGTACGGGTTAAACCAGCTCCACCCGCCGCAGCTCACTCTTCAGGTAGGCATAGTAGATCGGCCCCGCCACCACCCCCGGCAAGCCGAAGGCCGCCTCGAACACCAGCATCGCCAGCAACAGTTCCCACGACTTGGCACTGATCTGCCCGCCGACGATCCGCGCGTTGAGGAAATACTCGACCTTGTGGATGACGATCAGATAGCCCAACGCCGCCAGCGCCACCCAGATCGACAACGACAACCCGACAATGGTGATCAGGGTGTTGGACATCAGGTTGCCGATCACCGGCAGCAGCCCGAGCAGGAAGGTCAGCACGATCAGCGTCTTGGTCAGCGGCAGGTGCACGCCGAACAGCGGCAGCACCACGGCCAGGAAGATGCCGGTGAAGGTGGTGTTGAGCAGCGAAATCTTGATCTGCGCGAAGACAATGTTACGAAACGCCTGCACCAGCAGGTTCAGGCGTTCGAACAGCGCTGCCGCCAACGGCTTGCGCCGCGAGATGTCAGGGATGCGCTGCAGGGCAACGATGGCGCCGAGGATCATGCCGATCAGCAAGGTGACGAACATGTGCGCCATGCCCTTGCCCACCAGTTGCAGCTCACCCAGGTGGCTTTTGAGCCAGTCCCCGATGGCCACTTTGAACTCGGCGGCACTGGCCGGCAGGTAGCCTTCGATGAACGGCGGCAACTGCCCACGGGCTCGCTCGACCAGGGCCATGAACTTGTCCAGCGAAGCCCCGGGGTTTTCTGCCTCGTGCAGCAGGAAGCTGAACGCGCCGGCGATCAGCAGGGTCAGGGTGGTGACCACCAACGTGCCGAGCAGGGCCACGGCCAGCCAACGCGCACGTTGCCCGGCGATCAGCGGCTGCAACCGTGGCGTCAGCATGTTGACCAGTTCGAACACCAGCAAACCGGCTAACAGGCTCGGCAGCAACTTCAGGGGCAACGCCAGCAATAGGCCGGCAAACACGATGATCCAGCTGGCCAGGGTGACCTGGCGGGGGGTGAAAGTCATACAGCCTCAGGGGCAGACAACGGAAAAGACCCGCAGTCTGCCAGCCTTCGTCCTACAGGCATAGGCGCAGGTCATTTCTTCTTCAGGCAGTCGCTCATGAACGCTTTGCGCTCATCACCCTTGAGTGCCTTGGTGCTGGCGTCGGCGTTGCAGGTCTTCATCTTTTCCTGCTGGGTGGCAGGCACGCTCTTCTTCAGGCAGTTGCTCATGAACGCCTTGCGTTCGTCGCCCTTGAGCGCCTTGGCGGTGGCGTCGGCGTTGCACGAGGTCATCTTTTCCTGTTGCGCGGTGGCGGCGAACCCTTGCGCGCTGAACAACACAGCCAACACCAGCAGTGGCATTTGCAACAGCTTCATGGAGTGGTCTCCCTGTTTCCGCGCCCGATGCGCGGTGGTGCCACTGAGTGTAGACAAGAATTTTTACAGCTCAGCCCGCGACTGGCGCCGGTATTGCTCCGGCGTGCAGTGGGCCTGGCGCTGGAACATGGCGATGAAGGCCGAGCCGCTGCTGTAGCCAAGGTCGAAGGCAATGGCCTGAATCGGCAAGCCCGCTTCCAGCGCCTCGATGGCGCGTAAAAAGCGCAGGCGCAGGCGCCATTCACCGAAACTGATGCCCAGTTCGCGAAGAAACTGGCGGGCCAGGGTGCGTTCGCTGACATGCACCTGCGCGGCCCAGTCGGCCAGCGGGCGGTTGTCACCCGGGGCGAGGCTCAAAGCGTCGAGCACCTGGCCCAGGCCCTCGCTGCGGGCGAAGGGCAGGTAGCAGGTTTGGGTCGGGGCCAGCAGCAACTGGTCGAGCAGTACCTGCACCAGGCGCTGGTCGCGTTCATCTTGCGCCACCTTCAGGTCACGCCGGGCGAAGTCGCCAAGGATGGCCTTGAGGATGTCGCTGATGACCAGGCTGCACGGTTGTTGCGGCAGGTCGGCGCACAGGCTGCGCGCCAGGTAGACCGAGCGGTAGACGATGGCCTGGGGGTTGTAACAGCCATGCTCGGTGCCCGGCGGCACCCAGACGGCGTAGTGCGGCGGCGAGAGAAAGCGCTGCCCTTCGACGTCCAGGTGCATGACACCGTGGGCCGCGTAGTTCAGTTGGCCCCAGGCGTGGCGGTGTGGCGCGCTGTGGGTGTCGGCGCCAAATTCGTCATGGCGGAAGTACACCGGCGCCGGGAGTTGGTCGAAACCGGGGATGTCGAGGTATTTGCGCGGCATGCTGTCTGCTTCAAAGGGTGGGTTGTCTGGATACAAGTATAGGCTTGCGGACAGACAGCGGATAATAGCGGGCTATCGGGGCCTGTTGTGCAGGCCTTCGCGGGCAAGCCCGCTCCTACAGGTACAGCGCTGCCTGCAAACTGCGCGCTGCAAAGCAGGCCCAACCTTGCCAAACCGAGTAACCGCGACATGAACTACACCTTCCCCCTGCTCGCCATCCTCATCTGGGCTGGCAACACCGTCGTCACCAAGCTGTCGGCCGGTGCCATCCACCCTGCCGAGATCGGCTTCTATCGCTGGCTGCTGGCCGGCCTGCTGTTCACCCCCTTCCTGCTACCGGCCGTGTGGCGCAACCGCGCCGCCATCCGCCCGCACCTGGGCAAAGTCTTCGTTCTCGGCGTGCTGGGCATGGCCCTGTACCAGAGCCTGGCGTACTTCGCCGCCAGCATCACCAGCGCCACCAACATGGGCATCATCCTCTCGCTGATGCCGTTGATGTCGCTGGCCCTGTCCATCGCCTGGCTCGGCCAGCGCCTGACCTTCGGCGCCTTGATCGGCGCCCTGGTGTCGTTTTTCGGCGTGCTCGAGGTGGTCTCCGCCGGCCACCCCGGGGCGCTGCTGGAACAGGGCCTGAACAGCGGCGACCTGCTGATGCTGGTGGCCACCCTGGCCTACGCGCTGTACAGCTTCCTGCTGAAGAAATGGCAATTGCGCCTGCCGCCCTTGCAGCTGCTATACCTGCAGGTGCTGGTGGCTATCATCGTGCTGCTGCCGTTGTTCCTGCTGTCGGACAAGACCGGCCTGAACGCCCACAACGTCGGCCTGGTGCTGTACGCCTGCGTGCTGGCTTCGATGATCGCGCCGCTGGTATGGATGCAGGCCGTGCACCGCTTGGGGCCAAGCCGTACCACGCTGTTCTTCAACCTGCTGCCGCTGGTCACCGCGCTGATCGCCGCCGTGGTGCTGGATGAACAACTGGCCCGCTATCACCTGCTCGGCGGCCTGCTGACCCTGGCCGGGGTGATCCTTGCCGAACGCTGGACCACACCGGTGCGCCGCCGCGTCATAGCCCCGCAGCTTTGAGCCGGGCGGCGTGTTCGGTGAACAGCCGCACCGGTTCGGCGCCCTTGCCGACTGCCCCCAGCGACTGGTTGACGATGTCCAGGTGATCGAGCGGGTAGTCATCGCCGATCACCTGCCCCAGGTGCGAGCTGAAACGCCCGACCATGCCGTCGCAATGGCCCTTTTCCTTGACGAAGCTGCGGGCGAACAAGCGGCAGAAGCGGTTGCTGCCGTCAAAGCGGTTTCGCCCTTGGTCAGTCAGGCCAGGCTGCAAGGTGCCTGACCAGGAGTAGTAGCGCACGCCGTTGACCTGCGCGGGCCCTTCACCGCCCCAGGTGTCGGGCAGGCCCTGTGGATAAGCCTGGTTGAACAGCGCCACCCCGGCGCTGGTCAGCGACTGGTGC
Source organism: Pseudomonas sp. ITEM 17296 (assembly GCF_028895205.1). Taxonomy (NCBI): domain Bacteria; kingdom Pseudomonadati; phylum Pseudomonadota; class Gammaproteobacteria; order Pseudomonadales; family Pseudomonadaceae; genus Pseudomonas; species Pseudomonas sp. ITEM 17296. The sequence continues at coordinate 387,245 of NZ_WJRS01000001.1, read as the reverse complement.
GAGGCGTGTACATCGATGGGCAGCGGGTCGCGCCGCCAGCCGGTTTCCAGCCACACCAGCAGCACGGCCACGCCATGCAGCACCGCCTTGAGCATGCGCCCTTGGGGTGAATCGCCAGGCGCTGTGCGTTCCAGGTGGTCAGCCAGTTCGGAGCCATGGTTGGGCCCCGCCACCGACGTCACCGAAGCTACCCGGTCGGGCCTTTTGGCGGCCGCATAGCGCGCATCCAAGGCGCCTTGGCTGTGTCCGATAAGGTTGACCTTGGCCGCGCCGCTGCGCTGGCAGATGCCTTCGATGATCGCCAGCAACTGCTCGCCGCGCACTTCGCTGGAATGCAACGGCGACACCTGCACGGCATGCACCTGCGCGCCGCCCTTGCGCAAGGCCGGCACGATCCCGAACCAGTAAGGATAAAGCAGTACCCGCACGAAGCCGAGCATGCCCGGCACCAGCACCACAGGGTATCGCGTAGCCAGTTCCTGCCCCATTGCCCTGCCCCTCTCCGTGGACGACGGCCCACACTACAGCGGCTTCGATGACCATCGCAATCGAACTCCTGGCGCGCCGTGCGGTTCCAAACCAGAACAGACCCTTGAGCAAGGAGCGGGACCATGTACAAGCAGACCCTGGCAATCCTTCTGGCCAGTGCAACCCTGGCCGCCTGCGGCAGCCGCCCGGAAAACCCGGTGGATTACGTCACCTACCGTGACGAACCGTTGGTCAAGCAGGTCGAGCACGGCATGACCATGCAGAAGGTCATTGCCATCGGCGGCAGCCCGTCGAACGTGATCGACCTGCCGCACGGGGGCACCTGCAACGACTACATCCTCAACCGCGACGGCAAGCAGCAGCCCTACTACGTGCGTTTCGACGCCACCGGGCATGTCGACGCCAAGGGCTTCAAGACGTGCAAACAACGACAAGAGGACAGCGACGCCGTCCACGGCGCGTGAGCCTTCGTTACCACTTGACCCCCCGTCCTGATTCGTTTGGAGATAACCATGAGCAACGTTGAACTGACCGATGTGAAAACCCTGCGCGAACGTGCCCGTCAGCACGTGGAGCAAGGCGCGGTGACCGAGGGTTACCACGCCGACCGTACCGAGATCCTGCGCCTGCTCAATGAGTCGCTGGCCACTGAACTGGTCTGCGTGCTGCGTTACAAGCGTCACTACTTCATGGCCAGCGGTATCAAGGCCAGCGTGGCAGCCGAAGAGTTTCTGGAGCATGCCAACCAGGAAGCCGAGCATGCCGACAAGTTGGCCGAGCGGATTGTCCAGCTGGGTGGCGAGCCGGACTTCAACCCGGACAACCTGACCAAGAATTCCCATGCCCAGTACGTGGCAGGTAGCAACTTGAAAGAAATGGTGCTGGAAGACCTGGTGGCCGAGCGCATTGCGATCGACAGCTACCGCGAGATCATTCAGTACATTGGTGATAGCGACCCGACCACGCGCCGTATTTTTGAAGACATCCTGGCGCAGGAAGAAGAGCACGCGGACGATATGTCCGATCTGTTGCAAGGGCTGTAATCGCACGGGCTGCGTTGCAGCCCGTTCGCGGCACAAGGCCGCTCCCACAGGTTCACCGCACAGTCCAGGCTTTGCGGAGCACTTGTGGGAGCGGCCTTGTGCCGCGAATGGGCCGCAAAGCGGCCCCCTTCACTCATTTCTTGCCTTTCACCTCAGTCGGCGCCTTGCCCGCCCTCATCTGCTGCAACAACGGTGTGCACTGATTAGGCTCATCCCCACTGCTCGGCGCGATCAATGCCAGCAACCCCGCCGCCGGCCCCGCGACCACTCCTAACGCCACCATCCCCGCGCCACGCAACGCCAATGGCACTGCCTGCACCCCGGCACTGGGCTTGGCAAACGGCCCGCGCACGTACAAAGGCGAACGCAGCGAGAACAGCCGCAGCCCTTTCGACTCTGGGGTGATTTTCAGGTCAAGCTGCTCGCTGGCAAAGTTCGCCGTGCCGTTGATGTAGATGATCGCGTTCTCGGTATCGAAGATGAACAGGCGTGTCGTCGCCAGCCCATCCTTGATGCCGACATCGGCCGCCGCGCAGTTGATCTGCACGTCCTCGTCACCGAACAACTTGCCAATCACGTAGTTGCCCACGTTCAGCCCGGCGATTTCCATCAGGCTGCGGCTCACTGCACCATCGTTGATCAACATGCGCAGGTCGCCATTGGCCGTGCCCAGCAGTGCCGCCACCGAGTTGCCGCGGCCGGTGATGTCGGCATCGCCGTTCAGCTCGCCAAAACTGGTCTGCATCGGTGCGAAGGTGGGGAACAGTTGCTTGAGCTTGAAGCCCCGCGCAGTCAGCTGTGCCCGGCCTTGCAAGGGTACGCTACGGCCATCCAGGCGGATCCTGGAAGCCAGGTTGCCGCCGGCCACGCCAAAGCGCAGCGGTGCCATGCGCAGCAGGCCGTCTTCGAGAATCACGTGGGCAGACAGGTCGTTGAACGGCAATTGCTCACTGTGGACGATGCGCTTGCCGGCAAATTCGACGTCGGCGTCCATGGCGCGCCAACGGTCGGTGCGAAATTCCTCCACCGGCAGCACTTTACCCGTCGGCTGCTTGCTGGCCCCGCCGCGGGCTTTCTGCTCCGCGTTGGAATCGGCACCGATCAGCGGCGCCAGGTCCTTGAACAACAGCTGGTTGGAAACCAGCTTGCCAGAGAGTTTGGGCCGTGGCTGGCTGGCCACGAAGGCCAAGTCGCCGTGGATGTCGCTGTCGCCGATCTTGCCATTGAACCCTTGGTAATTGAACGTGGCGCCTTGCTCGGCATGCAGGTTGGCGCTGAGGTGGCCGTCGGTGGCATAAGCCGGGGTGTCCGGCAGGGTCACGCCGGTCAACGGGTAAAGGTTGCCCAGGCTATTGCCGGACAGGCGCAGGCGCAGGTCGAGCGCGCCAAGGTTGCGCGGGTCGGTCAGGGTACCGGCAAGCACCACGTGGGTATCCGCAATGCGCACATCGGCCTGCAACGGGAACGGTTGGCTGGCGTCCTGCAGCGCCAGCAGGCCACCGATCTTGCCGGTGCCGGACACTGGCTGGCCCTTGTAGCGGCCTTGGGCCTTGAAGCCGAACGCATAGTCCTGAGCGCCGCCGGTTTTTTCGGCACGCGCCTTGCCGACGATGTCGCTGAACGGGATCGGCTTGCCCAGCGGGTCGACCTGCACCTTCATGCTGGTCTTCAGGGTCTGGTCATCAAGGCTGACGTTGCCTTGGTCAAAACCGATCGCCCCGATGTCCAACTGCCATTTCGAGGGTTCCGCGTTTTCGTCTTTGGGGCCGAAGTCAAAGGTCCAGTTAGCGCGTCCGTCGGCCAGGCGAGTGAGGCTGGCCGTCGGTTTGGTCAGGTTGATGCGGGGGATGACAATCTGCTGGAACACCAGCGGCAGCGGCGCCAGGCGGAACTCCACCCGCTCGAGGCCAACCATTTTCGGCTCCTTGAGCCAATCGGGGTTGCCCAAGGTCAGGTCCTCGGCAATGAAGTGCGGCCAGGGCACCCACGCGCGCCAACCACCTTCTTCAGGTTCGGTCCGCCACTGCACGGCAAGGTTGCCATTGATCGCGAACGGCCGGTGCAGGGCTTCGGATACCTTCTCGTTGAGCAACGGCTTGACGCGGTTCCAGTCGAAGGTGGCGATTACCACCACCAGTATCGCCACGAGGGTCAACAGGGTGGCAAGGGTCCAGACGAGGATTCTGGCGGGTCGCGTCATTGCGTGATTCTCCTGACGGCATGGCACAAAGCGGGCGCCGATGGCACTCATTAACTCGGACTGATGAAAACCCGCTGGGTTTTATCCGTGGCGCCATGATAGCGAAGTTTTTCCTGGCTTCTTGTTCAGCATTTGCGCTGGGCAAAGGCGTTACCCTGGCCCTAAAGCGTGAAGCCAAAAAGCCATCACTCAACTCAAGACACTTGCACTAGAGCCTTCACCAGCCTCTATCAATGCTGTCGATTGTTACCATTATCCTTATGAACTTTTCTCTGGCGTTCCCGGGCGTAGCATTGGCTCCGTACCCACTTTCCAGCCCCCCAGAGGAGCACCGAAATCATGAAACGCCACCTGCTGACCCTGACCTTGTCCCTGCTTGCTGCCAACGCGTTCGCCCTGCCGGCCGCTGAACAGCACCTGACCGCCGAATCGCGTTCCAGCGCCGCAGAAATCGCCCAGCCTCTGAAAACCGTTGCCGAAGGCGGTTCGGATCGCTTGATCGAACGCACTGGCCGCGTAGCCGAAGGTGGCTCCGACCGCCTGATCGAACGCACTGGCCGGGTTGCCGAAGGTGGCTCTGATCGCCTGATCGAGCGTGCTGGCCAAGTCGCCGAAGGCGGTGCCGACCGTTTGATCGAACGCAGTGGCCGCGTAGCTGAAGGTGGCTCGGATCGCCTGGTTGAACTCAGCCGTGTGAGCTGATCGCCATGGCCGAAAAGAACAACCTGCAGCACATTGCCTGCTCACCTCCAAGCCCGGTCCATTGACCGGGCTTCGTTTTTTTAACTAGAGTGCCCAGCCTCGACCGACACAGAATCCTGCCCCCATGCTGCCGCGCGCCGAACAGAAGCTACAGACCCGCCAGGCCCTGCTTGATGCCGCCTGCCAGCTCATGGAGAGTGGCCGTGGTTTCGGCAGCATCAGCCTGCGCGAAGTGGCGAAAACGGCGGGTATCGTACCGACCGGTTTCTACCGGCATTTCCCCGACATGGACGCACTGGGCCTGGCCTTGGTGGCCGAGGTCGATACCACCTTCCGCCAGACCATCCGCCTGGTGCGCCAGAACGAATTCGAGTTTGGTGGCATTACCGACGCCTCGGTACGCATCTTCCTCGACGTGGTCGCCGCCCACCGCGCCCAGTTCCTGTTCCTGGCCCGTGAGCAATACGGGGGCTCGCAGGCGGTCCGCCAGGCGATTGCCCGCCTGCGCCAGGACATCAGCGACGACCTGGCCACCGACCTGGCGCGCATGAAGCGCTGGCAGCACCTGGACGCTGCGGCACTGGCGGTGATGGCCGACCTGGTGGTGAAGACCGTGTTTGCTACCCTGCCGGAGCTGATCGACAGCCCCGACGCGGGTTATCCACAGGCCCTGACCGCGCAGGAAAAGATCACCCAGCAGCTACGCTTCATCTTCGTCGGCGCACGCCATTGGCAAGGCTTGGGTAACCCGAGCTGATCTGTTGGCTACACGGGCCTCTTCGCGGGCACCTGTGGGAGCGGGCTTGCCCGCGAAGAGGCCCGTCTAAACAACCCAAAACCCCAGTTCTGCTACCATGGCGCACTGCCCGATTGTGACGAGCGCTTTCATGTCCGACCCCCGCCCCACTCCGCCCGAACTGGCCCGCTTCAACCAGCACTTCGCCGAGCGTATCGTGCCGCTGTGGCAAGGCCCGGGCTGGAACGACGAAATGGCCCTGCCCTTCGAAGCCCTGGACGCCCAGCACCGGCCATTGCCCGTGCAACGCTACCGGGCGATGGCCTGCGCTCGCCAACTGTACCTGTTCAGCAGCCGCATCGAGCAACCCGGCGCGGCAGCGCGAGCGGCGGCGTTGTTCCGTTCGTTGCAGCGGCATTTTCACGATGCCGAGCACGGTGGCTGGTTCTACAGCATCGATGCCGAAGGCAAGCCGCTGGACCGCCGCAAAGACCTCTACACCCATGCGTTCATCGTGTTTGCCTGCGCCCATTACTGGGGCAAGGTTCGCGAGAGCCTGGTGGAGTCTGCACTGAACGCTGCGCTGGAAATCGTCAGCGAGCAGTTCGCCCGCGACGACGGCTTGTACGAGGCGAGCCTCGGTGAAGACTGGTCCGACCTGGGTAGCGGCCCGCTGCAGAATCCACAGATGCACCTGGCCGAAGCGTTCCTGCAGGTGCTTGCCGTGCGTGAGGATGAAGGCGTGCAGCAGGCCCTGCTGCACCTGTGCGAGGCCCTGCAGGCGCAGTTCATCGAACCGCAGCATGGCCTGATGCTGGAAAAGCCAAACGGCGCTGTGGATAACTGGTTCGAACCGGGTCATCAGTTCGAGTGGTTCTACCTGCTGGATACCTCGCCCCTGCTACGTGGCACGCCACTGCATGGCTCCATTGCCCGCGCCTTCGAATACGCCGAGCAGTACGGGGTTAAAGATTCGGCCGTGCTGGCGATGCTCGCGGTGGACGGCAAGGTGCTCGACGCCACCCAACGGATCTGGGCCCAGGCGGAGTACCTGCGGGCGCTGGCGTTGCGGTCAGGGAATGAGGCGAAACTGGCTGCGCAGTTGCAGGCGATGGAGCAGCGATTCCTGCATGACGGCGGCTGGTATGAGTGCCGAGATGGCGAGGGTGCGGTTAGCCGGCATGACATGCCTTCCACTACGCCTTATCACTTGGCAACTTGCCTGGAAGGCCTTCAGCGCTTGCAATGACCTGACATTTTTACCAGTTTCCGTTCTCGTGACTCGTTGATAGCGTAAGGACTCCATTGATAGGAGTTCGGCCATGAGCAATGAAACGCTGAAGGCTCACTTTGAAAAGCAAATTGCTGCTACCGAAAAGGATGTCGCGACCTCGAAGCTTGAGAAGAACAAGCTGCTCCACGAGCAAAAGCTGGGCCTGCTTTCAAGCCTGCTGAGGTATGCCGAGGGGCACCCGACCAGAGAAGATGCCATGCTCGCTGATGTCGTCAACGATATGCTGCAAGCCTTGCAGCTTCTCGATTCAGACAAAACCTTCCGCGACCACAGAAAGCCGTGAAGCAGCATGGGCAGGCTATTTACCCGCCCATGCTGCTGATCAGCCCTTGACCGACCGGTCGATCGAGAACCCCGCCCAGTCCTGGCTCACCGGCATCAGCTCCAGGCTGTTGATGTTGATGTGCGCCGGCTGGTTGAGAATCCAGAAGATGGTCTCGGCAATATCCTGCGGCTGGATCGGCTCGGCACCTGCGTAGGTGGCGTCGTACTTGGCCTGGTCGCCACCGAAACGCACCAGCGAGAACTCGCTCTCGCACAGCCCCGGCTCGATGTTGCTGACGCGCACGCCCGTGCCGCGCAGGTCGCAACGCAGGCTCAGCGAGAACTGCCCGACGAACGCCTTGGTGCCGCCATACACGTTGCTGCCCGGGTACGGATAATTGCCCGCCACCGAGCCGACGTTGAGGATTGACGCACCACGCCCGTGGGCGATCAACCGGGGCAGCAGCAAGCGCGTGGTGTACATCAGGCCCTTGATGTTGGTGTCGACCATGGTCTCCCAGTCGTCCAGGCTGCAGTTCTGCGCCGCATCCACACCCAGGGCCAGGCCAGCGTTGTTGACCAGGCCACGCAGTTTATCGAACCCAGGCGGCAGGTTACCGATGGCCGCCTCCATGGCTTTGCGGTCGCGCACATCGAGCACCAGCCCGTGCACCTCGGTCTGGGCTGACAGTTCTGCGCACAGCGCATCCAGGCGCTCCTTGCGGCGACCGGTGAGTATCAGCTTCCAGCCGGCCTGTGCAAAACGTCGGGCGGTGGCCTCGCCGAAACCGGAAGTCGCGCCAGTGATGAATACGGTGGACGTCATGCTGTGTTCCTCGCTGTGGATTATTTTCGGCAGGGTTTGCAGCATGCCTTCGTACCACGCAGGCAGCAAGCCATTGAAGCCATTGGTCAAAAAATGATCATACCTGCCAAAGCCGCGTAGCAGAGGGCTTCGCGCCAGCTATGCGCACGTTATCCACAAGGCTTTCCCCACGGATTGGGGGCAACTTATCGAGTTCGCGGAACCCTTTCAGCGATCCACCGTCGGTGGATATCTCTGAGGTGATGGCGCAAGGCTTTCAACCATGCCGCTTGCAGCGGTCTGTCCAAGGTTTTTGCACAGACTTACCCACAGGTTTTACAAGGCCTCGAATGCAGCAGCCTGTGAGTAAAAAACCGTGAAAAATCATCCACAAGGGCAAAGCGATCAAAAAATGATCAACACCCTGCAAGGCATGAATACAAAGGGCTGTAGCGAGGTGCACCCATGTTTTCCACAGGCGGCTCCACATTATCCGTGGGTAAAACAAGGCTGTGGAAACAATGGCTTGCGATGGGTTTTTGGAGAGGCTGAAGAAGGGTGTGCGACAAGTTGTCCACATTCGGCTTGAAGCACTGGGGCCACTATGCGGCCCCAGTGTTACCACTCAGTGCCCGCCCAAATAGGCGCTGCGCACTTCTTCGTTCACCAACAACTCCTGGCCGGTGCCCGTCATGCGGATCTGCCCGTTGACCATCACATACGCCCGGTCCGACAACTTCAGCGCATGGTTGGCGTTCTGCTCAACGAGGAAGATGGTCATCCCCGTCTTGGCCAACTCACGCAAGGTGGCGAAGATCTGCTTGACCACGATCGGCGCCAGCCCCAGCGAGGGCTCATCGAGCAGCAACAGCTTCGGCCGGCTCATCAACGCGCGGGCGATGGCGAGCATCTGCTGCTCGCCCCCCGACATGGTCATGGCCCGCTGGGTGCGCCGCTCCTTCAGCCGCGGGAACAGCTCGTACATCCGCTCCATGTCCTCCTTGGCGTATTTGTCGCCAATCGGGATGGTGCCCATCATCAGGTTTTCCTCGACGGTCATGTCGGGGAACACCCGCCGCCCCTCAGGTGATTGCGCAATACCGTTGGAAGCGATGTAGTGCGACGACTTGCGGGTGATGTCTGTCCCCCGGTAAACGATGTGCCCCGAAGACGCGCGCGGCTGGCCGAAAATCGACATTAGCAAGGTCGACTTGCCGGCACCGTTGGCACCGATCAGGCTCACCGTCTCGCCTTCGTTGATGTGCATCGACACCTTCTTCAGGGCCTGGATCGGCCCGTAGAACACATCCAGTTCCTTCAGCTCGAGAATGGGTGCACTCATACCAGTTCCTCTTCGTCTGCACCCAGGTAGGCGGCAATCACCGTCGGGTTGTTGCGGATTTCCTGTGGCGCGCCTTCGGCGATCACGTTGCCATGGTCAAGCACGACGATATGGTCGGAAATGCTCATGACCATGCCCATGTCGTGTTCGATCAGCACCACGGTGATGTCGTGCTCGTCACGCAGCACGCGGATCATGCCACTGAGCGCCTCGGTTTCCTGCGGGTTGAGGCCGGCAGCCGGTTCGTCCAGGCAGATGATCTTCGGCCGTGTGCACATGGCCCGGGCGATTTCCAGGCGACGCTGCTGGCCATAAGACAACTCACCGGCCAAGCGGTTGGCGCAATCGACCAGGTCGACCACCTCCAGCCAATAGAACGCATGGTCGAGGGCATCGCTCTCGGCCTTGCGGTAGGCCTTGGTGTTGAGCACCCCGGCCAGCAGGTTGCGGTTGACCCACATGTGCTGGGCCACCAACAGGTTTTCCACCACCGACATTTCCTTGAACAGGCGAATGTTCTGGAAGGTCCGGGCGAGGCCGGCGCGGTTCACCAGGTGGGTGCCGCCGAACATCTTGTAGTACAGGCGGTTGGCAAAGCGCGCGGGCGAAACGAAGTCCGTTGCCTGGAAGCGCTCGCCGAGCAACTGGATGACGTTGGTCTGGCTGCCGCGCACGTTCAGTTCGATACGCCCGCCGCTGGCTTTGTAGAAGCCGGTCAGGCAGTTGAACACCGTGGTCTTGCCCGCACCGTTGGGGCCGATCAGCGCGAAGATCTGGTTGCGCCGGACCTTGAGGCTTACGTCACTCAGCGCCTTGATGCCGCCAAACTGCATCATCAGGTTGTCGACCGACAGAATGATATCGTCGTTCATGGCGCCACTCCTTTACGCGGGACCACACCGGTACGGCTGATGCGGATCAGCCCACGCGGTCGCCAGATCATCATCAACACCATCAATACGCCAAACAGCAGCACGCGGTACTCGGAGAAGCTACGCAGCAGCTCTGGCGCAACGGTCAGCACGAACGCTGCGATCACCACACCGACGGTCGAGCCCATGCCACCCAATACGACGATGGCGAGGATCAAGGCCGACTCGAAGAAGGTGAACGACGACGGGTTGACGAAGCCCTGGTACGTGGCGAAGAACACGCCCGCCAGGCCCGCGGTGGAAGCCCCCAGGGTGAACGCAGAGAGCTTGACCAGCACGTGGTTCAGGCCCATCGAGCGGCAGGCGATCTCGTCTTCACGCAGGGCTTCCCAGGCGCGGCCGACCGGCATGCGGGTCAACCGGTGCTTGATGTACAGCACTGCCAGCACCACCAGGAACAGCACGGCGTAGATGAACACGAACTTCAGGTTGGCGTTGTAATCGATGCCAAGAAACTCATGGATCGGCACCCCACCGTCCTTGGCCCGGCGGCCGAATTCCAGGCCAAAGAAGGTCGGCGACGGTGCCGGCATGCCGTTCGGGCCACCGGTGAACGACAGCCAGTTGTTCAGCACCAGGCGGATGATCTCGCCAAAGCCCAGGGTCACGATCGCCAGGTAGTCACCGTGCATGCGTAACACCGGGAAGCCGAGTATGCACCCCGCCAGCGCCGCCGCGATCGCCGCCAGCGGCAGCACGCTCCAGAAGCCCAGGCCCAGGTACTGGTAGCCCAACGCCAGGCCGTAGGCGCCGATGGCGTAGAACGCCACGTAACCCAGGTCGAGCAGGCCCGCCAGGCCGACCACGATGTTCAGGCCAAGGCCCAGCAACACATAGATCAGGCCGAGGATGACCACGGTCAGCAGGTACTTGTTGGCAAAGATTGGGAAGACGATGGCAATCACCACCAGCGCCGGGATGATGTAGCGCAGCCGCGACTTGTAGTCCGGCGCGTTCACATGCACGCCCGAGCCACCGTTGTCGAAGCCTTGGAGCATGCGCCGCCCGGCGCCCGTCTGCAGGTACAGGCTGAGCAGGAAGCGTCCGACCATCACCCCGCCAACCAGCCACGCCACGCGGCGGGGTTCGGCATTGAAGCTGTAGCCGTCGAGCACCACGCCGACGACCGGGCCAAAGACAATGAGCGCCAGCAGGCCGGCGACGAAGGTCTCCAGCAGGCTGCGTTTGAGGTCGAAACCATGGGTTTCGGAAACAGGGGCAGTTTTGGCAGTGGACATGTTCACACCTTAGCCACGAGCGGGCGACCCAGCAGGCCTTGGGGACGGAAGATGAGGATCATCACCAGCAGCGAGAAGCTGAATACGTCCTTGTAGTCGGAGTTGATCAGGCCAGAGAACAGCGACTCGGAGATGCCGAGGATGATGCCGCCGAGCATGGCCCCCGGTAGCGAGCCGATGCCGCCCAATACCGCCGCCGTGAACGCCTTGATGCCGATGATGAAGCCGGCATAGAAGTCGAAGGTGCCGTAGTTCATGGTAATCAGCACACCCGCCAGTGCGGCCATGACTGCACCGATGACGAATACGTAGGAAATCACCCGATCGGTGTTGATGCCCAGGATCGAAGCCATCTTGCGATCTTGCTGCGTGGCGCGGCACATGCGGCCGAGCTTGGTGTACTTGATCACATAGGTAAGCAGGCCCATGCCGACGAATGCGGCAATCAGGATGAAGATCTTGGTGTAGGTCAATTGCACGAAGCCGGTGCCGACTTCTACCCGCAAGGCGCCTTCAAGCAGGGTTGGCACGCCTTGCTGGCGGGCGCCCTGGCTGATCTGTGCATAGTTTTGCAGGATCAGCGAGATGCCGATGGCACTGATCAGCGGTGCCAGACGGGTGGAGTTGCGCAGGGGTTTGTAGGCGATGCGTTCGATGGTGAAGCCATAGACGCCCGTGACGACGACGGTGAACAACAGCGTGCCCAGCATCAGAAGCGGGAACGATTCGACGCCGAAATAGGCCAGCAATGCCAGGCTGATCGCCGCGAGGTACGCGGAAATCATATACACCTCGCCGTGCGCGAAGTTGATCATGCCGATGATGCCATAGACCATTGTGTAGCCGATGGCGATCAGGCCATAGACCGACCCGAGGGTCAGGCCGTTGACCAGTTGCTGCAGAAAAATACCATCCATAACGCAATCTCACCTGATTGAGATTGCACGAGCGCCTACCACGGCGGGCCCTGAATGCAGCGGCCCTCGCAGCGCAGAACTGTGCAGATCTACGGATAAAGACAGGTACCGCGGGGCTGCAGCCCGGGGCAGTAAGCACCCGGGCCGGTAGCCGTTATTATTTTTGTTTTTCCAGCTGGTGGTATTTACCGTCTTTGTCCCACTGGTAGACCACGTAGTCGGAGACGGTCAGGTCGCCCTTGCTGTCCCACTTCTTCTCGCCCATGACGGTCTTGACCGGGTTGGCCTTGAGCCATTTGGCGGCGTCTTCGCCTTTGTTCGACTTGGCACCGTTGAACGCGGCGGCAAGCGCCTGCAACGAGGCATAGGCGTACAGGGTGTAGCCTTCAGGCTCGGTACCGCTCTTGCGGAACTCTTCCACCACGGCCTTGCTGTCCGGCAGCAGGCGCGGGTCGGCGCCGAAGGTCATGTACACGCCATCGACGTATTGTGCGCCACCCGCCGTGGACACCAGTTCGTCGGTGACGATGCCGTCATCGGACATGAACTTGACGTCTTTCAGGCCTTGCTCACGCAGCTGGCGTACCAGTGGGCCGGCCTCTGGGTGCAGGCCACCGAAATAGACCACGTCGGCGCCGGTGGCGCGGATCTTGGTAACCACGGCGCTAAAGTCTTTCTCGCCGCGGGTCAGGCCTTCGTACAGCACAGGTTTCACGCCACGCTTCTCGAGCTGCGCCTTGGTGGCATCGGCCAGGCCTTGACCGTAGGTGTCCTTGTCGTGCAGCACGGCCACCTTCTTGCCTTTGAGCACATCGACGATGTAGTCACCGGCAACGATGCCCTGCTGGTCGTCACGGCCACACATGCGGAACATGGCGGAAAGGCCGCGCTCGGTCACTGCTGGGTTGGTCGACCCCGGGGTAATGGCAATGATGCCCGCTTCGTCATACACCTCGGATGCCGGAATGGTGTTAGAGGAACAGAAGTGACCGACCACGCCGATCACCTTGTCCTGATCGGCCAGGCGGTTGGCCACGGCCACGGCTTGCTTCGGTTCGCAGGCGTCATCGCCTTTCACCAGGACGATCTTCTCGCCGTTGACCCCACCTTCGGCGTTGATCTTGTCGGCTGCCGCCTGGGCACCTTTCATGTACTGCTCGCCAAACGCTGCGTTGGCACCGGTCATCGGGCCTGCGACGCCGATCTTGATGTCGGCCTGAACATACGAAGAAATACCCAGTGCCGTAGCGACGGCCAGAGCCAGGAAACCTTTCTTGTAAAACGTCTGCGACATGAGGTGGTGCTCCTAGAGTTTTTTTTGGTTGGCACTACAACTTCTCAACCCTGTGCTCAGAGCAAGGGCCGTGCCATTGGTTTTGTATTCCGGGAAATCACACAGCAAGGGTGGCTGGCAGGCGACCGACGGCCTTTTCTTTATTGAGCGTGCAACCGTCTGCCACGCGGCAGGCGCCACCACACGTACAGACAAGGAGCAACCGTGGAGTGCCATCATTGCAACCCTGGCAAGTGTTTACGTGCAACCGCCCTGTAACAGCCGACGTCACCGAAGTGCACACCGCTGGTGCGCGACTGCTACAGGCAGCACTGTTTCAAGGCTAGCGGGTGCACGGAAAAACACCTCTGTTTTGGCCGTTATGCCGGCTAGATGGGAGCGGGCTTGCCCGCGAATGGGCCGCGACAGAAACATGAAAATGCAAAAGGCTGGCACAATGGCCGCCATTCGCCGCTTCCGGAGCCACCCTTGATGAGCGAGAGCGCATTCGCCGAGCGCATCGTGCACAACCTGCTCGACACCGACTTCTACAAACTCACCATGATGCAGGGTGTGCTGCACAACTACCCGGACGCCGACGTGGAATGGGAGTTTCGCTGCCGCAACGGCGAAGACCTGCGCCCTTACCTCGGCGAGATCCGCAACCAGCTCGAACTGCTCAGCGACCTGACCCTGGATGAAGGCCAACTGGGCTTTCTGGAACGTATCAGTTTTCTCAAGCCAGACTTCCTGCGGTTTCTGCGCCTGTTCCGCTTCAACCTGCGTTACGTGCGCATCGGCATCGAAAACGATCAACTGTTTCTACGCCTGCGTGGTCCCTGGCTGCACGTGATCCTGTTTGAAGTGCCCTTGTTGGCCATCATCAGCGAAGTGCGCAACCGCCACCTGCACCCGCACATGCGCCTGGCCGAAGCCCGCGACCAGCTGTACCGCAAGTTCGACTGGCTGCGCGCGCATGCCAGTGACGATGAGCTGGCCGACCTGCAAGTGGCCGATTTCGGCACCCGCCGGCGGTTTTCCAGCCGTGTTCAGGAAGAGGTGGTACGGGTGCTGCGTGATGACTTCCCGGCCCGTTTCGTGGGCACCAGCAACGTCGACCTGGCATGGAAACTGGATATCAAGCCGCTGGGCACCATGGCCCACGAATGGATCATGGCTCACCAACAGCTCGGCCCGCGCTTGATCGACAGCCAGAGCGCCGCGCTGGACTGCTGGGTACGCGAGTACCGCGGCCTGCTGGGCATCGCCCTGACCGACTGCATCACCATGGACGCCTTCCTCGGCGATTTCGATTTGTACTTCGCCAAGCTGTTCGACGGCCTGCGCCACGATTCGGGCGAGCCAGTGGCCTGGGCGGAAAAGGCCATTGTCCATTACCAGAAGCTGGGTATCGACCCGATGACCAAGACCCTGGTGTTTTCCGACGGCCTCAACCTGACCCGTTCGCTGGAAATTTTCCGTGCCCTGCGCGGCCGCATCAACGTCAGTTTCGGCATCGGCACCAACCTGACCTGCGACATACCGGGTGTGGCGCCGATGAACATCGTGCTTAAAATGACCGACTGCAATGGCTCGCCGGTGGCGAAAATCTCTGACGAGGCGGCCAAGACCCAGTGCCGCGACGAGAACTTCGTTGCCTACATGCGCCACGTTTTCAAAATCCCCAGCAAGGAGTAACCCATGCAAGCCGTTCAGCGAGAGATTGCCCAAGCGCTCAAGGTGCAGCCACCGTTCGCCGATGCCGCCGCGCTCGGCAACGAAGTGGCTCGGCGCGTGGCGTTCATCAAGGATTGCCTGGCCAATGCCCGGCTCAAGACGCTGGTATTGGGCATCAGTGGCGGTGTCGACTCACTGACCGCTGCCCTGCTTGCGCAGCGCGCGATCAACGAGCTGCGTGCCGAAACCGGTGATAATGCCTACACCTTCATTGCCGTGCGCTTGCCCTATCAGGTGCAGCATGACGAGCATGACGCCCAAGCGTGCCTTGACGTGATCAAGGCCGATGAAGTGCACACCGTCGACATTGCACCGGCAGTGAAAGCGTTGGCAGCTGAGGTGGTGGAACTGAAAAACGGCTCGCCGACGCTGGTGGACTTCGTTGTCGGCAACGTCAAGGCGCGTACCCGCATGGTCGCCCAATACACCATCGCCGGCGCCCGTGCAGGCCTGGTGATCGGCACTGACCATGCCGCCGAAGCGGTGATGGGCTTCTTTACCAAGTTTGGTGATGGTGCCTGCGACCTGGCCCCGCTGAGCGGGCTGGTGAAAAACCAGGTACGGGCCATTGCGCGCCGCTTTGGTGCGCCGGAATCGCTGGTGGAGAAGGTACCGACAGCCGACCTGGAAGACCTTGAGCCGGGCAAGCCGGACGAGGCGTCACATGGCGTGACGTATGAGCAGATCGATGCGTTCCTGCAGGGGCAGCCGGTTGATCAGGCAGCGTTCGACATCATCGTTGCGACCTACCGCAAGACCCAGCACAAGCGCGAACTGCCGTTCGCGCCTTGAGGGCCTGGGGCCGCTTTGCGGCCCATTCGCAGCACAAGGCTGCTCCTACAGACGCTTGCATTCCCCTGTAGGAGCAGCCTTGTGCTGCGAATGGAGGGCAAAGCCCTCCCCTTACTCAATTACTTGACGACAACCTTGCCCTTCATCATCGAGATGTGGCCCGGGAAGGTGCAGAAGAAGCTGTAGTCGCCACCGGCTTCAAGCTTGGACGTGTCGAACTTCACTTCGGTTTCTTTCTCCGGCGCACCGATCATCGCGGTGTGGGCGATGATGTTGGCGTTGTCTTCTTTCAGGTAGCCCTTCTCGATGCCCTGGCTCATGCCTTCAGTGGCAATACCCTGCATGTCAGCCGTCTTGCTGATCACCAGGTTATGGCCCATGACGTTCTTCGGCAGGTTGCCGGAGTGGGTCAGTTTGACGGTGAACTCCTTGCAGCTCTTGTCGACGGTGAATTCCTTGGTGGTATAGGACATCTGGTCCGTCGATTCGACAGTCACCGAGCATTCGGCTGCGAAGACAGAGGCGCTGGCGAGGGTCAGCAGGGATACCGCTACAGCTTTCGCAAACATCATGAATCTCCTTGGCAGGGTTTTATCAATTGCGAGACTGCCTGAAACCGTTCAGCCCCTTTCTGATATGGGTCAAGGGGGTGTCAAGTGGCCAGCCAGTAGAATTGTTCAATGGATTGTATACAACCAATCTAAGGGCACATCATGCCCTTTTATTGGAGGATGGGACAACCTCTCATTTAGGAGCAATACCAAATGCGCATTTCCAGCTTCATGAACAGCCTGCTTGCCGCCTATGCCCAGGGTGCCACGGGTGCTGTCTGCGAATTCTCCCGGCCGGAATGACACCGGCCTTGGAACGGCCAGGCATGCGCCGTACCCTGTCATTCTGAATGATTGGAGATGAGCAATGCTTGTACGTTCCGTGTGTGTCTTCTGCGGCGCCAGCATCGGCGCCAACCCTGCTTACCGTGACGCGGCCGTCGCACTTGGCCAGGCCATTGCCCGGCGCGGCCTGACCCTGGTTTATGGTGGCGGCGCTGTCGGCTTGATGGGCATCGTGGCCGATGCTGCCATGGCTGCGGGCGGCGAAGTGGTCGGGATCATCCCGCAAAGCCTGCTGGACGCCGAGGTGGGCCACAAGGGCCTGAGCCGCCTGGAGGTGGTCGATGGCATGCACGCGCGCAAGGCGCGCATGGCCGAACTCAGCGATGCCTTCATTGCGCTGCCGGGTGGGCTGGGTACGCTGGAGGAGTTGTTCGAGGTGTGGACCTGGGGGCAACTGGGCTATCACGCCAAGCCGCTGGGCCTGCTCGATGTGAATGGCTTTTATGAAAAGCTGGGCGGGTTCCTTGACCATATCGTCGAGGAAGGTTTCGTGCGGCCGCAGCATCGGGCGATGTTGCTGCTGGGGCAGCAGGCGGATGCATTGCTGGATGGGATGAGTGAATTCGTCGCGCCGGTAGCGCCGAAGTGGGTCGACAAGCAGCCGGATTGAAATGAAAGGGGCTGCTTTGCAGCCCATCGCAGGCAAGCCAGCGCCTACAGATACCATGCAGCATTCAAGGCCTGCGCTGTACCTGTAGGAGCTGGCTTGCCTGCGATGGGCCGCAAAGCGGCCCCCTTCAAGCCTCAGCGCGGAATAACGGGCTGACGCGGCTTCTTACCCTTGCCGCCACCCTTGGCCGCTTCCTTGCGCTCCTTGGCCGCCTGCTGGTTGCGGGCAAATGCCTCGGCCTTGGCCTTCTCACGCTTGTCCCACGGCTTGCTGCCATCGCTGCCACGCGGTGGCAGGCCGGTGTGCTGGGTCAGGATCTTCTGCTCCTTGGCCACCTTGTGGCTGCCAGCCGGCGTCGAGTTCTTGCGGCGGGCGCTCTGGTAGCTGTCGGACTGCGGCTGGTGCAGCGGAATCAGCTGGTGCTTGCCTGGCCCGATCAAATCGGCACGGCCCATGCGCTCCAGCGCCTCACGCAGCATCGGCCAGCCCTTCGGATCGTGATAACGCAAAAACGCCTTGTGCAGACGGCGCTGCTCCTCGCTCTTGACGATCTCTACGCCTTCGCTCTTGTAGGTCACCTTGCGCAGCGGGTTCTTGCCCGAGTGGTACATGGCCGTGGCCGACGCCATGGGCGACGGGTAGAAGGCCTGCACCTGGTCAGCGCGGAAGCCGTTGCCCTTGAGCCACAGGGCCAGGTTCATCATGTCTTCGTCGGTGGTGCCTGGGTGCGCGGCGATGAAGTACGGGATCAGGTACTGCTCCTTGCCCGCCTCTTTCGAGAACTTCTCGAACATGCGCTTGAAGCGGTCATAGGTGCCGATGCCCGGTTTCATCATCTTGTCCAGCGGGCCACGCTCGGTGTGCTCCGGGGCAATCTTCAGGTAGCCGCCAACGTGGTGGGTAACCAGCTCCTTGACGTACTCCGGCGACTCGACCGCCAGGTCGTAACGCAGGCCCGAGGCGATCAGGATCTTCTTCACACCCGGCAAGGCACGCGCCTTGCGGTACAACTCGATCAACGAGCTGTGGTCGGTGTTGAGGTTTTCACAGATACCCGGGAACACGCACGACGGCTTGCGGCAGTGCTTCTCGATCTCGTGGCTCTTGCAGGCGATGCGGTACATGTTGGCGGTCGGGCCGCCAAGGTCGGAAACCACGCCAGTGAAGCCCGGCACCTTGTCACGCATTTCCTCGATCTCGTGCAGGATCGATTCGTGGGAGCGGTTCTGGATGATCCGCCCTTCGTGCTCGGTGATCGAGCAGAAGGTGCAGCCACCGAAGCAGCCACGCATGATGTTCACCGAGAAGCGGATCATCTCGTACGCCGGGATGCGCTCTTTGCCATAGGCCGGGTGCGGAATACGTGCGTAAGGCATGCCGAACACGTAGTCCATTTCTTCGGTGGTCATGGGGATGGGTGGCGGGTTGAACCACACGTCCACTTCGCCGTGCTTCTGCACCAGGGCGCGGGCGTTGCCTGGGTTGGTTTCCAGGTGCAGCACGCGGTTGGCGTGGGCATACAGCACCGGGTCGTTACGCACCTTCTCGAACGACGGCAGGCGGATCACCGACTTGTCGCGGGTCATGCCCGGGCTGTCGAGAATCTGCACCACTTTGGCTTCGTTCGGGTCTTCCACGTCACCTTTGGCTTGCTCGATGGCACACGCCTGGGTGTCTTGGGTGTTGACGTAGGGGTTGATGATCTTGTCGACGCGGCCAGGGCGGTCGATGCGGGTGGAGTCGATCTCGAACCAGCCCTGCGGCGTGTCACGGCGCACGAACGCGGTGCCGCGCACGTCGGTGATGTGTTCGATGCTCTCACCCTGGGACAGGCGCTGGGCGACTTCGACAATGGCCCGCTCGGCGTTGCCGTACAGCAGGATGTCGGCGCTGGCGTCGATCAGGATCGAATGGCGGACCTTGTCCTGCCAGTAGTCATAATGGGCGATGCGGCGCAGCGAGGCCTCGATGCCACCGAGCACGATCGGCACGTGCTTGTAGGCTTCCTTGCAACGCTGGCTGTACACCAGGCTGGCGCGGTCCGGGCGCTTGCCGGCCATGCCGCCTGGGGTGTAGGCGTCGTCGGAACGGATCTTCTTGTCCGCGGTGTAGCGGTTGATCATCGAATCCATGTTGCCGGCCGCGACGCCGAAGAACAGGTTCGGCTCGCCCAGCTTCATGAAGTCGTCTTTGGACTGCCAGTTTGGCTGGGCGATGATGCCCACGCGGAAGCCCTGGGCTTCCAGCAGACGGCCGATGATGGCCATGCCGAACGACGCGTGGTCGACGTAGGCGTCCCCGGTCACGATGATGATGTCGCAGGAATCCCAGCCGAGCTGATCCATCTCCTCCCTGCTCATGGGCAGGAACGGTGCTGGCCCGAAGCATTCGGCCCAGTACTTGGGATAGTCGTAGAGTGGTTTGGCTGCTTGCATGTCAGTGACCGGTTCTGGTGTTCAGGGAAATCGCGGGCGCGGAATATAGCACAAATTTTGATCAAATCCGACGGCAGAGGTCGGATTCATCTGCAATACGCAAACCCTGCGTTTATTCGTCGTCGTCGAAGTTGTACATACCCGGCGCGAGGTTCTCGAAGCGGGTGTACTTGCCGATGAAGGCCAGGCGGATGAAGCCGATGGGGCCGTTACGCTGTTTACCGATGATGATCTCGGCAATGCCCTTGTGCTCGGTTTCCGGGTGATACACCTCGTCGCGGTAGACGAACATGATCACGTCGGCGTCCTGCTCGATTGCACCCGATTCACGCAAGTCGGAGTTCACCGGGCGCTTGTTCGGCCGCTGCTCCAGGGAGCGGTTCAACTGCGACAGGGCAATGACCGGGCAGTTGAATTCCTTGGCCAGGGCCTTGAGCGAGCGGGAGATCTCGGAAATCTCGTTGGTCCGGTTGTCACCGGCAGAACCCGGGATCTGCATCAGCTGCAGGTAGTCGACCATGATCATGCCAATTTCACCGTGCTCACGCGCCAGGCGGCGGGTGCGCGCACGCATTTCCGACGGGCTGATGCCGGCGGTATCGTCGATGAACAGCTTGCGGTCGTTGAGCAGGTTGACCGCCGAGGTCAGGCGCGGCCAGTCGTCGTCGTCCAGCTGGCCGGAACGGACCTTGGTCTGGTCGATGCGGCCGAGGGACGAGAGCATACGCATGATCAGCGATTCGCCTGGCATCTCGAGGGAGAACACCAGCACCGCCTTGTCGCTGCGCAGCACGGCGTTTTCCACCAGGTTCATGGCGAAGGTGGTCTTACCCATCGATGGACGGCCGGCGACGATGATCAGGTCGGCTGCCTGCAAGCCACTGGTCTTCTCGTCCAGGTCGGTATACCCGGTGGAGATACCGGTGATATCGCTGTCGGAGTTGAACAGCGTGTCGATCCGGTCGATGGCCTTGGTCAACAGCTCGTTGACCCCTACCGGGCCACCGGTCTTCGGCCGGGCCTCGGCGATCTGGAAGATCTGCCGTTCGGCGTCGTCGAGGATTTCTTCGGCGTTGCGCCCTTGCGGGTTGAACGCGTTGTCGGCGATGTCGGTGCTGATGCTGATCAGCTGACGCAACGTGGCCCGCTCGCGAATTATCGCGGCGTAGGCCTTGATGTTGGCCACCGACGGGGTGTTCTTGGCCAACTCCGCCAGGTAGGCCAGGCCGCCGACTTGCGACGACACGCCCTCCTTGTCCAACTGCTCGTGCAACGTGACCACATCGAACGGATGGTTCAGGTCGACCAGCTTGTGGATGGCGCGGAAGATCAGGCGGTGGTCATGCCGATAGAAATCGCCATCCGACACCTGATCCAGTACCCGCTCCCAGGCGTTGTTGTCCAGCATCAGGCCACCGAGCACAGCCTGTTCGGCCTCGATGGAATGCGGCGGCACCTTCAGGGATGCGGTTTGCAGGTCAAGCTGTTCGGAGGTGGTGATCTCGTTCATGGCCACGAATAAATTCTGGGGGACGAAAAAGACAAAGGGCACGGCCTGTGAAAGACAGGACCGTGCCCGATGTTAACCGGCTGGGCCGCGTGCGGCCAGCCAGTCAGCGCAGCTTAGGCAGCTACGACGACCACACGTACGGTGGCTTCAACGTCGCTGTGCAGGTGCACGGCTACGTCGTATTCGCCAACCTGACGGATGGTGCCGTTCGGCAGACGAACTTCAGCTTTGGCCACTTCAACGCCGGAGGCGGTCAGGGCGTCAGCGATGTCGTGGGTGCCGATCGAACCGAACAGCTTGCCTTCGTCGCCAGCGGTGGCAGTGATGGTCACTTCCAGCTCAGCCAGTTGGGCAGCGCGGCTTTCAGCCGACGATTTACGGTCAGCAGCTGCTTTTTCCAGCTCGGCGCGACGCTCTTCGAACGCAGCCAAGTTGGCGGCGTTGGCAACGGTGGCCTTGCCGAATGGCAGCAGGAAGTTACGGCCGTAACCAGCCTTAACTTTTACTTTGTCGCCCAGGTTGCCCAGGTTAGCGACTTTTTCCAGCAGGATCAGTTCCATTTGGTAAAACCTCTTAACTTTTAACCTTCACCGTTCGCGGAGTCATTCCCCTCAGGGGACTTGCGACCGCGAAAATCAATCAGGCTGTCGACAATGGCCAAAACCACGAGCAACGGATAAATCAGCTGCATGATCAGCGGCAGCGTCACGTACATGCCTACCAGCCAGAAACCGGCCAATCGGCCCTGTGCCACCAGCCCATGCATCAAGGCGATGCCGGCCAGGACGAGCACCAGGCTGGACGCAGAGGCCAGGACGATGAACTGCGGCCCGATGAACGGACCCAGCACCATCATGGCCACCAAAGCCAGCATGGCTACCCGCGGCAACTTCAAGGCGCGAAACTCGCGACCGAAGCCTCCAGGGTTGTACAACGCAGCCTGCCAATAACGCGCCAGCATCAAAGCCAGCACGCTGAACAGCTGCAGCATCACCGCCGTTGAAGCGACCAGCACAGGGCCGATCAGCTCACCGGGGATCACCGGCTTGCCTTCGATTTGTGGCAGGGCTTGTACAAGCGCCTTGGCCAACACCTCGAAGGTTTCACGCAGTACCGTGTCCAGGATGAGGCTGTAAACCAGCCCCAACACAACACTGAACATCAACACCCGGCTCCAGGAATGCCCGGCACGCAACAAGGCGGCCAGCCCCAGCGTCCCCAACAGCACCAGCAAGGTACTGGGGTCGCCAAAGGCCCAGATGGCCACCGCGGGCAAAAGCCCAAACGCGATGACCGTTGAAGCATCCTTGAACCCGCGCCGCAGAAGCACGAGGCTTCCGGCAGCGGCACTCAACCAGAACAACAGCGGTAACACTGCACTGATGACCACCACCAGGGTGGCCTGCACACGACCGCGCATGATGAAATCAGCTAACGCTCGCATGCTTATCCCTTACTGCTTGTCGACGACCCGGTCTCAGCGGCCGTGGCTGTCGGTGTAGGGCAGCAGGGCCAGGAAGCGGGCGCGCTTGATAGCGGTAGCCAGCTGACGCTGATAACGAGCTTTGGTACCGGTGATACGGCTTGGAACGATCTTGCCGGTTTCGGATACGTAAGCTTTCAGGGTGTTGAGATCTTTGAAGTCGATCTCTTTCACGTCTTCAGCAGTGAAGCGGCAGAATTTACGACGACGGAAGAAACGTGCCATGTAATAGGCTCCTCAAAAGGTCCGTGGATTACTCGTCAGCGTTATCGCTGGAGTCGCTGTCATTGCTGTCATCGCCTTCGGCGGAGTCAGCATGCTCAGGACGCTCACGACGCTCACGGCGCTCGCTGCGGTTCTCTTCTGCCTTCAGCATCTCGGACTGACCGGTTACGGCTTCGTCGCGACGGATGACCAGGTTACGGATCACGGCATCGTTGTAGCGGAAGTTGTCTTCCAGCTCGGCCAGGGCCTTGCCGGTGCACTCAACGTTCAGCATCACGTAGTGAGCCTTGTGAACATTGTTGATTGCGTAGGCCAGTTGACGACGGCCCCAGTCTTCCAGGCGGTGGATTTTGCCACCATCTTCTTCGATCAGCTTGGTGTAACGCTCAACCATGCCGCCGACTTGCTCGCTCTGGTCCGGGTGAACCAGAAAGATGATTTCGTAATGACGCATGAATGCTCCTTACGGGTTAGTAGTCTGCCAGAACGCTGGTCAGACAAGGAGTGAATGACACTGTATGTCTTGCCATGGAGGGGAGGCACATGAGCGCCTGCCAGCTCGGCAAGGGGCGCAATTGTAGAGAAGGCGGGGCGGACAAGCAAGGTAATTGGCGATTATTTGAACAGCCCGAAACACTTTAGCCTGCACTGGCCGCTTCGCGGGTAAACCCGCTCCTACAGGGATCTCACCGAACCCTGTGGGAGCGGGCTTGCCCCGCGAACAGGCCCGCGCAGGTATGAATCAGCGCTTGGCTTGACGCTGGCGCACGGCCTCGAACAAGCAAACGCCGGTCGCCACCGAAACGTTCAGGCTGCTGACGCTACCGCCCATCGGCAACTTGACCAGGAAATCGCAATGCTCACGGGTCAGGCGGCGCATGCCTTTGCCTTCTGCCCCCATGATCATCACCAGCGGCCCGGTCAGGTCCTGTTGGTAGATTTCCTGCTCGGCCTCACCGGCCGTGCCGACCACCCACAGGCCACGCTGCTGAAGCTTTTCAAGCGTGCGCGCCAGGTTGGTCACGGCCACCAACGGAATCACTTCCGCAGCGCCGCAGGCCACCTTGCGCACCACCGGCGTCAGGGTCGCTGACTTGTCCTTGGGCACCACCACCGCCGTGGCACCGGCGGCATCAGCGGTGCGCAGGCAGGCGCCGAGGTTGTGCGGGTCGGTGACGCCGTCCAGGACCAGGATCAGCGGTGGCGTTTCGGTGCGCTCGAGCAACTCCTCGAGCATCAACTCACCCCACACCTGGCTCGGGCTGACCTCGGCGACCACACCCTGGTGCACACCTTCAACCCAGGCATCCAGCTCGCGGCGCTCGGCCTGGCCGACCGCTACGCGGTTTTCTGCGGCCAGCTCCAGCAGCTTCTGCAGGCGCGGCTCACTGCGCCCTTCCGACAGCCAGACCTGCTTGACCCGCTTGGGGTGGTGCTGCAACAACGCCTGCACGGCGTGTACGCCGTAGATCTTTTCCAGCTGACTCATGACTTGCTCTTGCTCTTGCGGGGCGCACCGGACTTCGGCGGGCCTTTGCGATGCTTGGTCGGCTTGCCGGATGGCTTGCCACCCTTCTCCGACTTGCTGCCGGCACTGCTGCGAGCGTCGGTCATCAACGCCTTCTTCATCTCGCGGCTCTTGCGCACTTCAGCGTTGCGCTGCACGGCATCTTTAGGGAAGTAGGCCTCGGACGCCTCGCTCTTGCGGCTGCGCGGCTTGGGTGTGGCTTTCGCCTCGGTGGCCGGTTGCGGCTGCTCGGGCCTGCCGTCTGCGGACGCCGCGGCGCCGCGCTGCTTGCGACCGATCGGCCCGCTGAGGGTCTTCTCGGAGACTTCGAAGTCGATCTTGCGCTCGTCCAGGTCAACGCGCATGACCTTGACTTCGATCGTGTCGCCCAAGCGGAAGCTGCGCCCGGTACGCTCGCCGGACAGGCGATGATGAACCGGGTCAAAGTGGTAGTAGTCGCCCGGCAGCGCACTGACGTGCACCAGGCCTTCTACGTAGATGTCCGTCAGCTCGACGAACAAGCCGAAACCGGTCACCGCGGTAATCACACCCGGGAAGGTCTCGCCCACACGGTCCTTCATGAACTCGCACTTGAGCCAGTTGACCACATCGCGCGTCGCCTCGTCGGCACGGCGTTCGGTCATCGAGCACTGCTCGCCGAGCTGCTCGAGGGTGTTCTCGTCGTACGGGTAGATGCGCGCCTTGGGAATGCTCATGGCGCCAGCACGCTTGACGTGCGGGGTATCCACCTTGGAACGGATGATGCTGCGGATGGCACGGTGCACCAGCAGGTCCGGGTAACGACGAATCGGCGAGGTGAAGTGGGTGTAAGCCTCGTAATTCAGGCCGAAGTGGCCGTTGTTGTCGGTGCTGTACACCGCCTGGCTCAGCGAGCGCAGCATCACAGTCTGGATCAGGTGGAAGTCTGGGCGCTCGGAAATGCTCGCCAGCAGGGCCTGGTAATCCTTCGGCGACGGGTCCTTGCCTTTGTGCAGCGACAAGCCCAGTTCACCGAGGAAGGCGCGCAGTTTTTCCAGGCGCTCCGGCGGCGGGCCATCGTGCACGCGGTACAGGGCGGGCACGCCGTGCTTTTGCAGGAACTCGGCGGTGGCCACGTTGGCCGCCAGCATGCATTCCTCGATCAGCTTGTGGGCATCGTTGCGCACGGTCGGGCGGATCTCGGCGATCTTACGTTGATCGCCAAAGATGATGCGGGTTTCTTGGGTCTCGAAGTCGATCGCACCGCGGGTGTGACGCGCGTCCAGCAGCACCTTGTAGAGCGCGTAGAGGCTCTTCAGGTCCGGCAGGACTTCCTTGTACTCCTCGCGCAGCGCCTTCCCTTCACGGGTGCGGGCATGCTCGAGCATGCTGCTGACCTTGTTGTAGGTCAGGCGGGCATGGGAGTGGATCACGCCTTCGTAGAACTGGTAGTCGACCATCTGGCCGGCTTTGTTGATGGTCATTTCGCAGACCATGGCCAGGCGATCGACGTGCGGGTTCAGCGAGCACAGGCCGTTGGACAGCTCTTCGGGGAGCATCGGCACCACGCGCTCGGGGAAGTACACCGAGTTGCCACGCTGCTGGGCTTCGACGTCCAGGGCAGAACCCAGGCGCACGTAGCTGGAAACGTCGGCAATCGCCACGTACAGGCGCCAGCCACCGGAGAACAGGCGCAGCTTGCCCAGCGGCTCGCAATACACCGCATCGTCGAAGTCGCGGGCATCTTCGCCGTCGATGGTGACGAAAGGCAGGTGGCGCAGGTCGATGCGCTTTTCCTTGTCCTTCTCTTCCACTTCGGAGCGGAACTTGCGCGCTTCCTTGACCACGTCATCGGGCCAGACGTGCGGGATGTCGTAGCTGCGCAGGGCAACGTCGATTTCCATGCCCGGCGCCATGTAGTTGCCGATCACTTCGATCACATCGCCTTGCGGCTGGAAGCGCGGGGTGGGCCAGTGCGTGATCTTGATCTCGACGAACTGGCCAATCTTGGCGCCGCCATTGCGACCGGCGGTCACCAGCACTTCTTGCTGGATCTTCGGGTTGTCCGGCGTCACGTAGCCGATACCGCCCTCTTCGAAGTAACGCCCGACCACGCTTTCATGCGCGCGGGAGATGACTTCTACCAATACACCTTCACGGCGGCCACGGCGGTCGGTGCCGGATACACGCGCCAGGGCGCGGTCGCCATCGAATACCAGGCGCATCTGCGAAGGGCTGAGGAACAGGTCGTCGCTCTTGTCATCAGGGATGAGGAAGCCAAAACCGTCGCGGTGGCCGGAAATGCGGCCACAGATAAGGTCCAGCTTGTCTACCGGGGCATAGGTGCCACGCCGGGTATAGATAAGCTGGCCGTCGCGCTCCATGGCACGCAGGCGGCGGCGCAGGGCTTCAATCTGGTCTTCCTCGTACAGACCGAATTCTGCCGCCAGCTCCTCGCGGGCGGCCGGCTCGCCACGATCGGCAAGACGCTGGAGGATCAGCTCACGGCTGGGGATAGGGTTGTCGTATTTTTCCGCTTCGCGAGCGGCCTCGGGATCGAGGGATTGCCAATCGGCCATCAGAAGGGGTTCACCTTGGGGTATATAGATAGGAATTCTGGCATAGGCGTATTGAAACCGGAAATGACAGCCTTGGACAGCCCCCCGGCGATGAGCCGAGGAAGGTGTAATAGGGCTGAAGAATCAACAAGTTGAAAATTTTGAAATTTTTTTTGATCAGGGGGTTTACAGCCCTCAGGACCGTCCGTATAGTGCGCACCACAACGACGGACAGACGACGTTGTAGTTGAGATGAAACGCGATGTAAAGCATCATGTGACCTCGACGAAATGTGTGCCCAGGTGGCGGAATTGGTAGACGCGCTGGTTTCAGGTATCAGTGACTTAACGGTCGTGGAAGTTCGAGTCTTCTCCTGGGCACCAAGTATTATCAAGTAATAGATGACCAAGGATCTATTACTACTGTGTGAAAGCGAACGATAGTCGCCTTCATCAGCTGATGTAAAGCTTTGCCCAGGTGGCGGAATTGGTAGACGCGCTGGTTTCAGGTATCAGTGACTTAACGGTCGTGGAAGTTCGAGTCTTCTCCTGGGCACCATATAAAAACCCACTAGCTTGCTAGTGGGTTTTTTCTTGCCTGCGTTTTTTGCCCCCCGTTGCGCCCTCCCCTCCGGCCAACAAATTCAGCTGCCCGACGATGGTCTGCCCATGAATTTCTTGTCACACGGCCACTTGAGAAACGATTTCGTTTACCATTGTTTCCAAATATGTAGCCGTAAGCGAGGAAGTACCCGCATGACGATCCGTCCGCAACCGCTGATGCGCACCCTGGCCGCCGCTGTATTGAGCCTGGTGATCGGCGCCCCGGCCGCCATGGCAGACGCCCCGGTCACACTGACCATGTACAACGGCCAGCACAAGGAAATCGGCGAGGCCATCGCCAAGGCCTACGAGGCCAAGACTGGCATTCACATCAACATCCGCAAGGGCAGCAGTAATCAGCTGGCCAGCCAGATCATCGAAGAAGGCGAGCGCTCGCCGGCCGACATCATCTATACCGAAGAGTCGCCACCCCTGAACAACCTGGGTGAGCTGGGCTTGCTGGCGAAAATCGACGACGCCACCTTGAACATGCTGCCCAAGGAATACGTAGCCGCCAACGGCACGTGGATGGGCGTCACCGCGCGCACCCGCGTGGTAGTGTTCAACCCGAAGAAAATCGACGAGAAAGACCTGCCGCAATCGGTCATGGACTTCGCCGACCCTGAATGGGATGGCCGTGTCGGTTTCGTGCCGACCAGTGGCGCCTTCCAGGAACAGGCTGTAGCCATCCTCAAGATGCACGGGCGTGATGCGGCCGAAGAGTGGCTGACCGGCCTGAAGGCTTTCGGCAAGACCTACACCAACAACATGGTCGCCCTGAAGGCTGTGGAAAAAGGCGAAGTCGCCGCCGTGCTGGTGAACAACTACTACTGGTATGCCCTGGAGCGTGAGCGCGGCAAGCTGGACTCCAAGCTGTATTACCTGGCCGACGGCGATGCCGGTGGCCTGGTGACCATCTCCGGCGCCGCCGCGGTCAAGGCCAGCAAGCACCCGAAAGAAGCCCAGGCCCTGCTCAACTGGATGGCCAGCGAAGAAGGCCAGCGTGTGATCACCCAGACCACCGCCGAGTATCCGCTGCACAAGGGCATGGTTTCTGACCGTGGCCTAAAACCTTTCGAAGACCTGCGCCCACCGAAGATCTCCCCAGCCGACCTTGGCAATGCCGAAGAAGCCCTGGAACTTGAACGTGAGGTCGGTCTGCTCTGATGACTGCCGCCCTGTCCGAGCCGGCGCCGGTACGTTTCGTGCCGCGCCGCAAGCGCCCCTCGATCTGGGTGGTGCTGCCTGTGCTGTTCCTGGTGGCGATGAGTTTGCTGCCACTGGCGTATGTCGCCCTCAAAGCCTGGGAAGCAGGCTGGCGAGAAGCCCTGCACCTGCTGTGGCGCCCATTCGTTTGGGGCCTGATGCGCAACACTCTGATGCTGATGTTCGGGGTGACGCTGGTGTGCATGGTGGTCGGCCTGGCCCTGGCCTGGCTGCTCGAACGCAGCAACCTGGCGGGGCGTCGCCTGTGGGGCGTGGTGCTGTGCCTGCCGTTTGCGGTGCCGTCATTCGTCAGCAGCTTCACCTGGGTGTCGCTGAGCTCGGACTTCGAAGGCCTCGGCGGGGCCATTCTGGTCATGGCCTTGTCCAAGTATCCGCTGGTGTTCCTGCCGGTGGCAGCCACCCTGCGCAACGTCGACACCTCGCTTGAAGAGTCAGCGCGTACGCTGGGATGCAGCCGTTGGGGCGTGTTCATCAAGGTGACCCTGCCGTTGCTGTGGCCCTCGATGCTGGGCGGCGCGCTGCTGATTGCCCTGCACATGCTGGTGGAGTTTGGTGCTCTGTCGATCCTCGGCCTGCAAACCTTCACCACGGCGATCTACCAGCAGTTCGAACTGGAATTCAGCAACGCCAACGCGGCCATGCTCTCGGCCGTGCTGCTGGCGCTGTGCATGATCATGTTGTGGCTGGAACTGCGCGTGCGAGGCAAAGCCCGCCACGTTCGTATCGGCCAAGGCGTTGCGCGCCGCGCACAGCCTGTGCGCTTGCGCGGCTGGGCGCCCTTGGCGCAGCTGTTCTGCGTGGGCCTGGCGGTGCTGGGCAGCGGCATTCCGCTGGCCATGCTCGGTTACTGGCTGAGTGTTGGCTCGTCGGCGGCGTTCCCGGTCGCCGACATCTCCAAGGCGCTGCTCACGTCGTTGTCGGTGTCGCTTGGCGGCGCAGGGTTCTGTGTGTTGCTGGCATTGCCGATCAGCTTCCTGGTGGTGCGCTACAAGGGCCGCCTGGCGATCTGGGCTGAACGCCTGCCGTACCTGCTGCATGCCCTGCCGGGCCTGGTGATCGCGCTGACGCTGGTGTTCTTCGCGTTGCACTACGTGCCTGCGATGTACCAGACCACTGCCCTGTTGCTGCTGGCCTACGCACTGCTATTCCTGCCGCTGGCCCAGGCGCCGGTACGCACCGCCTTGAACAAGGCTTCGCCAACGCTCGAAGAGGCTGCCCGCACCCTGGGCGCGAGTAGCTTCACAGCGTTCTGCCGGGTAACCTTGCCGATCATCTTCCCGGCCCTGGCCGCGGCCTTCGCCCTGGTGTTCCTCGATGCCATGAAAGAGCTGACCGCCACACTGCTGCTGAGCCCGACCGGCATGACCACCCTGGCCACTGAGGTCTGGGCGCACACCGCCAACGTCGAGTTCGCGGCGGCAGCGCCTTACGCGGCACTGCTGATCGTGGTATCGGGATTGCCGGTGTACCTGCTGACCACACGGATGTACCTCAACAAGGCGTGAGCTTTGTAGGAGCGCCCCCTCAAAAGGGGGGCGTTACGCCCTGAACTGCCCCAGGCTGGCCCGCAGTTGCGCTGCCAGGTCATCCAGTACCTTGCTGCTGGCCGTGGTCTGCATCACCACTTCAGCCGAGCGTTCGGCCTGGGCGTGAATGGTCTCCACCCGGCCGCGCACCGCTTGCGCACCGTGCGCTTGCTGCTCGGCCGCGCGGGTAGCCAGCCCAATCGCTGCATGCACTTGCTCGACCGCCGCCTGCACCGACTGCTGGCGGCGCTCGTTCTCGCGCAACACCAACAACCCTTCGCTGGCCTTGAGCCCTGCCTGGCTGATGGTGGCCACAGCTTCTTTGGCGCCTTTCTGCAGCGCAGCAATATGCGCCTGGATATCCCCGGTAGAGCTTTGCGTCTTGCTCGCCAACGCGCGCACCTCATCAGCCACGACGGCAAAGCCGCGCCCCGTCTCGCCAGCACGCGCCGCCTCGATGGCCGCATTCAATGCCAGCAGGTTGGTCTGCTCGGCAATGCCGTGGATCACTGTCAGCACCACCTCGATCTGCTCACTCTGCTTGGCCAGCCGTTCGATTACATGCGAGCCGGTCTCCACCTGCCCTGCCAAGCTTTCGATCAGGCCGGCGAGCTGGGTCGAAGTCCGGCTGTTCTCATCCGTGGCCTGGCGAATATCCACCACCTGCTGCAAGGCGGACTGCATGGCATGGCTCTCGGCTTGGGCTTCGTCGGCCATGCTCGACAGGTCACGCAGGCTGGCGGCCACTTCATCGCGCTGCAGCGCAGCAGCGGCGTCGGCACCGGCATTGCGCTGGGCCATGGCGCCAATCTCGACACCCGTACGCTGCGCCACCTCACCGGCCTCGCGGACGATGGGCTGCAACTTGTCGACGAAACGGTTAACCGCCGAGGCCATGTCACCAATCTCGTCGCGACTGTCGAGGGTCACGCGTTTGGTCAGGTCACCCTCACCGGCAGCCAGGTCGTTCAGGGCGGTGATCAACAGGCGCAGCTTGCTGAGCACCCGTCGACCAAGCACCACCGCGACTACCAGCAACACGCCAAGGCCGACCAACACCAGGCCTAGACCAATACGCCAGCGCAGCTCGGCAGCAGCTTCACGCACCGTCTGCGCGGTATTGGCCTGCATCGCGGTGGCACTGCTCTGGGCAGTCTCCAGGCGTTCGCGCAGGGTCTTGCCGCTGTCGGCGGCGGCGGCCCCGAGGCTGTCACCCACCAGCTGCTCACCACTGGCGATCAAGGCGGCGAAGCGCTGGTCAAGGGCCGCGAGCTCCTGATCGACGCCAGCCGTGGAAACGCCCATCAACACCTTGCCGATCTCCGCACCATTGGGGTTGATCGACGCTTCGACAAAATACACCGCCGGGTCGCGGCGAGCCGCATCGATCACCTTGTCCAGCGCCCGCTCGCCCTGCCCCTTTTCCATCAACGCCTGGTTGATCGGGTTTTGCCGGTTGAGGTAGCGGGTCAGGTGCTGGCCCTGGGCGTCGTCGTAGACCACGAACAGCACGTTGGGGTTGCGCTGAGCGCGACGGGCGAAGTCAGAGAGCACCGGCACATCGTTGTCCCAGATAGCCCGCGGGGCGACCGAGGCCAGCAGTTCGGCCATGTCGTTGGCAGAATCCTTGAGGTTCTTTTCCAGCGTGGTGCGCAGTTGCTGCTGCTCGTTTTGCAGGCGTGTCGACAACCCTGCGCTCAGGCGCTGACGGGTGCTGCTGGACAGGCTATCGAGCCCCGAACGCACGTCCTGCCCAGCTTGCTCCAGCTCGCTGGCCAGCTTGCGGCTGTCATTGCCCAAGCGCTCGCCCAGATCGGCCTCCAGGGCGGTGACCGTGCTTCGGGTCAGCGCAACGGCAACCAGCACCTGCACCAAAAGAGCGATACCAAGGGCAACAAACACAGGCCGCAAAAGGCGGCTTCGTAACAGTGAGAGGATGGCAGACACGGTGTAACCCTCGTGTTTTCTGGCGCCACTATTTTGATGGCATCTACAGAAACTTCTTACAGCAAGGGTTATGCCGGGAACAGCAGGGATATGTGCCAAGGTCTAGCAGAGTGTTTGCTTGTGCCGGCCTCTTCGCGGGTAAACCCGCTCCCACAGGGCGGCACTGAACCTGAAGGCAGTAGAGATCTGGTGGGAGCGGGTTTACCCGCGAAGAGGCCGGTGCAGGCCTACAAATGAAAACGCCGCGGCCCCTTTCGGGACCGCGGCGTCAGATCAGCCGTAAAAGCGGATCAGGCGAACGGATGACGCAGCACGATGGTCTCGTTGCGGTCCGGGCCGGTGGAGATGATGTCGATCGGCGCGCCGACCAGCTCCTCGATGCGCTTGATGTAAGCGCGAGCAGCTTCTGGCAGCGCTTCCAGGGTCTTGGCACCCAAGGTCGACTCGCTCCAGCCTGGCATCTCTTCGTACACCGGCTCCAGGCCGATGTAGCTGTCGGCGTCGGAAGGGGCGTCGATGACAGCACCGTTCTCGTTCTTGTAGCCAACGCAGATGTTGATGGTTTCCAGGCCGTCCAGTACGTCCAGCTTGGTCAGGCAGATGCCCGAGATGCTGTTGACGTCGATGGCGCGACGCAGGATGACGGCATCGAACCAGCCGCAACGACGGGCACGGCCGGTGGTCGAACCGAACTCGTGGCCACGCTTGGCCAGGGTAGCGCCGGTTTCATCGAACAGTTCGGTCGGGAACGGGCCGGAACCTACGCGCGTGGTGTAGGCCTTGGTGATACCCAGGATGTAGTCCAGGTACATCGGGCCAACGCCGGAACCGGTGGAGATACCGCCGGCAGTGGTGTTGGAGCTGGTGACGTACGGGTAGGTACCGTGGTCGATGTCCAGCAGCGAGCCCTGGGCACCTTCGAACATGATGTCCTTGCCGGCGCGACGCAGGTTATGCAGCTCGGCGGTGACGTCGAGCATCATCGGCTTGAGCTGCTCGGCGTAGGCCATGCACTCGTCCAGGGTCTGCTGGAAGTCGATGGCCGGCTCTTTGTAATAGTTCACCAGCTGGAAGTTATGGTAGTCCAGCAGCTCACCGAGCTTGGCAGCGAAACGCTCACGGTGGAACAGGTCGCCAACGCGCAGGCCGCGGCGTGCGACTTTGTCTTCGTACGCTGGGCCGATACCACGGCCGGTGGTGCCGATCTTGGCTTCGCCACGGGCTTTCTCGCGGGCCTGGTCCAGGGCCACGTGGTACGACAGGATCAGCGGAGCAGCCGGGCTGATGCGCAGGCGCTCACGCACCGGTACGCCCTTCTCTTCCAGCTTGGTGATTTCACGCATCAGGGCATCTGGAGCAACGACCACGCCGTTGCCGATCAGGCACTGAACGCCTTCACGCAGGATGCCGGACGGAATCAGGTGCAGAACGGTTTTTTCACCGTTGATCACCAGGGTGTGGCCCGCGTTGTGGCCACCCTGGTAGCGCACTACGGCGGCAGCATGTTCGGTCAGCAGATCGACGATCTTGCCTTTGCCCTCATCACCCCATTGGGTGCCCAGGACGACGACATTCTTACCCATTACATTGGTCCTCATTCACGCAAACTTGGTTGCCGGCCTTTTGCCGACGCAGAAACTCAATGGGTCAGCGGCAGTACCTGCCAGCGCCCGTCTTGCTGAATCAATTGCCGATCACAATCCGCCTCGAGAGCAGCACTCAACGGCTGGCCAGGCAAAGCCTGAACCACACGCTGGCCCTCGCTGCGCAACTGGCAGACCTGCTGCCAGAGGGCCGCGTCACCACTGTCGGGCATCCAGATGCCGCCAGTTGGCAATACGACCTCCGCTCGCCCCAGTGTGACCAGGGTCTTCAAATCCGTGGAGAATCCAGTGGCCGGGCGTGCCCGGCCGAAATCAGCGCCGATATCGTCATAACGGCCGCCCTGGGCGATCGATTGACCTTCGCCCGGCACGAACACGGCGAACACCACACCGGTGTGGTAGTGGTAGCCACGCAGCTCGCCGAGGTCGAAGTACAACGGCAGGTCTGGGTAGCGCGACGCCAGGCGATCGGCGATCGCCAGCAGGTCGTCCAGCGCCGCCAGCACGCTGGCCGGGGCACGGCCCAGGCGCACGCGGGCTTCGGCCAGCACTTCACGGCCACCGCACAGCTCGACCAGGGCGCGCAGCATGTTGCCCAGGTCTTTCGGCAGGTCGGCGGTCAGTGCCTGCACTTCGTCGACCGACTTGCGCTGCAGGGCGTCGAACAGCTGCTGCTCGACCGCGCCCGACAGGCCCGCGGCACGCGCCAGGCCACGGTAGATGCCGACATGGCCGAGGTCCATGTGCACGTCCGCGACATCCGTCAGTTGCAGCGTGGCGAGCATCAGGCTGATGACTTCGACATCGCTGGTGGGGCTGGCATCGCCGTACAACTCGGCACCGAGCTGGATCGGGCTGCGCGAGGTGGACAGAGCACGCGGCTGGGCATGCAGCACGCTGCCGGCATAGCACAGGCGGCTCGGGCCTTCACGGCGCAAGGTGTGGGCGTCGATACGCGCCACCTGCGGGGTGAAGTCGGCACGGAAGCCCATCAGGCGACCGGACTGCGGGTCGACCACCTTGAAGGTGCGCTGATCCAGGTCCTGGCCGGCGCCGGTCAACAGCGACTCCAGGTACTCGATATGCGGGGTGACGACCAGTTCGTAGCCCCAACTCTGGAACAGGTCCAACACCTGGCGACGCGCGATCTCGATGCGCGCAGCCTCAGGTGGCAGTACTTCCTCGATGCCATCTGGCAGCAGCCAGCGGTCTACCGTTGCCATTACGCCATTTCCCCTCTGGTCCGGGCGGCCTGCCTGTGGCGAGCCGTCAGTAAAGCAGGTATCGCGCACAGCAGCGGGCAGCACTGATCCCAGCGCAGCCACCGTACCCAATACCCTCGAATTGCCTTGCGCGCTGACCAAACCGTCAACTGGCGGCTTGCCAATCAACCTTGCAGACGCAAAAAAGCCGGGAAATTTCCCGGCTGCCTCATCATACACCCCTTTTCATTCAGGATGCACCCCGCCTGGTGTTTTAGCTGCCAGGCGGGGCGTAGCCCCAATGAAAACGGGCTTAGAGCATCAAGGCTTGCTCTTGTCCAGGAAGCGGAAGAACTCGTTCTTCGGGTCCAGAACCAGCACGTCGCTCTTGTTCGAGAAGCTCTCGCGGTACGCCTGCAGGCTTCGGTTGAACGCATAGAAATCAGCGTCCTGGCTGTAGGCCTTGGCGTAGATGGCAGCCGCCTGAGCGTCGCCGTCACCGCGGGTTTCTTCAGCTTCACGATAGGCTTCGGCCAGCAGTACACGGCGCTGACGATCGGCATCCGCACGGATACCTTCGGCCAACTCGTTACCTTTGGCGCGATGCTCGCGGGCTTCACGCTCACGCTCAGTGCTCATACGATCGAACACGCTGCGGTTGACTTCCTTCGGCAGGTCGATGGCCTTGACGCGCACATCGATGACCTCGATACCCAGCTCTTTGTTAGCCATGCGGTTCAGCGAAGCGGTGATGTCAGCCATCAGCGCGTCACGTTCACCGGAAACCACCTCGTGCAGGGTACGCTTACCGAACTGGTCACGCAGGCCGCTTTCCAGACGACGCGACAGACGCTCATCGGCGATCTGCTTGAGGCCGGAAGTGGCGGTGTAGAAGCGCTCGGCATCCTTGACGCGCCACTTGGCGTAGGCGTCGACCATGACCGCTTTCTTCTCCAGGGTCAGGAACCGCTGGGTTGGCGCATCAAGGGTCATCAGGCGGGCGTCGAACTTGCGCACCTGGTTCACGTAAGGAACCTTCACATGCAGGCCCGGCTGAACATCAGCCTGAACCACACGGCCGAATTGCAGCAGTACGGCACGTTCGGTCTGCGACACGATGTAGAAGCAGTTCCAGGCCACGACGGCCAGCACCACAGCGGCGATCAGGGCGATCAGCGATCTATTGCTCATCAGCGGCTCTCCCTAGTGCGCGGCGGCTGTTGTTGCTGTTGCAGGTCCTGCGCCGCACGCGCGGCCGCATCGTTGGCCGACGCAGATACACCGCTGGCCGGTGCGGACGTGTTGCGGCTGCCTTCGACCATCTTGTCCAGTGGCAGGTAGAGCAGGTTGTTCTGCCCGTCCTTGGTGGCCACCATGACCTTGCTCGAATTGCTGTAGACCTCTTGCATGGTTTCCAGGTACAGACGCTGACGGGTGATGTCCGGCGCCTTGTGATACTCGGTCACCAGCTTGCTGAAGCGGTCGGCTTCACCCTTGGCGCGAGCGATCACTTCATCGCGGTAACCGTTGGCGTCCTCGATGATGCGCTGGGCCTGACCACGGGCTTCTGGCACCACGCCATTGGCGTAGGACTCGGCCTGGTTGCGGGCACGCTGTTCATCTTCACGCGCACGGATCACGTCGTCGAAGGCTTCCTGCACTTCACGCGGGGCTGCCGCGCTCTGTACGTTGACCTGGGTGACGGTGATACCGGTACGGTAGTTGTCGAGGAAGCGCTGCAGGCGTTCGCGGATATCCACGGCCATCTGCTCACGGCCTTCGGTCAGCACCTGGTCCATGGAGGTGGAACCCACCACATGGCGCAGGGCACTGTCGGTCGCATGCTGCAGGCTCACCTCTGGCTGGTCGACGTTGAGCACGAAGTCCTGCAGGTTGGTGATCTTGTACTGGACGGTCAGCGGGACCTCGACGATGTTCTCGTCTTCGGTCAGCATCTGCCCCTGCTTGGTGTAGGCACGCTCACGCGTGACGTTTTCCATGTACTTGCGATCGATGGGCGGGAAGTAGATGTTCAGGCCGGGACCGACCGTCTCATAGTACTTGCCGAAGCGCAGCACTACGGCCTGCTCCTGCTCGTCGACCACGTACACGGCGCTGTACAGCCAGATGGCAGCCAACACCGCCAGGCCGATGCCCAGCAGGCCGTAGCCGCCACCCTTGCCGACATTGCGGTCACCGCCGCCACGTTTCTTGCCGCTGCCGAACATGCCGTTCAGGCTGTCCTGCAGTTTGCGGAAGGCCTCGTCCAGATCCGGCGGGCCTTTTTTATCGCCACCACCGCCGCCGCCACCACGGCGACCGCCCCAGGGATCCTGATTGTTCGAGTTGCCACCCGGCTCGTTCCAAGCCATAGCGCTCTCCATCTGATAAAGCAAAGACGCGCCCACGGCGCGCCGTCCAATGCTACAGAATGCCTGTCACTGCTGCCCGGCGACCTCGTCGAGCATTTATTGCAAAGTGTGTTGCTCGACAAACACTTGCGGCTCCATGCCTTCGCGGCTGACCAGGCGATTCAACTCGACCATGGGCAGTCGCACGCTCAGCAGGCTGCGCCCTTCTTCATCATGCTCTTCACTCTGCACGGCACCCAGGGCAAAGAATTGCGCGCGCAAGCGGGCAAAACGCTGCTCCAGGCACAGGGTACCGACAAACAGATCATCCCCCAGCAACTCGGCAATCGCCTGGCCAACCAGCTCCAGGCCACGCCCATCGCGTGCCGATACCCAGACCCGCTCCGGCTTGCCATCGGCATCGCGCTGGATCTGCGGCTCGACATCTTCGAGCAGGTCGAGTTTGTTATAGACCTCAAGGATCGGCAAGCCTTCGGCACCGATCTCGCCCAATACCGCCAACACCTGCTCGATCTGCTCCATGCGGTCGGGCTCATGCGCGTCGATCACATGCAGCAGCAGGTCAGAGTTGCTCGACTCTTCGAGCGTAGCCCGAAAAGCCTCGACCAGCTTGTGCGGCAGGTGACGAATGAAGCCGACGGTGTCAGCCAGCACGATCGGCCCAAGGTCGTTCAACTCGAGCCGGCGCAAGGTCGGGTCGAGGGTGGCGAAGAGCTGGTCGGCGGCGTAGACCTCTGATTGGGTCAGGGCGTTGAACAGGGTGGACTTGCCGGCGTTGGTGTAACCCACCAGCGAAACCGACGGAATATCGGCGCGGCGCCGGCCGCGACGGGCCTGCTCGCGCTGGCTGCGCACCTTCTCAAGGCGTGCCTTGATCTGACGCAGGCGTACCCGCAGCAGGCGGCGGTCGGTTTCAAGCTGGGTTTCACCCGGGCCACGCAGGCCGATACCGCCTTTTTGCCGCTCAAGGTGAGTCCAGCCGCGTACCAGTCGCGTGCTCATGTGCTCGAGCTGGGCCAGTTCGACCTGCAGCTTGCCTTCATGGGTACGCGCCCGCTGGGCGAAAATATCGAGAATCAGCCCGGTGCGATCAAGCACGCGACACTCGAAGACACGTTCGAGGTTGCGTTCCTGGCTGGGCGTGAGGGTGTGATTGAAAATCACCAGATCGACCTCATCGGCTTTGACTTGGTCGCGTAGTTCTTCGACCTTGCCGCTGCCAATCAGGTATTTGGCCGTAGGCTGATGCCGTGTAATGGTCACCAGCGAGACGATGTCCGCCCCGGCCGACAATGCCAACTCCTGAAACTCCTGCGGGTCTTCGCGCGCCTCAGGGTTCTGACCTTCCAAGTGAACGAGCAACGCCCGTTCACCACCACCGTGGCGCTCAAAGAACAATGCAGGCTCCTATCAGGCGTTGCCTGGCTCGCTGTCACCGTGTTCGGAATCGGACGGGCTTGGCAGGCGAACCGGACGCGCAGGAACCACGGTCGAAATAGCGTGCTTGTAGACCATCTGGCTGACAGTGTTCTTCAGCAGCACAACGAACTGGTCGAAAGATTCGATCGAGCCCTGCAGCTTGATCCCGTTGACCAGGTAGATGGAAACCGGAACCTTTTCTTTTCTCAAAGTGTTCAAGTAAGGGTCTTGTAGCGAATGCCCTTTTGACATATGCCGCACTCCTGTAAGGATAAATAATAGAAAATCAAGAAAATCGATAAATTAGGCCGCCCCTTCGCAAGAATAGACGGCAATTAGCAGGGACTCAGCTCAATATGGAGACGCTTCCCAGGTATTTCAAGGTGCGGGACAGATTGTCGCAGGCGAGGCTGTCAAGCCAGTGCACGTCGGACCAACCGCGCAACCAGGTGAACTGCCGCTTGGCCAGCTGGCGAGTGGCAATGATACCGCGTTCTCGCATCTCATTCTCACTTAGCCTGCCGTCGAGGTAGTCCCAGACTTGCCTGTACCCCACTGCCCGTATAGACGGCAACCCGGCGTGCAAGTCACTTCTGGCTCGCAGCGATCGGACCTCGTCGATGAAGCCCTGTTCCAACATCTGCGAAAATCGTAACGCAATTCGCTGATGCAAAATGTGACGATCTGTAGGAGCGATCGCCAAACTCGCGACAGTATAGGGCAAATGTCCGCCAGCGCCTGCGTCTGCGCCGCGACTTTCCGCGAATTGACGCTGGCGATGAGCCGTCATGCTCTCGCCGCTCACCCGGTAAACCTCAAGCGCACGGATCAGCCGCTGAGGGTCATTCGGATGGATGCGCGCCGCCGACTCAGGGTCCACTTCGGCCAACTGGCGGTGCAGCTCGACCAGGCCTAGCGCGCGGGCCTGCGCTTCGAGTTCGGCACGCACGCTGGCGTCGGCCGGCGGCATGTCAGCCAAGCCATCGATCAAGGCCTTGTAATACAGCATGGTGCCACCCACCAGCAGCGGTATCTTGCCCCGTGCGGTGATTTCCGCCATGGCTTGCAAGGCATCGGTGCAAAAGTGCGCGGCAGAGTAGCTTTCGGCCGGGTCGAGAATGTCGATCAGCCGGTGCGGGTGCGCTGCCAGCAGTTCCTTGGAAGGCTTGGCGGTACCGATGTCCATGCCACGGTAGACCAGCGCCGAGTCGACACTGATCAACTCGCAGGGCAGGACCTTGGTCAGCTCGATGGCAAGGTCAGTCTTGCCGGCCGCCGTCGGGCCCATGAGAAATATTGCTGGGGGCTTGCCGCTCATGTCATCGACCGCGCAGGAAAAGTTTGTCCAGGTCGTCCAGGCCCATTTGGGTCCAGGTCGGTCGGCCGTGGTTGCACTGGCCGCTGCGCTCGGTGTTTTCCATGTCGCGCAGCAGTGCGTTCATTTCGGGGATGGCCAGGCGCCGGTTGGCGCGCACGGCGCCGTGGCAGGCCATGGTGCCGAGCAGTTCGTTGAGGTGCGCCTGTATGCGGTCGCTGGTGCCGTATTCCATCAGGTCGGCGAGCACATCCTGCACCAGGCGGTTGGCCTCGGCTTGCTTGAGCAACGCCGGGATCTGCCGGATCGCCAGGGTCTCGGGGCCCAGCCGCTGCAACTCGAAGCCCAGGCGCTGGAACCATTGGGCGTGCTCTTCGGCGCAGTCGGCTTCGCGCTGGCTCAAGGCCAACGACTCAGGCACCAGCAGCGGTTGACCGCTCAGGCCTTCGCTGGCCATGGCCACCTTGAGCCGCTCGTACATGATCCGCTCATGCGCGGCGTGCATGTCCACCAACACCAGGCCGACAGCATTCTCGGCCAAGATGTAGATGCCCTTGAGCTGAGCCAGTGCATAACCCAGCGGTGGAATGTCGCCCTGGCTTTCTGGCAGCGACGAAGGTGCAGCCGCGCCATCGCTCAGCGGCTTGTAGAACTCGCGATACACCGCCTGCGACTCGGCCGCCGGCAACGGCTGCGACGGACGCGGGCTGTACTGGGACTGATAGCCCGAGCCACTGCCACCATTGGAAATCGAAAACTGCGGCGCACGAGGCTGCTCAAGCACCGGCGAGGCCAGGCGCATCTCACCTTGAGGGCCGAACTCACCGGCCTGCTGGCCACTGGGGCGGACGATGTCGGCAGCCGCAGCGGGCGCAGCCAGTTGGTCCTCGGGGCGCACGTCGGCCAGGGCGCGGTGCAAGGTGCCATACAGGAAGTCATGCACCGAACGCCCTTCACGGAAGCGCACTTCGTGCTTGGTCGGGTGCACGTTGACGTCCACGCCGTTGGGCTCGAGTTCGAGGAACAGCACAAAGGTCGGGTGCCGGCCATTGAACAGCACGTCCCGGTACGCCTGGCGCACAGCGTGGGCGACCAGCTTGTCGCGCACTGCCCGGCCATTGACGAAGAAGTACTGCAGGTCGGCCTGGCTCCGCGAGAAGGTCGGCAGCCCCACCCAGCCCCACAAACGCAGGCCGTTGCGCTCGACATCGATGGGCAGCGCCTGCTCCATGAAGCCCGGCCCGCAGATGGCGCCTACGCGCCGCGCACGGGCGGTTTCATCGTGGGCCTCATGCAGGCTGAGGATGCTCTTGCCGTTATGGCGCAGGTGGAAGCCGACATCGAAGCGGGCCAGGGCCAGGCGACGGATGACTTCCTGCAGGTGATCGAATTCGGTTTTCTCGGCCTTGAGGAATTTGCGCCGGGCCGGGGTATTGAAGAACAGGTCACGCACTTCGACCGAGGTACCCACCGGGTGCGCTGCCGGTTGCACGCGCGGGGTCATGTCGCGGCCTTCGGTCTCGACCTGCCAGGCTTCGCTGGCATTGGCCGTGCGCGACGTCAGGGTCAGGCGCGCCACCGAGCTGATCGAGGCCAGGGCCTCGCCGCGGAAACCCAGGCTCAGTACACCTTCGAGGTCTTCCAGTTCACGGATCTTGCTGGTGGCGTGACGGGCCAGCGCCAGCGGCAGGTCATCGGCAGAAATCCCGCCGCCATCGTCACGTACCCGCAGCAGCTTGACGCCACCCTGCTCGACTTCAACATCGATGCGCCGGGCACCGGAGTCGAGGCTGTTTTCCAGCAACTCCTTGGCCACGGAGGCCGGGCGCTCGACCACCTCCCCCGCGGCAATCTGGTTAGCCAGCCGCGGGCTGAGCAGCTGGATGCGTGAACCACCACTCATTGCTGCGAAGCCAGGGTAGTGGCCGGCACGTCCAGACGCTGGCCGACTTTCAGCTCATCGGTCTTGAGGCTGTTAGTGCTGCGCAGGCTGGCCACGCTGACCTGATAGCGCACCGCGAGCATGGCCAGGGTCTCACCCGGGCGCACGGTGTGTTCACGTGGGCCGGCTGCGATCTTGCCGGTGTCGCGCAGCCAGGCAATGTAAGTGCCCGGCGGTGGGTTTTGCTGGAAGAACTGGCGCACGCCGGTATGGATCGAGCGGGCCAGGGCCTGCTGATGGCTGCGGGTAGCCAGCTTGGCGGCTTCGTTGGCGTTGGAGATAAACCCGGTTTCAACGAGGATCGACGGGATATCCGGCGACTTGAGCACCATAAAGCCTGCCTGCTCCACACGCTGCTTGTGCAGCGAGGTGATGCGGCCCATGTTGCCCAGTACCTTCTGGCCCACATTGAGGCTGGAGCTGAGCGTGGCGGTCATCGACAGGTCAAGCAACACGCCCGCGAGCATGCGGTCCTTGTCGTCGAGGCTGACGTTGCCGGCGCCGCCGATCAGGTCGGAGCGGTTTTCCGTGTCGGCCAGCCAGCGTGCGGTCTCGGACGTGGCGCCACGGTCGGACAATGCAAAGACCGAGGCACCAAAGGCGGCCTTGGACGGCGCGGCGTCGGCGTGGATCGAGACGAACAGGTCGGCACCCTTCTTACGGGCGATTTCGGTGCGTTTGCGCAGCGGGATGAAGTAGTCACCGGTGCGGGTCAGCTCGGCGCGGAAGCCTTTCTCGCTGTTGATCTGGCGCTGCAGCTCCTGAGCGATCTGCAGGACGATGTCTTTTTCATG
Organism: Pseudomonas sp. ITEM 17296; assembly: GCF_028895205.1. Lineage (NCBI taxonomy): Bacteria > Pseudomonadati > Pseudomonadota > Gammaproteobacteria > Pseudomonadales > Pseudomonadaceae > Pseudomonas > Pseudomonas sp. ITEM 17296. The sequence continues at coordinate 344,328 of NZ_WJRS01000001.1, read as the reverse complement.
CTGGCCGCGCGAGCCGGAAGCGCCCGGGTCCTCGCCGCCGTGGCCGGCGTCGATGGCGACCACGATGTCACGTTTGCCGCTGGGCACCGGTGGCAGCTTGATGGCCGGCTGGGCCGGGCTCACCGGCACCGCAGGCGTGGTCACCGGCGTTTGCACGGGCGTCGGCGGCGGGGGCGGTGTACTGGCAGCGACGGCGTCGGCTTCCTGGTCGTACAGGTCGACCACCAGGCGGTTGCCGTACTGGGCATTGGGCGCCAAGGCGAAGCTCTTGGGCGTGACCGACTTTTTCAGGTCGACCACCACGCGCAGGTCGGTAGGCGTACGCTGGGCCGAACGCACGCTGCTGATCGGCGTGTTGGACGTCGCTACGTTCAACGGCGCGGCCAGGGTCGCACCATTGATATCGATGACCAGGCGGTCTGGCGCGCTGAGGGTGAAGACGCTGTGCTGCACGGGGCCAGACAGGTCGAAGACCAGCCGCGTGTTGTCCGGCGCGCGCCACAGGCGCATGCTCTTGACTTGAGTGACGGCCAGAGCGTCAACGGTCACCGTTGTCAGCAGCAGCCCAACGATGGCGACCAGTGCGCGTATGCGCATACCTACCCCACTTACAGTTTTAGTGTTTGCCCAGTGCAACGCACCAAGCCTCGCCGCGAGCCCCCTGCGGCGAAAGGTTCAGCGAGCGTCCGCTCGCTTGGGGGCTTATGGTAATGGTCAGGTCAGGCTTTGGCAAAACGCCCGCACCCTTTTGTGGCCACTCGAACAGGCACAGCGCATCGCCCTCGAAGTAGTCACGTATGCCCATGTACTCCAGCTCCTCCGGATCGACCAGGCGATATAGGTCGAAATGGAACGCACGCACCTCACCAATTTCGTACGGTTCGACCACGGTAAAGGTCGGGCTCTTGACTGCACCAGTATGGCCCAAGCCACGGATCAGGCCACGCGAGAGCGTGGTCTTGCCCGCCCCCAGGTCACCTTCGAGAAAAATCACGCCATGACCGCCGGTCACTTCGGCAAGCCGCGCACCAAACGCGACCATGGCCGCTTCATCGGCCAGAAACAGGGTTAAGCCAGACACGCAGAATGCTCCTCCAACAACTCACGAATGACCGGCGCCAGATCACTGGCTGCCAGGCCTCTACCTTTGACGCCCAGGCGCTCGCCCGCACAGGCATGCAGCCACGCCCCCAAGCAGGCGGCCTCCCAGGCCCCCAAGCCTTGAGCCAGCAGCGCCGCCAGCACGCCGGTCAACACATCGCCCAGGCCGGCGCCGGCCATGGCCGGGTGCCCACGGTCACACCGCGCCAACTGCCCGCTCGGGTCGGCCACCAGGGTACCGGCACCCTTCAGCACGCAGACGCTGGCATAGCGGCGGGCAAGCTTGCGCGCAGCCCCTGGGCGGTCGGCTTGCACGGCCTCGGTGGAAATCCCCAGCAACCGCGCCGCCTCCCCCGGGTGCGGGGTGAGGATGCTGCCGCTGGGCAGGGCCAGGGGCGTGCGCGCCAGCAGGTTCAAGGCATCAGCATCCCAGACCTGCGGTTGCTCAGCATTGGCCACTGCCGACAACAGGCTACGGCCCCACGCCGCCTGCCCCAACCCCGGGCCGACCACCAGCACCGAGGCACGCTCCAGCACGCCCATCAGCTGATTGGCCGAACTCACGCCCAGGCACATGGCTTCCGGCAGGCGGGCCAGGCATGCGCCGACATGTTCAGGACGCGTCGCCACGCTGACCAACCCGGCACCACAGCGCAGCGCGGCTTCGGCACTCAGTAGCACCGCACCGCCCGTACCGAGGTCGCCGCCAACCACCAGCACATGGCCGAAGTCACTTTTATGGGCATGCGCAGGCCTCGCCGGCAGGTGCGCGACGGTCACGCTGCTGAGCAGTTGCGGGGCATGCGCGGGTTGTTTGGTCTGGGGCATGGGGTCAAAGGCTCCAATGTCTGGCAGAATTATACGCACCTGAGCCCGTATTGCCTGCCCATCCATGTCCGCTTGCACACTTGACCTCCCCGCCCTGGCCCAATCCATCAAAATCTGGGGCCAAGAACTCGGTTTTGCCCATGTCGGCATCGCCGGGGTGGACCTTGGCGAGCACGAAAAGCACCTGCAGCGCTGGCTAGAAGCCGGCTATCAGGGCGAGATGGAATACCTGGCCGCTCACGATGGCAAACGCGCACACCCCGACCAGTTGATCCCCGGCACGGTAAGGGTGGTCTCGCTGCGCATGGATTACTTGCCCGGCGACACGCAGATGGCGCAACGCCTGGCCCAGCCGGAAAAGGCCTACGTGTCGCGTTACGCCCTTGGCCGCGACTACCACAAGCTGGTGCGCAAGCGCGTGCAGCACCTGGCCGATCGCATCCAGGAAGCCATCGGCCCGTTCGGCTACCGGGCCTTCGTCGACAGCGCCCCGGTGCTGGAAAAGGCGATTGCCGAGCAAGCCGGGTTGGGCTGGATCGGCAAGAACACCCTGCTGCTCAACCGCAAGGCCGGCAGCTACTTCTTTTTGGCCGAGCTGTTCGTCGACCTGCCGTTGCCGGTGGACGACGCGCACACCAGCGAGCACTGCGGGCGTTGCGAGGCGTGCCTGGACATCTGCCCGACCAAAGCCTTCGTGGGGCCTTATGTGCTGGATGCCCGGCGCTGCATTTCCTACCTGACCATTGAGCTCAAGGGGGCGATCCCCGTCGAGTTGCGCTCGATGATGGGCAACCGGGTGTTTGGTTGCGACGACTGCCAGATCGTCTGCCCATGGAACCGCTTTGCCCGGCCCACGCAGGAGCATGACTTCCAGCCGCGTCATGGGTTGGAAAATGCCGAGCTGGCCGAGATGTTCTTGTGGGACGAGAAGACCTTCCTGCGCAAGACCGAAGGCGGGCCGTTGCGGCGCGCGGGTTATGAGCGCTGGTTGCGCAACCTGGCCGTGGGGTTGGGCAATGCGCCTTCGACGATCCCGGTGATCGAGGCCCTGAAGGCACGGCGCGAGGATGCCTCGGCACTGGTGCGCGAGCATGTGGAGTGGGCGCTGGCGCGACACGGGCAGGCATAGGCAGTGTTGAGGCTGGCAGGGTTCGCCGTGCGATGTTCAGCGCCTGTGAAATCGAGCGCCGCCCGCGCGGCGCTTCGCGGGGCAAGCCCGCTCCCACATTTATTTTCGGGTTTGTACAACACGATATTGAGGTGGGCACCAAGGGGGCGCGCGCCAATGCCTCAGGAATAACTGGCCCGAAACAAATGTGGGAGCGGGCTTGCCCCGCGAAGCGCCGCGCGGGCGGCGCTCGATCTCATAGGCGCAAAAAGGCCCGAGGCGAATACTACTGCTGGTCGTTGTAGTGGAACTTGGGCATTTCCCAGTGGAACCGGATTGCCAGCAAGCGCAGCAGAAACCCGCCGAACAAGGTCAGCAACATGGCCTGCTCCGCTGGCAACTGGAAGTGCACACACCCCAGATAGAACCACGCCGCCGCGAACGACACACTGGCATACAGCTCGCGACGGAACACCAGCGGGATGTCGTTACAGAAGATATCGCGCAAGATCCCCCCAAATACCCCGGTGATCACGCCGCTGATCGACGCCACCAGCATGCCCTGCCCCATCTCCAGCGCCGTCATGCAACCGATCAAGGTAAAGGCCACCAACCCCAGGGCGTCTAGCACCAGGAACATCGAGCGCAAGCGGCGCATCATGGGGGCGATGAAAATCGTCAGCAGTGCCGCGCAACTGGTCAGCACCAGGTACTCGGGGTGCTTGACCCAGGTCAGCGGGTAATGCCCGAGCAGCACGTCGCGCACCGAGCCGCCACCCAGGGCCGTGACACAGGCAATCAGCACCACGCCGAACCAGTCCATGCCGCGGCGGCCGGCAGACAACGCGCCGGTCATGGCTTCAGCGGTGATGGCAATGAGGTAGAGCATCAACAACATGGTGCGAGTCCGTGCGAGAAAGGCGCGCAGTCTAACCAGTTGCCCAGGGCACCAAAAGAGGGCACAGACACAATATCTGCGCCCTCACGCTTCACACCTTGATGAAGTGCTCGCGGTAATGGCGCAGTTCGGCAATCGACTCGCGGATATCGTCCAGCGCCAGGTGGGTGCCGCCCTTCTTGAAACTGTCGCGCACATTCGGCGCCCAGCGTGCGGCCAGCTCTTTAAGGGTCGAGACGTCGAGGTTGCGGTAGTGGAAGTAGTTTTCCAGGTTGCGCATGTGGCGATACAGGAACCGGCGGTCCTGGCAGATACTGTTGCCGCAGATCGGCGACTTGCCCTTGGGCACCCATTGCTCGAGGAAGGCGATGGTCTGGGCCTCGGCCTCGGCCATGCTGACCTTGCTCTCGCGCACGCGCTGGGTCAGGCCCGAGCCGCCGTGGGTACGGGTATTCCATTCGTCCATGCGCGCCAGCACTTCGTCACTGTGGTGAATGGCGATCACCGGGCCTTCGGCGAGGGTGTTCAGATCGCTGTCGGTGACAATCGTGGCCATCTCGATGATGACGTCGCTGTCCGGATCCAGGCCAGTCATTTCCAGGTCGATCCAGATCAGGTTCTGTGGGTTTTGCATGCAGGGGCTCCTCGTATAGGCCGTTATAGTAGCCTAGCGAGTGCGGCGGGCGCATGTGCGGCGCGCGGTGCAAAGGTAAGCAGAATGGTCGAGCGCCCGGCGTGCTAAACTGCCTGCCGTTTTCAATCTGTCCCAGCACGGAATCTTCATGGCCAAACGCCAGCTCAATCGTCGCCAAAACTGGCGTATCGAAAAAATCCAGAACGAGCGCGCCGCTCGCGCCGCCAAACGCGAGCAGCACACGCTGCAAGAGCTGGAAGGCGGCGACCTGGGGCCAGAGCAACTGGGCCTGGTGATCGCGCACTTTGGCGTGCAGGTCGAGGTCGAAGCCCAGGACGGCGACGTGGCTGGGCAGATCTTCCGCTGCCACCTGCGGGCCAACCTGCCTGCGCTGGTCACCGGCGACCGCGTGGTCTGGCGGGCGGGCAACCAGGGCATCGGCGTTATCGTCGCGCAGATGCCACGCAGCACCGAGCTGTGCCGGCCAAACAACCACGGCCAGCTCAAGCCGGTGGCGGCCAACGTCGACCTGATCGTGATCGTCTTCGCGCCAGCCCCCGAGCCCCACCCGAACCTGATCGACCGCTACCTGGTAGCCGCTGAACACGCCGGCATCCGCCCGTTGCTGCTGCTGAACAAGGCCGACCTGATCAACGACGAGAACGCCCCGGCGTTGCAGGCGCTACTCGAGGTCTACCGCGACCTCGGCTACCCGCTGCTGGAGGTTTCGGCCCACCAGGGTGACGGCATGCAACGCCTGCAGCAGATGCTGGACGGGCACATCAGCGTGTTCGTCGGCCAGTCGGGCGTGGGCAAGTCGTCGCTGGTCAACAGCCTGCTGCCCGCTGCCGACACCCGCGTCGGTGACCTGTCCGAATGGTCGGGCCAAGGCACGCACACCACCACCACCGCGCGCCTGTACCACTTCCCCAACGGCGGCGACTTGATCGACTCGCCGGGTATTCGCGAATTCGGCTTGGGCCATGTCAGCCGCGATGACGTGGAAGGGGGGTTCATCGAGTTCCGCGACCTGTTCGGCACCTGCCGCTTCCGCGACTGCAAGCATGACCGCGAGCCGGGCTGTGCGCTGCTCAAGGCACTGGAAGAAGGCCGGATCAAGCAGCAACGCATGAACAGCTACCGCTCGATCATCGCCAGCCTGCCGGAAGACAGCTACTAACCCGCCTGATTTGTAGGAAATATTACCGGAGCGCGTAAGACCGCTCCGGTTTTAGCGTCATCTATTGCCCCTTCTCCTGCTTTCGCTGATGGTCATGGCTTCTATCAGGGAGGGCAACCGCCATGCCGGTTCTTATCAGCTACCGCCACGAAGAGCGGCTCGACGCGTTCATCCTCAATGAGCGCCTGCTGCTCGAAGGCATCCCCACCCAGCTGGTGCAATACGACAGCGATGGGCAGACCCGCGATGACCTCTATGGCAGTTTTTGCCAGCAGATGAGCGATGCCACCCATTGGGTCGGCGTGTTGCCGGCCAGCGTCGGTGAACAATGGTGGACTGCCTGGCTGCTGGGGGCTGCGGCAATGGGCTGCCGCCGGGTGAGTTTCTATTGCAAAGTGCCAGGCACACTGCCTGAGTGCCTGGGCAGATGGCCGATCATGCGCGAGCGCCCGCACATCGACCTGTTCGTGCGTGCGTATCACGATGAACGCACGTTCGAGCGGGCCATGTCATTGCCGCCAGGGCGAGGATTGGGGGCTGACCGGGATAATGCCGACTACTTTCATGCCGACCTCAAGGCCAAGATCCGCCGGGGGTTTTGAATGCATTGGGGCCGCATAGCGGCCCCAGTCACTTACTGCTCCTTGGCTTCGTCCATCTTCAGCGTGCCATCCTCGAAGATGTTCAGCTTCTGGCGCAGCTCGCGTGGCTGCATCGGTGCTTGCTCAGCACCCGGTACAGCAGGGGCCGAAGAAGCCCCCGGCGCGGCGCCGGCAGGCGGTGCTGGCTGGGCCGGCGGCGTTTCGGGCGCGGCCTGCTCACCTTCGATATCACGCTGGGCCTTCTTGGTCAGCACGATGATGTCGATACGCCGGTTGACCGGGTTGAACGGGTTCTTGCGGTCGAACAACGACGACGACGCATAACCCACCACCCGGGCCACTTGCCCATCCGGATAGCCCCCGGCAACCAACGCACGCCGCGCCGCATTGGCACGGTTGGCCGACAACTCCCAGTTGCCGAACTCACCGGTGCCGGCGAACGGCTTGGCATCGGTGTGGCCGCTGACGCTGATCTTGTTCGGCACCGCCTTGATGGTGTCGGCCATGGCCAGCAGGATGTCTTCGAAATACGGCTGCAAACGCGCACTGCCGAGGTCGAACATCGGCCGGTTCTCGGCATCCATGATCTGGATACGCAAGCCGTCCTGGGTGATCTCGAACAGGATCTGGTCCTTGAACTTCTGCAGTTGCGGGTTTTCTTCGACCTTGTTCTGCAGCTCCTGCAGCAACAGCTCAAGGCGCTCGCGCTCGACCTGTTCGGCCATGGTCTCGACCTGGTCCTTGTTCAGCTGAACCGTGGACTCCTGCGTCGGCTCGGTCTTCACCTCAGGGTTGATGGTCTTTTCCGGCGCCATCTCGGGCGAGCCGCCCAGGTCGATCACGTAGGGCGTGCCACTCTCGGAGAAGCCGATCGGGTCCTGGAAGTAACCGGCAATGGCGATTTTCTGCTCGGGGGTGGCTGTGGATAACAGCCACAGCACCAGGAAAAACGCCATCATCGCCGTGGCGAAGTCGGCAAAGGCGATTTTCCAGGCGCCGCCATGATGGCCGCCGCCGAAGCGCTTGACGCGCTTGATGATGATCGGCTGATTGTTTTCCATGACTCAGCGACCGCGAACCGCTTGTTCCAGCTCGGCAAAACTTGGGCGGTGTTTCGGGTAGAGCACCTTGCGCCCGAATTCCACAGCCAGGGACGGCGGCATGCCCGAGGCCGACGCGACCAGCGAGGCCTTGATCGACTCATAAAGGTTGAGCTCTTCCTTGGCATCGTGCTCCAGGCACTTGGCCAAGGGGCCGAAGAAGCCATAGGCCGCCAAGATACCGAAGAACGTACCGACCAACGCCGCACCGACGTGCATGCCGATAGCCGCCTGGTCGCCGTCGCCGAGCGAAGCCATGGTCACCACGATACCCAGTACCGCCGCAACGATACCGAAGCCGGGCATGCCGTCGGCAATGCCGGTCACCGCATGGGAGGGGTGTTCGAGCTCTTCCTTCATGCTCAGCAGCTCCATGTCGAACAAGCCTTCGAGCTCGTGCGGGGCCATATTGCCGGTGGACATGATGCGCAAGTAGTCGCAGACGAACGCCGTCATGCGCTCATCCGCCAGCACGGTGGGGTACTTGGCGAAGATCGGGCTGGCTGCGGCGTCCTCGATATCACTCTCGATGGCCATCATGCCTTCACGACGGCTCTTGTTGAGGATCTCGTACACCAGGCCCAGCACTTCCAGGTAGAAGGCATGGGAGAAGCGCGAGCCGAACATCTTCATCGACTTCTTGATGACGTGCATGGTCATGTGGCCAGGGTTGGCCTGCAAGAATGCACCGAAGGCCGCACCGCCGATGATCAGTACTTCGAACGGCTGGATCAGCGCCGCAATCTTGCCGTGGGAGAGCACGTATCCGCCGAGCACGCTCGCGAATACGACGATGATGCCGATAATTTTAGCCATAGGTTCAAAGCACTTGCTGTCGTGGTCGGGGTATGAGACTGGGAGCTTTAAAACTCTTCTTCTACTTATCGGCAGAACTGCGCCAGACTATAGCCACTCAAAGCGAAAAGCCAGTTCGGACTGATGTCAAAATGCCAATTGAAACCAAGGTGCCCGCTCAGCCGCCGCGTACGTTAGAGGCTTGGGTAAAGCTGCTGGAGAGTGTCCGCATCCCCGTGCCGAAGCACAGTCACGACCGGGTAATCGCTGCCATCAATGACAGCCGCCGCTCGCTGCGCGACATCGCCGAACTGATGCAGGACAGCCCGGCATTGGTGCTTTCCGTGCTGCGTGAGGCCAATCACCCGACCAACGCCAGCCAGGCCGAGCCTGCCGAGAGCCTGGAAATCGCCCTTAACCGGCTGGGCCTGGCCCGCACCGAGCAGTTGCTCAAGCGCCTGCCCTCCGTGCCCGTCGAAGACATCCCGCCAGTGCTCAGCCAGTTCCAGCTGATCAGCCAGCACGCTTCGCAGCAGGCCAGCGGCCTGTTCGCCAGCCGCCTGGCACGGCTGTGGCAGGAAATTCACTGGGGCAGCCTGCTGTTCCTGTCACCCCTGTGGCCGCTGGCACTGGCCTACCCCAAGCTGCTCGACACCTGGGAGCTGCGGGTTATCCACAAGGGCGAGGACGCCGCCCAGGTAGAAGAAGAGCTGTTTGGCGTGCGCATCATGGCGCTGTGCCGGACCATGGCGGAGTACTGGCGCCTGCCGCAGTGGGTAACCCAGGGTTACCGCCTGTTGTTGGAAGAACGCGAACAACTGGCCCAGGTGCTGAGCATCGCCCGCGACGAAGACCTGCTCAGCCAGCAACACCGCCTGGATGCCGAGCCGGGCCTGCGCCGCTGGTTCAACCAGCCGGCCAACACCGTGCTGCTAGCCAACAACCTTGCGCTGGCGGCGCAGGTGGGCTGGGACAACCCGCACCTGCTACGTTGGCAACTGCTGACTGCGCTCTACCTGCAAACCTCGCTGGAAGACGTGCAGCAGCAAGTGCACCAGCAGGCCGCGGCCAGCGCCCGCCGCCACGCCAGGCATGCCCTGTTCCACCCGGCGGAAGCACTGATCTGGCCCTGGCACCAGCGCCGCCCGCACCCGGACATGCTGGCCCCACCACCGCCCAATAGCGACGACCTGGCGCGCTGGCGCAAGCTGTGCCAGGACCTGTTGGCCCAGCCCAGCCCGTTCACCAATACCGTGCACCTGGCCACCCAGGCCCGCGAAGCCCTGCTGGCCTGCGGCATGCAACGCATCCTGCTGCTGAGCCTGGACAAGGCCAGCGACTACCTGCGCGTGCAACAGACCGCCGGCTTGCCCAAAGAGGCCGGAGCCCTGGCCCTGCAGGTGTCGCAAAACAAACTGCTGCAAAAGCTGATGGCCCAGGCCGGACAGTTGCGCATCACCCCGGAAAACCACAGCCAGTTCTCGGCCCTGCTGCCCGCCCCGCTGCGTGCCCTGTTCCGCAGCGAGCACGTGCTGCTGCGCTCGCTGGCAGTAAACGATCAGGTGCTGATGCTGATGGTGGCCGACCAGGGCTGCCGGCCATTGGCTGATATCAGCGTGCAAGCCTTTGGTAAAACCGCGCAATGCATCGAGCGCGCGCTGTCGGTGTTTGCCAACCGCAAGGGCTGAGCCTTGCGCTACAATCGCCCCTCTTTCCACACTGGAGACCGTGGATGACTGACTTTTCCGGCCTGCCCCTGGTGATCGAAGCCGCAGACCTGCTGCCGCGCCTGGATTCGCCACAGCTGATCCTGGTCGACCTGAGCAGCGCCAACCGCTATGTCAGCGGCCATATCCCCGGCGCACGCTTCGTCGAGGGCAAGCGCACCCAGCTGGGCCAGCCTCCTGCGCCCGGCCTGCTGCCGGCCTTGGGCGATCTGGAAAAACTGTTCAGCGAACTCGGCCACCGCGACGACGCCGTGTACGTGGTGTATGACGATGAAGGCGGCGGCTGGGCCGGGCGCTTCATCTGGTTGCTCGACGTGATCGGCCACAAGGCTTACCACTACCTCAATGGTGGTATCCAGGCCTGGCCGGCAGACACGCTGGTGACCGACGTACCGGCGCCGGCCAACACGCCCGTACGCTTGCACGTGCATGGCGAACCAACCGCCACCCGCGAATACCTGCAAAGCCGCCTGGGCGCCGATGACCTGGTCATCTGGGACGCCCGCGGCCCGCAGGAATACAGCGGCGAGAAGGTTCTGGCGGCCAAAGGTGGTCATATCCCCGGCGCGATCAACTTCGAGTGGACCGCCGGCATGGACCTCAATGACCACCTGCGCATCCGCCAGGACATCGCCGACGTCCTCGAAAAGCTGGGCATCACCCCCGACAAGGAAGTGATCACCCACTGCCAGACCCACCGCCGCTCCGGTTTCACCTACCTGGTGGCCAAATCCCTCGGCTACCCACGCGTCAAGGCCTACGCCGGCTCGTGGAGCGAATGGGGCAACCACCCGGACACGCCTGTAGAAGTCTAAGGAACCTGCATGAAATCCCGTTTGTTCATCATCAGCCAGTACCTGCTGCCGCACCACCTGCTGTCGCGGCTGGCCGGCTGCATTGCCGAGTGCCGTGCACGCTGGTTCAAAAACGCCTTCACCGCCTGGTTTGCCAAGCGCTACCAGGTGAACATGTCCGAGGCCCTGGTCGAAGACCTGAGCGCTTACGAACACTTCAACGCCTTCTTCACCCGTGCCCTGAAGCCCGGCGCCCGTCCGCTGGACGAAACGCCGGGTGCCATCCTGTGCCCGGCCGACGGCGCGGTCAGCCAGCTTGGCCCGATCGAACACGGCCGTATCTTCCAGGCCAAGGGCCACGGTTTCAGCGCGCAAGAGCTGTTGGGCGGCGATCCGGCAATGGCTGCGCCATTCATGGGCGGTGAGTTTGCCACCATCTACCTGTCGCCGAAGGACTACCACCGTGTGCACATGCCGCTGGCCGGCACCCTGCGCGAGATGGTGTATGTGCCGGGCCGCCTGTTCTCGGTGAACCAGACCACTGCAGAAAACGTCCCCGAGCTGTTTGCCCGTAACGAGCGTGTGGTGTGCCTGTTCGACACCGAGCGTGGGCCGATGGCCGTGGTGCTGGTGGGTGCGATGATCGTCGCCTCGATCGAGACGGTCTGGGCCGGCTTGGTAACCCCGCCCAAGCGTGAGCTGAAGACCTTCCGTTACGACGAAGGCAGCCGCGCGCCGATCCACTTGGAAAAAGGCGCCGAACTGGGCCGCTTCAAACTGGGTTCGACCGCCATCGTGCTGTTCGGGCCAGAGCAGGTGAAATGGGCAGAAAGCCTGGGTGCCGGTTCGGCGGTGCGCATGGGGCAGCTACTGGCAGCGCCTGCCGAAGCCTGAGGCCAGCAGGTACACATGCCCCTGTAGGAGCAGCCTTGTGCTGCGAAGAGGCCAGCGAAGACAGCTAAATCTTCGCCGCTTCACCGGCCTCTTCGCAGCGCAAGGCTGCTCCTACAGAGATCAGGGCTGCAAACCAGCCCCAAAATCTCGAATCAGCCGCGCGCGTCGCGGTCTCGCAGCCCCAGCAGGTACAGCACACCGTCCAGCCCCAGGGTCGAAATCGCCTGCTTGGCCGATTGACGTACCAGCGGCTTGGCACGGAACGCCACGCCCAGGCCCGCCAGCGACAGCATCGGCAGGTCATTGGCGCCATCACCCACGGCGATGGTCTGGTCCAGTTGCAAGCCCTCTTCGCGGGCCAACTGCTGCAGCAGCTCAGCTTTGCGCTGCGCATCGACGATAGGCTCGACAGCCACGCCAGTCACCTTGCCGTCGACCACTTCCAGCTCGTTGGCGAACACGTAATCGATGCCAAGGCGCGCCTGCACCTGACGGGCGAAATACGTAAAGCCACCCGACAGAATCGCAGTCTTGTAGCCCAGGCGCTTGAGCTCGGCGAACAGGTTCTCGGCACCTTCGGTCAGGCGCAGCGAGGCACCGATCTCATCCAGCACGCCCACGTCCAGGCCCTTGAGCAACGCCATGCGCTCTTTGAAGCTGGCGCGGAAGTCCAGCTCGCCGCGCATGGCCCGCTCGGTGATCGCAGCCACTTGCTCGCCGACGCCGGCAGCCTTGGCCAGTTCGTCGATGACCTCGGCCTCGATCAGCGTCGAGTCCATGTCGAACACCGCCAGGCGGCGGTTGCGACGGAACAGGTCGTCCTTCTGGAAGGCGATGTCGATGCTCAGCGCTTCGGCCAGGGCAAAGAAGTCTGCACGCAAGGCCTGGGCATCGCTCGGCTCGCCGCGCACGGAAATCTCGACGGCCGCCTTGCCCTTCTCGGTGTCGGCATCCAGGCCCACACGGGCAGACAGGCGCTCGATGCGCTCGATGGTCAGGCCGTACTGGCTGATGACCGCGCTAACCCGTTGCAGCTGCTCTGGGGTGATCTTGCGGCTGAGCAGGGTGACGATATGACGCGCCTCACCGTGGCCATCGGCCCAATGCTGGTAATCGGCCTCGGAAATCGGCGTGTAACGTGCCTGCAGATTGAGCTCATGGGCCTTGGCCTGCACGCTTTGCAGCAGGTTGGTGGCCACTTCGTTGTCCGGGATATCGACCAAAATGCCGAACGACAAGGTGCCGTGCATGACCGCCAGGCCGATGTCGAGGATGTTCACACCACCCTGCAGCAGGACGCCGGTGATGGCCGCGGTGAGACCGGGACGGTCTTCACCTGTGATGTTGATCAGGACGATTTCGCGCAAGACCGGACTCCGACTTCGATGAAAAATGCGCATTCTACCGATTTTCCGTGACCATCGGGCACGAACGATACTTTGCCGAAAAAACCGGGGTCGCTATACTGCCCCTCACTTTTATGCCATTAAGAGCCGAGCTCTGTGAACCGGCCCACCCCCGTCAAGCCAGACAACTTCTTCCTGATGATCTATCGTGCCCTGAGTCAACGTCGCGTCCCTCTGGCGCTGCGCATCGCCTTCACCAACATTTTCCTGGTGGCGCTGGCGCTGGTCATCTATGCCTGCGTGATGGGCCTGCAGTTCAAGCAGGCCATGCACGAGCAGGCGGATGCGCTCGGCCAGAGCCTGACCACGCAGACGGCCACGTCGGCCACGGAGCTGTTGGTGTCCAACGACATCCTCAGCCTCAACGTGCTGCTGGGTAACCTGGTGAAAAACCCATTGGTGGCCCATGCGGCGATCTACAGCGTGGACAACCGCATCCTCGCCGAAGCTGGCCAGCGCCCGCGCAACAGCCTGCTGGGCGAGGCCGAAGGCCTGTATCAGACCAAGATCACCTTCCAGGACGTCACCGCCGGGCAGCTGCGCATCAGCCTGGACATGGGCCAGTTCCAGCAGCCGATGCTGATCAGCCTGCAAAGCATGGGCATTCTCGCCGCCATCCTGCTGGCCCTGGCACTGAGCCTGAGCCTGCGCCAGGCCCGCCATATCACCCTGCCGCTGCTGCAACTGCGTGTCTGGCTGCGCGACCCGCACCCCTACACCCCGGCCACCGACCGTCAGGACGAGATCGGTGACATCGCCCGCCAGTTGCACACTCGCCTGGCCCCGCCGCCACCGCCTGAACCCGAGCCAGAGCCGGAAGACGAGGACGACGAAGACACCTTCGAGCACCTGCACGAAGCCCCACCGGCCCCCAAGGCTGCACCGCGCGCCAAGGTTGTCGCCCAGGCAGACGACGAGGACGATGAAGCCTTCGCCGGGTTGCTCGACAACGAGGACAGCGCGCCGAAGGCGGTGCCGTTCGAGTCTGACGAGCCGCAAAACAGTGCTGTGCTGGCCGTGCAGCTCGGCTCGCAAGAGCAACTGCGCCGCCTGCCGCGCACGCGCCTGACCGAGTTGCTGGAGCGCTACCGCGACTGCCTGGAGCATGCCGCCTCGCTGTATGAGGGCGAAACCCACACGCTCAACGACGGCAGTACTCTGGTGCTGTTCCACAGCCGCGACTGTGGCGAGGACTACCTGACCAATGCGATCTGCTGTGGCGAGCTGCTGCGTGCACTGGGCCATGCCTTGCAGATCGAAGTCGCGGACAGCGGCATTACCCTGCAACTGCAGCTGGGCCTGGCCCTGGGTAACGACCTGCACGGGCTGGAGCTGGTCGACCTGCTGATGGCTGAAAAAGCCCAGGATGCCCTGGCGCTGTCGCAGCACAGCCGCAACCTGTTGCTGGTGGAGCGCCAGATCAGCGACGACGCACTGATTCGTCAGCGCGCGCGGATCCGCCCGATTGCCAGCCCCGAAGGCGCGTGCTGCGTGGAACGGCTGATGGAGCCTTACCCGTCGATGCTGGAACGGCAACTGGCGCGGATGCACGAGCGCCGAGCCTGATTGCAGGAGCAGCCTTGTGCTGCGAAGAGGCCGGTTGTAGGAGCAGCCTTGTGCTGCGAAGAGGCCAGTTGTAGGAGCAGCCTTGTGCTGCGAAGAGGCCAGTTGTAGGAGCAGCCTTGTGCTGCGAAGAGGCCAGTTGTAGGAGCAGCCTTGTGCTGCGAAGGGGCCGGGGCTGGCAATGTATCTCTGTTGCCAGGACTGGCCTCTTCGCAGCGCAAGGCTGCTCCTACAGCGATCACGTAGCAGATACGAAAAAGCCCGCACATGTGCGGGCTTTTTCGTATCTGGCGGAACCATCAGAACCGATAGACTTCCATATCGGTACGGATCGGCGAAGCCATCGGGATCTTGGATTTCTCCGGCGCCTTCTTCACCTGTACCGGTGCAGCTGGCTTTTTCGGCGTTTCTTCGGCAATGGCAGGCTGATTGGCCAACGGTTTGACCGCTGTGCTCAATTGTTCAGCCAGCTTTTGCAGCAATTGCCCTTGCGCCTGCACCTGCGACGCCTCGCTACCCTCGTGCTGCTGCTCGAGGTGAACGATGCGGTTGTCGCGCACATGGCCACGACGGTCGAGCAGACGCCATTGGGCATCGAGAATCGCCGGCTGGTCCTTGCCAGAATCCAGGCGGGTAATCGACAGCAAGACTTGCACGTCCGGGCTGAAACCAGCGGTTGCCGGTGCCAGGACCACGCGCTGGCTGTCCAGGCGCCAGGCCAGCTGGCGAACCAGCAACTGGTCAATGTCCGACGAGAGGCTGCCCGCCCAACGACCGTCGGTCGCCGAACTCAGGCTGCCATCGGCCTGACGCTGCAGGAACGTCTCGCGTTGCAGGTAATCGGCAACCGAAACCGGGCCGAGCACCACGGCCATGCCCGCGCTTTGCGACGGCTGGCCAGGATCACCGCTGTCGAGCTGGTACAAGGCAACCGGCTGATGCATGCTGCATCCGCCCAGCCCCAAAAGGCCCGTCATCAACAGCGCAAATGGAAGGCGCAGAAGTTTCATCATCCCATCCAGGCGGTCGCCACAGGCAGACCGCAGTGATACTCATGTAGATTCAATCGGGCACACGGCTACGCCGGCACCGCAGGGGCCATATCATCCGCGAAATAGCTGTCCGACTCCAGCATTTCTGCCTGGAACGGCGCTGAAATTGCCGTTCCAGACATTTCACCGGGTTACGCCGGACCTTCCACCTGCAACCCATCGACACGCTGGAAGCCGCGTGGCAGCTTGCTGCCGCGCCGGCCCCGTTCGCCCTTGTAGTGCTCCAGGTCGTCCGCTTTCAGAGATAGCGTACGCTTGCCGGCTTGCAATACAAGGGTCGCCCCTTCGGCCATCACCGCCAGGTCGGTGACAAATTCTTCACGGCTGGCCACCCGATCACCGGGCACGCCGATGATCTTGTTGCCCTTGCCTTTACCCAGTTGCGGCAAGTCGCTGACCTTGAACACCAGCAGCCGGCCCTCGGTGGTCACCGCCGCCAGCCAATCCTGCTCGCGGTTGGCCACCGGGCGTGGCGTCATCACTTTTGCCCCGTTGGGCAGGCTGAGCAGGCCCTTGCCGGCCTTATTCTTGGCCTGCAGGTCTTCACCCTTGACCACAAACCCGTAGCCCGCGTCCGACGCCACCACATACAGGGCGTCATCGTCAGGCAACAGCACACACTCGAAGGTTGCCCCAGGTGGCGGTGTCAGGCGACCGGTCAGCGGCTCGCCCTGCCCCCGCGCCGACGGCAGGGTATGCGCGGCCACCGAATAGCTGCGGCCCGTGGAGTCGATCAGCACGGCAAACTGGTTGGAGCGCCCGGCAGCGGCGGCCTTGAAGCCATCGCCCGCCTTGTACGAGAGGCCGGTGGCATCGATGTCGTGGCCCTTGGCGCAACGCACCCAGCCCTTTTCCGAAAGCACGACGGTGACCGGTTCGGTCGGCATCAGCTCGTTTTCCGACAGCGCCTTGGCCTCGGCACGCTCGACGATTGGCGAACGGCGGTCATCGCCATAGGTTTCGGCATCCTTGATCAGCTCGGTGCGCACCAGCTTGCGCAGCTTGGCGTCGCTGCCGAGCAAGGCCAGCAGCTTGGCCTGCTCTTTGAGCAGTTCGTCCTGCTCGCCGCGAATCTTCATTTCTTCAAGGCGCGCCAGCTGCCGCAGGCGGGTCTCGAGGATGTAGTCGGCCTGGATTTCAGTCAGTTGGAAGCGGTCGATCAACGCCTGCTTGGGATGCTCCTCGGTGCGGATGATGTGAATCACTTCATCCAGGTTGAGGAAGGCCGTCAACAAGCCCTCAAGCAGGTGCAGGCGACGCTCAACCTTGTCTAGACGGTGTTGCAGCCGGCGACGGACGGTAGTGGTACGGAACTCCAGCCACTCCAGCAACAGGGCGCGCAGGTTCTTCAGCTGCGGCCGGCCGTCGAGGCCAATGATGTTGACGTTGACCCGGTAGCTGCTTTCCAGGTCGGTGGTGGCGAACAAATGCTGCATCAGTTCGTCGGCATCCACCCGGTTGGAGCGCGGGATGATGACAATGCGGCACGGGTTCTCGTGGTCCGACTCGTCACGCAGGTCGGCCACCATCGGCAGCTTCTTGGCCTGCATCTGGGCGGCGATCTGCTCCAGTACCTTGGCCCCGGAGACCTGGTGCGGCAGTGCGGTGACCACCACATCGCCATCTTCGACACGATAAACGGCGCGCATGCGGATCGAGCCGCGGCCGGTTTCGTAGATCTTCAGGATCTCGGCGCGCGGGGTGATGATCTCTGCTTCGGTCGGGTAGTCCGGGCCCTGAATGTGCTCGCACAGCTGCTCGATCGTGGCCTTGGGCTCGTCGAGCAAACGGACGCAGGCACTGGCCACTTCACGCAGGTTGTGCGGCGGCACGTCGGTGGCCATGCCCACGGCGATACCGGTGGTGCCGTTGAGCAGGATGTTGGGCAGGCGCGCTGGCAATACCGCGGGTTCCTGCAGGGTACCGTCGAAGTTCGGCACCCAGTCCACGGTGCCTTGGCCCACTTCGTTGAGCAGCACTTCGGCGTAGCGCGACAGCCGTGCTTCAGTATAACGCATGGCGGCGAACGACTTCGGATCGTCGGGCGCACCCCAGTTGCCCTGGCCATCGACCAGGGTGTAGCGGTAGCTGAACGGCTGCGCCATCAACACCATGGCTTCGTAGCAGGCCGAGTCGCCGTGGGGGTGGAACTTGCCGAGCACGTCGCCGACGGTACGCGCCGACTTCTTGTGCTTGGCATCGGCATCGAGCCCCAACTCGCTCATGGCGTAGACGATGCGTCGCTGCACCGGCTTCAGGCCGTCGCCGATGTGCGGCAGGGCCCGGTCCATGATCACGTACATGGAGTAGTTGAGGTAGGCCTGTTCGGTGAAGTCCGCCAGCGAGCGGCGTTCGACGCCGTCGAGGCTGAGTTCCAGTGAGTCGCTCATGCGGGCCTCGTCATTTCAGGTTCTGGCGCAGCAGCATGGTGCCGCCGCGCTGGGTAAATTCAAGTTGTTTCAGGGCGCTCATGCCGAGCAGCACGGTCTGCCCGTCCAGGCCTGGCACCACGGTGGCTCGCACGTCCTGCAGGCGGATATCACCCAGCTGCAGGGTATTCAGCCGCGTGCGGTAGCCTTCGGTGCGGCCGTTTGCGGTACTGAGCAGCACCGGGCTGCCGCGCGCAAGCGCCAGCGTGTGGGCCAAGGCCTCAGGTATCGCCACGTCGGTCGCCCCGGTGTCGAGCATGAAATGCACGGCCTGGCCATTGATCGCGCCATCCACCACGAAGTGCCCCTGGCCATTGCTCAGCAGGCGCACCTCGATAAAGCCTTCGCCACGTGAAGACTGCACCTGGGCATTAGGGTTGCGCTGGCTGTCTTCCCATTGGCCGAAGAAACGCGTGGCAAGGAACAACGCCGCCGCCCAGGCGACGATCATCAGTAGCTTGCCGGCACGCTTGCCCGGAGCCTGGCTCATGGCTTGGCGCTCCAGCCGCCGGCAGGTGCGTCAAAGCGCCAGACGATCGGGCGTGCCTCGCCATCGGCGCGCACGCCATTGTTGTTGTCCAGGCCAATCCAGGCGCCTTTGGCATCGATTACCAGGGCTTCTGCCAGGCCGTACGGCTGATCGTACCGGCGCGATTCCACCAACGCATCGGCGGCGAACGACCAGCAACGCTCGACCACGCCGCTGTCTGCGTCGCGGCGACAAATGCGGTAGGCGTTACGCTCAAGGGTGTACAGCTTGCCCTCGAACCAGGCCAGGTCGGCAAAATCACGCGACAGCGCCCGGGGGTTGGGCATCTGCGGCGGCTGCATCTCGACGCCAGCCTCGCTCAGCAGCACGCAACTGCGCCCGCAGGTCCACACCGACTGCTGACGCTCGATCGCCACCAACCCCCGGCGCTCGCGCTCGGCGGCCAGCCAGATGCGGTCACCCGCCGGGTTGATCGCCAGGCCTTCGAACAAGGCATTGAAGTTAAGCAGCATGCCACTGGCCCGCGCCTGCCGAACCATGGCCGGGTCGATCTTCAACCAGTCCGGCTCACCCTTGAGCGGGATGCGCAACACGCCGGCATGCGCCTCGCTGACCAGGTAGAGGCTACCGGCCTGGTCACAGGTGATGCCTTCAAAATCCAGCTCGCCACCGCGCACATAGGACGCCGCCCAGTTGCGCGACTTCAGCCCCCACGGCAAGCCGCTCTCGGGTACGGGTGGCGGGGTGAAGGTCAGCGGTTGTGCACGCCACACCGCGTTTTGCTGATCGAAACGATAGACCCGGTCATCGTCACGGTCGGATACTCCCCACAACGCACCCCGGCACTGCACCAACCCAGACAAGTTGCCGCCGCGCATACCCTCGACGGGGTATTCGGCAGTCATCTTCAACTGCGGCCAGTCGCCCGCCACACTCGGCAAGGCAACCAGGGCAAGGCAAGCGGCGAGAAACAGCCGAATCAAACCATGACCTCGGCAAGGTTACCTTTGGTTTCCAGCCAGCTCTTGCGGTCGCCAGCGCGCTTCTTGGCCAGCAGTTTGTCCATCAACTCGCAGGTGGCTTGTACATCGTCCAGCGTCAGCTGCACCAGGCGCCGGGTGTTCGGGTCCATGGTGGTTTCACGCAGCTGTGGCGGGTTCATTTCACCCAGCCCCTTGAATCGCGTGACTTGCGGCTTGCCGCGCTTCTTCTCGGCCACCAGGCGATCGAGGATGCCGTCGCGCTCGGCTTCGTCCAGGGCGTAGTAAATTTCCTTGCCGAGGTCGATGCGGTACAGCGGCGGCATGGCCACGTAGACATGGCCGGCCTCCACCAGTGGGCGGAAATGCTGCACGAACAGTGCGCACAGCAACGTGGCAATGTGCAAGCCGTCGGAGTCGGCGTCGGCGAGAATGCAGATTTTGCCGTAGCGCAGCTGCGACAGGTCGGCAGCCCCCGGGTCGACGCCGATGGCCACGGCAATGTTGTGCACTTCCTGGCTGGCCAGGACTTCGCCACCGTCCACTTCCCAGGTGTTGAGGATCTTCCCGCGCAGCGGCAGGATCGCCTGGAACTCTTTGTCTCGCGCCTGCTTGGCCGAACCACCGGCAGAGTCACCCTCGACCAGGAACAGCTCGGCGCGCATCGGGTCCTGGCCTGCGCAATCCGCCAGTTTGCCCGGCAGCGCCGGGCCTTGGGTGATGCGCTTGCGTTCGACCTTCTTGCTGGCCTTGAGACGACGGCCGGCGTTGCTGATGGCCAGCTCAGCCAGTTGCATGCCCAGCTCGGGGTGGGCGTTGAGCCACAGGCTGAATGCGTCCTTGACCACGCCGGAAACGAAGGCGGCCGCCTCACGGGACGACAGGCGCTCTTTGGTCTGCCCGGAGAACTGTGGCTCCTGCATCTTCATCGACAGCACGAAAGTGATGCGTTCCCAGACGTCTTCAGGCGCCAGCTTGACCCCGCGGGGCAGCAAGTTGCGGAACTCGCAGAACTCGCGCATGGCATCCAGCAGGCCTTGGCGCAGGCCGTTGACATGGGTGCCGCCCTGGGCGGTGGGGATCAGGTTGACGTAGCTTTCCTGAACGCTGTCGCCGCCTTCAGGCAGCCACAGCAAGGCCCAGTCCACGGCCTCCTTGTTACCGGCCAGGCTGCCGCAGAACGGCTCGTCGGGCAGGCGCAGGTACTCGCTGACCGAGTCGACCAGGTAGGAACGCAGGCCATCCTCGTAGTGCCACTCGACCTTCTCGCCGCTGCCTTTGTCCTCGAAGCTGACCAGCAGGCCCGGGCACAGCACGGCCTTGGCCTTGAGCACGTGCTTGAGGCGGCTGATGGAGAATTTTGGCGAATCGAAGTACTTCGGGTCGGGGCTGAAGTACACGCTGGTGCCGGTGTTGCGCTTGCCGACCGAGCCCACCACTTCCAGCTCGCTGGCCTTGAAGCCATCGGCGAAAGTCATCTGGTACTCGTTGCCGTCACGCTTGACGCGCACGCGCACCTGGGTCGACAGGGCGTTGACCACCGAAATACCCACGCCGTGCAGGCCACCGGAGAACTGGTAGTTCTTGTTGGAGAACTTGCCGCCGGCGTGCAGCTTGGTCAGGATCAGCTCGACCCCGGACACGCCTTCTTCGGGGTGGATGTCCACCGGCATGCCGCGGCCATCGTCGCTGACTTCCAGCGAGTGGTCGGCGTGAAGGATGACCTGCACCGAACGGGCGTGACCGGCCAGGGCTTCGTCGACACTGTTGTCGATGACTTCCTGGGCCAAGTGGTTCGGTCGGCTGGTGTCGGTGTACATGCCCGGTCGCTTGCGGACCGGATCAAGGCCCGAGAGGACTTCGATGGCGTCTGCGTTATAGGCGCTAGCGCTGGGATTGGCCATGGGGTCTCGTCGTCAGTCAGGTGAATGCAAAAGTGCTGGGTACAAAGCTCAGAGCACGGAAAAGTCGAGCGCCGCATACGCGCCCGGGGCAATCCCGGCAAAGGCCAGCAGTGCCGGCAGGCGCTCGACAAAGCCCTGGAAGCTGTGGTCGCCGCCGGCCTGGATGCGCAATGCACACGCTCGGTAATAGCGCTCGGCGTGGCGATAATCCAGGGTTTCGTCAGCGGTCTGCAACCACACTTGGTAGCGGTTGGCATCCTCGGGGGCTGGCACTTCCAGCTCGGCCAGGGCCTGCACGTGATCGTGGGTCAGCTCCCAGGCCTCATCGGTGTAGAGGTTGCGCTGGGTGCCCAGGTAGCCATCGAACAACCGGTGGGGTGCCACCGCTGGGTTGATCAGCAAGGCCTTGAGGCCGTGGCGCTCTGCCAGATAGGTGGCATAGTAGCCGCCGAGCGAACTGCCGACCAGCAAGGGCGCACCCAGTTCGGCGATGGCGCCCTGCAATTGGGCGATGGCCTGGCGTGGGTGATGGTGCAACGCCGGCACACGCAATTGGTCGGACAAGCCCAACTGCTGCATGACTGCCTCGAGCTGGCGCGCCTTCTTGGACAGCGGCGAGCTGTTGAAGCCATGGATATAGAGGATGGAACCCGACATGCTGCCCCCGGAATCTGCGGCTTCGCGCCCTTGTTGCGGGCGCAGGGACGCGCAGTGTAGCGCGTTCGCCGGGTTTTGACGCAGTGAGGGGGATTTCGCAACACTTTCTTCAGGCACTTCCGGGCATTCAAGGGGCGCTTTCCGTGTAGGAGCAGCCTTGTGCTGCGAAGAGGCCGGTGGCAAGACCCAAGATCGGTGTTTTTGCAGCTGGCCTCTTCGCAGCACAAGGCTGCTCCTACAAGGAAGATGTATTGCCTGAAGTTCAATACCCCGGGCTGTCGAAGTCCAGTTTCACCTCGAAGTCCCGTGCCCGCTCCACCCCGGTTTCCAACCGCCCGTCGGCATGCAAGCGCAACCAGCGATAGCCAGGCTGCTCTTCGCTCACCTTGAAATCCTCACTTTGCGCCGCGAACTGAATGCAGGTCGACGGCGTGGCCATCAAGCGCAGCCCATCGCGCAGTTCATCCCACGTCTGGTGGATATGCCCCCAGAGCAACGCCCGCACCTGTGGATAACGTTCAACGATGGCGAACAGTGCCTGGGCATTGCGCAGCCCGATGGGCGCGATCCAGGCGCAGCCGATGTCCACCGGCTGATGGTGGAAGCACACCAGGCAATGGCGCTCACCGGCCTGTTTCAAGGCAGATTCCAGCGCGGCCAGTTGGTCGTCTTCCAGAAAACCGTGGGTAGCACCGTGCACGGCCGTGTTGAGCATGACGACGCGCCATGCGCCAATGTCGGTTACCGCCTGCACCAGCTCCGGCGCCACGTGCGCCATTACCTGCGCCTCGTCATGGTTACCCGGCAACCAGCGGGTGGGCACGGCAAACGGTGCGGTCAGCTCACGGAACGCCTCATAGGAGGCCACGCTGGCATCCTGGGACAGATCGCCGGTGCACAGCAGCAAATCGATGGGCGGCTGCTCGCGGCGCACTTGGGCGACCACATGGCGCAGGCTGTCACGGGTGTTCAGGCCAAGCAGGGTACCGGCCGGGTCAGCGAACAAGTGGGCATCGGTGAGTTGCACCACATGCACGGGGCGGGTTGGGTCTAGGTGCGGCAACGGCCGTCTCCTCGAACGGATTCAGCACGAATTATGGCTGCGCAACGGTTGCGAGCAAACACCCGAAACCGACGCACATCACATTTCAGCGAACACTTGCCAGTTCATGACCGCAGGCCAGGCAATGGCTCAGCCATTCACCGAGGAACAGGTTGAGCTGCGCTTTTTCGTCCGGCTGGTGCATACCCGCATTCGGATAAGGGTAAATGCTGCGCAAGCGCCGGGCATGCTCGGCGCTGACCACCTCGGCCATGCGTGCATCGTGGTACACCTGCACCTCAAGGTGCGGCACCGGCAGCCACGGCAAGCTGTGTTCCTGGCGCACGTGCAGGGTGGTGGTATAAGGGCAGGCCAGCACCACATCGAGCACCAGCACACCGAGCATCTGGTCGCCCTGGGTCATGCCGATGCGACGCGAGCTCTGGGTAGTGCGCATGTCTGGTAACAAACGCATCAGCCGGGCGTAATTGGCCTCGCAGGCTGCTTGCAGCCCGACCAGGTCCACCCGATATCGCTCGCGCAGCAGGTTCACTTCCACATACCTCGAACTTCGTCTCTGTTAAGCGCCAGCCATTGCAGGCCGATGATCGTCGCGGCGTTGCAGATACGGCCATCACGCACGGCCTGCAAGGCATCCTCGAACGACCACACACGCACGCGAATGTCTTCGCCCTCTTCTTCCAGGCCATGCAGGCCGCCCGCGCCCTCGCTGGTGCAGCGCCCCAGGAACAAGTGGACGAATTCGTCACTGCCACCGGGCGATGGGAAGTAGCGGGTCATTGGCCACAAAGCGCTGAACGTAAGCCCGGCCTCTTCTTCGGCCTCGCGGTGTGCGACCTCTTCAGGTTGCTCGTCCTTGTCGATCAGCCCGGCGACCATCTCGATCAGCCAAGGGTTGGCGATCTTGTCGAGCGCACCGACACGAAACTGCTCGATCAGCACCACCTCGTCACGCAGTGGATCGTAGGGCAATACACAAACCGCATCGTGGCGCACGAACAGTTCGCGGCTGATCTCGCGGCCCATGCCCCCGGCGAACAGTTCATGGCGCAGGCGAAGCTTGTCGAGCTTATAAAAGCCCTGGAAGCAATTGGCCCGCTCGATGATCTCGAAGCCCTTGGGCACTGAATTCAACGCGTCTGACATGGAAATCCTCATGGCCTCAAATACTGCATCGCGCCATCCTACTCCGCACTTTGGCGCGTTTCACCCCTTTCCGGCAACCGTTCGCGCAGTCGGGACAGCGCGCCTTCTGTCTGTTAGCTTAGTGGCGAACTGACGGTCGCGCCGACGGTCAAAGGCCGACTTTTCCCTGTTCTGCAAGGATCATCATGACACTTGTCAAACTGACTTCCGTGGCTGTGCTGGCACTGGCCCTGGGTGCCTGCCAGAGCCTGTTCACGCCCAACTACCGGGCCCCGCTCGAGGTCAAGCGTGACGCCTGGGAGCACGTCAAACCCGGCTGCAGCGAAAGCGACTGCCCGCTGGTGAACATCGACACCATTCACTTCCCGGCCCAGCCCAAGCTCGACGCCATCGTCGAACAGCGCCTGCTGCAGCTGACCGAAGACAACCAGCACGGCGCCGCGCCAACCACCCTGCAGGCGTATGAGCAGCAGTACCTGGCCAGCGCCGACAAGCGCAACAGCAGCTATTTGCAAGCCAAGGTACGCGAACAGCATGACGGGCTGGTGATCATCGAACTGTCCAGCTACCTGGACAGCGGTGGCGCCCATGGCATGCCAGGGCGCGGCTTCATCAACTATTCGCGCAAGCTGGACAAGGTACTGACCCTGCAGGACATGCTGGTGCCCGGCCAGGAAGAGACCTTCTGGAAAACCGTCGAAGAGTCGCACCGCGCGTGGATGATCAGCGTCGGCATGGACAAGGACGCCGACTTCGTCAAGACCTGGCCCTTCAAGCGGTCGCCGCACATCGCCCTGACGTACGGCGCGGTGGTGGTCAAGTATGAGGTCTATGCCATCGCGCCTTACTCCATGGGCCACGTCGAGCTGAAGATCCCCTACCCGCGCCTGAACGGCGTGATCAAGCCCGAGCTGTTTCCCGGCCGCGGCTGAAGCTCAGTAGCGCATGCAGCACACCTGCCAGCACCAGTGCCGGCAGGGTTGCGCCCAGGTCCGGTGCTTGCGCGGCAATCAGGTGATAAGCCGCCACACCCACGGCCCAGGCCAGCAACGCCTGCCAATGCAAGCCATCGACCTGTGACGGCAGGCGGCGGTGACGGATCACGTAGTGGTCCATCAGCACCACGCCGAACAGCGGCGCAAATACCGAACCGATCAGCAGCAAGAAGTTTTCGTACTGGGCCAGTGGCGCGAACAGCGCGATCAGGGTGCACAGCACACCAATGGCCAGCGCCAGGTGCTCGACTTTCAGGCGTACCAACACGCCGGTGGAAACGGCGGCCGAATGGATGTCGGCAAAGGCTTTTTCCGACTCGTCCAGCAGAATCAACAGCAACGGGATACCCAGCCCAGCACCTGCCAGGGCCAGCAGCAAGGCATTGGCTTCGCCGCTGGGGGCAAAGGCCAAGGTGTAAGCGACGCCCAGGCTCATCAGCCAGGTATTGCCGATGAAGTAGCCCAGCACGGTACCGCCGAACACACGCTTGCCGCTGCGGGCGAACCGCGAGTAGTCGGCGATCAGCGGCAACCACGACAGCGGCATGGCGATAACGATGTCGAAGCCGACGGCCAGCGACATCGAGCCGTCACCGGCGCGTTGCCACAGGTCGGCCAGGTCGGCTTTGGCGAACAGGTTCCAGGTCAGCCACAGGCACGCGCCCAACAGCACCCAGATGCCCCACGTGCGCAACACCTTGCGCACGAACGCCAGCGGCCCACTGACTGCAAGCAGGGTCGCCAGGGCGCCGAAGCACAGGGTCCAGAGCATAGGGCTGTTCCACGCACTGCCTTCACCGAAGGTACGCGCGCCGAGCAGGCTGGCCGCGTCGCGCATGACGATGATCTCGAACGCCCCCCAACCCACCAGTTGCAGCAGGTTGAGCACTGCCGGCAAGCGGGCGCCATGGCTGCCCAGGCTGAGCCGCAGGGTGCCCATGGCCGACAGGCCAGTGTCGCTGCCGATGACACCCGCCGCCCCGAGTAACAGCACGCCCACACCGGTGCCAAGGGCGATGGCCAGCACCGCGCTGGCAAGGCCCATGCCTGGAGCAAGCATGGCGCCGACCTGCAGCACCATCAAGCCGATGCCGAGGGAGAACCACAGTGAGAACAGGTCGCCGAAGCCGAAAATGCGTTGGCTGGTGGGGACCGGGTGGTCCGGGGAAAAATGGCTGGGGGTGGTCATTGTTGTGATCGCCGCAAAGATTGGGATGAACAGGCATCCAACGGTGGGAGCGGGCTTGCCCCGCGAAGGCGTCTGGCCTGCCAATCGCGCTGGCCCAGCTGACGCTTTCGCGGGGCAAGCCCGCTCCCACGGTGGTGACGGATTGCCTTACACTTTTTTGTACAACTGGCTGCCTTCCTGGCGGAACCGCTCGGCCTGCTCACGCATGCCTTCTTCAACCGTCACGTCCACGGCTTCGATCTTGGCGGCGTACTCACGCACTTCCTGGGTGATTTTCATCGAGCAGAACTTCGGCCCACACATCGAGCAGAAGTGCGCGACCTTGGCCGATTCCTTAGGCAAGGTTTCGTCGTGGTACGCGCGGGCGGTGTCCGGGTCGAGGCCAAGGTTGAACTGGTCTTCCCAGCGGAACTCGAAACGCGCCTTGGACAAGGCGTTGTCACGAATCTGCGCGCCCGGGTGGCCTTTGGCAAGGTCGGCGGCATGAGCGGCGATCTTGTAGGTGATGATGCCGGTCTTGACGTCATCCTTGTTCGGCAGGCCCAGGTGTTCCTTGGGCGTCACGTAGCACAGCATGGCGCACCCGAACCAGCCGATCATCGCCGCGCCGATACCGGAGGTGATGTGGTCGTAACCCGGCGCAATGTCGGTGGTCAGCGGGCCAAGGGTGTAGAACGGCGCCTCGTCGCAGCATTCGAGCTGCTTGTCCATGTTCTCCTTGATCAACTGCATCGGCACGTGGCCCGGGCCTTCGATCATGCACTGCACGTCGTGCTTCCAGGCGATCTTGGTCAGCTCGCCGAGGGTTTCCAGCTCACCGAACTGCGCAGCATCGTTGGCGTCGGCAATCGAGCCCGGACGCAGGCCGTCGCCCAGCGAGAAGCTGACGTCGTAGGCCTTCATGATTTCGCAGATTTCGTCGAAGTGGGTGTACAGGAAGTTTTCCTGGTGATGCGCCAGGCACCACTTGGCCATGATCGAACCGCCCCGGCTGACGATGCCGGTAACGCGCTTGGCGGTCAGCGGCACATAGCGCAGCAGCACACCGGCGTGGATGGTGAAGTAGTCCACGCCCTGCTCGGCCTGCTCGATCAGGGTGTCGCGGAACAGCTCCCAGGTCAGGTCTTCAGCGACACCGCCGACTTTTTCCAGGGCCTGGTAGATCGGCACGGTACCGATCGGCACGGGCGAGTTACGGATGATCCACTCGCGGGTTTCGTGAATGTGCTTGCCGGTGGACAGGTCCATGACCGTGTCCGAACCCCAGCGAATCCCCCAGGTCAGCTTGGCCACTTCTTCCTCGATCGAGGAGCCCAGGGCGCTGTTGCCGATGTTGCCGTTGATCTTCACCAGGAAGTTGCGGCCGATGATCATCGGCTCCAACTCGGTGTGGTTGATGTTGGCCGGGATGATCGCGCGGCCGCGGGCGATTTCTTCGCGGACGAACTCGGGGGTGATTTCTTTCGGGATGTTGGCGCCGAAGCTGTGGCCCGCGTGCTGCTGGTCAAGCAGGCCGGCGGCGCGGGCTTCCTGCAGCTTCATGTTCTCGCGGATGGCAACGTATTCCATCTCGGCGGTGATGATGCCCTGGCGGGCATAGTGCATCTGCGAGACGTTGACGCCCGCCTTGGCGCGGCGCGGGTTGCGCACGTGGTTGAAGCGCAGCTTGGCCAGCTCTGCATCGTTCAGGCGCTGTTGGCCGAAGTCGGAACTCAAGCCGCCCAGGCGCTCGGTGTCGCCACGCGCGTCGATCCAGGCCGAACGCACGTCGGCCAGGCCTTTGCGCACGTCGATGATGACGTTAGGGTCGGTGTAGGGGCCGGAAGTGTCGTAGACCAGCACCGGGGCGTTGGTCTCGCCGCCGAAATCGGTAGGGGTGTCGTGCAGGCTGATTTCGCGCATGGGCACGCGGATGTCCGGGCGGGAGCCTTCGACATAGACCTTGCGCGAACGGGGAAACGGTTGCACGGACTGCTGATCGACTTGTGCCGATTCGCTGAGGTTGATCGTTTTTTCTTGTTTGCTCATCACGGGCTCTCCAGACAGCTTCCTAGCGGATGGAATGTCGGGGAGAACCTGAAAGACGCGGACGCACCCCTTTACGGGTGTGCAGTGCCGGATACATGGGGGTGCCGTAAGCTGCTTGCAGCTGAGACATTCCCGGACCTGGCACAAGAGGCTCCCCGGGAAGGCGAGCAATCTTGTTCCCTACGCAGGCGCTAACCTGATCAGGTTCAACGGGATCCGCAACTTTGCGATCTCAGCCTTTGCTTCAAGGCACCCCGACAAGAACATGCGCAGTCTAGACTGGAGTGGTCGGCAAAGCCAAGCGGGTAAATACGGGTGATGATGAAAGGCGCACTGGGCGATTGTTGCCGGGGGCGCATGGCACTACACTGGCCCATCGCTCGATACTCAATAGTTCAGTAATTATATTTCGTACAAGGATTGCCTCTATGCTGCGCAAACTCTCACTGGCGATAGCCGTGTCTTGTGCGTCCAACGGAATGGCCTGGGCAGCAGAAATGCCCATGACGGTTAAAACCGACCTGGTCAGCGTCTACCAGGAAGCGGTCGACAACAACGCCGATCTTGCGGCAGCCCGCGCCGATTATGGCGCCCGCCGCGAAGTCGTCCCACAGGCCCGCGCCGGCCTGCTGCCGAACCTGTCGGCCGGTGCCGAGATGATGAACACCCGCACCAAGCTCGACGAGCCGTCCCTCACCGCCAACCGCAGCGGCAACTCCTGGAGCGCCACCCTGGCGCAGCCGGTGTTCCGTGCCGACCGCTGGTTCCAGTTGCAGGCGGCCGAGGCGGTCAACGAACAGGCGGCGCTGGAATTGTCTGCCACTGAGCAGAACCTGATCCTGCAGACCGCGCAAAGCTACTTTGCGGTGCTCCGGGCCCAGGACAACCTGGCCGCGACCAAGGCCGAGGAATCCGCCTTCAAGCGCCAGCTCGATCAGTCCAACGAACGTTTCGACGTAGGCCTTTCCGACAAGACCGACGTCTTGCAGTCCCAGGCCAGCTACGACACGGCCCGGGCCAACCGGATCATCGCCGAACGCCAGGTGCAGGATGCCTTCGAGGCGCTGGTGACGTTGACCAACCGCGAGTACTCGTCGATCCAGGGTGTGGTCCACACCTTGCCGATCCAGGTGCCTACGCCCAATGACGCCAAGTCCTGGGTAGAAACCGCCGCCCGCCAGAACCTCAACCTGCTGGCGACCAACTACGCCGTCGATGCCGCCGAAGAAACCCTGCGCCAGCGCAAGGCCGGCCATGCCCCAACCGTGGATGCGGTCGCCAAATACCAGAAAGGCGATAACGACAGCTTGGGCTTCACCAACTCGCCCGCGCAGCCAAACGTGCGTTATGGCAGCGATGTGGAACAGACCAGTATCGGTCTGCAACTGAACATCCCGATCTACAGTGGCGGCCTGACCAGCTCGCAAGTGCGCGAGGCCTACCAGCGCCTGAGCCAGAGCGAGCAACAGCGCGAAAGCCTGCGCCGCCAGGTGGTGGAAAACACCCGCAACCTGCACCGCGCGGTGAACACCGATGTGGAACAGGTGCAGGCACGCAAACAGTCGATCATTTCCAACCAGAGCGCGCTCGAAGCCACCGAAATCGGCTACCAGGTCGGTACCCGCAACATCGTCGACGTGCTCGACGCCCAGCGCCAGCTGTACACCTCGGTGCGTGATTACAACAACAGCCGCTATGACTACATTCTCGACAACCTGAGCCTGAAGCAGGCGGCGGGAACCTTGAGCCCGCAAGACCTGCAAGACCTGGGGCGCTACCTGAAGCCGGACTACAACCCGGACAAGGACTTCCTGCCACCGGACCTGGCGGCGGCGGCAGCGAAGAACTTCGAGCGCAGGCCCTGAGATAGATGTCGCGCCATTCGCGGGTAAACCCGCTCCCACAGGTTTCGTGCAGCTCGCAAGGAAAGCACCAACCCTGTGGGAGCGGGTTTACCCGCGAAAAAGCAATCGCCTATCTCAGCGGATAATCGCAGCAAGACCATCCAGCAACCGCTGCAAGGCGCCCTGGTTTGCCCGCATCACCGCCCTGCCCGCCTCGCCCATGCGCTGGCGATCCTGCGGCAACTCGATCAACCGCCGCACCGCCTCGGCCAGCCCGTCGGCATCTTCAATCTGCTGCAACGCCCCAGCGTCCTTCAGCATCGCGCTGATCTCCAGGAAGTTGAACACATGCGGCCCCATGATCACCGGCAAAGCCAGTGCTGCGGGCTCGAGCGGGTTGTGGCCGCCAGTGGCGACCAGGCTGCCGCCGACGAAGGCGATGTCGGCCAGGGCGTAGAGGAACAGCAACTCGCCCATGGTATCGCCAAGCAGCACGCGGGCCTGGTCATCGACCGGGGTGCCGGCAGAGCGGCGCACGGTGGTGAACTGTTCGCTGCACAGGGCATGCACTGCATCGAACCGCTCGGGGTGGCGTGGTACCAGGATCAGCAGCGCATCGCCGTGCACCTGCAGCAGCTTCTGATGTGCCTGCAGGATCAGCGCGTCTTCACCTTCATGGGTGCTGGCGGCAATCCATACCGGGCGCAGGCTGGCGCCCCATTGCTCGCGCAGCGCCTTGGCGCGCGGCAGCAACTGGTCATCGACCTTCAGGTCGAACTTGATCGAACCGGTCACCTGCACGCATTCAGGGCGCGCGCCCAGGTCGCGAAAGCGCTGCGCTTCGGTTTCGGTCTGTACCGCGATCAGGTTCATCTCGGCGAGCATCGGCCGGGTCAACTTGGCAAAACGCCCATAACCACGGGCCGAGCGCTCGGACAACCGCGCATTGGCCAGCGCCACCGGGATGCCACGCTTGGCACACTGGTGAATGTGGTTAGGCCACAGTTCGGTTTCCATGATGATGCCCAGCTTCGGCTGCACATGGTCGAGAAAACGCCCAGCCGCCCACGGCAGGTCGTAGGGCAGGTAGCAATGCTGCACGCGCGGTTCATCGGCGAACATCGCACGAATGCGCTCCGACCCGGTCGGGGTCATGCAGGTAAGCGTGATCGGCAGGCCTGGGTAGGCCTTCAGCAGCGCCCGCACCATGGGCGCGGCGGCAATGCTTTCGCCCACCGACACCGCATGCACCCAGATGCCGCCCTGGCGCATGGGCGGCAGGCCGAAGGCAAAGCGCTCGCCGATGCGCTGGCCGTAGGCCGGTGCCTTGCGCGCCCGCAGGAACAGGCGCAGCGCAACCAGTGGCAGGCCCAGGTGAAACAGCAAGGTATAAAGAGTTCTGTTCATGGCGGCGAAGTTTACCCGATCGCGCGCAGGTGCACCGCAAAGCGCTCGGCCAGCCATTGCGCGGCAGGCCCCAATGGCTCGTCACGGCGCCAAGCCAGTTCTACGACCAGTGCCGGTGGCCGCCACTCGCTGGCGAGCTCGACCATGTGCGCCTGGTAAGTGGGGTACTGCACCACGTGCCGGGGCAACCACGCCCAGCCCAGGCCACGCATCAGCAGCTCGGCCATGGCGTAGAAGCTGTCGGCACGCCAGATCTGCGGGCTGATCGCCTCGCCGCCGGGGTAGCCACTCTGTTGCGGGGTGATCAATAGCTGGCGATGGCGCGCCAACTGCTGGCGGTTGACCTTGGCCTGCTGCGCCAGTGGATGGCCGACCGCGCACACCGTGACCATTTCCACACTGCCCAAGGCACGACGCTCCAGCGATGCCGGCATGCTTTCGTGATGAAAGAACAGGCCAAGGTCAGCACGCCGCTCCACCAGCTTGCGCGCCACATCGCCCTGGGCGCCGCTGGCCAGTTGCACTTCCAGGTACGGGTAGCGGCTGGCCAGTTCATCGAGGCTGTCGATCACCGGTTGATAGGGCATGGCCTCGTCCTGGGCGACACGCAGCAGGGCTTCCTGCCCACGCATCAGGGCCAGGGCACGGCCGTCGAGGCGCTCGCATTGGCGCAGCAGCTCGCGGGCGTCCTCCAACAGCGCGGTACCGTTTTCGGTCAACTTAGGCTGGCGGCCGCTGCTGCGGTCGAACAGGGTCACGCCCAGGTCGGCTTCAAGCATGGCGATTGCAGTGCTGATTGCCGACTGCGCCTTGCGCTGCTCACGGGCAACGGCGGAGAACGAGCGCAGCTCGACGACGCGGACGAAGGTGCGCAGTTGGTCGAGGTTCCAGTGTTCCGCCATCAACCTATCTCCCATGGTGATAGGTAATGACTTTACCGCATCCAGGCGGCGTCTAGAATGCCCGACTAGTCACCGGAGAATTGCCATGAACGCCTACACCTACCTCGCTATTGCCATCTGCGCCGAAGTCATCGCCACTGCCTCCATGAAAGCAGTGAAGGGCCTGAGCACGCCGTTGCCATTGCTGTTGATGGTGGTCGGTTATGGCATTGCCTTCTGGATGCTGACCCTGGTGGTGCGCAGCATTCCGGTGGGTATCGCTTATGCCATCTGGTCGGGGCTGGGGATTGTGCTGATCAGCGTGGCAGCGCTGGTGATCTACGGGCAGAAGCTGGATGTGCCCGCAATGCTGGGCATGGCGATGATCGTTGGCGGGGTGGTTGTGATTCAGCTGTTTTCGAAAACTGCCGGGCATTGATGCGGGCTGTATACTTGCCAGCTGTCCCAGTCTTCGAGGTACCGCCATGCCAACCGCCATTTCCACTGACGTGCTGATCGTCGGCGCCGGGGTCGCAGGCCTCTGGCTCAATGCCCGGTTGCGCCGCCAGGGCTATTCGACCGTGCTGGTGGAACGCGCCAGCCTGGGTGGCGAGCAGACCATCAAGTCCCAGGGCATCATCCACGGCGGCACCAAGTACGCCCTGCACGGCGCCCTGACCGGCGCCTCGGAAGCGATCGCCGACATGCCGCGACGCTGGCGCGAGGCCTTGGCGGGCGATGGCGAGCTGCCGCTGGGCAAGACGCGCCTGCTGTCCGACGCGCACTACCTCTGGTCCCCCGGCACCCTGGCCGGCAACCTCACCAGCTTCTTTGCCAGCAAGGCCGTGCGCGGCCGCGTCGATCAGGTCAAGGGTGAGCAACTGCCGCCTGCCCTGCAGGACCGTGACTTCAAGGGCAAGGTCTATCGCCTGGCCGAGCTGGTCATCGACGTGCCCAGCCTGCTGGCCAACCTGGCCGAGCTGGCCGGCGACAGCCTGCTCGCCGGCGAACGTATCGAACCCCTGCGTGATGGCGACGAGCTGGTTGGCCTGCGCGTGGACGACCGTGAAATCCGTGCGCAACGTATCGTGCTCAGCGCCGGCGCCGGCACCGAAGACGTGCTGCACGCCTTGGGCCTGAGCCAGCCGGCCATGCAACGTCGCCCGTTGCACATGGTCATGGCCAAGGGGCCGAACCTCAAGCCACTGTATGCACACTGCCTGGGCGGCGGGCCCAAGCCACGGGTCACCATTACCACCCACCCGGCGGCGGATGGCCAGTGGGTCTGGTACCTCGGCGGCGACCTGGCCGAGGCCGATGGCGTAGCGCGTGAGCCTGCCGCGCAGATTGCCGCGGCGCAAAAGGAAATCGGCAACCTGCTGCCGTGGGTCGACCAAAGCCAGATTCGCTGGGCGACATTGCGCGTCGACCGCGCCGAACCGGCACAGTCGGGCCTGGTACGCCCGGACAACGCGTTTATTGCCGACCAGCAACGCCTGCTGGTGGGCTGGCCGACCAAGTTGGCGCTGGCCCCGGACTTCAGCGACCGGGTAATCGCCAAGCTTGAGCGCGATGGCATACGCCCCAGTGCCCAAGCCGATCTCTCTGGCCTGCCACGCCCTGCGCTGGGCGTACCTGCTTGGGAGCAACTGCTGCCATGAGCCTGCCGACCCTGCACGACTTCCATCGCCCCCTGGGCAGCACCGGCCTCACCGTTTCGCCCCTGGGCCTGGGCACGGTCAAGTTGGGCCGCGACCAAGGCGTGAAGTACCCGACCGGTTTCACCATCCCCGGCGATGACGAGGCCCGCATGCTGCTGGCCCAGGCGCGCGAACTGGGGATCAACCTGATCGACACCGCCCCGGCCTATGGCCGCAGCGAAGAGCGCCTTGGCCCGCTGCTGCGCGGCCAGCGTGATGAGTGGGTGATCGTCAGCAAGGTCGGCGAAGAATTCGACAACGGGCTCTCCCACTTCGACTTCAGCGCCGCCCATACCCGCCGCTCGGTCGAACGCAGCCTGCGCCTGCTGGAAACCGACCACATCGAACTGGTGTTGGTGCATTCCGACGGCAATGACTTGGCCATCCTCGAACAGCAAGAGGTCTACCAGACACTGGCCGCCCTCAAGCAGGAAGGCAAGATCCTCGGCTACGGGCTGTCCGGCAAGACCGTCGCTGGCGGCCTCAAAGCCCTGGAACAGGGCGACTGCGCCATGGTCACCTACAACCTGAACGAGCAGGCAGAACGCCCGGTGCTGGACTACGCTGCCGAGCACGGCAAGGCGATTCTGGTTAAAAAAGCCTTGGCCAGCGGGCACATCTGCCTGGCGCCTGGGGTTGACCCGGTGCAGGCCAGTTTCGAGCTGCTGTTCTCCCACCCGGGGGTCAGCAGTGCTATCGTCGGCACCATCAATCCCTTGCACCTGGCCCATAACGTGGCCACCGTGGCCCGAATTCTGGGCCAGCATTGAGCCGCCCTCGCGGGCGTCCGACAGGAGGAGGAACCTCGTGCCGCGTACGCTGATCCGCAAGAACCCGAGCAACTTCAAGACACTGCCGCTGCATGTCGAGGCAACTGCCGAAGGCCTGGTCTACCAGAGCATCGGCATGCCGCTGAACTTCGCCCAGACCCAACAGCGGCGCAGGGCCATCCAATTGCCCGACACTCAGCGTTTCGTGGCCGAGCTGGCCAACCTGGGCGTTTCGGTACGCCTGACCCTGCATTGGCAAAACCGTGATTACTGGGTACTGGTGCGCCAGCGGCGCCAGGACCGTGGCGACGTGGTGCTGAAGCTGATTTCAGGCTACGTCCCCGCTCAAGAGCTCAACTTGCCGCTGCACACCGCCGTCCAGGAAGTGGCCGAGGAGTGTTTGCTGGAAACACCGGAAGGCTGGCTGGGCGGGCGCTTCAACGACACCTGGCTACCGGCGCCCTACGCCGCCGCACTGCACTACCGCGAAGCGCTGCCTTTTGTGCTGACGCCGGAGTCTGGCGCGGCACGGCCGGTGCATTGCGGCAAGCTGATGCTGCTGGAGCGGCCACGGGCCTACGTGCACTTGCCGACCGCCTCGTTGCAGCTGATCTATGACATGCGCCTGCAGGTACCCAAGGACGCCAAAAAGCTCAGCTTGTTCCATGTCGACGAACGCCTGGAAGGTGACCAATTGGTGGCCCGACTGAATCGCAAGCGCCCAGACCTGTACCTGATGCCACTGGAAGAAGGCCGACCGTTGGCCGAGCTCTATACGCTGAAAAAGGACGAGCTGGTGCCGGCGAGCACACGCGGGCTTTACCTGGCAGAGAGCTTTGCCCGGCAAGAAGGCTGGGTGGTCACCGATGAGCGGATTCGCTGGCGGGATTGGGTGAAGCAGCAGGGCTTGGTGGAGGCCAAGCCAGGGCGGGCTTCACACCTGCAGCGGTTTGGCGACAAGGCACGGGCGCTGCTAGCGCGGGCGCGGACGTCGCTGAACAAATAAATTCACGCGCGCGCCCTGTAGGAGCAGCCTTGTGCTGCGAAGAGGCCGGTGAAATCACCCTCAATCTATGGTGCTTTCACCGGCCTCTTCGCAGCACAAGGCTGCTCCTACAATGACCACGCATTGCACAGGTACAACGACCGCGCATTGTGCAGGTACAACAAACGCGCATTGCGCAGGTACAAGGACCGCGCGTTGTACGGGTACAACAAACGCGCAGTGCGCAGGTACAACGACCGCGCGTTGTACGGGTACAACAAACGCGCAGTGCGCAGGTACAACGACCGCGCAGTGCGCAGGCACATCAATGCTTGCGGATCTTCTCGACAATCGCCGTGGTCGAGCTGTTTTCAACCAGCCCGAGCACCTTCACGGTCCCGCCATAGGCCTTGACGATATCGGCGCCGACCACCTGGTCGATACCATAGTCGCCGCCTTTGACCAGCACATCCGGCTTCACCTGGCTCAGCAGGTTTTCCGGCGTACCTTCCGGGAAGCTGATCACCCAATCCACCGCCCCTAGCCCCGCCAGTACCGCCATGCGGCGGTCGACGCTGTTGATCGGGCGGCCTGGGCCTTTAAGGCGGCTGACCGACGCATCGTCGTTGACCGCGACGATCAGCCGATCGCCCTGGGCCCGCGCCTGCTCCAGGTAGGTGACGTGGCCGGCATGCAGAATATCGAAGCAGCCGTTGGTGAAGACGATTTTCTCGTTGTGCGCACGCGCATCATCAATCGCCAGCAGCAGTTGTTCCAGGCCCAGCACACCGCGCTCGGAACCTTCTTCGCGCTGGATCGCCCGGCGCAGCTCAGGCGCGCTGATTGCCGCCGTGCCCAGTTTGCCTACCACGATGCCCGCAGCCAGATTGGCCAAGGCAACCGCGTGTGGCAGTTCTTCACCGGCCGCGATGGCTGCCGCCAGGGTAGAGATCACGGTATCGCCGGCACCGGTCACATCGAACACTTCGCGCGCCCGGGCCGGCAAGTGCAATGCAGGTTGGCCGGTACGCAGCAGGGTCATGCCATGCTCGCCACGGGTGACCAGCAAGGCGCCCAGGTCGAGGTCCAGCAGCAGCTGCAGGCCCTTGGCGACCAGCTCCGCCTCATCGGCGCAACGGCCGACGATGGCTTCGAACTCGCTGAGGTTCGGGGTAATCAGGCTGGCACCGCGGTAGATGGAAAAATCCTTGCCCTTGGGGTCGGCCAACACCGGAATGCCCTTGGCGCGTGCGGCCTGGATCAGGCTCTGGTGGTTTTTCAACGCACCTTTGCCGTAGTCGGACAACACCAGCACCTTGACGCCATCGAGCAGGCTGTCGACCTCCGCGCCCAACGACAGCGGGTCGGTGGCGAACGGTTCTTCGAAGTCGATACGCAGCAGTTGCTGGTGGCGGCTCATGACCCGCAACTTGACGATGGTCGGCTGGTGCGCGATGCGTTGGAACACCGAGCGCACGCCCGCAGCTTGCAGGCTGTTGGCCAGGCTGTCGGCGGCCTCGTCCTGGCCGGTGACACCGATCAGCGACGCCGGTGCGCCCAGGGCGGCGATGTTCAAGGCAACGTTGGCCGCGCCGCCGGGGCGATCCTCGATCTGATCGACCTTGACCACCGGGACTGGCGCTTCAGGCGAGATACGCGAAGTACCGCCATGCCAGTAGCGGTCGAGCATGACATCGCCGACCACCAGTACCGGGGCTTGATCGAAACGCGGCATGGACAACTTCATGGGCAACCCATATGAAAATAATGAACAGGGGCAGGATATTAGCACAGGGTAAGCGACGGCTTTATGGCCAGATCGGGCCCATGAAAATTCCGGTGACAATCGGGGCCGGCGAGGCCCCGATCAACGAGGTTCAGGTGATATCGGCCTTGGCCGGCTCATCCAGGCCCATCGCATGCAGGCGGGCATAATGGCCATTCGCCTGAAGCAACTCGGCATGGGTACCGCGCTCTACTAAGCGGCCCTGGTCCATGACCAGAATCAGGTCGGCCTTCTCGATGGTCGACAGGCGGTGGGCGATGACCAAGGTGGTCCGCCCTTCCATCACGTGATCCAGTGCGGCCTGGATATGCCGCTCGGACTCGGTATCCAGCGCCGAGGTCGCCTCGTCGAGGATCAGCAGTGGCGCGTCCTTGAGCAACGCGCGGGCAATCGCCAGGCGCTGGCGCTGGCCGCCGGACAGCAACACGCCGTTCTCGCCAACCTCGGTATCGAAGCCTTTCGGCAGCTTGTCGACGAACTCCTTGGCATAGGCATCGGCAGCCGCCGCCTCGATGTCCTCGCGCGGTGCACCGGCCAGGTCGCCGTAGGCGATGTTGTTGGCGACCGTGTCATTGAACAAGGTGACGTGCTGGGTGACCTGGGACACATGGCGACGCAAATTGCGCAGGCGATAGTTCTCGATCTCCTCGCCATCGAGCAGAATCTGCCCTTTGTCGTGGTGATAGAAGCGCGGAATCAACGCCGCCAGGGTCGACTTGCCGCTGCCGGAGCGGCCTACCAAGGCAATCATCTGCCCCGGTTCAGCGACAAAGCTGATATCGCTCAGCACCTCACGGTCGGTGCCGGGGTAGGTGAAGCTGAGGTTACGCACTTCCAGACGGCCTTCTACCTGCGCCTTCTCAAGGGTGCCCGTGTCTACCTCGGGCTCTTCGTCGAGCTGTTCGAAGATGCTTTCTGCACCGGCGAGGCCCTTCTGGATGGTCGAGCTGACTTCGGACAGCTGGCGGATCGGTTTCGGCAGCAGGCCAGCCGCGGTGATGTAGGCCACCAGGTCACCGGCGGTCGAGTCACCACGGAGGTACAGCACCAGGAACATCAAGGCCGCCATGGCGGTGTAGATCACCAACTGCAGCATCGGCGTGTACAGCGAGCCGGTCTTGGTCATGCGCAGTTGCTTGTCGGTGTTGCTTTGGCTCGCGCGGCCAAAACGCTGCTGTTCGTAAGCCTCGCCGCCGAAGCTGCGCACCACGCGATAGCCCTGGATGGTCTCGGAGGCGACGTGGGTCACGTCGCCCATGGCCACCTGGATCTTCTTGCTCTGCTTGCGGAATTTCTTGCTGGCAACGCTGACCATCACTGCAATCACCGGCAGGATGGCAACCATCACCAAGGTCAGGTGCCAGTTCATCCACAGCAGGTAGGCGAACAGGAAGACCACCGTCAGGCCTTCGCGGATCACGACCTTGATCGCGTCGGTCGCAGCGCCGGTGACCATGGTCACGTTGAAGGTGATGCGCGAGATCAGGTGCCCCGAGTTGTGGTTGTCGAAATAGCGGTTGGGCAACACCAGCAACTTGTTGAACAACTCCACACGCAGGTCATGCACCAGGCACAGGGAAACCTTGGCCAGGAAGTAGTTGCCCAGAAACGAGCCCAACCCCTGCCAGGCCGCGATCAGGATGATCAGCAGCGGCACCGCCTGCAGCAGCTGCAGGTCGCGCAGGTAAGGCACGGTAGGGAACAACACCGCTTGCGGATTGCTCAGGCCATCGACGAAATACTTGAGGATCCCGGCCAGCATCGGCTGGGTCGAGGCGAAGATCACGAAACCGACGATGCTCAGCAGGAAAATGCCGGCATAGGGTTTCACGTAGCTCAGCAGCCGGAAGTAGATCTTCAGGCTGGAGGTATGCTCCGCGGTTCGCGGTGTTTCGGCCATCATCGAGCTCGCTGTTCAGGTTGAACCGGAAATTTTACCACAGGCGTCATTTTCGGCACGCCCCCAAGGCAACATCATGGCCAGGCCGACCGGCAGCCAGCTGATGAACCACTCTGCACGCGGCGTACCAGTGAGGCTGGCGGCATCGAACTGCATGGCCAGGGTCGAGTAAACCCAGAAGCACAGCAGGATCTTGCCGAACAGCGTGCCGCGTGCCCGGACAATTTCAGCCAGGGTGTACAGCCACACGGCCACCCACAGCAGCATGCCGGGCAGGCCCATTTCCACGGCAACGTGGGTGAACATGTTGTGGGTATGGTCGAAGTGCAGGCCAACGGCGTTCACATCGTACGCCGCGCCCAGCCCCAGCCCAGTCCAAGGGTGGGCGGCGATCATGTTCAGCACCGCATGGAAAATCTCCGGGCGGTACGATGAGCCGCGCTCGGCGATCAGGCTGAACAGGGTGTAGAAGGCCGCAGCGGTGGCGATCATGGCGAGGATGGCGAACAGCCGGCTGTGGCGGTCGCGGAACCACAGCGGCGCCAGCACCACAGTGATGACCAGGGCCAGCACCGCGCCACGGCTCTGACTAAGCACCGCGAAGGCCCCCAGGCAGGCCAGCGCCACCAGCCAGGCCAACTGCAGGCCGCGATGACGCGGCGGTTGGTAAAGCAGCAGCAGCGCGGCAGCGCCAATCACATAAGCGCCCAGGATCGGGTGCGAAATCTCGCCGATCCCCCCCAGCCGTACCGGCAGCGGGTTGCCCTGCACACCATAGAAGTTGATGATCGAGATCAGCGCGGCGAGGCCCAGCAAGCCGCTGCCAAACGCCAACAAGTGGCGAATTCGCCGCTGACCACGCTGCGCCAACAGCGGGAATGCCATCAGAAACACCAGGATATAAATCAGCCGCTTGATTTCGCGCCCGGGTTCCTCTGACGGCGACCAGGCCAAACTGATCCCGCTCCACGCCAGCAACAGCAGCACGCTCGCCCACAACGCCGGCTGGCGCCGGCAAGCCTCAGCCAGCACCTGCCGGGCAGACCACGCCAACAGCAACGTCGGCAACCACAAGAACAGCACCAGCCCTTGCTGGTACAGCTTATTGCTGGGCGCCAGCGCAATCGCCGCCAAGAACCAGACCAGACCCAATCCTAACCAGGCGCGCGCCCAGTTTTTTTCATACAACATCCTTT
The DNA here is from genome assembly GCF_028895205.1 of Pseudomonas sp. ITEM 17296. Lineage (NCBI taxonomy): Bacteria > Pseudomonadati > Pseudomonadota > Gammaproteobacteria > Pseudomonadales > Pseudomonadaceae > Pseudomonas > Pseudomonas sp. ITEM 17296. The sequence continues at coordinate 303,296 of NZ_WJRS01000001.1, read as the reverse complement.
CCCCCGATGAATCAAAGACACCATCCATGGTGCTACCGCATTATTTTCGGCATTATTGCCGGTCATTTTGCTCGCCAGACGACAAGGCCCTATTCATGCAATGCTCCCGGCTCACCCAGGTCGAATTCGATCAGCTGACACTAGGCGCACAGGTGCTAGAGGCAGACAGCCATGGCGCCAAAGTCTACCTGCTCGAGAATGGTAATTTCCTCAAGGTTTTTCGTCGCAAGCGACTGATTTCATCTGCGCTGCTGCGCCCCTATTCCCAGCGCTTCGTCGACAACGCCGCGCGCCTGGCGCAATTGGGCATTCCTACCCTCGAGGTGATCAGCCAGCACAAGCTTGACCTGCCCGGCAGAACGGCGGTGCTGTACCGCCCGCTGCCTGGGCGTACGCTGCTGCAAATGTCGCGCGACGCTGACTTCAGCTGGGACACTTACCTGCCGCGGTTGATCGAGTTGATCCGCCAACTGCACCGCAGCGGTGTCTACTTCCGCTCGTTGCACCTGGGCAATGTCGTGGTCACCCCCGACCAGCGCCTGGGCTTGATCGACGTGGCCGACATGCGCTTCCTGCGCCCGCCGCTGTCTGCACGCATGATTCGGCGCAACGTGCAGCACATGGTGAACTACATTCAGCGGGAGAACCTGGGTGACCGGTTCCCCCTCGCCGACTTCGAGGCCGCCCTGCTGGCCCGCTGACACTCAACCGCGCAGCAGGCTTTGCGAACCGTTCTGGAAAGCCTGCCAGGCCTGCTCCGGCGCCAATGCCTGGCGTTGCCGGGCAGCCAGCGCCGTGGCGCCGGGCACGCTGCAGCGCTCTATCGCCGCGGCCCAGGCTGATTGGTCAGCAATTGGCAGGTAGCCACCGGTGTCCAGCAACTGCTCACGGAAGACCAACAGGTCGCTGCAGACCACCGGCACATCGGCCATCACCGCCTCTTGCACGACCAACCCCAAGCCTTCTGACCGCGAAGGCACCAGTAGCCAGTCAAACGCGCGGTAGAGCTGCTGTAGGTCTTCACGGTGACCGCACAGGTGCACACGCCCGGCCAGGCCCAACGCGTCGATGCGCGCTTGCAGCACGGCATGCAAGGGGCCTTCACCGATGATTGCGAGTTGCAGATCAGGCTTGTGGATAGCGGCCTTGGCAAACGCCTCGATCAGCATTTCAAAGCCTTTGCTTTCGACCAGCCGCCCCACTGCACCCAACACCTGCCCATTGCCAGGCTGCAACGCCAGCGCTTGCCGGGCCTGCTCGCGGCTCAACAGCGGCTCGACGAACGCCCGTGGGTCCAGCGCCATGCGCAGGGTCTGTACGGGCCTGCCGAGATCACGTTCAAGGGCTTCGGCAAGCGTATGGGAAACCGCCGCAATGCTCAGGCGCTCGGCGGGCAGCGTGCGCAACAAGCGGATGTCGCTTGCCGTCAGCCGTGTCTTGCCATGGAACAGCACCTTGGCGCGTACGTTGGGAATCTGCTGCAACAGCGGCAGCACCAGCCGGGCGACGCCGACACCATCGAGCAGCACGATTTCGGCCTGAGCCTCGGCCAGCGCCTTGCGCAGCCGCATGCGCAGCCACGGGCGCAGCAGGCGCCACAGGTGCCGGCCCTTGAGCGCACGCGGTGGCATGTGCCACTCCCGGGTCGAACCGAGCCCACAGCAAAGCCCGCTGCCTAATAGCAGCCAGTTGCTGATCCTGGCATCGGGGCCCGCATGAGACAGCACCTGTCGATGAACCTTGTGGATGGACATGTACGGCGAACCGCCTGCCCACATCATATTGACGATGTTCATGGGGTTAGCGCCCCTCTCCCGCTCAAGTCAGGTGGGACTGCGACTTCATTGAACAAAAATGGTGATACCCATGCCGATTACGGCACCCGCCACCAGCGTCAATGCCAGCTTTATTCGATCACGTTGACGACGTTTGGCCTTGCGCTCTACTTCTACCGGCAAGGTCACGTGATTACCAAATCCTGTGTGCAATACTGCATCACCCTCCAAGGTGACCGCTGTCAGATTTAACTCTGAATAGCGACGGGAAAGCGCCTTTTCTCCAGCATAGGCGGCAAATGGCGCACAGCGCTGATAATCGCTCAGTCGACGCAGGCCGGGGTTGAGCGAAAACGCTTGCCAGTCGGCCTTCTCGGACAGCAATGGGTAGCACGGCACGCCCGCGATCACCTGGCGATCGCCCAGGTGGATGTAGGGGCTGTGCACGGCCAAGTCGTGGGCATGGCTGCGCAGCCAGACCTGCAGCAGGTTGGGGCTGACCTCCAGGATGGCCCGGGAGTCTTCGACAAAGCCCTGCCGATAGAAATGCCAGTCATCCTCGCAGTGGAAGATGTAGGGCGTCTTGACGTGGCTATAAGCCAGGTCGATCGACGGCAGCTGGCCCAGTTTTGGCCGGTTGACGAACACCGTGCAGTGCGGTTTCCAGTGCTCCGGCACTGCCCCATGCACGGCCTCGTCACCTGAATCTTCGGTGATGAAGACTTCGCGAATGGGCGCGGTGTTGTAGCGATCGAAACTCTCAAGGGTATCTTTGAGCAGATCGAACCGCCCACAACTTGTCACGACCAGCGTGACGTCACTCTCATTTGAAAAGCGCACCGGACTCCCTCCGCATTGCGACAATCGACTTCCAGCGCCCGCTCCGTAGGCACGAAAGCTCTTTTTAAATACCCAGCTTCAGGCGTAGCCGCTGCCAGGCAGACAACGGCGGTTGAGGCCTGAGCGCAGGGCGCATGTGGTCGACGATGCTACGTCCAACTTCACCGAAACTGAAACGGGAAACCGCCAGATGGCGGCCATTTTCTGCAATCCGCTGTGCCAGCGCAGGGTCGGCCCGCAAACGGCCGAGCTTTTCCTGGAGGGTCGGAATGCTGTCGTAGAACACCACGTTGTGCATGTCTTGCAGGCCCAGGGCGCGGTTTTCTTCCGCGCCCTGGTCGAACGCCAGCAACACACAGCCACAGGCCATGGCTTCGAAGTTCTTGATCATGTATTCGCCCATGCCGACGTCGGCACTGACGAAGAAACGAATACGGTTGAGCGTGTTGCAGTAGTCCTCGCCCGACTTGGTACGGGTCACTACCAGGTTCTCGACCCGCCCCAGCTCGTCCAGCAGCGCCTTGCGCCCACTGTAGGCAACGCTGTTGGTGCTGCCCACGAACGCCAGTTCGATGTCGCGCTCACGCCCTTGGTCGGTCAGCAGGTGCTCATCGTAGCCTTTGGGCACGAATACCGCGTCGAAGCCTTCCTGGCGCAGGCGCTCACTGACCATGTAGCCCGAACTGATCACCCGCGCCCACGGCAGCTTGCGGTAATGCGCGCTGAACTTGCCGGTGTACTTGCAGGGGATGTAGTTCTGGTAGGCGTCGTGCTCGAGGATGACCAGGTTAGGCACCGTCTGGATGAACGCCACCTGGCGGATCTCCTGCTTGAAGCGCAGGAAGAACACGATGCGGTCATAACGCTCCACCTGCACTTCACGCTTGAAGTAGCGGCGCAGGTTACGTTGGTCTTCACTGGTCAGCCAGCGCAGGTCACATTCGCAGTTGGCCGCGACGCCATCGTACAGGCGGTCGAGGATCGCCCGCTGTTCCTTCTGCACCAGAAATAAGACTTTCATTGCGTTCCTTGGGCGCTCAGCGCCATCGCGGTCAACCAGGGGGCGCGCCTACAGCTCACGCCGCCAGAACAGTTCATGTCGGCGCACGGCCTTGCGGAAGAATTCGTTCTCGCCATAGGGCGACGGCCGGCGCCCGGCCAGCCAGCGTTGCAACAGGCGGCGCAGGCGGCGCTTGAACGGCGCCGGGGGCTGCAGGTCGTGCATCATGCCCAGGGCCATGGCCTTGTCGTGTTGGGTCGGCAGCCCCAGCACCAGCGCGCACGGTGCCCACGGCTGGTCGGCACTCAGTTGCGGCGGCAAGGCCACACCGTCGCCGCTGTCACCCATTGGCCAGCGGTCGTTGTCATGCAGGTGGTTGGCATAGCACAGCAGCGTTTGCGGCTGCCACTCCTGGCCCTGCAAGGCTTCCAGCACGGCCGCCTGGGCACAGATATGGTCAGGGTGCGGGTCGAGTTGCGGGTGCGGCATGACCAGCACTTCGGGCTTGGCCATGGCCAGCAACGCGCGCAGGTCAGCCAGCAGGTTGTGCCAGGTCGGCGCACCATCACTGTCGGCGGGCAGCGCGAATGGGTTGAACTGGCGGAACGGGCGGATATCGGCCATGTCGGCTTCGCGTGAAGCGGCCGGCACATCCGGCGCGGCCTGCATGGCCGGCAGTTGCAGGCAGAAGTAGCCCAACTGCACACAGCGCGATTCCGGCACGCCCGCCCAGCGCGGCACGGCAATGCTGTCCCAGGCACGCAAACGGCCTTTGAGGCGCGCCGCCTCGGCTTTGCCCAAGCCCATCTGTTGATAGTGCTCGGCTTCGATTTCGCCGGCAGTCAGGGTGACCACCCAGGTTTCGTCGGCTTGGCTGTACAGGCCATAAGCTGCCAGCTCAGCGTCATCGGCATGGGGCGCAATGACCATCACGCGACGGCGCTGCAACTCGACGCTGGGGGTAATCCACAGGCGCGGTTCGCCCTGCAGCCGGCAATGGCGGCCACGCATACGCAGCGTACCGGCCTGGAGCGGCGCGGCCAGGCCGGTCAGGTTGAGGAAGCGAACCCCGTCGACACCGCGCTCGAACGCCTGCCGATCCGTCAGCTCATCCGCCAACAGCTCCACCCGCGGGTCGAGAAACCGCCCCAACCAGGTGCTCTTTACCCGCAGCTCCAGGACCAGGGTTTCGTCGCCTTGCAGCGCTGCGTCGGCCTTCAACAGGCCGTTTTGCAGGCTGGCCGAGGCTGCGCGGGCCTGCTCACCGAAGTTGTAGGCATAGTCCTCGGTGGGCGCGTAGAACAGGTGGTCCGCGAACCAGGCCTCGTGGGCGGCCCACACCAGCGGCAGCAACAACAGCGGCAGCCACCACCAGGTGAATACACCCAGCCCGATCAGCACGAGCAGGCCTGCAAGCAGGCCCAGGCGCTTGTTGCGCCGGTGGCGCTTGAGCAACTGCTGCTTGCGGCTCACGCCTGGAACACCGGCACGGGGTTGCACCAGCGGTCCTTGTACTCGCGGTCGGCGCGACCGAACGAGAACCGCAGGGGTTTGTTACGCGCCCGGGCGTCTTCCCAGGCCGCCTGGGTATTCAGGAAGCTCAGCACGCTACCGGGGCTGAACGCCTTGGTTTCCGGGTCGACACCGCCATTGACGTACTCGACGCTGATCCACTCGGGCGCCTCGACGCGATACACCAACTGAATCGCGATGGGCTTGTCGTCGAGCAACAGCACCGAACCGATCAACAACTCGCGCAAACGCTCGAGCACCTCGTCAATGCGCTCGGCACCGGTGGCCGGGAAGCCCCAGCGACGCTGGAACAGGTCACGGTACATGGCGGCAATCTGGCCGGCGTCAAAGTCACTGATCGGCCGCACCACCCCGCCCGCCTCTTCCAGCAAACGCAACTCGCGGCGCTGGTTGTAGCGAAACTTTTTCGACAGGTCCTCGTGGGCACGGGCCATGGCCAACTGCTCGGTCTGCGCCTTGAGCCCGGTGAAGCGGCCCTGGTTCAGCTCGGACAGGTAACGCGCGGCATGGCGCAGTGGCGCGCCAGCATCGGCGGCGGCCGGCAGGATGATCTCGGCGTTGCCGAGGTCGAACAGGCCTTTCTTGCCCGCACGCTTGAGCACGTCCTTGGACAGCGCCAGGTGGCGCCCCCACGTGGGGATCGCTGCCTTCAGCTCGCCGCCTTGCAGCCAACCCAAGTAGCGCACGGGAATTTGCGCCAGCTCGGCCAACTGCTCGACCACCAGCGGGTGCGTGGCCACGCTGCCGCCAAAACGTGCCCAGGCTTCGGCATACGCGTTGGCGTCGATGACTTGCCAGCCGCGTTCGCGGAAGGCTTGGATATGATTGAGCATCACGCCTGCGCCACCAGGGCACGCACCTGCGGCAACTGCCAGAAGGCCTCGCGCACCGCCGGGTCAGAAAAGCGCTGGTGCAGGCGTTGCAGCATGTGCTCGGCGCACGCTTCGCGCTGCTGCTCATCCAGCGTGGCCATGTGCTTCAGGCCTTGGGCCAGCTGCCCAGCGTCACCGAGCGGGAACAGCACACCCACACCTTCGACCACTTCGCGGGCACCGCCGCAGGCCGTGGCCAGCACCGGTACGCCCGCCACCATGGCTTCAAGCAGGACCATGCCGAACGGCTCGTGGTCCGAACTCAAGGCGAACACATCGAACGCGGTGAAATAACGGCGGGCATCCGGCACCTGGCCGAGGAAGTCCACTTGCGCGGCGATACCCAGCTCGGCAGCCAGCGCCTTGAGCTCGGCTTCCAGGCGGCCTTTGCCCAGTATCGCCAGGCGCGCGCCAGCAGGCAGCCCCGGCAGCGCTTGGGCAAAACCGCGCAACAGCGTGGCCTGGTCCTTGTCCGGGTGCAGGCGGCCGACGTTGCCGACGATCCACGCCTGAGGGTCGAGGCCAAGTGCCTCGCGCGCTGCGTCCCGAGGCACCAATGCTGCCTGCAGGGCCTCGATGTCGATACGGTTGTACAGGGTCTGGATACGTTCAGCCGGCCATGCGGGCAGGCAGCGGCGCATGTCGTCCCGCACCGCATCGGAAACGCCGAGCAGGCTCAGGCGCTTGCTGAACAGGTTGGCAAACAGCCGCCGCCCTTTGCGCTGATAGTCGCCAAAGGCGTGGTGCACACCGATCACCGGCAGACCAGTGCCCAACAAGGCGACATAGATCGGCTTGAACCGGTGGGCGATGCAGAAACTGAAATGGCGCTCAGCCGCAATCCGCCGCAAAGCACGGATGGCGCCAAGCTTCAGCCCACGCACGGCCTTGGAGCTGAACTCCAGGAACAGCACCTCGTCCGACGCGCAGCCGGCCGCGACCTGCGGGTCGGCGGCACCGGTGAGAAACACCGTGGTGACCTGGTAGCCACGCCCTTGAAACAGGCTGGCGTACTGACGGGCACAGTCCAGAAACGGCCCGTCATAGCCATGGCAGAACTGCAGGATGCGCGGCTCAGAGCGGCTGGTCATACGCGGCCGCGCCGTCCTTCACTACCAGGATGTCTTCCATGATCAGGTACTGCAGGTCCGAGCCGAAGAACATGTTCAGGGCATCGGTCGGCGAGCAGATCATCGGTTCACCCCGGCGGTTCAGCGAGGTGTTCAGCGACACGCCGTTGCCGGTCAGGTTTTCCAGCGCCTTCATCATGTCGTAGTAACGCGGGTTGTATTCGCGCTTGAGCACCTGGGCACGCGAAGTGCCGTCCTCGTGGACCACCTCCGGTACGCGGGTTTTCCACTCTTCAGCCACTTCGAAGGTGAAGGTCATGAACGGCGCCGGGTGATCGACCTTGATCATCTGCGGGGCGACGGTGTCGAGCATCGACGGGCAGAAAGGTCTCCAGCGCTCGCGGAACTTGATCTGGTGGTTGATGCGGTCAGCCACGCCTTCTACGCTCGGGCAGCCGATGATCGAACGACCACCCAGGGCGCGCGGGCCGAATTCCATGCGGCCCTGGAACCAGGCCACCGGGTTGCCGTCGACCATGATCTTGGCGATCTGCTCGGGCATGTTGTCGAGCTTGCGCCACTTCGGCTGGTCCGGATGACGGGCACAGGCGGCGATCACGTCCTCGTTGGAGTACGACGGGCCGAGGTAGACGTGTTCCATCTTCTCGACCGGCACGCCGCGGGCATGGGACACATAGGCCGCGGCACCCACCGCAGTACCGGCATCACCGGAAGCAGGCTGAACGAACAGCTCCTTCACATCCGGGCGAGCGATGATCTTCTGGTTGAGCTTGACGTTCAGCGCGCAGCCGCCGGCGAAGGCCAGCTTGCCGGTCTGCTTCAAGGTATCGCCCAGGTAATGGTCGATCATCTGCAGGGCCAGCTTCTCGAACAGCGCCTGCATGCTGGCGGCGTAGTGGATGTACGGCTCGTCGGCGATGTCGCCTTCGCGCTTGGGACCCAGCCACTCGATCAGCTTCGGCGAGAAGTAGAAACCCTTGCCCTTCTCTTTATAGCGGCGCAGGCCGATGACGTTGGCGTATTCGGTGTTGATCACCAGTTCGCCGTTCTCGAAGCTGGCCAGGCGCGAGAAGTCATATTTGCTGGCGTCGCCATACGGCGCCATGCCCATGACCTTGAACTCGCCGTCGAGCATTTCGAAACCAAGGAACTCGGTGATCGCGCCATACAGGCCGCCCAGGGAGTCCGGGTCGAAGAATTCCTTGATCTTGTGGATCTTGCCGTTTTCGCCATAGCCGAAGAAGGTCGTGGCGTACTCGCCCTTACCGTCAATACCCAGGATCGCGGTCTTTTCCTTGAAACCCGAGCAGTGGTAGGCGCTGGAGGCGTGGGCCAGGTGGTGCTCGACCGGTTCGATCTTGACCTTTTTCGGGTCGAAGCCCAGTTGCTCCAGGCACCAGACGATCTTCTTGCGGTAGCGCTTGTAGCGACGGTTGCCCATCAGGATCGCGTCGAGGGCGCGGTCCGGGGCATACCAGTAGCGCTTGGCATAGTGCCAGCGGGCCTTGCCGAACAGGCTGATCGGGGCGAACGGAATGGCTACCACGTCGACGTCGGATGGCTTGATGCCTGCCTGCTCCAGGCAGAACTTCGCCGACTCGTAGGGCATGCGGTTCTTCGCATGCTTGTCACGCACGAAGCGCTCTTCTTCGGCGGCGGCAATCAGCTTGCCGTCAATGTACAGGGCCGCGGAAGGGTCATGGCTAAGGGCGCCGGACAGGCCAAGAATCGTCAATGCCAAGGGATTAGCCTCTTCTTTCGGTAGAGATGCGCCAACGGCCTCGTGGGCGGATGGCGGCTAAAGGGCGAGATTATAACGCAAACGTCACCGACTGCGCGGTAGATGTGGGAGCGGCCTTGCGTCGCGAAAGGGCTGCGCAGCAGCCCCCGATTTCGGCATTTCTACACGATTACCGGGGCCGCTGTGCGGCCCTTTCGCGACACAAGGCCGCTCCCACAGGGCCGCACAGAATCTGCTTATTCGGCGATCAGCCAGTCCATCCGGTAGCTACCCGCCGTCTGCGCCAGCTCTTTGGCGAGCCAGGGCAGCAGTTCCTTCAGCTCTTCCTCCAGCCCCCACGGTGGGTTGGCAATGGCCAGGCCAGAGCCGTTGAGCCCCTGCGGGCTGTCCTGGTGGTGCACATACAACTCCACGCGCAGCAACTTGGGCGCGCCAGTGCTGGTGAGGTCCTGATAGAAGCGGGTCAGCGAGCGCTGGTCCTTGATCGGGTACCAGATGGCCGCGACGGTTTGGCGCATGCGGCCGATCGCCTCTTTCATCGAGGTGGTACAGCGTTTGAGCTCATCGGCCTGCTCGAACGGCGGGTCGATCAGCATGATCGCGCGCTTTTCCTGCACCGGCAGCAGGGCGCGCGGCACATGCCAGCCCTCGCCGAGGTGAACGAAGACGCGTGGGTCTTTCTTCATGTTCTCTTTGAGCAGCGGCCCGTCTTCGGGGTGCTTCTCGTTGAGCAGGGCGCGGTCTTGCTGACGCATCAGGCGGCGGGCCAGCTCTGGCGAACCTGGGTAATAACGCAACTCGCCATCAGCATTGAGACGTTTGATGATGCGCAGGTAATCGCCTGCCATGGCCGGCAGGTCGTCGCGGTTCCACAACCGGGCAACGCCTTCGAGGTATTCACCGGTGCGGGTCGCCTGGTCGCCCTGCAAGTCATACAGGCCAAGGCCTGCGTGGGTATCGATATAGGCGAACGGCTGCTCCTTGCGCGACATCAGGGCGATGAGGCGGGTCAGCACGATGTGCTTGAGGACGTCGGCGTGGTTGCCGGCGTGGAAGGCGTGACGATAGTTCATGGCAACTCCTGCGGGGGTGGCAAGTTTACCTTGCCTTGCAGGCGGAGTCAGGCCTGGCTGTCGATCGGCGGCGCCTGCTTCGCGGGCGCCGCCTGTTCAACGGGTATTACTTGTCAGCGTGATACGCGGCATCAGCCGTTTCGAAGCGCTGAACCATCGCCGTCGACGGGCTACCCAGCTTGCTCACCACGACGATGGCGATGCTGGCGAAGAGGAAGCCTGGAATGATTTCGTACAGCCCAAGGGTGTCGAATTGCTTCCACAGGATCACGGTCAACGCACCCACCACGATACCGGCAAGGGCACCGTTACGGGTCATGCCTTTCCACAGTACCGAGATCAGCACCACCGGACCAAAGGCCGCACCGAAGCCCGCCCAGGCGTAGGCCACCAGGCCCAACACGCGGTTTTCCGGGTTGGCTGCCATGGCGATGGCAATCAGGGCAACCGCCAGCACCATCAGGCGGCCGACCCACACCAGTTCACGCTGGGAAGCACCCTTGCGCAGGAAGGCTTTGTAGAAGTCTTCGGTCAGGGCGCTGGAGCACACCAGCAGCTGGCAGCTCAAGGTGCTCATCACCGCCGCCAGGATGGCCGACAGCAACACGCCCGCGATCCATGGGTTGAACAGGATCTTCGCCAGTTCGATGAACACACGCTCGTGGTTCTCGGTAACCGGGCCCGCAAGATCAGGGTTGGCCGAGAAGTAGGCGATGCCGAAGAAGCCCACGGCACAGGTACCGGCCAGGCACAGGATCATCCACGTCATGGAAATGCGACGGGCCTTGGCGATCGACTTGACCGAGTCAGCGGCCATGAAGCGCGCCAGGATGTGCGGCTGGCCGAAGTAGCCCAGGCCCCAACCCATCAGCGAGATGATGCCGATGAAGGTGGCACCTTTGAACATGTCGAAGTTGGCCGGGTTCTGCGCTTCGATGGCCAGGAAGGTGGTGTCGAAGCCACCGGTCGAGATCAGCACGATCACCGGGGTGAGGATCAGCGCGAAAATCATCAGCGAAGCCTGCACGGTGTCGGTCCAGCTCACCGCCAGGAAGCCACCGACGAAGGTGTAGGCGATGGTGGCGGCAGCGCCAGCCCACAGGGCCGTCTCGTACGGCATGCCGAAGGTGCTTTCGAACAGACGCGCACCGGCGACGATGCCCGACGCGCAATAAATGGTGAAGAACACCAGGATGACGATGGCCGAGATGATCCGCAGCAGGCCGCTCTGGTCTTCGAAGCGGCTGGAGAAGTAGTCCGGCAGCGTCAAGGCATCGCCGTTGTGCTCGGTCTGCACCCGCAGCCGACCCGCAACGAACAGCCAGTTCAGGTAGGCGCCGACGGTCAGGCCGATGGCGATCCAGGCTTCGGACAGGCCGGAGAAGTAGATGGCGCCCGGCAGGCCCATCAACAGCCAGCCGCTCATGTCGGACGCACCGGCAGAGAGCGCAGTGACCACGCTGCCCAGGCTTCGACCGCCCAGGATGTAGTCGGAAAGGTTATTGGTGGCGCGATACGCGGCGAAGCCGATCAGTACCATCGCAGCGATATAGATCACAAAGGTGATCGTTAGTGGATTGCCCATGCGTGTGCCCTGGCGTTTGTTGTTATTTCATGCACAACCACAACGTGGCGGTTGCACCCAGGTGGCGAATGCTATGCAACATCGCAAACAGGGTGCAACCCTTTTTCCGTTTCAAGTTGCACCTACTCATGCATTTTCAGTTAAAGCCTCGTTCTTGCTCCTTTTTGGAGCAAAAACGGGATTTTTCAGACTAAATCGCCCCAGAAACAACCTTTAATTAAGTGTAGGAATGTTCGCCGGACGAGTTGCACCTTTTCCGTAAAAAAATCGGGTTGCACCTGGTTGCACCTGAATTGCCCTACAGCTACTCTTGGCGTCAGCTTAGGCCACAGCCGTGGCAATAATGAGGATAAGAAATGGCGACGACCACCCTTGGGGTCAAACTCGATGACCCTACCCGTGAGCGACTCAAAGCAGCTGCGCAGTCCATCGACCGCACGCCGCATTGGTTGATCAAGCAAGCGATCTTCAATTACCTGGAGAAGCTCGAGGGTGGTGCCACCCTGACCGAACTCAACGGTCATGCCAGCAACCTGGTCGACGATGCTGGCGAAGTCCAGCCAGACCATGCTCACCAATGCTTCCTCGAATTCGCCGAGAGCATCCTGCCGCAATCGGTACTGCGCTCGGCCATCACCGCCGCTTACCGCCGCCCCGAGCAGGAAGTCATTCCGATGCTGCTGGAGCAAGCTCGCCTGAGCGCGCCACTGGCAGAGGCCACCAACAAACTGGCGGCCGGAATCGCCGAAAAACTGCGCAACCAGAAGAGCGCTGGCGGCCGCGCAGGCATCGTCCAGGGCCTGCTGCAAGAGTTCTCGCTGTCGTCCCAGGAAGGCGTGGCGCTGATGTGCCTGGCAGAAGCCTTGCTGCGCATCCCAGACAAGGGCACCCGCGATGCGCTGATCCGCGACAAGATCAGCACCGGCAACTGGCAGCCGCACCTGGGCAACAGCCCATCGCTGTTCGTCAACGCCGCCACCTGGGGCCTGCTGCTGACCGGCAAGCTGGTGTCCACCCATAACGAATCCGGCCTCACCTCGTCGCTCACCCGTATCATCGGCAAAAGCGGCGAGCCGATGATCCGCAAGGGCGTCGACATGGCCATGCGCCTGATGGGCGAGCAGTTCGTCACCGGTGAAACCATCGCCGAAGCCCTGGCCAACGCCAGCCGTTTCGAGGCCAAGGGTTTCCGTTATTCCTACGACATGCTCGGCGAAGCCGCACTGACCGAGCACGACGCACAGAAGTACCTGGCATCCTACGAGCAAGCCATCCACTCGATCGGCAAAGCCTCGCATGGCCGCGGCATCTATGAAGGCCCGGGCATCTCGATCAAGCTGTCGGCCCTGCACCCGCGCTACAGCCGCGCCCAGTATGAGCGCGTGATGGAAGAGCTGTACCCGCGCCTGCTGTCGCTGACCCTGCTGGCCAAGCAATACGATATCGGCCTGAACATCGACGCCGAAGAAGCCGACCGCCTGGAGCTGTCGCTCGACCTGCTCGAGCGCCTGTGCTTCGAACCCTCGCTGGCAGGCTGGAACGGTATTGGCTTCGTCATCCAGGCCTACCAGAAGCGCTGCCCGTATGTGATCGACTATGTCATCGACCTGGCCAAGCGCAGCCGCCATCGCCTGATGATCCGCCTGGTGAAAGGCGCCTACTGGGACAGCGAAATCAAGCGCGCCCAGGTCGAAGGCCTGGAAGGCTACCCGGTCTACACCCGCAAGGTGTACACCGATGTGTCCTACGTTGCCTGCGCACGCAAACTGCTGGCCGTGCCCGAAGCCATCTACCCGCAGTTCGCCACCCACAACGCCCACACCCTGTCGGCCATCTACCACATCGCCGGCCAGAACTATTACCCCGGCCAGTACGAGTTCCAGTGCCTGCACGGCATGGGTGAGCCGCTGTACGAGCAAGTGGTCGGCAAGATTTCCGAAGGCAAGCTGAACCGTCCGTGCCGCGTCTATGCCCCGGTCGGCACCCACGAGACCCTGCTTGCGTACCTGGTTCGTCGCCTGCTGGAAAACGGTGCCAACACCTCGTTCGTCAACCGCATCGCCGACCACTCGATCTCCATCCAGGAACTGGTTGCCGACCCGGTCGCCAGCATCGAGCGCATGGCCACCCAGGAAGGCGGCATCGGCCTGCCACACCCGCGCATCCCGTTGCCGCGTGACCTGTACGGCACTGAGCGGGCCAACTCGGCCGGTATCGACATGGCCAACGAACACCGCCTGGCGTCGCTGTCCTGCGCCATGCTGGCCACTGCCCACAACGACTGGAAAGCCACCCCGCTGCTGGCCTGCGCCGCCAGCGAATCGGCTGCTGTGCCGGTGCTGAACCCAGCGGACCACCGCGATGTGGTCGGCCACGTCCAGGAAGCCACGGTTGCCGACGTCGACAACGCCATCCAATGCGCCCTCAACGCCGCACCGATCTGGCAGGCCACCCCACCCGCCGAGCGCGCTGCGATCCTTGAGCGCACCGCCGACCTGATGGAAGCCGAGATTCAGCCGCTGATGGGCTTGCTCATCCGCGAGGCCGGTAAAGCCTTCGCCAACGCCATCGCCGAAGTGCGCGAGGCCGTGGACTTCCTGCGCTACTACGCGGTGCAAGCCCGCAACGACTTCAGCAACGACGCCCACCGCCCATTGGGGCCAGTGGTGTGCATCAGCCCGTGGAACTTCCCGTTGGCAATCTTCAGCGGCCAGGTCGCCGCTGCACTCGCCGCGGGCAACCCAGTACTGGCCAAGCCCGCCGAGCAAACCCCGCTGATTGCCGCCCAGGCCGTGCGCCTGCTGCTGGAAGCCGGCATTCCGGAAGGCGTCCTGCAACTGCTGCCAGGCCGCGGCGAGACTGTCGGTGCCGGCCTGGTCGGTGATGAGCGCGTCAAAGGCGTGATGTTCACCGGTTCCACCGAAGTGGCCCGCCTGCTGCAACGTAACGTCGCCGGCCGCCTGGACAACCAGGGCCGCCCGATCCCGCTGATCGCCGAAACCGGCGGCCAGAACGCGATGATCGTCGACTCCTCGGCCCTGACCGAGCAGGTGGTGATCGATGTGGTGTCCTCGGCCTTCGACAGCGCCGGCCAGCGCTGCTCGGCACTGCGCGTGCTGTGCCTGCAGGAAGACTCCGCCGACCGTGTGATCGAGATGCTCAAGGGTGCCATGGCCGAAAGCCGCCTGGGCAACCCGGACCGCCTGGCCGTGGACATCGGCCCGGTGATCGACGCCGAAGCCAAGGCCGGCATCGAGAAGCACATCCAGGGCATGCGTGAAAAAGGCCGCTCGGTCTACCAGGTTGCCATCGCCGATGCGGCCGAGGTCAAACGCGGCACCTTCGTCATGCCAACCCTGATCGAGCTGGACAGCTTCGACGAACTCAAGCGCGAGATCTTCGGCCCAGTGCTGCACGTGGTGCGCTACAACCGCCGCAACCTCGACCAACTGATCGAGCAGATCAACAACTCCGGTTACGGCCTGACCCTCGGCGTGCACACCCGCATCGACGAGACCATCGCCAAAGTGGTGGAAACCGCCAACGCCGGCAACATGTACGTCAACCGCAACATCGTTGGCGCAGTGGTCGGCGTGCAACCGTTCGGCGGTGAAGGCCTGTCCGGTACCGGCCCGAAAGCCGGCGGCCCGCTGTACCTGTACCGCCTGCTGTCGACCCGCCCGGCCGACGCCATTGGCCGTCACTTCCAGCAGCAGGATGGCGAAGGCAAGCCTGACCGCACCCTGCACGAGCAGCTGATCAAGCCGCTGCACAGCCTCAAGGCCTGGGCCGAGAGCAACCAGCAGGCCGACCTGGCTGCGCTGTGCACCCAGTTTGCCGGCCAGTCGCAGAGCGGCATCGCCCGCCTGCTGCCAGGCCCGACCGGCGAGCGCAACAGCTACACCATCCTGCCGCGCGAGCACGTGCTGTGCCTGGCGGACAACGAAGCCGACCTGCTGGCGCAGTTTGCTGCCGTCTTGGCGGTTGGCAGCTCGGCGGTATGGGCTGACGGCGAACCGGGCAAAGCCCTGCGCGCCCGCCTGCCGAAAGAGCTGCAGGCCAAGGTCAAGCTGGTAGCGGATTGGAACAAAGATGAAGTGGCGTTCGACGCCGTGATCCACCATGGCGATTCGGACCAGCTGCGTAGCGTGTGCCAGCAAGTGGCCAAGCGTGCCGGGGCGATCGTCGGTGTGCACGGGCTGTCCAGCGGCGACCACCAGATTGCGCTGGAGCGGCTGGTGATCGAGCGGGCGGTGAGTGTGAATACTGCTGCTGCGGGGGGTAATGCGAGCCTGATGACCATCGGTTGATGGCTGCAGGTTGCTGAAGAAGAAGGAGAGCTTAGGCTCTCCTTTTTCAATTCTAAAGGTTTGAATTGGAATCGATTGCAGCCAATGGCAAGAGCTGGGTTGAGGGTATGTTTGCGAAATGGACTACAGAATAGGATGAAAATCTGAGAACTTGCCGGCTTGAGCTGACAAATCCCTCCCTTGACGGTAGAGTGGCTCAAGCACCTTTCAGCCAATACCGCCTCAATGGAGGTCGACATGACTGCCAAAGCCCCTACAAAGCCCAAGGCTGATAATCCGCACGTTGAAGCTGCCCAGCGCATCCTTCAGCTCGCACAGATTCTTGCTGGCAACCCTGCAGAGGCGAAAGCTTTCCGTGCCAGGACAGGTGTCTTCACTACCAAGGGCGAGCTCAAGGCGAACTACAGGTAGATGTATCAGCAGCTTCCCTCATTTGTCCTCGGGTTCCACGGATGTGATCGCAAGATCGGAGAGGCAGTCTTGGCTGGCGATCAGATTTCGCCAAGCATGAATGAATACGATTGGCTCGGTGAGGGTGCGTACTTTTGGGAGAGCAGCCCCGAGCGCGCTCTTAGCTATGCTCGCCTCATCAAACAATACAAACGTGGCCAAGGATCAATTAAAGAACCCTACGTGGTCGGGGCTGTTATTGACTTGGGGCTTTGCCTGAATCTTACGGAAGAAGGGGCGTTACATGAGCTTGGAGCGGCTTATCACTTGTTGGCAGCCAGTACTGACGTACTGCCTGAAAACAAGCCTGGCTTTCCTGGCGATACAGACAACCTGAAGCGATTCCTGGATTGCGCAGTTTTCCAGTCGCTGCATTCGGCGCGGGAAATGGTAGGTTTGAAACCCTATCATTCAGTTCGCTCCCCCTTCCTTGAAGGGCACGCGCTTTATCCAGGCACTTCATTTCGACAGGAAACACACATTCAACTTTGTGTGCGTGAAATTAATTGCATTAAGGGGTACTTCCGCCCTCTGAACGTCGACGGCACCCTATTCCAACCTTGAACCAGGGTTATGCTCTGCCTCCCCAAACGCACTGTGCGAGCCGCAGGACTTAAAGCGATCATTGTTCATTTAAGTCTCTGCCTGTTCCATACCATCAATTGAATCAATCATGGTAGCCACCCCTTCGAGCCAATCCTAGACTCGCCCCAAGCCCGCTCAAGGACCGCCCCCATGCCCGAGACCCTGCTCAGCCCTCGCAACCTCGCCTTCGAGCTCTACGAAGTCCTAAACGCCGAAGCCCTCACCCAGCGCCCGCGCTTCGCCGAGCACAGCCGCGAAACCTTCGACGCGGCGCTGACCACCGCCCGTACCATCGCCGAAAAGTACTTTGCGCCGCACAACCGCAAGGCCGATGAAAACGAGCCGCGCTACGTGGACGGCCGCGCCGAGTTGATCCCCGAGGTGAAGCCGGCCGTGTACGCCTTCCTCGAAGCGGGCTTTCTCAACGCCAACCGCGACTTCGAAGTCGGCGGCATGCAGTTGCCCAGCCTGGTCTCGCAGGCCTGCTTCGCACACTTCCAGGCCGCCAACGCTGGCACCACGGCCTACCCGTTCCTGACCATGGGCGCGGCCAACCTGATCGAAAGCTTCGGCACCGACGAACAAAAACGCCTGTTCCTGCAGCCGATGATCGAAGGCCGCTACTTCGGCACCATGGCGTTGACCGAGCCGCATGCGGGCTCGTCCCTGGCCGATATCCGCACCCGCGCCGAACCCGCAGGCGATGGCAGCTACCGGCTCAAGGGCAACAAGATCTTCATCTCTGGCGGCGACCACGAGCTGTCGGAAAACATCGTGCACATGGTGCTGGCCAAGCTGCCGGATGCGCCTCCCGGGGTGAAGGGCATCTCGCTGTTCATCGTGCCCAAGTACCGGGTGAACCCGGATGGCAGCCGTGGCGAGCGTAACGATGTGCTGCTGGCTGGCCTGTTCCACAAGATGGGTTGGCGCGGCACCACCTCGACGGCGTTGAACTTCGGCGACAACGGCCAGTGCATCGGCTACCTGGTCGGCCAGCCGCACCAGGGCCTGGCCTGCATGTTCCAGATGATGAACGAGGCGCGCATCGGCGTTGGCATGGGCGCGGTGATGCTCGGATATGCCGGCTACCTGTACTCGCTGGACTACGCGCGCCAGCGGCCGCAAGGACGGTTGCCAGACAACAAGGACCCGCACAGCCCTGCCGTGCCGATCATCGGGCATACCGACGTCAAGCGCATGCTGCTGACGCAGAAGGCTTACGTTGAAGGCGCCTTCGACCTTGGCCTGTACGCCGCACGCCTGTTCGACGACACCCAGACAGCCGACGACGAGAGCACTCGGCAACACGCCCAGGCACTGCTCGACCTGTTGACCCCGATCGTCAAATCCTGGCCATCGGCCTTCTGCCTCAAAGCCAACGAGTTAGCGATCCAAGTCCTCGGCGGCCATGGCTACACCCGCGAGTACCCCGTTGAGCAGTATTACCGCGACAACCGCCTGAACCCGATTCACGAGGGCACTGAAGGCATCCAGTCGCTCGACCTGCTCGGCCGCAAGCTTGCGCAAAACGGCGGCGCCGGGCTCAAGCACCTGATCCGCCTGATCGCCAGCACAGCCGAGCGCGCCAGCCACCACCCTGGCCTCGACCCCCTGCGCCAGCCGCTGGAGCAGTTGGTCAATCGCCTGCAGGCCGTCACCCTTGCCCTGCTGGGTGACATGGCCCAGGGCAACGTCAGCACCGCCCTGGGCAACTCGGCCCTGTACCTCAAGGCCTTCGGCCACTGCGTGGTCGGCTGGCGCTGGCTGGAACAGGCGATCCACGCCGAACTCGGCCTGCTCAAAGGCAACGCCGACGACCGTGACTTCTACCTCGGCAAGCTCCAGGCCGCGCGCTACTTCCTGACCTGGGAAGTACCGGGCTGCCACAATGAGCTGGCATTGCTCGAGGTACGCGACGACACCTGCATCACCATGCAAGACGGGCGGTTCTAGCCACCAGCGCAGTGCCGCGCTCACGAGCCTCTATCTGTCACCCGTGTCGCTCAGCGCATTGGCAGGCGTGGCCGACCTGCGCGGCTGGCGGGTGATGGCGATACCTGCCGCGACCACCGCAATGCCCACGTAGGTTGTCCAATGGATCACGTCCCCGAACATCAACGCCGCCCATAACAACGTCACCGGTGGCTCGAGGTAGACCAGTGCCGAGACGCGGGTCGCCGAGAGCTTTGTCAGCAATATCCACAGGCTCAGGTAGGCAATGAACGTGGAGAACAGGGTCAGCCATGCGACCGCCGCCCAGACCTGTGTGCTGGCAGGCACTTCGATCAACCCCAGTGGCAAGCCTGTAGCCGTGAGCAGCAGCAGTGTCGCAGTCGATTGCAGAAAGAACGGCATCAGCAGACCGTCCTTGCTGTGGTCCGTCGCCATGATCGATTGCCGACGCTGATACAGCGTGGCAATGGACAACGTGATGGCGGCGATCAGCGGCAGGGCGTAAAGCCAGAGGCTAAGCTGGCTCGCAGACAGGCTGTACTCTGCAAAAATGATCATGCTGACGCCGGCGAACCCCACCCCAAGCCCGAGCCATTCCTGCCGACCACTGCGCTCATGCTGGTTGTTGTTGCTCATCGATGCCGTGATCAATGGCTGCAGCGCACAAATGATGGCGGCAATCCCCGCCGGTAGCCCGCCCCGGATGGCGATGTAGACACTGACCAGATAGGCAAACTGCGCCAGGAAACCAATGACGGCGTTGTAACGTATCTGCGCCCACGTAAGCGCACGCAGCCGATGCACGACAAAAGGCAGCAGGCAGATGCTGACCAGCAGAAACCGCCAGAACAGCAGATTGATGGCACCCGCGTCCTCCGTGCCCAGCCGGGCACCAATAAAGCCCGAACTCCAGGAAAGGACAAAGATGACTTGCAGCAGGATCAGGTACGGCGCACTGCTTGGCATGTTCACGCCCCTGTGTGATGCAATTGCGCGAACGTAATCGGCTCGATGCCTATTCTTGAAAACTGGCGGGCTGCTGATCGCTGCAAGGCCCAGCGCAACCCCAACCATTTAGGGATCGTCGCAGGGATGCCATCGTCGGAGGCCAAGTGCCAAAACCGGTTGGAGTCGTCACCAAAGTAGGGACAATGAAAGGACAGCACCAACGACATGCGTCGCCCGCTGACCACCGGGCGCACACCGTGGAACAATCGGCTGCCATAGATGAACAAGGCATCGCCAGGTGCGTCCAGGCGCGCATTTTCGAAGGTACGGTGATCCAGCGCATCAAAGCTGTCGACAGTGCCGTTATGGAACAGGAATTCGCCCCCGCTGTATTCGCAGGCCCCCGACAGCACGATGTTCAGCACGTAATTGGTGCCGTCTGTGTGCCACATGCCGAGTTGCTGCTGTTGCTCGACAGGCTTGGGGTAGAAATAGTTGACCTGCGAGCGCGCATTGACCATGGGGTAAGGCACCAGCGGCACGCCTGCAATGCGCGAGACAGCTAACAGGAATGAGCGGCTGCACAT
Source organism: Pseudomonas sp. ITEM 17296 (assembly GCF_028895205.1). Classification (NCBI taxonomy): domain Bacteria; kingdom Pseudomonadati; phylum Pseudomonadota; class Gammaproteobacteria; order Pseudomonadales; family Pseudomonadaceae; genus Pseudomonas; species Pseudomonas sp. ITEM 17296. The sequence goes on along the minus strand of NZ_WJRS01000001.1, from coordinate 282,953 downwards.
CATGTCGTTGATGAACGATGATAAAGCCGTCACCCCTCGCGTACGCCGCGAAATGATCCAGTCGCTGTCACTCGCCCCCTCCTCCAGACGGCTGCAGATGCCTTGCAAGGCCGCAACGCCCTCGGGCGTGAACAGCCGATGCACAACCGCCACCCCGGTGATGCTGTCCGCTGCGATTTTGGCGTGCGGGCTGTCGGCATACCCAAGCTGCCCAAGTGTTCGGGTGTCGCTGAGGACGGGCCCGTGCTGGCAAAGCAAATCGTCCGACCAGGGCAACTGCTCACTGAGGCAGATAGGCGATGGCCGCGGCGTGCGCTTCAATGTCGACTTGAGCGCCAGCTTCACGCGCCCTACGCCGCGTTCGAACAGGGGTAAGGTGTCTGAAGGATTCATGATGTGTCTGTCCCCGTAGAGTCACTACTGAAGGTACTTCGCGATCTGGTAGCGCACCGAGCCATCACCACTGGCGAACTCGTCCACCACACTGCAGTTGCAATGCCGGGCCCTGATGCGACGGAACTGTTCGGGCGTGTACTTGAGGCAGATGTTGGTCAGCAGGTACCCACGTTGCTGCAGACGCTGCACAGGTTGCAGGGTTACCGCGACATGGATGGGTTCATCCTGAATGCGTAGCGGTACGAGCATGGCTTCATGCTCGCCCGAGGGGATGAAGCCTTGTTGAAGCGCGACCATTTGGGAGAACTGGAGCATGCAGGGGTTGGCGTAGAACTTGAGGATGGTACTTTCCAGGCCTTCGTCGTAGACCTGCATTTCCGAAAGGATGTAGGTGGTGTTACCTGCAAGGCTACGAATCAGCCGCCCAGTGCTCACGGGCAGCTCGTTACCCTCCTGAAACCCAAGCAGGGTGATGAGTGTGAGCTCCTGATCGTGACGCAAATCCTCATGGGTTACGGTGCGGTAATCAGCGGCGATGTAATTGAAACTGCCATCCTCGCGCACGATGGGCCCCACGGCATCGCTCATCGCGGCTTGCGAGGTCTGGTTGATATCGATGGCGGTGTAGCGGATGGAGCTGGACGTCTCGACCATTCGCTTCAGCAAGCAGGCGCTCTTGATCGGCTCCGGGCCCAGCTCCACATAGTGCACGCGGCGCCCACTGCTCAGCGCTGCCAACCGCTCGGCAACGTCGCCGATGACGGCCTTGAGCGCCCCCTGCCCCTCTGCATCAGCACAGAGCCCGCTCTGACCTACGCCTTGCTCATTCAAGGCGCGCATAAGCAGAAATATCTCGTGGTTGAAACGGTGGTCGCTTTCAGGTCCCGGCTCAGGCTGGGCCAATGTCGAGTACTTCTCGTGGTTCTCGACAGTCCATAGTCGTGCGTGCTGGTAAGCGGGGTTGCGCACGAGTGCATCTACCACGAAGTCGTTCAGGCTCATCCGTATCATTCCATTGCAATTCAGGGGGCATGCGGGCTTCGACCCCACAGTAAGAGTGGGTATAAAGGCTGTACAGTTGATTAAATCGAAGCGCTGGTTCGATCCGACCAAATCAGGTGGCTCCATGGGCAAAGGCCTCGACATCGATGTACTGAGAACCTTCCAGGCAGTGGCCCGGCTAGGCCGTTTCAAGGCGGCGGCCGACTACGTCCACCGCAGCCCATCGGCGGTGACGACGCAGATCCAGAAGCTGGAGGGAAAGATCGGGCAACAATTGTTCACACGCAGTAACCAGTCGGTGGAGCTAACCCCTGCGGGCCGTCAGCTGATGGGCGAAGCGACACGTTTCTTGATGGCTCACGACAGGCTACTGGCTACGCTGTCGCCACAGCAGATGACCGGCAAGGTGCGCATAGGCGTACCCGACGGTTATGCCGCCAACCTCATGAGCGACTTTCTACCGGTGTTCGTGGCCAACAACCCGAAGCTGGAGTTGGAGGCTGTAGCGCGATCCAGCGCAGAGCTCATCGACCTGTTTGCGCGACAGCGGCTGGACCTGGCTGTAGCGGTCAGCAGTGACGACTGGCAGCAAGGCGAGTGGCTTCGCTCGACGCAGCCGCGCTGGGCCGCAGCGCCTGGATTCAGCCATGACCCCAATCGCCCCTTGCCGCTGGCACTGCAGTTGAAGGGTTGCCCGTACCGGGAGGCGGCCTTGCAGGCACTGAAAGCCCACGGCATTGCGTACCGTGTGCTGCTGGAAAGCGCCAACTGGCACGCGGTACTGGCCTGCATGAGAAGTGGCCTGGCCGTGGGCATTGTCGAAGGGCTGGATAGCACGGATACCTCACTCGCGTACGTGGAAGGGCTGGGCTTGCCCGACCTCGAAAAGCACCACGTCTACTTGCTGACGGACACCTCGCACCATGTCGCAGCGCATCTGAATGCTATGTTGAAGGCCGCCATCCAGAAAGTGGGCGTAACAACGCCGCCCCATTGCTGGGAGGGCGGTGGTTGAACGGCCCGCGTTATTTCCTGACCAGGGAAGTACCTGGCTGCCATAATGAGCTGGCATTGCTCGTGGCCCGTGACGATACAGGCCTGAGCATGCGAGTGGCGTGGTTCTAGGGGGAGCCACCACTGACTCGGAGGTTCCCGCATGTTCGATTCCAGCGCCCTGTTGCGCCAGCGCTTTGCTGGGCTGCGCAGCACGGCCGAGTTGTTTTCCCTGCGTCATGTGAAGCAGTCGTACCAGGCATTGTCTGTGCGTCGCAATGTGGCCGAGCCGCCGTTCTTCAGCCAGGACGAGGGCGCCATGCTCACCGTGCGGGTCAACGGCGTTGAGGCCTATGCGGCCACCGCCGACCTGTCCCAACAAGGCTTGCAGCAGGCGCTCGAACGCGCCGAAGCGCTGGCCCGGCAGATCGCCAGGCATAGCCTGCTGGACCTGCGCGACCAACCGGTGACCAGCGCACGCCACGACCATGTCTCGCCCAACTTCGACCAGCCACTGCCCAACCTCGCCGATTGCCTGAGCCTGCTCGCCGCCGAGTCGGCCAGCGTGCCCCAGGACAGCCGCCTGGTGGATTGGCAAGCCGGCCTGGACATCACCCTGGTCGAACAAACCTACCTCAACTCCGCCGGCGCCGAGCTGCGCCACGCCCAGCGCTTCCTGTTCCCAGGCCTGAGCGTGACGGCCAGTGACGGCCAAGACAGCCAGAGCCGCAGCCTGGGCCGGGACAACTTTGGCCAGCAGGGTGGCTTCGAGGTCATCGAGCGCTGTGGCCTGGTCGGCGCCGCCCGGCGGGTCGCCGACGAGGCGCTGCAACTGCTGTTGGCGCCCAATACGCCCAGCGGCCCGCGTGACCTGCTGCTGATGCCCGACCAGATGATGCTGCAGATTCACGAGTCCATCGGCCACCCGCTGGAGATGGACCGCATTCTCGGCGACGAGCGCAACTACGCCGGCACCAGTTTCGTCAACGCCAGTGACTTCGGCCACCTGCAATACGGCTCGAAGCTGCTCAACGTGACCTTCGACCCGACCATCGGCGAAGAACTCGCCAGCTACAGCTACGACGATGACGGCACCCAGGCCAGCAAGCAGTTCCTGATCCGCGATGGCGTGCTACTGCGCCCGTTGGGCGGCGCCCTGTCGCAGTTCCGCTCCGACCTGGACGGCGTGGCCAACAGCCGTGCCTGTGGCTGGAACCGCGCACCGATCGACCGCATGGCCAACCTCAACATCGAGCCGGGCGACCGCTCGCTGGCGCAGCTGGTCAAGGGCATCGAGCACGGCATCCTGATGCGCACCAACCGCTCCTGGTCCATCGACGATGCCCGCAACAAGTTCCAGTTCGGCTGCGAGTGGGGCCAACTGATCGAAAACGGCGAGCTCAAGGGCATCGTCAAGAACCCTAACTACCGCGGCATCTCGGCGCAGTTCTGGCGCAACTTGTCCGCGGTCGGCGACGCCAGCACCTTCCAGGTGCTCGGTACGCCCAATTGCGGCAAAGGCGAGCCCAACCAGGTGGTGCGGGTTGGCCATGCTTCGCCGGCCTGCGTGTTCAGCCAGATCGATGTCTTCGGAGGCGACGCCTGATGAGCGCCACACCCCAACACCGCTTCGAAAGCCTGCTTGGCGCCCTGCGCGATGCCCTGCAGCCGGGCGAACAGTTCACCTTTGGCTACAGCGCCGAGCAGTCACAGTTCGTGCGCTTCAACCATGCCAAGGTGCGCCAGGCCGGCGAGGTGAGCCAGGCCAGTGTGCAACTGCGCCTGATCTGTGATGGCCGCCAGGCCGAGCAGTTGATCACCCTGGGCGATGATGCCGTGCAGGACCGCGCGCGCCTGGCCGATGCCCTGGGCCAACTGCGCCAGACCCTGCCCCTGCTGGCCGTCGACCCCTACCTGCGCCTGGACGAAACCCCGTGGAAGAGCCACAGCCAGCAAGACCACACGCTGCCGGAACTGGATGAAGTGCTGGCCTTGATCGAACAGGAAGCCGGCGACCTGGACCTGGTCGGCATCTACGCCGCCGGGCCGATCTGTCGCGGCTTCGCCAGCTCGTTCGGGGCCTTTGGCTGGCACCAGGCCAACAGTTTCAACATGGACTGGAGCCTGTTCCACAGCAACGGCCAGGCCGTGAAAGCCAACTATGCCGGGCAGGCCTGGAGCGCTGACGAGTTCGTCGCGCGCCTGCGCCTGGCCCGCGAGCAACTGGCGTTCCTGGGCCGCCCCGCCATCACCTTGAAACCGGGCAGTTACCGCGCCTACCTGGCGCCAGCGGCCATGGACGAGATCGCCGGCATGCTGTGCTGGGGCGGGTTTTCTGCGCAGGCCCTGGCCACTGGCAACAGCGCCCTGCAGCGCCTGTATAACGGCGATGCCCAGCTGAGCCCGCTGGTCAGCTTCGACGAGCAGGTCAGCGGTTCGCTGAGCCCGGCGTTTTCGGATGAGGGGTCACCCCGCGTCGATGTGTCGCTGATCCAGCAAGGCCAAGCCGTACAGCGCCTGATCAGCGCACGCAGTGCGGCCGAGTTCGCGTTGGTGGCGAATGGCGCCGACAGCTACGAGTCGCCCTGCGCCTTGAGCCTGGCGGCGGGCAACCTGGCCAGTGAAGCAATCCTCGAACGGCTGGGCACCGGGCTGTATATCAGCAACTTGTGGTACCTGAACTACTCGGACCTGCCAGCAGCACGCATGACCGGCCTGACCCGTTTTGCCACCTTCTGGGTGGAGAATGGCCAGATTCAGGGGCCGGTAAGCACCATGCGCTTCGATGACAGCCTGTACAGTTTGCTGGGCAGCCAGCTGGAGGACCTGACGCGCGAGCGCGAGATGATCTTGTCTACCAGTACCTATGGACAGCGCAGTACTGGGTCGAGTCATTTGCCAGGGGCGCTGGTCAAAGGCCTGACCCTGACATTGTGATAGGCATTACCGGCCCTTTCGCGGGGCAAGCCCGCTCCCACAGCGATGTCACCCCATTCGAGGGCAGTGGAGATCCTGTGGGAGCGGGCTTGCCCCGCGAAGAGGCCGGCACAGACAAAAGAGGACGTCATGCCTGATCGTGCACCGCTGGACCCCGTCACCGCCCGCTGGATCCCCTGGGTCGTGGCCATCGCTTTCTTCATGCAGTCCCTGGACGGCACCATTCTCAACACCGCGCTGCCGGCCATGGCCCGCTCGCTGGAAGAGGACCCGCTGCGCATGCAAGGCGTGATCATCGCCTACATGCTCACCGTGGCCTTGCTGATTCCCGCCTCCGGCTGGATCGCCGACCGCTTTGGCACCAAACGCATCTTCTTCAGCGCAATCCTGTTGTTCAGCTTCGGCTCGCTGTTGTGCGCCGCCGCCAACAGCCTGGGCTTTCTGATCCTGGCACGCGTCGTTCAAGGCCTGGGCGGTGCGCTGATGCTGCCGGTCGGGCGGCTGGTGGTGCTGCGCGCCTACCCCCGCACCGAGCTGGTGCGGATCATGAGCTTCATCACCATCCCCGGCCTGCTCGGCCCCCTGCTCGGCCCAACGGTCGGTGGCTGGCTGGTGGAAATCCTCAGCTGGCACTGGATCTTCCTGCTCAACCTGCCGGTCGGTGCCATCGGCTGTTATGCCGTGTGGAAGTTCATCCCTGACCTGCGCGGCGCCGAGCGCACCAGCTTCGATGGCCCGGGCTTCCTCTTGTTCGGCGCGGCGATGGTGCTGATCACCATCGCCATGGAAGGCTTGGGCGAGTTGCACTTGCCGCACTTGCGGGTGATGTTGCTGCTGTTCGCTGGCATGGCCTGCCTGGCCGCCTACTGGCTACGGGCCGGGCGCGATCCCGAGCCGTTGTTCTCGCCCAGCCTGTTCCGCGTGCGCACCTTTGCCATCGGCATCCTCGGCAACCTGTTCGCGCGCCTGGGCAGCGGCGCCCTGCCCTTCCTCGTGCCCTTGCTGTTGCAGGTGGCACTGGGCTATTCACCAGCCCAGGCAGGCATGAGCATGATCCCGCTGGCTGCAGCGGCGATGCTGGCCAAGTCCATCGCCCGGCCGCTGATCGAGCGCTTCGGCTACCGCATCATCCTCACCGGCAATACCCTGCTGCTGGGCCTGCTGCTGGCCAGCCTCGGCCTGGTCGACGAGCAGACGCCCTACGCCGTGCTGCTGATACAGCTGGGCCTGCTCGGCGCCGTGAACTCCATGCAGTTCACGGCCATGAACACGGTAACCCTGATCGACCTCGACGATGCCAGCGCCAGCAGCGGCAACAGCCTGCTGTCGGTGGTCGCGCAACTGGCGCTGAGCCTGGGTGTGGCCTGCGCCGGGGCATTGCTGGGCGGCTTCACGGCAGCGGGCAGTGCCGAAGGGGTGGAAAGCACCTTGGGCGCCTTCCAGCTGACCTTCGTGACCATCGGCATCATGGCCATGCTGGCCGCAGCGATCTTCCTGCAACTGGCGCCGACAGACGGAAGGCGTGCCCGTCGTCCGGAACAACACATGGAGTCGTAGGGCGAATGGCCATGAGGCTGGTAGACTGTGCGGCATTTTTCGCTTCGCCACACAGGCCCGCCTCGTGACCACCGAATCCACCGCCTTTGCCACCCTGCCGCTGTCCGCCGCCATGCTGGCCAACCTGGACGCCCTCGGCTATGCCTCGATGACGCCGATCCAGGCCCAGAGCCTGCCGGTCATCCTCAAGGGCCAGGACCTGATCGCCCAGGCCAAGACCGGCAGCGGCAAGACCGCTGCGTTCGGCATCGGCCTGCTGAACCCGATCAACCCGCGCTACTTCGGTTGCCAGGCGCTGGTCCTGTGCCCGACCCGCGAACTCGCCGACCAGGTCGCCAAAGAGTTGCGCCGGCTGGCCCGCGCCGAAGACAACATCAAGATCCTGACCCTCTGCGGCGGCGTTTCGCTCGGCCCGCAGATCGCGTCGCTGGAGCACGGTGCGCACATCATCGTCGGCACCCCGGGGCGCATCCAGCAGCACCTGGACAAAGGCACCCTGGTACTCGACGGGCTCAATACGCTGATCCTCGACGAAGCTGACCGCATGCTCGACATGGGCTTCTTCGATGCCATCGCCAGCATCATCGGCAAGACCCCAGCCCGCCGCCAGACCCTGCTGTTCTCGGCCACCTACCCGTCCGGCATCAAGCAGCTTGCCGCAGACTTCATGCGCAACCCGCAGCAGGTCAAGGTCGAAAGCCTGCACACTGACAACCAGATCGAACAACGCTTCATCGAAATCGACGCGCAACAGCGCCTCGAAGCGGTGACCCGCGTGCTCGGCCACTATCGCCCGCAATCGTGCGTGGCGTTCTGCTTCACCAAGCAGCAGTGCGAAGACGTGGTCGCCCACCTGACGGCCAAAGGCATCGTCGCCCAGGCCCTGCACGGTGACCTCGAACAGCGCGACCGCGACCAAGTGCTGGCCATGTTCGCCAACCGCAGCAGCTCGGTGCTGGTGGCGACCGACGTGGCCGCGCGCGGCCTGGACATCGACGGCCTGGACATGGTGCTCAACGTCGAGCTGGCGCGTGACGCCGAGATCCACGTGCACCGTGTCGGCCGTACCGGCCGTGCCGGCGAGAAGGGCGTTGCGGTCAGCCTGGTGGCCCCGGCCGAAGGCCACCGCGCCCAGGCCATCGAAGCGCTGCAGAAGAGCCCGCTGCGCTGGGACCAGCTGGACAGCCTGAAAAATAAAGGTGGCGAGCCGCTGCTGCCGGTGATGAGCACCTTGTGCATCGCTGCCGGGCGCAAGGACAAACTGCGCCCGGGTGACATCCTCGGCGCATTGACCGGCGATGCCGGCATCCCGGGCAAGCAGGTGGGCAAGATCGCCATCTTCGATTTCCAGGCCTTCGTGGCAGTGGAACGGGCACTGGCCAAGCAGGCGATGCAGCGCCTGAACAGCGGCAAGATCAAGGGCCGCGCCCTGAAAGTCCGCATCATTTAAAAAACTTTTGGGGCCGCTTTGCGGCCCTTTCGCGACACAAGGCCGCTCCTACACGGGTTACGCGATCCCCTGTAGGAGCGGCCTTGTGTCGCGAAAGGGCTGCAAGGCAGCCCCAGCAATCTTCAAGAGGTAACCCGTGCACACCACCGACGTGATCATCCTCGGCGCCGGCGCCGCCGGCCTGATGTGCGCCCAGCTCAGCGCCCGCCGTGGCCGCCGGGTACTGCTGCTCGACCACGCCAACAAGCCAGGCAAGAAAATCTTGATGTCCGGCGGCGGGCGCTGCAACTTCACCAACATGTACACCGAGCCTGCCAACTTCCTTTCGCACAACGCGCACTTCTGCAAGTCGGCGCTGGCCCGCTACACCCAGTGGGACTTCATCGAGCTGGTGGCCAAGCATGGCGTGCCGTATCACGAGAAGAAGCTCGGGCAGCTGTTCTGCGACAACAAGGCCAGCGACATCCTCAACATGCTCCTGGCCGAGTGCGACGAGGCCGGTGCCGAGTTGCGCATGGACACCAGCATCTCGCACATCGAGAAAACCGAAAGCGGCTACCTGCTGCAAACCAGTGCCGGGCAGTTCGCCTGCCAGTCACTGGTGATCGCCACCGGCGGCCTGTCGATCCCGACCCTGGGTGCTACCGGTTTCGGCTACCAGGTGGCGCGCCAGTTCGGCCACACCCTGCTGCCGACCCGCGCCGGGCTGGTGCCTTTCACCATCACCGAGCCCCAACTCAAGGCACTGTGCACTGAACTGTCGGGCACCTCGCTGGACTGCACGGCCAGCTGCAACGGCACCAGCTTCCGCGAGAACCTGCTGTTTACCCACCGCGGCCTGAGCGGCCCGGCGATTCTGCAGATCTCCTCGTTCTGGGAGGCCGGCGACACGGTGGAGATCAACCTGCTGCCGGACCGCGATGCACTGACCTGGCTGCAACAGCAGCAGGCCGAGCGCGCCAACGCAGAACTGAAGACGGTGCTTGGCGAGGTGTTCACCCGCAAGCTGGCCAACCTGTTGGCCGAGCAGTGGTTCGAATCGAAGCCGATGAAGCAGTACACCCCGGCAGAACTGGCCCAGATCGCCGAAAAACTGGCAGCCTGGCAGGTGGTACCGGCTGGCACCGAGGGCTATCGCACCGCCGAAGTGACGCTGGGCGGCGTGGACACCCGCGAGGTGTCGTCCAAGACCATGGAGTCGCTCAAAGCCCCGGGGCTGTACTTCATTGGCGAGGTGCTGGATGTCACCGGCCACCTGGGCGGTTTCAATTTCCAGTGGGCATGGGCATCGGCTAACGCTGCGGCGCAGTTCGTGTAGAGTAGAATCCATTCAGCAGCACGGAACGCTTCTTGCTGGTCCGTGCGGCATTGTATTCATTCGATCACAGCCCAAGGCCATCATGTCATCGAGCTCGTTCCGTCAGTCACTGCGTCGCCTGTGGGGCCAAGACAAGTTCAGCTACAGCATCAGGGTTACGGTCGCCCTTACCGGCAGCATGGCCTTGTGCTGGTACCAGGATGAAATGGCCCTGCTGATCCCCTTGTTCCTGGGCATCATCGCCAGCGCCCTGGCCGAAACCGACGACAGCTGGCAAGGCCGGCTCAGCGCGCTGGCGGTAACCCTGGTGTGTTTTGCCATCGCCGCGCTGTCGGTCGAGTTACTGTTCCCCTACCCCTGGATCTTCGCCGGCGCCCTGGCCCTGGCGGCCTTTGGCCTGACCATGCTCGGTGCACTGGGCGAGCGCTATGGTGCGATCGCTTCAGCCACGCTGATTCTGTCGGTGTACACCATGATCGGCGTGGACCAACGCGGCGGCCAGGTGAATGACTTCTGGCACGAGCCGATGCTGCTGGTGGCGGGCGCGGCCTGGTACGGCCTACTGTCGGTGCTGTGGCAAGCGTTGTTCTCCAATCAGCCGGTGCAGCAAAGCCTGGCCAAACTGTTTTTCGAGCTGGGGCGCTACCTCAAGCTCAAGGCCAACCTGTTCGAACCCATCCGCAACCTCGACCTGGAGGCGCGCCGCCTGGAGCTGGCCCAGCAGAATGGCAAGGTGGTCGCGGCGCTCAACGCTGCCAAGGAAATCATCCTGCACCGGGTCGGCAACAGCCAGCCAAATTCCAAGGTCAGCCGTTACCTGAAACTGTACTTTCTGGCCCAGGATATTCACGAGCGCGTCAGCGCCTCGCATTACCCGTACAACGCCCTGGCCGAAGCGTTCTTCCACAGCGACGTGATGTTCCGCTGCCAGCGCCTGCTGCGTCATCAAGGCTCCGCCTGCCAAGACCTGGCGCGCTCGATCCGCTTGCGCCAGCCGTTCGTGCTTGACAGCCGGTTTGCCGACACCCTGGAGGACCTCAACGCCTCTCTGGAGCACTTGCGCAATCAAAACAACCCCGCCTGGCGTAGCCTGCTGCGGTCGTTGCGGGCACTGGCGGCGAACCTTGCCACCCTCGACCGCCTGCTGGGCGCCGCCAGCAACCCGGACAGCCTGGCCGATGCCAGTGACAGCAGCTTGCTCGACCGTTCGCCACGCTCGCTGAAGGATGTCTTGAGCCGCCTGCGCACCCAGCTCACGCCGACCTCGCTGCTGTTCCGCCACGCCCTGCGCCTGTCGCTGGCACTGTCGATCGGCTACGGCATGGTGCATTTGATTCACCCGACCCAGGGCTACTGGATCATCCTCACCACGCTGTTCGTCTGCCAGCCCAACTATGGCGCAACCCGGCGCAAGCTGGTGCAGCGGGTGTTCGGCACGGCCATCGGCTTGACGGTCGGCTGGGCCCTGTTCGACCTGTTCCCCAGCCCGATCGTCCAGTCGATGTTCGCCGTGGTCGCCGGGGTGGTGTTCTTCGTCAACCGCACCACCCGGTACACCTTGGCAACCGCAGCGATCACCTTGATGGTGCTGTTCTGCTTCAACCAGATCGGCGACGGCTACGGCCTGTTCCTGCCGCGCCTGTTCGATACCCTGGTGGGCAGCCTGATCGCCATTCTGGCGGTGTTCCTGTTCCTGCCCGACTGGCAAGGCCGGCGCTTGAACAAGGCGCTGGCCAACACCTTGGCCTGCGCCAGCGTGTACCTGCGCCAGATCATGCAGCAGTATGCCCACGGCAAACGCGACGACCTCGCCTACCGCCTGGCCCGCCGCAATGCCCACAACGCCGATGCGGCGCTGTCGACCACGCTGGCCAACATGCTCATGGAACCGGGGCACTTCCGCAAGGAAGCGGACGTTGGCTTCCGTTTCCTGGTGTTGTCGCACACGCTGCTCAGCTACCTCTCCGGGCTTGGCGCGCACCGCGACACCGCCTTGCCGGCGGAGGTGCAGGAGCAGTTGATCGAGGGCGCGGGGCAAAGCCTGGCCAACAGCCTGGATGAAATCGCCAATGGCCTGGCGGCGCGGCTACCGGTGGCGATCCACAGTGATGCCGAAGAAGCGCTGGCCAACGACCTGGAGCAGATGCCGGAAGAGCTGGATGAGCACCAGCGGTTGGTGCAGACCCAGCTGGCACTGATTTGCAGGCAGTTGGGGCCATTGCGCACGTTGGCGGCGCACCTGGTCAAGGAAAGCGCGCCGGCCTAAATGTTATGTGGCCTGTGGCGGCCTCTTCGCGGGTGAACCCGCTCCCACAGGGGGTGTGTATCGCTTGTGTGGGAGCGGGTTTACCCGCGAAGAGGCCAGCACGGGTATTAGAGATCAAAAGCCATGCTGGCGTAACAAGCGCGCATAACTGCCATCAGCTTTCATCGCCGCAATCGCCTGCTCGAACCGTTCGACAATCTGCTGGTGTTGCGGGTGTTTCAGGCTGACCAGAATATGCAGGCTGTTCTGCGCCAGTGGCGGGTCGATCAGTTCCACACCCTCACGCACCGCCTGCGGCTCGCGCTGCAGGTTGTAACGGGCCACGTATTCATCTTCTACCGCCAGGTTCACCCGGCCTGCCGCCAACATGCGCACGGCTGACGAGAAGTTGCGCACAGGCACCTTGTGCAAGCGGGTGTCGCCGTCGAAATCGGGTGAGTAGGCATAGTCGCGCACCACGGCAATGCTGTACGGGTACAAATCGGCAGCATGCTGATAGTCAAACGCCTCACCCTTGCGCTTGAGCAAGCGGATGCGGTTAGTCAGGTAGGCGTCGGAAAACTGCCCGATGCGCGCACGCGCGTCGTTGCGCCAGGCATTGATCAGCACGTCGTAACGCCCTTCGCTGACGCCCATCAACGCCCGCGCCCAGGGCACTTCTTCGAACGCGCTGGTGTATCCGGCCCGGGCCAGCGCAGTGGTGACGATGCTGGTCGCCAAACCGCCGCCGGGCATGCTGGTGTCGGTAAACGGTGGCCAGTTGTCCGCCACAAGCCGCAGCTTGCCGTGACCCTGGGCGGGCGAGGCCAGCATCACTGCCAGCAACCCCAGAACACAAAGCAGTGGCCGCATGCTCAAGTCCTTTCGCAATGGAGGGCACACACTGTGTAGGCGGTCTTCACCACAACTGCCGCTGAGCGTACACAAAGCTGCAGCCGAAGGCAGCGGACAATAGTGTCATTTTGCCTCTATTTTGGCCGAAGGCTGCATGACACCGCCTGCAGCAATCAGCCACTCGTCGGTAGCCTTGGGATTTGCGATGATCGACGGATCATTCAAGGAGTTCCTGCCCATGTCCATCGACTGGCTTTGCAAGCACCACACTGATCTCGGCAAGGAGCAGCTCTATGCCATCCTGCAATTGCGCACTGAAGTGTTCGTGGTCGAGCAACGCTGCAGCTACCAGGAAGTCGATGGCCAGGACCTGACCGGCGACACCCTGCACCTGATGGCCTGGCAAGACGACAAGCTGGTGGCTTACCTGCGCCTGCTCGACCCGCAATCCCAAGGGGGCGATGTGGTCATCGGCCGCGTGGTCACGTCACCTGCGGCGCGCGGGCTCAAGCTGGGGCATGCGTTGCTGCTCAAAGGGCTGGAGGCGGCCGAGCATTGCTGGCCGGGTACGCCGGTGTACCTGTCGGCGCAGGCACACCTGCAAGGGTTTTATGCCGGGCATGGGTTTAAGGCGGTGGGTGAGGAATACCTTGAGGATGACATTGCGCATATCGGTATGCGTAAAGGCTGAGAAGGCCCAGGGCGCTGTGGGAGCGGGCTTGCCCCGCGAACACCGGCGAAGCCGGTGCCATGCACCGCGTAGCCCCATGCACCGCGTAGCCCCATTCGCGGGACAAGCCCGCTCCCACAATGACCATTGGTCTCTGCGCGGCAGCGCAACGCCAAGAAGCTGGGCAATCTCCCACAGGACGACTTTAGAGCAGGTCAGGGATACCCCAGCACTTCGCGGATCTGGCGCAAATGCCGAATGATCCACTGCTTGTCGATCGCGCCCCAGTCATGAATGCGGTAATGCCCGGCATGATTGCGCGCGCCTTCCTGCTGCTCGAACTCACAGACGATGTCCAGGTCGGCCAGGGCGGCGATGGTGTCCTGGGCCGTGCGGCGTGGCATGCCGGTGGCCTCCATCAGCGCCGGCACGCTGGTCGCGGTCTGGCTGTCGATCAGCCAGGCCACGTATAGGCGGCGGTAGAAGCTGCTCTTGGTCTTGCTCACTTCCATGCTGCGTGGTCCTTAACAGTTGCCCGGCAGCTCCCGATAGGTCAGGTAGACGCGCAGGTCGAATTCCAGTTGATGGTAGTCCGGCTCCATGTGCTGACAGAGCTGGTAAAACGCTTTGTTATGGTCGCGCTCACGCAGGTGCGCCAACTCGTGCACCACGATCATGCGCAAAAACTGCGGCGCGGCCTCCTTGAACAAAGCGGCGATGCGGATTTCCTTCTTCGCCTTGAGCTTGCCACCCTGCACCCGGGATACCGCCGTGTTCAGCCCCAACGCTCGGTGGGTCAGGTCCAGGCGGTTGTCGAACAGCACCTTGTCCAGGTTAGGCGCACTGCGCAGGTACTGCTGCCGCAACTCTTGGGCATAACCGTACAGCGCCTTGTCGCTCTGCACGTCATGGCGGTCCGGGTAACGGCGCTGCAGGTACTCGCCCAGGCGGTCGCTGTCGATCATCTGCCGCACCTGCTCTTGCAGGTGCGGCGGGTAGGCTTGCAGGTAACGTAATACGGTCATGGCAGTGCATTCGGCGTGACGAAGGGCGATTCTAGCCAATCATGGCCGAGGCCAGGAGAAAATCGCCGGGAAGCCGCTGGCATCCGCTGCGGTCATGGGGTGCGCTACCAGAAAACCCTGCACGTAGGCGCAACCGTTTGCCTTCAACCACGCAGCCTGGGCCGGGGTTTCCACGCCCTCGGCGATCACTGTGATGCGGTAGTCGGCGCACAGGCCCACCACGCTGCGTACCAGCGCGGCGTCCACGGCAGAGTCCGGCAGGCGTGCCACCAGGTGGCGGTCCAGCTTCAGGGTATCGATCGGCAAGTCCCGCAGCATGCGCAACGAGCAGTCACCTGCGCCAAAATCATCCAGCGCCACCCGCACCCCCAGCTCACGCAGGCGGTGTATCTGCTTCACCGCCGCGTCGATGTTGTACATCAGCGACGTCTCCGCCACCTCGACTTCAAGCTGCGCGGGATCAAGCTGGTAATCCAGGATCACCCGCTGCAGCTCCTCGACCAGGCCCGGCATGACGAACTGGGCACGGCTCAGGCTGATACCCAGCACCAGGTCGCGAGGGAAGCGATCGCACCAGGCCTGGCGCTGCGCTGCCCCCTGGCGGTAGATCCAGCTGGCCAGGCGGTTGATCAGCCGGGCCTCTTCCAGCAAAGGTATGAACAGCCCTGGCGGCACATCGCCAACGCTGGGGTGCTGCCAGCGCAACAACGCCTCGAAACCGCGCAAGTGGCCGTCGGCGAAGCCCACCTGGGGTTGATACACCAGGCTGAAGTCCTGCTGTTCGATTGCTGCCCGTACACCGTCTTCAAGCATCAGCCGCGAACGTGCGCGGCCATTGAGCTCGTGGTCATAGAAGCGGTATTGCTGGCGGCCAGCCTGCTTGGCCGCGTACATCGCCGCATCGGCTGCGCGCAGCAGGCCCTCGACGGTGGCACCGCAGTCGGGGTAGGTGGCGATACCAATGCTGACCCCAAGGCACACATCCAGCCCTTCTACCTGCTGGCTGATGGCGATGCGCTCGAGCAAGCGCTCGGCGTAACGCCCGGCCTGCTCGGGGTAAGGCAAGCTGTCGAACAACGCCGTGAACTCATCACCGCCCATTCGTGCCAGCAGCGCCTCGCTGCCCAGGCAGTCCTTGATCTGCTCGGCGACCCAGCGCAGCACGCGATCACCCGCTTCATGGCCCAACGAGTCGTTGATCCGCTTGAAGCCATCCAGGTCCATGTACATCAGCGCCTGCGCCTTGTCCGAGCGCTCGTTGCGCAGCAGCACGCCCTCGGCGGCCTGGTAGAAACCGCGGCGGTTGAGCAGGCCGGTCAGCGGATCGGTCACCGCCTGGTACTCGAGCTGTTGGTGCAGGTTGCGCACCACCGACATGTCCAGCACTGTCACCACCATTGCCTGCTGATCGGCCGGCAAGGGTGCACACGACAGCGCGACCGGTACCAGTTCGCCCCCCAGGGTGCGTAACTGGGCATCGTGCACGCGGAAGATCCGCCGCCCCAAGTAGGCCTGGTAGAAGTCCGACTCGCTCCACAGGTTGGCGTTGGCCATTTGCACCAGGTCAAGCAACTGGGCGCCCTGCAACTGCTCCACTGGCGCTGCCAGCAAGCGTGAAATGGCTGGGTTGGCGAAACTGATGGTGCCGGCGGCATCTACCACCAGAATCCCTTCGGCGGCGTTTTCCAGAATCGAAGCGTTGAACGCCCTGGCTGTTTCCAGCTCGCGGGTCAGTTGCTGCAACATGCGCCGGTTGCGTTGCTGATCGAGCAGGGCCTGGACCTTGGGCTTGAGAATCTGCGGGTCGAACGGCTTGAACATGTAGTCCACCGCGCCACTGGCGTACCCCTTCAGCACGGCGGCATCGGACTGTTCGTTAGCGGTAAGGAAGATGATCGGGGTCAGCCGCGTGCGCTGGCTGCCGCGCATCAGCCGGGCGACTTCGAAGCCGTCCATTTCTGGCATCTGTACATCCAGCAAGACCAGGTCGACGTCGTGTTCGAGCAAGGCACTCAGGGCTTCCACCCCCGAACTTGCGGTCAATACTTGCCAATCCTGCCGGGCCAGCAAGGCCCGCATACTGATGAGGTTCTCGGGGTAATCATCTACCACCAGTAGAACCGAGCTGCCACCATCCCGTGGCTGTGGTTGAAGGTGAGCGCCATCCATGCTGCTTCTCTATTGTGTGACCGACTTCAAATCACGATTGGATCCGATAAGTACTCTAGACCCGGGCCTGTAACTCGCAATGCAATCAGAACGCTATCAGTGCATAAACTGTACGGTAGCCGACTAACGGTTGCTCTGCCGTGAATACGGGTTATCGCAGGCATAAAAAAACCCGCATCTCTGCGGGTTTTTTCAGTACTACCAGCGCATCAATTGACCTTGGCGGCCAATTCACCTTTCAGGTAACGCTGGAACATGCCCTCCAGGGAGATCGGTTTGATCTTGGAGGCATTGCCGGCGGTGCCGAAGGCTTCGTAACGGGCGATGCACACGTCACGCATGGCTTTGACGGTTTCACCGAAGAACTTGCGCGGGTCGAACTCGCTTGGGTTCTGGGCCATCAGGCGACGCATGGCACCGGTGGAGGCCAGGCGCAGGTCGGTGTCGATGTTAACCTTGCGCACGCCGTGCTTGATGCCTTCGACGATTTCTTCAACCGGTACGCCGTAGGTTTCTTTGATGTCGCCGCCGTACTGGTTGATGATCGCCAGCCACTCTTGCGGTACCGAAGAGGAACCGTGCATCACCAGGTGGGTGTTAGGGATGCGCTTGTGGATTTCCTTGATGCGGTCGATCGCCAGCACGTCACCGGTCGGTGGCTTGGTGAACTTGTAGGCGCCATGGCTGGTGCCGATGGCGATGGCCAGGGCGTCGACCTGGGTCTTCTTGACGAAGTCGGCGGCTTCTTCCGGGTCGGTCAGCATTTGGCTGTGATCCAGCACGCCTTCAGCACCGATACCGTCTTCTTCACCGGCCATGCCGGTTTCCAGCGAACCCAGGCAGCCCAGCTCGCCTTCTACCGAAACGCCGCAGGCGTGCGCCATGGCAACGGTCTGCTGAGTAACGCGGACGTTGTACTCGTAGTCGGTTGGGGTTTTGCCGTCTTCACCCAGCGAGCCGTCCATCATGACCGAGCTGAAGCCCAGCTGGATCGAGCGCTGGCACACGTCAGGGCTGGTGCCGTGGTCCTGGTGCATGCACACCGGGATGTGCGGGAACTCTTCGATCGCGGCCAGGATCAGGTGGCGCAGGAAGGGCGCACCGGCGTATTTACGGGCACCCGCCGAAGCCTGCACGATGACCGGAGAGTCGGTCTTGTCGGCGGCTTCCATGATTGCGCGCATTTGCTCGAGGTTGTTGACGTTGAAAGCTGGAACGCCGTAACCGAACTCGGCGGCGTGGTCCAGCATCTGGCGCATGCTAATGAGTGCCATTGTGTATCTCTCTCCCGACAAGCGTCGTTTGTTTCGTGCAAGCCTGCCGCAGGGGCGGTTGCTGTTCAAGTAGTGTGGGCCACCTGGGCGGCCCGGCCAGTCACGGTGCCTTGCAGCCCCGCCCTATCAGATCGTTGGTTGCCACCCAGTACACCAGGCCTTCTTCGCCTTTGGTGTGGAAGGCCAGCACGCCATCGCTGTACATCGCGCCCGACGCGCTCGGCTCGGATTTGAGCCGGTAGACCTGGTCGCCGCCGCCAAGGCGTACGTCGACCGAATCTTGTTGTGCATCCGCGAAGCGCCACAGCACTTCGGTCTGGGTGTCACAGACCCAACGGGTCCAGTTGTCTGCCGGGGCGGGTTGCGCCGGCTGCAGCAGTGAGCATCCTGCCAGTGTCGCCAGGGCCGCGATGGCCATAAGCGCTTTCATCTCATTACTCCGCTAAGGGCTGCTTTGCAGCCCATCGCCGGCAAGCCGGCTCCCACAGGTACTGCACCCCCCTAAGGCATGTGCAAGGCCTGTGGGAGCTGGCTTGCCGGCGATGGGCCGCACAGCGGCCCCAGTGTTGAAGACCTTCAAACCCAGCTTAGGTGCCCGAGAACCCGATCAAGGGCAACCAGGCGCCTTGTGCTGGTGGTCTTCGTCGTACTTTTCCAGGCCATCCGGACCCAGGCGCTTGTTGATGACCGGTACGGTCTCAGCCTGCCACTCGGACTGGTAGCAGCCGCCCTTGGGCGACCGCGACGCGGCTTCATCCGAAGACGGGCTGCTGGAGCACGCACTCAGCATCCCGGCCAGAATCATCACAGGCAATTGCTTGACCATCAGGTCGCTCCCTTTGCCAAGCGCCAACGTCATCAGGCCTTGGCCCGCTCTTCCAGAATTGCCACAGCCGGCAGGACTTTGCCCTCGACGAACTCGAGGAACGCGCCACCACCGGTAGAAATGTAGGAGATATCGGCGCCAACGCCATATTTGTCGATCGCCGCCAGGGTGTCACCACCGCCCGCGATGGAGAACGCGGCGCTTTCGGCGATGGCTTTGGCCAGCACTTTGGTGCCGTTGCCGAACTGGTCGAACTCGAACACGCCAACCGGGCCATTCCACAGAATGGTCTGCGACGACTTCAGCAGCTCGGCGAAGTTGGCAGCGGTTTGCGGGCCGATGTCCAAGATCATGTCGTCAGCGGCAACGTCGGCAATGGCCTTGACGGTCGCTTCGGCGCTTTCAGCGAATTCCTTGGCAACCACCACGTCGACCGGCAGCGGCACGTTGACCTTGGCAGCGATGGCCTTGGCGGTATCGACCAGGTCAGGCTCGTACAGCGACTTGCCGACGGGGTGGCCAGCAGCCGCCAGGAAGGTGTTGGCGATGCCACCACCGACGATCAGCAGGTCGCAAACGGTGCTCAGGCTGTTCAGCACGTCGAGTTTGGTCGACACCTTGGAGCCAGCGACGATGGCCGCCATTGGCTTGGCCGGGGCTTTCAGCGCCTTGCCCAGGGCATCCAGCTCGGCGGCCAGCAGTGGGCCGGCAGCGGCGACTTTGGCGAACTTGGCCACGCCATGGGTCGAACCTTCGGCGCGGTGGGCAGTGCCGAACGCGTCCATCACGAACACGTCGCACAGGGCAGCGTATTTCTGCGCCAGCTCGTCGGCGTTCTTTTTCTCGCCCTTGTTGAAGCGCACGTTCTCGAACAGCACCAGGTCACCGGCCTTGACCTCGACACCTTCCAGGTAGTCGGCGATCAGCGGCACGTCACGGCCCAGGGCCTTGCTCAAGTAGTCGGCGACCGGCTTGAGGCTGTTCTCGGCAGAGAATTCACCTTCGGTCGGGCGGCCCAGGTGCGAGCAGACCATTACCGCTGCACCCTTTTCCAGGGCCAGCTTGATGGTCGGCAGCGCTGCCAGGATACGCGCGTCGCTGGCTACCACACCGTCCTTCACAGGCACGTTGAGGTCTTCGCGGATCAGTACGCGTTTACCTTGCAGGTCGAGGTCGGTCATCTTCAACACGGTCATGAATGCAGTCCTTCAGGGCTGTTTGTTGCGGGTTGGTTGAACGACGTGCAGATAGTGTTCGGCAACGTCGAGCATACGGTTGGCGAACCCCCATTCGTTGTCGAACCAAGCCAGCAGGTTTACCAGGCGGGGGCCGGAAACACGGGTCTGGCTGGCATCGACGATCGCCGAATGCGGGTCGTGGTTGAAATCACAGCTGGCGTGGGGCAGCTCGGTATAGGCCAGCAATCCTTTGAGCGGGCCCTCCAGCGCTGCCTCGCGCAGCACCCGGTTGACCTCGGCGGCGCTGGTGTCGCGGGCGGTCTGCAGCGTGATGTCCAGGCATGAGACGTTGACGGTCGGCACGCGTACCGCTTTGGCCTGAATTCGCCCGGCAAGTTCCGGCAGCAGCCGCTCGATGCCGCGCGCAAGGCCCGTGGACACCGGGATCACCGACTGGAACGCAGAGCGCGTACGGCGCAGGTCTTCGTGGTGGTAAGCGTCGATCACCGGCTGGTCGTTCATCGCCGAGTGGATGGTGGTGATCTGCACGTATTCGATGCCGAACGCCTGGTCCAGCACGCGCAACAGCGGCACGCCGCAGTTGGTGGTGCAGGACGCGTTGGACACCAGGCGCTCGCTGCCCGTCAGGCATGCCTGGTTGATGCCGTAGACCACCGTGGCGTCCACGTCCGCCTCGCTGGCCATGGGCTGCGAGAACAGCACCCGTGGCGCGCCGGCATCAAGAAAACGCTGGCCATCGGCGCGGGTGTTGTAGGCGCCGGAGCACTCCAGCACCAGGTCGATGTCCAGGGCGGCCCAGTCGATGCCTTCCGGGGTGGCGCTGCGCATGACCTTCACGCAGTCGCCGTTAATATGCAGACAGTCGCCGTCGACCCTCACTTCACCGGGGAAACGCCCGTGGGTGGAGTCGAAGCGTGTCAGGTACTCGAGGCTGGCCTGATCGGCCAGGTCGTTCAGCGCAACAATCTCGAAACCGGCCTTCGCCCCCCGCTCGAACAACGCGCGCAGGACACAGCGGCCGATGCGGCCATAACCGTTGAGTGCAACTTTGTAGGGACGCGGGTGGGGCATAGGTGGCTCTTGAAATCCGTCGGTTGAAAGGGGCCGCCTTACGGCCCATTCGCGGCACAAGGCCGCTCCCACAGGGTACTGCGGCGTATGCAGATCCTGTGGGAGCGGCCTTGTGCCGCGAACGAGGGCCAAAGGCCCTCGCTTTGCCTGTATCAGTCTTCCAGCAGCTCTTCGGCGGTGCCCAGGATGTTCTCCAGGGTGAAGCCGAATTCTTCGAACAATGCAGAGGCCGGGGCCGACTCACCGTAGGTGGTCATGCCGATGATACGGCCTTCCAGGCCGACGTACTTGTACCAGAAGTCGGCGTGGGCAGCTTCGATGGCGATGCGCGCACCCACTTCCAGTGGCAGTACAGACTGCTTGTAGCCAGCGTCCTGGGCGTCGAACACGCTGGTGCACGGCATGGAAACCACGCGGACCTTGCGGCCTTGCTCGCTCAGCTTGTCGAAGGCCTGAACCGCCAGGCCCACTTCGGAACCGGTGGCGATCAGGATCAGCTCTGGCTCGCCAGCGCAGTCCTTGAGGATGTAGCCACCACGGCTGATGTCAGCGATCTGCTGGGCGTTACGGTCCTGATGCTGCAGGTTCTGACGCGAGAAGATCAGCGCCGATGGGCCGTCTTTGCGCTCCAGGGCGTTTTTCCAGGACACGGCCGATTCGACCGCGTCAGCTGGGCGCCAGGTGTCCAGGTTCGGCGTGCTGCGCAGGCTGGTCAGCTGCTCGATCGGCTGGTGAGTCGGGCCGTCTTCGCCCAGGCCGATGGAGTCGTGGGTGTAGACGTGGATCACGCGCTGCTTCATCAGGGCCGACATGCGCACTGCGTTGCGGGCGTATTCCATGAACATCAGGAAGGTCGCGCCGTAAGGCACCAGGCCGCCGTGCAGGGCAACGCCGTTCATGATCGCGGTCATGCCGAACTCGCGCACACCGTAGTACACGTAGTTGCCGCTAGCGTCATGGGCGTCGACGCCTTTGCAACCTTTCCACAGGGTCAGGTTGGAACCGGCCAGGTCAGCCGAACCGCCGAGGAACTCGGGCAGCAGCGGGCCGAAGGCGTTCAGGGCATTCTGGCTGGCCTTGCGGCTGGCAATGGTCTCGCCTTTGGCAGCGACTTCGTTGATGTAGGCCTGGGCCTTCTCGGAGAAGTCGGCCGGCAGCTCGCCGCTGTCACGGCGCTTGAACTCGGCAGCCAGCTCTGGGAAAGCCGCGGCGTAGGCGTCGAAGCGCTGGTTCCACTCGGCTTCAGCCTTGGCACCGGCGGCCTTGGCGTCCCACTCGGCATAGATGTCGGCCGGGATTTCGAACGGGCCGTGGTTCCAGTTCAGTTCTTTGCGGGCCAGGGCGATTTCGTCGTTGCCCAGCGGTGCGCCGTGGCAGTCTTCCTTGCCCTGCTTGTTCGGCGAACCGAAGCCGATGATGGTCTTGCAGCAGATCAGGGTCGGCTGCTCGCTTTTGCGTGCAGTCTCGATCGCGGTCTTGATCTCGTCGGCGTCATGGCCGTCGACGTTGCGGATCACCTGCCAGTTGTAGGCTTCGAAACGCTTCGGCGTGTCGTCGGTGAACCAGCCTTCGACTTCGCCGTCGATGGAGATGCCGTTGTCGTCATAGAAGGCAATCAGCTTGCCCAGGCCCAGGGTGCCGGCCAAAGCGGCGACTTCGTGGGAGATACCTTCCATCATGCAGCCGTCGCCGAGGAACACGTAGGTGTTGTGGTCGACGATGTTGTGGCCTTCACGGTTGAACTGTGCGCCCAGGACTTTTTCCGCCAGGGCGAAGCCCACGGCGTTGGCCAGGCCTTGGCCCAGGGGGCCGGTGGTGGTCTCTACGCCTGGGGTGTAGCCGTATTCCGGGTGGCCCGGGGTACGGCTGTGCAGCTGGCGGAAGGCCTTGAGGTCGTCGATCGACAGGTCGTAGCCGGTCAGGTGCAGCAGCGAGTAGATCAGCATCGAGCCGTGGCCGTTGGACAGCACGAAGCGGTCACGGTCGGCGAAGCTTGGGTTGCTCGGGTTGTGCTTCAGGTAGTCACGCCAAAGCACTTCGGCGATATCCGCCATGCCCATAGGGGCACCTGGGTGGCCGCTGTTAGCCTTTTGCACGGCATCCATGCTGAGGGCACGAATGGCGTTGGCACGTTCACGACGGCTGGGCATCGCTGATCTCCTGGGGCTGAAAGGTTGTGATACGAAAAAAGGCGGCCATTTTCGCCCACTGGGGGGCTGGGGGCAAACATTTAAGCGTCAAGCGGCACGCTTTAAGCGGCAAGGTGCATGCAACCATGGGCTGGGGCCGCTCTATCCTTGCAGCTCATCGCCAATATCAAAACTTTTTGATATTGGCCTTGCGGGTGCCACGATGCCTGTCTAGACTGCCGCCCCATGAACCTCCGTGCGCAATCGATCCCTCAGCGAAGCGACACCCTGGCCGCCCTGTGCAAAGCCAGCGGCGATGCGCTGCGCCTGAATGTTTTGCGCGCACTGGCCAGCGATTCGTTTGGCGTGCTCGAGCTGGCGCAAATCTTCGACATCGGCCAGTCCGGCATGAGCCATCACCTGAAGGTGCTGGCCCAGGCCGAGCTGGTGGCTACCCGGCGCGAGGGCAACGCGATTTTCTACCGCCGCGCCCTGCCCGACAGCCTACGCCTGGGCGGGCGTCTGCACACGGCGTTGCTCGAAGAAGTCGACGACCTGACCTTGCCACCCGCGGTGCAGGCGCGCATCGCCCAGGTACAGCAACGCCGCGCAGCCACCAGCCAGGACTTTTTCCTGCGCGTGGAAGAAAAATTCCGCGCCCAGCAAGACCTGATCGCCGGCCTGCCGCAGTACCGCGAAAGCCTGCTGGCGCTGCTCGACAAGCTGAACTTCGCGCCCACTGCCAGCGCGCTGGAAGTAGGCCCCGGCGACGGCGGCTTCCTGCCGGACCTGGCACGGCGCTTCGCCACGGTGACCGCCCTGGACAACAGCCCGACCATGCTCGAGCTGGCCCGCCAGGTCTGCCAGCGTGAGCGCCTGGACAACGTGAACCTGCAGTTGGCCGATGCACTGAATGCAACGGATGTGGCAGCCGACTGCGTTGTGCTGAACATGGTGCTGCACCATTTCAGCGACCCGGCCCTGGCCCTGCGCCAGCTGGCCAAACGGGTGAAAGCGGGCGGCAGCCTGCTGGTCACCGAACTGTGCAGCCATGACCAGGGGTGGGCGCGCGATGCCTGCGGCGACCTCTGGCTGGGCTTCGAGCAGGACGACCTGGCCCGTTGGGCCAATAGTGCCGGGCTGGTCCCCGGGGACAGCCTCTATGTGGGCTTGCGCAACGGTTTCCAGATACAGGTCCGCCATTTTCAGCGGGCGACTGGCGACATACACCATCGGTAAATTTTAGGAACCCTTCGAGATGAGCGAATACTCCCTTTTCACCTCCGAGTCCGTGTCCGAAGGGCATCCGGACAAGATCGCCGACCAGATTTCGGACGCTGTCCTTGATGCCATCATCGCTCAGGACAAATACGCCCGCGTGGCCTGCGAAACCTTGGTCAAGACCGGTGTCGCGATAATCGCTGGCGAAGTGTCCACGTCCGCCTGGGTCGACCTCGAAGAACTGGTACGTAAAGTCATCATCGACATCGGCTACAACAGCTCCGACGTCGGCTTCGACGGCGCCACCTGCGCGGTGATGAACATCATCGGCAAGCAGTCCGTGGACATCGCCCAGGGCGTCGACCGCTCCAAGCCGGAAGACCAGGGCGCTGGCGACCAGGGCCTGATGTTCGGCTACGCCAGCAACGAAACCGACGTGCTGATGCCAGCACCGATCTGCTTCTCGCACCGTCTGGTCGAGCGCCAGGCCGAAGCGCGCAAGTCGCGCCTGCTGCCGTGGCTGCGCCCGGACGCCAAGTCGCAGGTCACCTGCCGTTACGAAAATGGCAAGGTAGTCGGCATCGACGCGGTGGTCCTGTCGACCCAGCACAACCCTGAGGTCTCGCAAAAAGACCTGCAGGAAGCGGTGATGGAGCTGATCGTCAAGCACACCCTGCCGGCCGAACTGCTGCACAAAGATACCCAGTACCACATCAACCCGACCGGCAACTTCATCATCGGTGGCCCGGTGGGTGACTGTGGCCTGACCGGCCGCAAGATCATCGTCGACTCCTACGGCGGCATGGCCCGCCACGGTGGTGGCGCGTTCTCCGGCAAGGACCCGTCCAAGGTCGACCGTTCCGCCGCCTACGCCGGTCGCTACGTGGCCAAGAACATCGTCGCCGCCGGCCTGGCCGAGCGTTGCGAGATCCAGGTCTCCTACGCCATTGGCGTAGCTCAGCCAACCTCCATCTCGATCAACACCTTCGGTACCGGCAAGGTCTCCGACGACAAGATCGTCCAACTGGTGCGCGAGTGCTTCGACCTGCGTCCATACGCAATCACCAAGATGCTCGACCTGCTCCACCCGATGTACCAGGAAACCGCGGCCTACGGCCACTTCGGCCGCACCCCGCAGCAGAAGACGGTCGGCGACGACACCTTCACCACCTTCACCTGGGAACGCACCGACCGCGCCCAGTCGCTGCGTGACGCTGCCGGCCTGTAAGTTTCCTACAGCGCTGGACGAAAGCCCCTGCCGAGCAATCGGCAGGGGCTTTTTTGTGACATATCGGCTGACAACTGTTCACGGCAATCGGCACCCAGCCTGCCTAGGCTGAGGGTTCCCACCCGCCATGCAAGGATGCTGGCCATGCCGTTCATGCTGTTGTTCGCACTGCTGCTATCGCTACATGCCTCGCTGGCGCACGCCAGCCCCTGCCCCGGCTGGGACGTCAAACAAGCCAACGCCGAGGTAACCCACCTTCGCAACACGATTGCCCAATGGGACGACGACTACCATCGCCTGGGCATCACCCAGGTGGCAGACGAACTGTATGACCAGAGCCGGCAACGCCTGGAACACTGGCAGCAATGCTTCGGCCTGCAAGCGCAACCCGCGCCACTGGCCACGGCGCGCGGCCCGATTACCCACCCCGTCCCGCATACAGGCGTCGACAAGCTGGGTGACGAGCAGGCCGTCAGCCGCTGGATGGCCGGCAAGGCTGGCCTGTGGGTGCAGCCGAAGGTCGATGGGGTGGCGGTGTCCTTGCGCTACCGACAGGGGCAACTCGTACAGTTGCTGAGCCGGGGTGACGGGGCCCAGGGGCACGACTGGAGCCGCCACATCCCGCGCCTCGACTCCATTACCCGGCAACTGCCCCAGGCCTTTGACCTGGTGTTGCAGGGTGAACTGTATCTGCGCCTGGACCAGCACGTGCAAGCCCAGGCGGGCAGCGCCAAGGCACGGGGCACCGTGGCAGGGCTGCTCGCCCGCAAGCAGCTCAGCGCTGAACAAGGCGCCAGCATCGGCCTGTTCGTCTGGGATTGGCCACACGGCCCCAGCAGCCAGGCCGAACGCCTGTCGCAGCTGGCACAACTGGGCTTCCCTGACAGCCAGCGCTACAGCGTTGCCATCGACTCCACCGCCGATGCCGCACACTGGCGCCAGCACTGGTACCGCTCACCCCTGCCCTTCGCCACCGATGGCGTCATCCTGCGCCAGAGCAGTCGGCCACCCGCCGAGCGTTGGCAGGCCAAGCCGCCCTACTGGCTGGCAGCCTGGAAATACCCCTACGCCCAAGCCTTGGCCCAGGTGCGTGAGGTACGCTTCCGGGTCGGTCGCACAGGCAGAGTCACGCCGGTGCTGCGCCTGCACCCGGTCACACTGGACGACCGGCTGATCACACAGGTCAGCCTGGGCTCACTGGCACGCTGGCAGCGCCTCGACATTGCGCCCGGTGATCAGGTAGCAATCAGCCTGGCCGGCCTGACCATTCCGCGTTTCGAGCACGTGGTGCACCGCGCGGTCCAACGCCAGCCGGTTGCAGCGCCGCAACCGGGGCGCTACCACCCCCATAGCTGCTGGCACGCAGACGACGGTTGCGACGATCAGTTCATTGCGCGGCTTACGTGGCTCAGTGGCAAGCAGGGGCTGGCAATGCCGCGCACCGGGCCAGGTACGTGGCAACGCCTGGTCGGGGCTGGGTTGGTCACTTCGATGACGGATTGGCTGCAACTCGATGCTCAGCGCCTGGGCCAGGTACCGGGCATCAGCGACGCCACCGCCACGCAGCTGCTGCACGCCTTCGAGGGCGCCCGATCACAGCCCTTCTCCCGCTGGCTGCGCGCGCTCGGCGCACCCGCACCGGGTGGCATGCAGCTCGACGGTGACTGGGCGCAGCTGTCCTCGCGCTCGGCCGATGATTGGCACACCATGCCGGGTATCGGCGCAGCGCGCGCGCGTCAGCTTGAAGCGTTTTTTACGGCCAACGAAACTCAAGCCATTGCGGCGCAGTTAAACGAGGCCGGCGTAAACGCGTTCCAAATCAGCAACAAACCGCTCGCGCAATGATTTTTTACCAATTCCCACGCAGGGAAAGTCTGAGTTTCGGCCATAAAAAACCAACAAGGGTTTCTAAATAGGAAAAACCAAGGCAGGATTTCCCCCAACTTTTCTGCCCCGCCCCGTTCAGGAGGCTTTTCATGAAACGTATTTCGACTCTTTTCTTGCTCGCAACACTGGGCCTGGCTGCTGGCGCCGTGCAGGCTGCCGAGCCGGATGCCGGCCTGACTGGCTGCGCGGCCAAACGCAGCGCCATCGAGAACCAACTGAAGATTGCCCGCGAACACGGCAACAGTGACCAGGTTGCGGGGCTCGAGCAGGCACTGGAAGGTGCAAGAAACTGTACAGAAACCAGCCTGCGCAAAGAGCGTGAACAAAAGGTGCTCGATGCGCGCCATGAAGTCGCGCAACGCGAAAAAGACCTGAAGAAAGCCGAAAAGAAAGGCGATGCTGAAAAGATAAACAAGCGTAAAGACAAACTCGCCGAGTCGCGCAAAGAACTGCAGGAAGCGGTCGACGAACTCGACCGCTGAGGTGCAGCGTCCGTGAGCGCCTTATCGCCGGCAAGCCGGCTCCCACAGGTACTCCACTGCTCTCAAGGGCTGTGTGTTTCCTGTGGGAGTTGGCTTGCCGGTGATAAGGCCCTCACAGGCGATCAATGATTGCGGAATTCGGTATGGCAAGCCTTGCACGCAGCCTCTACCCTGTCCATCGGTCCCTTCAACTGCGCCGCCTCCAGCGGCTGGCCCCGGGTCGCATCGACCAATTCACCGGTCACGCCCTCCAGTTGCCGGGCAAGGTCATGGAACCGCGCCTGACGCTCCCACACCTCCGCTCGCGCGCTGCTGTCACCGCCATCGCGCGCTTGGGGGAAGTGCTGCCACGGCAGGTGCGACAGGCTGTCGAGCTTCACGGCCCCTTCGGAGAACTTCACCCCGTCGAACGGCAAGCGGCCGCGCAGCATGCCACCCAGGTCCTCGCTGGTCTTGAGCATGTCCTTGAAGATCGCCTTGCGCTGGCCCAGCGGCGAGTTCGGGTCCACACGGTCACAGGCACTCAGGGCAAGGGCTGCGAGCAGAACAACGGTCAATCGCTTGAACATCACGGTCACTACGGCCTACGAAAATGGGCGGCCAGTATCGCTGGCCAAGGGCCAAAGACCAATAGCCACATAAAACACAGGGGCGAATCTTCATGTTCGCCCTGACAGGAATTTCCCTATGAAATCTGCCCTGCGCCACCTGGCCTGGACACTCCCGGCGCTGGCCCTGCTGGCCGGCTGCAACGGCGGCGAGAACGCCAAACCTGAGCCCCATGCCATTGCCACCTATGCCAACGCCACCTGGCAGGACTTGCCCAGCGTCAGCGACACCGACCTGGTTGCCGGCTTCCATGCGTGGCGCAATGGCTGTGAAAAACTCAAGCGCGACGCCGCCTGGGCCACCACCTGCGAGGCCGCAGCCAGCGTGCCGGACGATGCCCTGCAAATACGCGCCTTCCTGCAGCAAAACCTGCAGGTCTATGGCCTGCGCTCGGCCGAGAACAACGCCAACGGCCTGATCACCGGCTATTACGAGCCGGTCTACCCCGGCAGCCTGAAACCGACCGAAACCAACCACGTAGCGGTGTACGGCGTGCCCGACGACATGATCGTGGTCGACCTCGCCAGCGTGTACCCAGAGCTCAAGGGCAAGCGCCTGCGCGGGCGACTCGATGGCCGGGTGCTCAAGCCTTACGACACGGCCGAAGTCATCAACCGTGAGGGCGTAAAAGCCCCGGTGCTGGCCTGGCTGACGGACCCGATGGACCTGCAGTTCCTGCAGATACAGGGTTCGGGCCGGGTTCAACTGGAAGATGGCCGCCAGCTGCGCCTGGGCTACGCCGACCAAAATGGCCACCCCTACCGGCCGATCGGGCGTTGGCTGGTGGAACAGGGCCAGTTGAAGAAGGAAGACGTGAGCATGGGCAGCATTCATGCCTGGGCCCAGGCCAACCCGCAGCGGGTACCAGAGCTACTGGCCAGCAACCCCAGCTACGTGTTTTTCAGCACCCGCCCCGACAGTAACGAAGGCCCGCGCGGCTCGCTCAACGTGCCACTGACGGCCGGCTACAGCGTGGCGATCGACCGCAAGGTGATTCCGTTGGGCAGCCTGCTCTGGTTATCCACTACACGCCCGGATGGTACCCCGGTGGTGCGGCCGGTAGGCGCTCAGGATACCGGGGGGGCCATTGCCGGTGAGGTACGTGCAGACCTGTTCTGGGGGACTGGGCCAGAAGCAGGTGAGCTGGCCGGGAACATGAAGCAGCAAGGGCAGATCTGGATGCTGTGGCCTAAAGGCAAACCGCTGCCTGAAGTACCGAAAGTGCCTTGAACGGGGCTGGGCTCTTCGCGGGGCAAGCCCGCTCCCACAGTAATCGTGCTAACCCTGAAGAATGCACGATCCCCTGTGGGAGCGGGTTTACCCGCGAAGAGGGCAACTCGGTTTCAGACGGAAACCACAAAAAACGCCACGATCAACGCCAACCCGGCAAACCACACCACTGACCGCAATGCCGCCCAGTCCGCCAGGTAGCAGATGATGTAGAGCAACCGGCTGGTGATGTACATCACGCCCAGCACGTCCTGCGTCACTTGCTCGGCATTGCCGACGATATCTGCCACCAGCACGGCCGCCGCAAACGCGGGAAACGCTTCGTAGCTATTCTGCTGCGCCGCATGAGCTCGGCGTGGCAGGCCCGATAGCGTGTCCAGGAAGGCACGCGGATCGTGATTGTCCTTGAGGCCGAAGCGGCCACTGCTCACTTTGGCGATCAATGCACAAAGCGGCGGCAATACCAGGGCAATCAGGATGCACCACAGGGCAACGGTCATGGACAGCACTCCTTGTTCAATCGAAAGGTTAGAGCTTCATTACCAGCATGCCTGCCAGCACCAGCCCGCAAGCTAGGAGTCTTGGCCCGCCAAAAGGTTCTTTGAGGTAGCGCATACCCAACAGCACCACCAGGATCACGCTCAATTCCCGCAGCGCCGCCGCCTCGGCCACCGACCCCAGGTGCATGGCCCACAGCACCAGGGCATAACTGAACAGCACGCAAAGCCCTACGGCCAACCCCAGCCGCCATTGGGTTCGCCAAAACAGCACAAACGGTGCCCGGCGCGCCACACTGGCCAGCAGCGGGAAGGGCCAGGCACTGAGCAAGGTCAGCCATACCAGGTAGTCCCAAGGCTTGCCCCACAGCCGCACCGCCTGGCCGTCGAACCAGGTGTAGCAACCGATGCACAGGCCAATCAGCGCCACCACGGGCAACATCGACCAAGGCAGCCGATCACCACCGCCCCCCTGCCACAGCAGGCACGCCATGCCACACGGAATGAGCAGGATGCCGATGATCTGCTGCTGGCTCAGCGATTCCCCGGCAAAGGCCAGGGTCAAGCCCAGCACCACCAGCGGCGACAGCCCGCGCATCAGAGGATAGACCAGCCCCAGGTCGCCAACCCGATAGGCCTGGATCAGCAAATAGCGGTACAACTGTTCGGCCAGCGCCGAGGCGATCAACCAGGGCCAGATTTCAGCGGGAGGCACCTCGACAAAGGCCACGGCCAGCGCAGCAAAAGCCAGCGCGACCGTGTCCATGCTGGCAATCACCAACAAGCGCTCGCCGCTGAATTTGATCAGGGTGTTCCAGGTCGCATGCAGGAGGGCGGCGACCAGTACCAGGGAAGTTGCCAACACGCCTTCAAGTCCTTGTGACGTTATTGAGGCACGAATATATCGTCTTCAGTCTGGTGTGCGTATGTCGGAAGATTTTCAGCGTTTACGAAATCGGGCGCCGCGCGGGCGGCGCATCTCAAAACCATCGTACAACTCAAGCCCTACACATGAACGATTCCAACAATTCCGGTCAAAGGTGTGCCCCGAAGCCCTCGCCAGGTCATCAAAGAACTGCCCGAGTCATTCGGGTACGACTTGGAAGCCACTGTTACAGGATTTGGGATGCTTGAATTAGTTGCCGCGTTTATCTGCCTCACCACCCTTCTCACCTACGTCAACTACCGCTTCATCGGCCTGCCACCCGCCATTGGCGTGATGGTCACGGCACTGCTGTTCTCGTTGATGCTGCAAGGGCTTAGCCTGATTGGCTTCCCTGGCCTCGAAGAGCGCGTCGAAGGCCTGATGAACCAGATCGACTTCAACGATTTGCTGATGCACTGGATGCTGGCATTCCTGCTGTTCGCCGGCGCCTTGCACGTCAACCTCTCAGACCTGCGCAGCTATCGCTGGCCGATCGGCCTGCTGGCGACCATCGGCGTGCTGATCGCCACCGTGGTGATCGGCTACCTGTCGCACTGGGTGTTCGCGATGTTCGGCTGGCAGGTTCCGCTGATCTACTGCCTGCTGTTCGGCGCACTGATCTCGCCCACCGACCCGATTGCCGTGCTCGGCGCATTGCGGACCGCCAATGCCTCCAAGCCGCTGAAAACCACCATCGTCGGCGAGTCGCTGTTCAACGACGGCACCGCGGTCGTGGTGTTCACCGTGCTGCTGGGCATCATCCAGCTCGGCGAAACCCCCAGTGCCTATGACACAGCGGTGCTGTTCGCCCGCGAGGCCATTGGCGGCGTGGTGTTCGGCGGCGTGATCGGCTACGCCACCTACCGCATGATCAAGAGCGTCGAGCAGTACCAGGTCGAGGTCATGCTGACCCTGGCGCTGGTCATCGGTGGCTCGGCAATGTGCTACGAACTGCACGTTTCTGCACCGATCGCCATGGTGGTCGCCGGCCTGATCATCGGCAACATGGGGCGCAACCTGGCGATGAACGACATGACCCGTCGCTACATGGACGGTTTCTGGGAGTTGATCGATGACATGCTCAACGCCTTGCTGTTCGCGCTGATCGGCCTCGAGCTTCTGCTGCTGCCGTTCAACTGGATGCACCTGGCGGCCGGCGGTGTGCTGGCACTGGCGGTCCTGCTGTCGCGGCTGCTTACCGTGGCCCCGGCAATCTTGCTGCTGCGCCGCTGGCGGAGTGTGCCGAAAGGCACCGTGCGGGTACTGACCTGGGGCGGCCTGCGCGGCGGCGTGTCGGTAGCGCTGGCACTGTCGCTGCCGCTGGGTGAGGAACGTGACCTGCTGCTGTCGATCACCTACATCGTGGTGTTGTCGTCGATCCTGGTGCAGGGGCTGAGCATCGGGCGGGTGGTGCGCAAGGTTAGCGCCCAGCCCTGAATACAAGGGGGCCGCTTTGCGGCCCATCGCGACACAAGGCCGCTCCTACACGGGATTCGCATTCTCCTGTAGGAGCGGCCTTGTGTCGCGATGGGCTGCAAGGCAGCCCCAAAATGCCTACTCGACTGCCGAGTCCGGGAACTGGTCCTGGACGTACTTGATCTCGGTGCGCCCGTGAGCCGCCGGCATGCCATCTTCGCCGAGGTTGACGAACACCATCTTGTCGACGGTCAGGATGCTCTTGCGGGTGATCTTGTTGCGCACTTCGCACTTGAGGGTGATCGAGGTGCGGCCGAATTCAGTGGCGGTGATGCCCAGTTCGATGATGTCGCCCTGGCGTGAGGCACTGACGAAGTTGATCTCCGACATGTACTTGGTCACCACACGCTGGTTGCCCAGCTGGACGATGGCGTAAATCGCCGCTTCTTCGTCGATCCAGCGCAACAGGCTGCCACCGAACAGGGTGCCATTGGGGTTGAGGTCTTCGGGTTTTACCCATTTGCGGGTGTGAAAGTTCATCGGTACTCCTAACCTGCTTGGCTAACGTGCATTCATGATGGCAGAGCGGCCGTCGCCGCTCCATTGAACATCGACTATCGTCTCGATTAATCGACAGAAAACCTTGGGCGAAGGTCCCTGTCGCGGCTATAATCCTGCCGCTTCACTTGGCCACCCGCAGCGGCGGCCATGCCCGCCACCTGTCCGAGGGGCGCTGCAGCAGGCTAGGCCTGTCAGGCTCGGATGGGGCGTTGTCCGCTCCTGCGGACGCTCAACGCACAACGGCGCCCATTCGCACACTACGAATGGAGGCTCTCATGAGCGCTGTAAACACGCCTGCTGGTTTTACCGATTTCAAAGTCGCTGACATCTCCCTGGCTGCCTGGGGCCGTCGCGAAACCATCATCGCCGAATCGGAAATGCCTGCACTGATGGGCCTGCGTCGCAAGTACCTCGCCGAGCAACCGCTCAAGGGTGCGAAGATTCTGGGCTGCATCCACATGACCATTCAGACTGCCGTGCTGATCGAAACCCTGGTTGCCCTGGGTGCCGAAGTGCGCTGGTCGTCCTGCAACATCTTCTCCACCCAGGACCAGGCCGCTGCCTCCATCGCCGCCGCCGGTATCCCGGTGTTCGCCTGGAAAGGCGAAACCGAGGAAGAGTACGAGTGGTGCCTGGAGCAGACCATCCTCAAGGATGGCCAGCCATGGGACGCCAACATGATCCTCGACGACGGCGGCGACCTGACCGAACTGCTGCACAAGAAGTACCCAGCCGTTCTGGACCGCGTCCACGGTGTCACCGAAGAGACCACCACCGGCGTGCACCGCCTGCTGGACATGCTGGCCAAGGGCGAGCTGAAAGTCCCGGCGATCAACGTCAACGACTCGGTCACCAAGAGCAAGAACGACAACAAGTACGGCTGCCGCCACAGCCTGAACGACGCCATCAAGCGTGGCACCGACCACCTGCTGTCGGGCAAGCAAGCCCTGGTGATCGGCTACGGTGACGTGGGCAAGGGCTCGGCCCAGTCCCTGCGTCAAGAAGGCATGATCGTCAAGGTCACCGAAGTTGACCCGATCTGCGCCATGCAAGCCTGCATGGACGGCTTCGAGCTGGTTTCGCCGTTCATCGACGGCATCAACAACGGCACCGAGGCCAGCATCGACAAAGCGCTGCTGGGCAAGATCGACCTGATCGTCACCACCACCGGTAACGTCAACGTCTGCGACGCCAACATGCTCAAGGCCCTGAAGAAGCGTGCCGTGGTCTGCAACATCGGCCACTTCGACAACGAGATCGACACCGCCTTCATGCGCAAGAACTGGGCCTGGGAAGAGGTCAAGCCGCAGGTGCACAAGATCCACCGCACCGGCGCTGGCAGCTTCGACCCGCAAAACGACGACTACCTGATCCTGCTGGCTGAAGGCCGTCTGGTGAACCTGGGCAACGCCACCGGTCACCCAAGCCGCATCATGGACGGTTCGTTCGCCAACCAGGTGCTGGCACAGATCTTCCTGTTCGAGCAGAAGTACGCCGACCTGTCGGCCGAGAAGAAAGCCGAACGCCTGACCGTAGAAGTGCTGCCCAAGAAGCTCGACGAAGAAGTGGCCCTGGAAATGGTCCGCGGCTTCGGCGGCGTGGTCACCCAGCTGACCCAGCAGCAAGCCGACTACATCGGCGTGACTGTCGAAGGCCCGTTCAAGCCACACGCATACCGCTACTAAGCGGCAAGCGCCCGGCGGCATGCCGGCGGGCGCTTGTAGTCGTTTAATCTTGATCGATGCCCAAGCCAGGCCGGCCCCCACCGCCCTGGCTTTTACTTGCAGCGTGCGGCTCATGGCCTGCAGCTGAGGAAACAGAGATGTCACAAGAACGCCGCTACAGTTTCGAATTCTTCCCGACCAAGACCGATGCCGGTCACGAAAAGCTGATGGGCGTTGCCCGCCAGCTGGCCACCTACAACCCCGATTTCTTCTCCTGCACCTACGGTGCCGGCGGCTCTACCCGCGACCGCACACTGAACACCGTGCTGCAGCTGGAGAGCGAAGTGAAAGTACCTGCCGCACCGCACCTGTCGTGCGTCGGCGACACCAAAGAAGAGCTGCGCGCCCTGCTTGCCGAGTACAAGGCTGCTGGCATCAAGCGCATCGTCGCCCTGCGCGGCGACCTGCCTTCCGGCATGGGCATGGCCAGCGGCGAGCTGCGCTACGCCAGCGACCTGGTCGAATTCATCCGCCAGGAAACCGGTGATCACTTCCACCTGGAAGTGGCGGCCTACCCCGAGATGCACCCCCAGGCCCGCAACTTCGAGATCGACCTGGCCAACTTCGTGCACAAGGTCAAGGCCGGTGCCGACAGCGCCATCACCCAGTACTTCTTCAACGCCGACAGCTATTTCTATTTTGTCGAGCGTGCGCAGAAACTGGGCGTCGATATCCCGGTGGTGCCCGGCATCATGCCAATCACCAACTACAGCAAGCTGGCCCGGTTCTCCGACGCCTGCGGCGCAGAGATCCCGCGCTGGATCCGCAAGCAGCTAGAGGCCTATGGTGACGACACCGCCAGCATCCAGGCCTTCGGCGAAGAAGTGATCACCCGCATGTGTGAACAACTGCTGCAAGGCGGCGCACCGGGCCTGCACTTCTATACGCTGAACCAGGCCGAAGCGAGCCTGGCGATCTGGAACAACCTGAAGCTGCCTCGCTGAAACTTTTTGGCAATATCTGATTAAGAAATGATTAAGGCTTTGGTCATAGACTAAGGCCTTATTTATTTTCGGGTTAAACAGGTCTTGCCTGACATGCAGCATCCTCAGCCATCGCGCCCTCAGCTCGTCTACCTGGCTTTCGGCCCGGCCACCTACCATCAGGAAGCCTGCTTCAGCATCGTCAGTGCCCTTGCCCACCTGGACGTGTCGGCAGGCGAGGCGCTGGATATTCAGGTCTACACCGACAACCCGGCGCCCTATGCCAAGCTGCCGGTCACGCTGCACCTGCTCGACGACGCCACGCGCGCGGCGTGGAATGCCCCGCATGGTTATCACTTTCGCAGCAAGCATGTGCTGCTGCGCCAGGTGCTGACGCAGCATGCAATGGCGGTGCTGATCGATACCGACACCTTCTTCCGTCAGTCACCGATGCGGCTGTTCCAGCGGGTCGCGCCTGGCCATCTGCTGTGCAACGCCATCGGCGGACGCTACGGCGCCAACCAGAAATGCCTGCTGTACAAGAACCTGCTGTCCGTCCTCCAGGCCCAAGGCCTGGCCGATTGCCAGATGCCGCTGATCAACTCGGGCGTGATCGGCCTCACCGCCGCAGACGCGCAGGCACTGGACCACTCCATCGCC
Source organism: Pseudomonas sp. ITEM 17296 (assembly GCF_028895205.1). Lineage (NCBI taxonomy): Bacteria > Pseudomonadati > Pseudomonadota > Gammaproteobacteria > Pseudomonadales > Pseudomonadaceae > Pseudomonas > Pseudomonas sp. ITEM 17296. Next base: position 246,474 of record NZ_WJRS01000001.1, on the reverse strand, counting down.
ATGATGGACCAGTTCTACCCACTGGCCCGCGAGGCCTACACCCTCGAAGAGTTCTGCCTGGCCGTGGCCGCCTACCGCAAACTGCAGTTGGCCGAGTGCACCGACGTCATCCACCACTACTGGAGCCGCAAGGCCCAGTTCCGCGCCAAGATCCAGGCCTGGCTGCGCAAACACGGCGACGCTCCGTTGAGCGAAGCTGCACTGGCCGATGTCGCACGGGTCAACGATCAACTGCCGCGGCCGCCGACCCTGCATCGGCTGGGCTACAAGGCGTTGAGCCTGACCCTGCCCAGCCACGAGCGGCAATTTGCCCGCGAATTGCTGTATGGCAGCTACCCCTACCCCAACGAGTTCGACCGGGCCTGTGCATCGGCCTGGTGGGACAAAGCCCTGGAGAACTTCAATGCACGCAACGGCCGCATCCAGCCCGAACAGCTGCGCCAGTGCCTGCGTCACCCGGGCCTGCGCCTGTCACTCGGGGCACAGCGCAAGGCTATCGAAGCGCACCTGCTCAAGTCGGCGCAGGCCTGAACAGCCGCCGCTTCACTGGCCTTGAGCAGGCCGAGCGCGTAATCTGCGGGCCATGTTCGCCACCACCCGATTGTTCTGGATCCTGCTGCTCGCCTGCCTGAGCCCGTTGGCTCTGGCCGAACGCCTGCGCCTGGTGTCCGACGACTGGGCACCGTATGTGTACCAGCAAGATGGCCAACCTCGGGGCATCGACTACGAAGTGACCACCCAGGTATTCAAGCGCCTGGGGGTAGAGGTGGAATGGCAGTTCCTGCCCTGGAAGCGCTGCCTGGCAATGATCGAGCAAGGGCTGGCCGACGGTATTGTGGATATCTTCCAGTTCGACACGCGCAAGCCCTACCTGGTCTACCCAACGGAGCCCATGTCGGATGTCGAGTTCGTGCTGTTCCAGGCCCGCAGCCGCCGTCATGCCGTCACCGGCCTGGACGATCTTGCGGGCCTGTCCGTCGGCACATCGCCCGGCTACACCTACGGCGCCGCATTCAACGATTCGCCGCGTTTTCGCCGCGAAGCAGCCCCTACCCATGAAGCCAACTTCGGCAAACTGCTGCTGGGCCGTATCGATTTGCTGATTACCGACCGCAGGGTTGGGCGCTACCTGATGCGCCAGCTGGGCCTTGAACAACGCATCGAAGAGCTGCCCTGGGTGGTCAGCCGACAGACGCAATACCTGGGGCTGACCCGCAAACCCGGGCGCGAGGCACTGGCCCAGGCGTTCTCCGAAGAGTTGCAACGCTTCAAGCAGGAACCCGCCTACGCCGCCATCAGCCACCGCTACATAGGCGACATCGGAAACATTCTCAACGCCGTTGAGCAGCAGGAAAGCAGCACGTCGCGATAGCTCTGTTATACTCGGGCCTTCCCGCCAGGCTTACGCCCGGACGCTCGGCCTAGCAACAGGCATCCCGATCGGCAACGACGCACCATAGCGTCAGCCCTCCGCTTCCTGGATGTGCAGTGAAAGCCAAGCTGGACCGGACGCGATCGCATCTCACCGATGCCCGTCGCGCCAGGCAGAACATCCCAACGGGCCCAGCCCACACGAGAACAGGATTGCCCATGTCCTTTGCTTCCCTCGGTCTCTCCGAGGCTCTTGTCCGCGCTATCGAGGCTGCGGGCTATACCCAGCCGACTCCGGTGCAACAGCGGGCTGTTCCCGCCGTGTTGCAAGGCCGTGATCTGATGGTCGCCGCCCAGACAGGTACTGGTAAAACCGGCGGTTTCGCCTTGCCGATCCTCGAGCGCCTGTTCCCGGGTGGCCACCCTGACAAGTCGCAGCGCCATGGCCCACGCCAGCCTCGCGTACTGGTCCTGACTCCGACCCGCGAGCTGGCCGCCCAGGTGCATGACAGCTTCAAGGTCTATGCCCGTGATCTGCCGCTGGTCAGCGCCTGTATCTTCGGCGGTGTCGGCATGAACCCACAAATCCAGGCCATCGCCAAAGGTGTCGATGTTCTGGTCGCGTGCCCTGGCCGCCTGCTCGACCTGGCTGGCCAAGGCAAGGTCGACCTGGCCCACGTCGAAATCCTGGTCCTCGACGAAGCCGACCGCATGCTCGACATGGGCTTCATCCATGACGTGAAGAAGGTCCTTGCCCGCCTGCCGGCCAAACGCCAGAACCTGCTGTTCTCGGCCACCTTCTCCAAGGACATCACCGACCTGGCAGACAAGCTCCTGCATAACCCGGAGCGCATCGAGGTCACCCCACCGAACACCACGGTCGAGCGCATCGAGCAGCGCATCTACCGCCTGCCCGCCAGCCACAAGCGTGCGCTGCTGGCACACCTGATCACCCAGGGTGCCTGGGAACAGGTGCTGGTCTTCACCCGTACCAAGCATGGCGCCAACCGCCTGGCCGAATACCTGGAAAAGCACGGCCTGACCGCCGCCGCGATCCACGGCAACAAGAGCCAGAACGCCCGCACCAAAGCCCTGGCCGACTTCAAGGCCAACGCGGTACGGGTACTGGTTGCCACCGACATCGCCGCCCGCGGCCTGGACATCGACCAGTTGCCCCACGTGGTCAACTTCGAGCTGCCCAATGTCGAGGAGGACTATGTCCACCGTATCGGCCGTACGGGCCGTGCCGGCCGTTCGGGTGAGGCCATTTCCCTGGTCGCGCCTGATGAAGAGAAGCTGCTCAAGAGCATCGAGCGGGTCACCAAGCAGAAGATTGCTGACGGCGACCTGATGGGCTTCGACGCAAGCCAGGTCGAGGCCGAGAAGCCAGAAGTGCGCGAACGCCCGCAAAACGCCGGCCGTGGCGGTCGCAGCCAGCCACGCGGCGAAGGCGGCAAAGACGCCAACGGCGGCCGCAAAGACAAAGGCAAGGACAAGGGCAAGACCCGGCAGCACGCTGCCGAGAAGCCTGCCGAGAAGGAAAAGGCGGGCGACAAGCCGCAACAGCGCAAGCCGCGTGACAACAAGCCACGCCAGCAGCAAGCCAGCCAGAACAGCACACCGAAAGCACCGGCCGACCGTGCCCCGGACGAGTTCCTGGATGACGAAGTCGACAACTTCGGCAACCGCGCTGACTACGTCAGCCCGTACCAGGGCAAAAACCAGGGGCGTAACCGTCGTCCTGGCGGTGGCACTGGCGCAGGTCAAAACCAAGGCCAAGGTGCGGCGGCTCCACGCAACAACAACGGCGGCCAACCTCGCACGGGTGGCCAGCCACGCAGCGCCAGCGGCGAGAAGCGCCCACCGCGCAACAACGCGGGCGGCGGTGCACGCCGTGACAACAACGGCGGTGGTCGCGGTCGCCCGGCGCGCGATGATGCTGCGCGCCAGGAACCTGCAGTCCGCAGCTCGCGTGAGCCGCAGAACCAGCCAGTGATCATCCGCAAGGAATCCAAGCTCGATCGTTACCCAACGCCTGAGCAACTGGACGATCTGCCAAGCCGCCCACGCGGCGAGCGACCTGCGCTGCTGACGCGCAATCGCTGATTGTAAAAAACTGGGGCCGCTGCGCGGCCCTTTCGCAACACAAGGCCGCTCCTACAGAAGAATGCGTTTCTCTGTAGCAGCGGCCTTGTGTCGCGAAAGGGCTGCGTAGCGGCCCCAGCGGTTTCAGCTATAACGCAATTACTTCTGCTTCACGCCTTCAAGGCTGATATCCAGGTCCAGAGTCTGCGAAGTCGCGCCTGGGCCTTTGATGCCGAAGTCGTTCAGGTTCAGCGTGGTGGTGGCGTTGAAGCCAGCACGTTCGCCGCCCCATGGGTCTTTGCCTTCACCGTTGAAGGTGGCCTTGAAGGTGACCGGCTTGGTCACGCCGTGCAGGGTCAGGTCACCGGTCACGTCGGCAGTCTTCTCACCGGTCGATTTGACGGCGGTCGACACGAACTTGGCGTCCGGGTACTTCTTCACGTCCAGGAAGTCTTTGCTGGCGATGTGCTTGTCACGCTCGGCGTGGTTCGACCACAGGCTGGCAGTCTTCAGGTCGACGTTGATCTTGCTCGCTTCAGGCTTGGCGCTGTCCCAGCTGAAGTTGCCGTCGAAGTCCTTGAAGGTACCGTGAATGAAGCTGTAGCCCAGGTGGCTGATCTTCCAGTCGACGAACGCGTGCTGGCCTTCCTTGTCGATCTTGTAGTCAGCGGCCATGGCCTGGCCAGCGGAGAACAGTGCAGTACCGAGCGCCAGAGCGGCAAAAGTCTTTTTCAACATCCTTTCTATTCCTTGCAATTGAGGTTGAGAGTCAAGCTTTGCGGCCCAGCATACGGATCAGGGTCGCGTCACGGTCTATGAAGTGGTGTTTCAGTGCTGCCAGGCCATGCAGCACGGCAAAAATCACCAGGCCCCAGGCTAGCCAGAGATGGATCACCCCAGCCAGGTCCGCCTGATCGGGCAGGTCGCTGACCAGAGCCGGTACTTCGAACAAGCCGAATACCGGAATACCAACGCCGTCGGCGGTGGAGATCAAATAACCGGCGATCATCACCGCGAACAGCCCCACATACAGTGCCAGATGGCCCAGCTTGGCGGCCACGCGGGTGAGTGCTCCGTGGTTGGCCGGTGCCGGCGGTGGCGGGCTGATGAAACGCCAGAGTACGCGCAGCAGCATCACTGCCAGCAGCACCAGGCCGATGCTCTTGTGCAGGTCAGGGCCCGACTTGCGCCAAGGGTCGTAGTAATCCAGGCCGACCATCCACAGCCCCAGGCCAAACAGGCCGAAGACTGCCAGCGCGACACCCCAGTGCAGGATGATGCTGACCACGCCGTAGCGAGAAGGTGAATTGCGCAGTTGCATGTTGGCGTGTTTCCCCGTGAAAGCTGTGCACAGACTAACGCGTAACGTATCGAATAAAAGCGGAAAAAATTGCTTCGGATTATCGAAAAACCCGATGGATATTGTGAAAGCTTCCTATTAAGGAAACATTAACGATAGTCGGTGAGTTCAGGGTTGCCAGTGCCGGCCCCTTCGCAGCACAAGGCTGCTCCTACAGGAGGAAGAGGCCGGCACTGTCGATCAATCAACCCGCCTTGGCCTGGGTATTGGCCACTGGCTTCTTCGCGGGCTCTGATTTGACCGTAGCCTTTTTCGCTTCAACAGGCTTGTGCGCCTGTTTTGCCGCCGGCTTGTGCGCCGGGGCATGCTTGGCAGGGGCGGTTTTAGGCGCGGCAGGCTTGGCAGCAGCAGGTTTGGCCGCGGCTTCCTTGGCCACAGGCGCCGGCGCAACCGGCTCTGGAGCGGCCTGTGGCGCCGGGGCCACTTCGTCGGCCTTGGCAATCGGCTGGGCTTTCACCTCAGGCTTGTCAGCCCCACCAAACAGGCGCTTGAAGAAACCTGGCTTGTCCTGCTTGGCCTCTTCTTTCACCGGCTCGGCCTTGGCCGGGGCTTTTTCCACCTTGTCGCCCTTTTCAGCCTTGTCGGAAGCACCACCGAACAGGTTGGAGAAGAACCCGCCCTTGTCTTTGGCCGCCGCGGCGCCTGCTGCTGCCGCCGCCACCGGTACGGCCTTGGCCGGGTCGAACGACTTGCCGGCCAGCAGGTCCTGCACCTGGCCCGCCGCGCGTTGACCGCTGCGCAGGGCGCCTTCCAAGGTGCCTGGGTAGAGGGCGTCAGTGTGCTCACCGGCGAAGCTGATGCGCTGCACCGGGCGCTCCCACAGGCGCCAGTACTTGCTGATCTGCCCTGGGCCGTAGGCCAGGTAGGCGCCACCGGTGCCAGCGTCAGTGCTGTAGCGTTTGACTTCGTAGCCGGTGAACGAACCGCGGGCCTGTGGATAAAACGCATGCAGGCGGATAAGCACCTGGTCGACCATCTGCTTGTCGCCAAATGCCTGCAGCAGGCGGGCGTTGTCGCCGGACAGGTTGATCACCACGTTGGCCCCGCCCTTCAGCGCCGGCTCGATCCACAGCATGCCCAGGCCTGCGTTACTGAAGATTTCGCCGGACATACGGGCCCGGCTTTCCCACACCGGCTTGTTGAACTTGAGCATCAGCTGGTCGCGCCAGCCATAGTTGGTGCCCTTGAGCGCGGCCAGGTGCTGGCTGTCCAGGCCCGGGGTCATCTGGATCTTGGCCAGGGCGCGCAGCGGCACGGCCATGACCAGGTAATCGGCCTGGTAGCCCACGCTACCAACCTTGACGGTGACGCCGTCCTTGTCCTGCACGATGGCAGTGACCGGCGAGCTGGTCTTGATGGTCTTCAGCTGTTTGACGAACGCCTGGGCCAACACCGGGCTGCCACCGGGCAGGCGCGCGGCACGCAGATCGCGGTCGCTGACACCACGGTAAACGCGGTTCTGCTGAGCGAAATACAGCAGCGACAGGCGCGACGGCTCATCGTAACGGCTACGGATCTGCTGGTTGACCAGCTGACGCGCGGTGGCCGGCAGTTGCAGCTTGTCGAGCCAGGAAGACACGTTGATCTGATCGAGGGCGAACAGCGTGCTGGTCGCCTGCGGGTTCAGCGGGTCGTCGATCGAACGGGCCAGGTCGTCGAGGGTTTTCTCGTAGCGTTTGAGCGCCTCGGCAGTGGCGGGCTGCTTGGTGGCAAGGTCCGTCGCACTGAAGTACTCACCGTCGATCAGGTAGCCCGGCGTACGCACGAACTCTGGCGCCGGCAGTGTTTCAAGTTTGAAACGGTCGAGGTACTGGTTGAGTACCGGCTGTGCCTTGGCGTTGCCGATCCACTCACTGGTGGCCAGGCCCGAGCGACCGCCCATGCCCGACTTGGCCTCCAGCAGCGTCACCTGCCAGCCCTTGCTCTGCAGTTCATAGGCTGCAGTGAGGCCCGCAAGGCCCCCACCCACCACGATAGCCGTAGGTGTTTTGTCCTTTGCCAGCGCGGCACCGCTGGACACACCAATCAATACCAACGCGCACAGGCGCACCCAAGCAGCAGCCATGTCGGCGAACTCCGAGTCAGACGTTACAGAAAAATAGGGAGGCAGGAATGCCCCGAGGCGATGCGTTAAGAATACGTCAGCTCTGCCAACCCTGCCAGCACGGCGACATCAAGTCCTTTTGGCAACTGACATTTTTGCCAGTAGCCGTGTCACACGTGGGTAGGCGATGCTGACGAGAATGGCCAAGAGCCCGCCAGGAGGGCCTGCGCATGATCTTCGAGGAGCGTTTCATTCATGTCGAACGACAGTTTCTGTGGCACAAGCAGACACTGTGCACGGCATCTGGCCTGAGCATTCGCTCCAACAGCACGTCCTGGACGGGCTTTCACGAAGCGTTCAAAGGCGAAGACGGCACGGAGCTGGTCATTGGCGAACACAGCGATGTAGAGATCACCTTCTCCCAGGAGGTCGAGTGTTTACGGCTGGAATACTACGTGGTCAGCGACTATCTCTGTGACGACCTGCACATGCTGTTCGATGTCGAGAACTACGACTACGACCTGGTGGCGCCAGCCCCACGCAACTTCTACTGGCTCACCATCGACGGCAGCGGCTTCACCGACCTGATGCCCGGTCCGATCTCCACGCTGCCCTATCACCAGGTCATCGACGGCCCCTTCCGCCGCCTGACCATCTCCACCTCGCAGGCCGGCACGGTGCACATTCGCAAGCTCGAATGGACCGGTACCCGACGACATTGACCGCCAGCGGTTGTGGTGCCCTCCAGCTTTGCTTAGGCTTACGCGGTCCAAGCCAGCAGCAAAGCCAGGAGAAGTACCCATGGGCCTCAACGATCAGTGGATGCAACGTGACCTCAAGGTCCTGTGGCACCCCTGCACCCAGATGAAAGACCACGAGCAACTGCCGCTGATCCCGATCAAGCGTGGTGAAGGCGTGTGGCTGGAGGACTTCGAAGGCAAGCGCTACCTGGACGCCGTGAGCAGTTGGTGGGTCAACGTGTTCGGCCATGCCAACCCCCGCATCAACCAGCGCATCAAGGACCAGGTCGACCAGCTGGAGCACGTGATCCTGGCCGGTTTCAGCCACCAGCCGGTGATCGAGCTGTCCGAGCGCCTCGTCGCCATGACCCCAGCCGGGCTGGACCGGGTGTTCTACGCCGACAACGGCTCATCCTGCATCGAAGTCGCGTTGAAGATGAGCTTCCATTACTGGCAGAACATCGGCAAACCCGAGAAGAAGCGCTTCGTCACGCTGACCAACAGCTACCATGGCGAAACCATTGCCGCGATGTCGGTGGGCGACGTGCCGCTGTTCACCGAAACCTACAAGGCGCTGCTGCTCGACACCATCAAGGTGCCCAGCCCCGATTGCTACCTGCGCCCTGAGGGCATGGGCTGGGAAGAACACTCGCGCAACCTGTTCCAGGCCATGGAACAAACCCTGGCCGAGCACCACGCCACCATCAGCGCGGTGATCATCGAGCCGCTGATCCAGGGCGCAGGCGGCATGCGCATGTACCACCCGGTTTACCTGAAACTGCTGCGCGAAGCGTGTGACCGCTACGGCGTGCACCTGATCCACGACGAAATCGCCGTGGGCTTCGGCCGCACCGGGACGATGTTCGCCTGTGAACAGGCCGGCATCCGCCCAGACTTCCTGTGCCTGTCCAAGGCCCTGACCGGGGGCTACCTGCCGCTGGCCGCGTGCCTGACCACCGATACCGTGTACCAGGCCTTCTACGACGACTACCCGACCCTGCGCGCGTTCCTCCACTCGCACAGCTACACCGGCAACCCGCTGGCCTGCGCCGCAGCGCTGGCGACCCTGGATATCTTCGAACAAGACAACGTGATCGAGGCCAACAAGGCCTTGTCCGTGCGCATGGCCACGGCCACCGCGCACCTGGCCGACCATGCGCATGTCGCCGAAATCCGCCAGACCGGCATGGCCCTGGCCATCGAGATGGTCCAGGACAAGGCCGGCAAGGTCGCCTACCCCTGGCAGGAGCGCCGCGGCCTGAAGGTCTTTGAGCACGCCCTGACCCGCGGCGCACTGCTGCGCCCGCTGGGCAGCGTGGTGTACTTCCTGCCGCCGTATGTGATCACGCCCGAGCAGATCGACTTCCTCGCCGAGGTGGCCAGCGAAGGCATCGACATCGCCACCCGCGACAGCGTCAGCGTTGCCGTACCGGCCAACTTCCACCCCGACTTCCGCGACCCGGGCTAGGCCCATAAGCCCACTGCCGACCCTGTGGGAGCGGGTTTACCCGCGAATGCGATAATGCCCCCACCTTCGCATTCGCGGGTGAACCCGCTCCCACAGGCTCACATGATCCCTTTTCGTCCGAGCTGAACCATGAGACTGTCCCGCTTCTTCATCGACGCCCCCCTGAGCCTCGGCGAGCATGACCTGCCCGAAGCCCAGGCCCATTACATCGGCCGCGTGCTGCGCATGGCACCCGGTGACGCCGTGCAACTGTTCGACGGCAGCGGCCAGGAATACCGTGGCCAGTTGCTCGAAGTCGGCAAGAAAACCGTGCGCGTGACACTGGACCAGGCCCTGACTGGCCAAGCCGAATCGGCGCTGCACATCCACCTTGGCCAGGGCCTGTCCCGTGGTGAGCGCATGGATTGGGCCATTCAAAAGGCCACCGAACTGGGCGCCAATGAAATCACCCCGATCGTCAGTGAGCGCTGTGAAGTGCGCCTCAAGGACGAACGCGCCGACAAGCGCCTGGCCCACTGGCGCCAGGTGGCTATCAGTGCCTGTGAACAGTGCGGCCGGTCGAGCCTGCCCGTGATCCACCCGCCGGTGACACTGGCCGAATGGATCAGAACTACCGAAGCCGACCTGAAACTGGTCCTGCACCCGGTGGCCGAACCACTGACCAGCCACGACACACCGTCACGCCTGGCCTTCCTGATCGGCCCCGAAGGCGGCCTTAACGACGCGGAAGTCGACCAGGCCAAGGCCGCCGGCTTCCACGCCGCGCGCCTCGGCCCACGCGTGCTGCGGACCGAAACCGCGCCAGTGGTGGCGCTGTCGGTGGCACAGCAGTTGTGGGGCGATTTTTAACCCTGCGCCTAAAGTACGTAGAACGACACGGCGATGAAGTGCAGCAGGCTGCCGGCGATCACGAACAGGTGCCAGATGCCGTGCCAGTGGCGAAAGCGGCTGTCGAAGGCAAAGAAAATGATGCCCACCGTGTAGAACACCCCGCCGGCCGCCAACCAGGCGAAACCGGCGGTACCGAGGCTGCGCAGCAGCGGGTTGACCGCCACCAGGACAATCCAGCCCATCACCGCATAGATGATGATCGACAGCACCCGCGCCTCGGAGCGGGGCTTGATCTCCTGCAGCATGCCGATCACCGCCAGCCCCCAGACCACCCCGAACAAACTCCAGCCCCAAGGCCCGCGCAAGCTGACCAGGCAGAACGGGGTGTAGCTGCCGGCAATCAGCAGGTAGATCGACAGGTGATCGAGCTTGCGCATGATCACCTTCGCCCGCCCACGCGTGCTGTGGTAGAGGGTGGAAATGCTGTAGAGCAGCAACAGCGTGCCGCCGTAGATGGAGAAACTGACGATCTTCCAGGGGTCGCCCTGCAGGCCCGCGACGACGATCAGCCAAATGGCACCGATGCAGGCCAGGATGGCGCCGACCAAGTGGGTCCAGGCGTTGAAGCGTTCACCGTAATACATGCAAACACAGACCTCCTGTGAGGGGCTGGGTTCCAAAAACCTGCGCGGTCCTCTGGTAATCCAACCCTTTGTAGGAGCAGCCTTGTGCTGCGAAGAGGCCAGTGATTACACAGTAGATCTGCGCAGCGTTTTGCGGCCTCTTCGCAGCGCAAGGCTGCTCCTACAGGGACCGCGCTATCCGCAGCCTATCCTGCGACAGGTTGCAGATCCGCGTCACGCACCAGCCGTTCCAAGGCCACCAGGTCCGGCACCCGCGCCACCTGCTCGCCCACCTGCACCGCCGCCAGCTCCAGGCTGCCCAGCGCCACATCCACATAATTGAGCTGGCTGTCGAGCTTGCACGAGCGTGGGATGTCCTGCAGCAGCACCGCCAGGTAACGCAGCCCGGTATCGCCCAGGGCATTGAGCACCACGATGCGCGCGCGCTCGCCACACGGGGTTTCGCCGCCGCATGCCGCCTCGAAGCCGATCAGTGGCAAACGCTGCTTGCGCCAGTCGATCCAGCCCAGGTGCCAGGCGGGCTCGCCACGCTGGCACACCAGGTTGCGCTGGCCGAACAGTTCGGCCACGGCGACATTGGGCAAGACCAAGGTACGGTCGCCCAAGGGCAACAACAGGCCGGTAAGGCTGCTGCGCTGGCCCGAGATCAGTTCAAGCATGGGCTTGGCTCCAGTGGGCGATGCTCTGCAGCAATACAGACTCCTGGTAAGGCTTGCCCAGGTATTCATTGACACCAATGGCCATGGCCCGGTCGCGGTGCTTCTGCCCGGTGCGCGAGGTGATCATGATGATTGGCAAATCCTTCAGGCGCTCGTCGCGTCGAATGCGCGTGGCCACCTCGAAACCGTCCATGCGGGGCATCTCGATGTCCAGCAGCAACACATCCGGCCGATGCTCTTCCAACTGCGCCATGGCATCGACCCCGTCCTTGGCAGTGAGCACGCTCATGCCATGACGCTCCAGCAGCCGGCTGGTGACCTTGCGCACGGTGACCGAATCGTCCACTACCATCACCAGCAGTGACCGGCGCGGCGCCGGGCCGAACAATTGCCGCTGGGCATCGCCGCCGCCCGGCAAGCGCGCCAGGCGCCGTTGCTGGCCACGCAATTGGCCCAGCAGGTCGAGAATCAACACGACCCGGCCGTCGCCCAACAAGGTCGCGCCCGACAACCCAGCGACCGCAGCGAATTGCGGGCCGAGGCTCTTCACCACGATCTCCCGGCTGGGTGACAGGCTGTCAGCCTGGATGGCGAACGACTGCTCCTGGGAATGCACCAGCAGCACCGGCAGCGGCACGCTTTGCCCAAGCAGGCTGGGCCGTGGCTGGCCTTGCAGCAATTCACCCAGGTAACGCAGGTCGTAGGTGTGGCCTGCGTAGACGTAACGCGGGGCATCCAGCTGGTAGCACGCCGCCAGCTCCGCAGGCGGCACGCGGACAATGCCTTCGATGGTATTGAGCGGGATCGCGTATTGGTCCTCGCCCAGGTGCACCATCAGCGCGCGGTTGATCGACACCGTGAACGGCAGGCGGATCAGAAAGCGTGCGCCCTTGCCCTGGGCCGACTCGATGGTCATCGAGCCCCCCAGTTGCTTGACCTCTTCGTGCACCACATCCATGCCCAGGCCACGCCCGGAAATCTGAGTGATCTTCTCGGCGGTGGAAAAACCGGGGCGCAGGATGAACTGCAAGACCTCGTGATCGCTCAAGTGGGCCTGCGGGTCCAGCAGGCCACGCTTGATCGCCTTGCGCCGCACGGCCTCCAAGGGTACGCCGGCGCCATCGTCGGTCATCTCGATGACGATGTCGGCGCCTTCGTGCAACAGGTTCAGGTGAATCGTGCCGTGCTCCGGTTTGCCGGCAGCCAGGCGCGCTTCGCGGCTTTCCAGGCCATGGTCGACGGCATTGCGCAGCATGTGCTCCAGGGGCGCCACCATGCGTTCGAGCACGCTGCGGTCCAACTCACCTTCGGCGTTGCCGACCACCAGTTCAACCTGCTTGCCCAGTTCGCTGGCCACCTGCCGCACCACGCGTTGCAAGCGCGGCACCAAGCGTTCGAAGGGCACCATCAGGGTCGCGGTCAGGCCTTCCTGCAACTGGCTGTTCACCCGCGCCTGCTGCTGCAACAGGCCGTAGGCTTCCTGAGCACGCTGGGCCAAGGTTTCCTTCAGGTCGAGCAGGTCGGAGGCCGACTCGAACAGGGCCCGCGACAGCTGCTGCAGCTGCGAGTGGCGGTCCATTTCAAGGGGGTCGAAATCGTCGTAGGCGTCGCTCTCGAACGGCTGCCGGCTGGAAATCCGCCCCTGGGTCTCGACATCCAGGCGCAGCAGCTGGTCACGCATGCGCTCCAGGGTGGTTTCCATTTCGTTGAGGGTGAACTGGGCGTCGTTGACCTGCTGCTCGATGCGGCCACGGATCACCGAATGCTCACCGGCCAGGTTGCCCAGGTCGTCGAGCAGTTCGGCATCGACCTTGACCATGTCGCCGGCTGCCCGCTCCGGCGCGGCAGCAGGCACTTCGAGGGCCGAAGCCTCGACAGCACCTTGGCCCGCCGCGCTGTCGGTCAGGGCCGCACTGCTGAAGTTGCGGATGTAGTCGATCAGCGCCGTGGCGGCATGCAGCGGCTGCCCCAGGCGCACCGCATCGAGCATGTGCGCCAGGCGGTCATGGCAATTCTGCAACAAAGCGAACAACGGCGGGCTCGGCGGCAGGCGGCCAGCGGCGAGCAGTTCGTAAAGAAATTCCAGCTCGTGGGCCAGGTCGCCGATGGCGGCGATCTCGACCATGCGGGCACCGCCTTTGAGGGTATGCAGGTCACGCAGCAGGTTATCCACCTCGACACTGCTGCGCGGGTCGGCCTGCCAGCGCGCCAGGGCCGCAGCGGCGCTTTCGACGATGTCCGAGCTTTCTTCCAGGAAGACTTCCAGCAGCTCCTTGTCGCCTGGGCTTTCAGGCTCTTCAGTCAACGGCTCGCTCGCTGGCGGCAGTGCCAGGTTGCGCGACAGCCCCAGGCCAAGGTCCATGTCGGGGTGCAACGGGGTGACCGTATCGATGCCCACAAGGCCCGTGGCCTCAGGTGCCAAGGCCTGCGCCAAGAGGCTGCGCAAGCTGTCGATCAGCGCCGGCCTGGGCGAAATCTCCTGCCCGGCAGCCACCTCGTCGAGCATGTCCAGCAGCGCTTCATGGCCTGCCTGCGCCTGGGCGAAAAAGCGTGCGTCGGCGGCCAGGCTGCCCTCTTCCACGGCACCATAGACGTCGAGCAGGGCCTCGCAGACATCGTCCATCTGCCACAGGTCAGCCAGGTGCGCCGCGTGGCCCAGGCTGGTCAGCTCATCGAGCAGGGTGTCCAACGCCTGGCGCTGCCCCGGCTGCTCTTGCCAGCGCGACAGCAACGACTCGGCGTCGAGCAGAATGTCCATGGCCTGGGCCAGGAAGCTGGCGGTCAATTGCGGGTCGCGCTTGTTGCGGCGCGCATGCTGCGGGTCTTCATGCAGGGTGGCCAGGCGCACATCCACCGCCTGGCCCACTTGTTCGATCAACTCTGCGGCACCCGGGATGGCCGCCAGCGGCGTGCTGTCCAGCTGTGCCAGGCCCAGGTGGAACAATGAACGCCCGGCCTCCAGCCATTCGATCTCCGCCACTTGCAGGGGCAACTGGTGGCCCTTGTATTCACGCGCCAGGCGGTCGAAGGCGGTGGCCAGCTCGGCGACGGGCATCACGCCTGCCATGGCGGCGCTGCCCTTGAGCGTGTGCAAGGCGCGTTGCAGGCTGTCGCTGACCGGGGTGTCGTGGCCGTCGGCGCCCTGCAAGAATGCCTCGAGGCTGGCCAGGTGGCCGTGCGCCTCGCTGCGGAAGATGTCCAGCAGGTGCGGATCGAGGCCATCCACCTCAGCAGCGGGTGGCGCATCGTTTTCGGCCAGGGCATGCAGATGCCCGGCCAGTTGCTCGATTTCGGTCAGCTGCGGTAACTGCCCGGCGGCAAAGTCGGCCAACAGGTCAGGCAGGTGCACGAACACTTGCTGCAAGGCGACCACCCCTTCCGGGGTGAGCACGCTTCGGCCTTCGAGCATTCGATTGAGCAGGTGCTCCGCGCCCCAGGCCAGCTCGGCCACCGCCTCGGCATGCACCATGCGCCCGCTGCCCTTGAGCGTATGCAGCGCACGGCGCACTTCCAGCAGTGCCTCGCGCTGCTGGTTGTCGGCGCGCCAACGCAGCCAGTGGCGCTCGATTTCCGGCAGCAGTTCACCGGCCTCGTCGAGGAACACCTCGCGCAGCTCGTCGTCGATGCCATCGCCGTAGTCTTGTTGGCCGAAGCCCGTTTCGCTGACCGCGCAGGCCACGCCCAGTGCCGCCAGGCTGGCGCGCGCCATTTCGATGAAGGGCTGAGCATCGGCAAGCGGGTCGGCCACCCGCCATTGCAGGTAGCATTCGGCTGCGCTCAGGGCATCGGCCAGGTGCGCCAGCTCATCGGCTGGCGGCTCGATGTCCAGGTGCTGCAACCAGCGTTGCACGTAGCTGGCGCAACCGGCGACCACGTCGGCAGGGCCCGGCAGCATCAGCATTGCCAGCGCCCCGCGCACTTGCTGCAGCAGCCCTGGCAGCGGCTGCAGACGCTGCCGGGGCCAGTCGGACTCCAGGCAATCACCAATCAAGTCCTTGGCCTGCTGCAGTACGGCCAGCGACTCGCTCAGCACCAACTGGCGGATCTCGGTGAGGTCCGAGCCCGGCATCCCGCCCTGCCCGCTTTCTTCCAGCGGGCCGACCATGCCATTGAGGGTCGCCTCCACATACAACAGGGCGCCCGCCACATCCATCAAGACCGCGTCATCCACCGAGCCCTCGCCGGGGGCCAAGGCCTGCAGCGCCAGCACCTGGTCGATGATCACCCGCCGCGGCTGCTGGAAGCCCAGCACTGCCAGGGTGTCGGCGACATGGCGCAACGGTGCGAGCAGGGCTTCGGACTGTTCGCTGTGCTGGCGGTCGCCGCGCACGAACTGGTCCAGGCGTTCCTTGATGCGCATCAGGTCGTCGCACAGCGCGCTCACCACCGAGCGCAGGGCATCGCGGCCGGGCCCGGCCTGCATCTGTTCCCGCCAGTTGCCCAGCGACAGGTCAAGGTTGGCCAGGTCATCGGAGCCGGCAAAGCGCTGGGCAGTGCCACTGATGAGGCTGGCCTGGGCCAGGGGCTCCACGCCGCGGCAGGCACGCAGCTGGTTGAGCAACGGCAGCATCACCAAGGGCAGGTCGTGGCGCGCGCCGCGCAGCCGTTCCAGGTACGACGGCAGTTGCTCCAGGCCACGGAACAGCGCCCCCAGGCAGTCGCCGCGCGGGCTGACCTGGCCGTCGGCCAAGGCCCGGGCGAACAGCTCCAGCTCTTCAGCCAGGCGCGTCGCACCGCGCAACTCGAGCATGCGCAGGCAACCGTGCACCTGGTGCAGGTTGTCGACCACGAACGCCAGCATGGACAAATCGCCCGGCTCGCCAGCAAAACGCTCCAGGGCCTGTCGCGCCTGGCCCAGGCAGTCGAGGATGGCGGCCTTGGTCCAGGCCAGCGCTACCGTTTCGTGGCGCTCGGGGCTTACAGCGGCAGAAGCCATGGGCATTCCTCAGCGCGGCTCGGCAGGTGCCGGCAGGGTGAAACCAGAAACAGACCGGCGCATCTCGCTGGCCATGCGTGCCAGGTGGCGGATGCTGTCGGCAGTGGCGCCGGACCCGGCAGACGTCTGCGCGGTGATCTGCTGGATGACGGCCATGGTGTGGGAGATCTGCCCGGCAGAAGACGTCTGCAACTGGGCCGCGTCGGAAATACTGTGGATCAGCTCGGCCAGGTTCTGCGACACCCCTTCGATCTCCGCCAGCGCCACCCCGGCATCCTGGGCCAGGCGCGCGCCGCGCACCACTTCGGCGGTGGTCTGCTCCATGGAGATCACCGCCTCGTTGGTATCGGCCTGAATGGTGCGCACCAGCGCCTCGATCTGCCGCGTGGCCGACGACGAACGCTCGGCCAGGCGCTGCACTTCGTCGGCAACCACCGCAAAGCCCCGCCCGGCTTCACCGGCCAGCGAGGCCTGGATCGCGGCGTTGAGAGCCAGGATGTTGGTTTGGTCGGCAATGTCGTCGATCAAGCTCACGATGTCGCCGATCTCCTGTGACGACTCACCCAGGCGCTTGATCCGCTTGGCGGTGTCCTGGATCTGTTCGCGAATGTTGTCCATGCCGTTGATGGTGTTGTGCACCACCTCGTTGCCCTTGTTGGCGATCGCCACTGAGCGCTCGGCCACCTTGGCCGACTCATAGGCATGCGCCGACACCCGGTCGATCGATTCGACCATGTCGCCCACCGCCTCGGACGCCTCGCTGATTTGCGCGGCCTGGTGCTCGGACGCTTTGGCCAGCTGACGCGCGGTGTTCTGCGTGTCCTGCACGGCAGCGGCTACCTGCACGGCGCTGTGGTTGATGGTAGCGACCAGGTCGCGCAGTTGGTCGACGGAGTAGTTGATCGAGTCGGCGATGGCGCCGGTAAAGTCTTCGGTGACCGACACGGTGACGGTCAGGTCGCCATCGGCCAGCTCTTCGATCTCGTCGAGCAGGCGCATGATCGCCTGCTGGTTGCGTTCGTTCTTCTCCGCGGTCTCGCGCAGTTGCCGGTTGGTGGTGCGCACCATGACCAGGCCAATGAGGATGATCGAGGCCAGCGCCAGCAGGCCCAGGACGTAGCCGCCGACGGTGTCCAGGGTACGCCCGCCGGCCAGGTTCTCGAAGCCGTTGGCCAGGTGCGAGGCCTCGTCGAGCAGGGTTTGCGACAGGCTGAAGATGTTGCCTGCGGCTTCACGCACGCGGAACAGTTCGGGCGATGTTTCGAGGATTTCGTCCACCGAGCCGGCCACGAACTGGAACAGCTCGGCGATTTCAGCCAACCGCGCCCGGGCATCGGCGTCCTCGACGCGGGTCACCTGCAGCGCGGGGTTGCCGTTGAGCATGCCTTCCAGCACCTGGCCAAAACGCCCGGCATCGCGGCCGAAGGCATCGGCGGCCTGGGCCGCGGTGTCGTCACCGGCCAGCACCGTGTTGACCGAACCGAGGATGCGCTCGGCCAGCAGCAACTGGCGCTGGGCGACGACCACCTGGTTGGCCGGGGCACCGCTCTGCAGCAGGATTTCGACCACCTTTTCGTATTCGACCTGCAACTGCGGCACGGTCTCGGCAAGCGTTGCCGCCACCTGGTGCAGTGACAACACCGTCTGCTCGCTGGCCAGGATGGTATCGGTGTTCTTGCGCAGGTTCTCCCAGTCCTGGCGGACGGCTTCCATCTCATCGCGCACCGTGGCCGGTGCCGCTGGCAGGCCGGTGGACGTGTCACCTTCGCGCAGGTAGCTCCAGCGCCGCTCGAAATCGTTGCGCGCATCCGATAGCAGCTTGAACGCCAAGGCCTTGCCCGTCGCCGCCTCGGTGGCGTTCTTGGCAATCCGCTGGGACAGCACGCGAAGCTCACCGGCATGGCCGATGTACTGTTTGTCGTAGTTGGACTGGGTGCTCAGGTAGGCGAAATTGGCGAACAACAGGATGATCGACAGGATCAGCACCAAAAACAGCACGGTGATCTGCGCGATGCTGCGCGTACGCGGAGCCATGGGCGTTGCAGTAGCGCTGGTGGCAGGCTTGTTCACGTTCGCAGGTCCTATAACGCCACATCAAGAAAGCCCGGCGCCTGGGCCAGGGCGAAGGGGCTGAAAATTGCCCAATTGCGTTCACGCGGGAAGTGCCCCTGCACAAAGCGGGCAGCCGCGCGGATCAATGGCTGCGGGGGCGACAGCTCCAGGCTGCTCAGGGCAAAGTGCTGCAGCCCCAGTACTTCGTCCACCAGCAGGCCGACGAACAGGTCCTCATGGTCCAGCACCAGCACCCGCCGCTGCTTGCCGGGGGCGGCCGGGCCAAGCCCGAAGAAGCTGCTAAGGTCCATTACCGGCAGCAACCGCCCGCGCAAGTTGGCAACCCCGCAGACCCAGGGCTGAACCCCAGGAACACGGCTGCTGCGCGGTTCGCGCAGCACTTCGGCCACCTCGCCCATGGGCGCGACGAACCACTGCCCGGCAATCCGAAAGCCGATCCCGCTCCACTGTTGCAGGCGGGTGTCCTGCGGTGGCTGGTCCGCCACCAGCAGGCGGCAGCGCCGGTCGATGTCCAACAGCAACTCGAAGGCGGTCAGCGACGCGCCATGAGGGCGGGTGGTCAAGTGCCCAGCACTTCTTTGAGCTTGGCGATCAGTGCGTCTTCTTCGACCGGTTTGGTCAGGAAGTCGCGGGCGCCCTGGCGCGTCGCCCAGATACGGTCGGTTTCCTGGTCCTTGGTGGTTACCACGATCACCGGAATGGCGCTGGTTTCCTCGTCCTTGCTCAGCTGGCGAGTGGCCTGGAAGCCGTTCATGCCGGGCATGACGATGTCCATCAGCACCGCGTCGGGCTTTTCCTGACGGGCCAGGGCCACGCCATCGCCACCGTTGTTGGCCTTGAGCACCTCGTAGCCGTGCTTTTCCAGCCATTCGGTCAATCTGTACATCTCTGTCGGCGAGTCGTCGACAATCAGAACTCGGGCCATGCTGTTTCCCCATCAGGAAAGTAAGACCGCGCCATGGCGGACGCGGTCAGGGTGCGTGTTGTTGGTGTTCGGCAAAACCAGGCACATGGGCCCTGATCGCTTCGAGCAGTTCTTCTTTGCTGAACGGCTTGGTGAGGAACTGGTCGGAGCCCACCACCCGCCCGCGGGCCTTGTCGAACAGGCCGTCGCGCGACGACAGGAGGATCACCGGTATGTCCTTGAAAGCGCTGTTGTGCTTGATCACGGCGCAGGTCTGGTAACCGTCCAGGCGCGGCATCAACACATCGACGAAGATGATGCGTGGCTGGTGATCGACGATCTTGGCCAGGGCATCGAAACCATCGCTGGCGGTAATCACCTCGCAACCCGCTTCGCCGAGCAACATCTGCGCGGTACGGCGGATCGTGCGTGAGTCGTCGATCACCATGACCTTCAGGGGTTGTTCCATCACTTGGGCTACCGTCGCTGCTCAGGCCAGAATTGCTGGGGCCGCGTTGCGACCCTTTCGCGACACAAGGCCGCTCCTACAGGTTTGCGCAGCATTGTGCCTCGCATTTTTAGCACACTCCGGGTAGCCATTCCATCTGCTGCGCCCCTTGACCATCGGCGCTCCCGGCGCCACCCTGAGCCACTTTTCTTTCGATCCATCGCGGCTGCGCGCCGCCAAGAGGAACCACCCCATGAGCGTTCGCCTCGGCATTGTCATGGACCCCATCGCGTCCATCTCCTACAAGAAGGACAGCTCGCTGGCCATGCTGCTGGCCGCCCAGGCACGCGGCTGGAGCCTGTTCTACATGGAACAGCGCGACCTGTACCAGGGCGAAGGCAAGGCCCGTGCACGCATGCGCCCGCTAAACGTGTTCGCCGACCCGGCGCGCTGGTTCGAGCTGGGCGACGAGCAGGACAGCCCCCTGGCCGAGCTGGACGTGATCCTGATGCGCAAGGACCCGCCGTTCGACATGGAATTCGTCTACAGCACCTACCTGCTGGAGCAGGCCGAGGCCGAAGGCGTGCTGGTGGTCAACCGCCCGCAGAGCCTGCGCGACTGCAACGAAAAACTGTTCGCCACGTTGTTCCCGCAGTGCACGCCACCGACCCTGGTCAGCCGCCGCCCGGACATCATTCGCGAATTCGCGGCCAAGCATGGCGACGTGATCCTCAAGCCGCTGGACGGCATGGGCGGCACTTCGATCTTCCGCCACCGGGTCGGCGACCCCAACCTGTCGGTGATCCTCGAAACCCTGACCGCCCTGGGCGCGCAGCAGATCATGGCGCAGGCCTACCTGCCAGCGATCAAGGACGGCGACAAGCGCATCCTGATGATCGACGGCGAGCCGGTCGACTACTGCCTGGCGCGCATCCCGGCCAGTGGCGAAACCCGTGGCAACCTGGCCGCCGGTGGCCGTGGCGAAGCGCGCCCGCTGACCGAACGTGACCGCTGGATCGCCGCCCAGGTCGGCCCGACCCTGCGCGCGAAAGGGCTGCTGTTCGTTGGCCTGGACGTGATTGGCGAGCACCTCACCGAAATCAACGTCACCAGCCCGACCTGTATTCGCGAGATCGACAACGCCTTCAACACCGACATCGGCGGGCAATTGATGGACGCCATTGATCGCCAGCTGAAGGCGCGCTGACCGGCAACGCGCGGCACAATCGCGGAGTGGGGTATGATACGGGTCCTTTTTACTTGGCCTGCTGCCCCGCCCCGCGGTTGCTGGATACCTGATGACGCTGCCCGCTGACATCCCCTCCGACCTGCTGCCACCGCGCGTTCGCCCGGTGGACCGGCTCGGCTTTACCCTGTTCCTGGCTGCCCTGGTGCACCTGGCGCTGATCCTTGGCGTCGGTTTTACCGTGGTCAAGCCGGCTGAAATCCGCCATACCATGGACATCACCCTCGCCACTTTCAAAAGCGAGAAAGCGCCCGAGAAGGCCGATTTCCAGGCTCAGGACAACCAGCAAGGCAGCGGCACCCTGGAGAAGAAGGCGGTGCCCAAGACCACCGAACTCGCCCCCTTCCAGGACAGCAAGATCAACAAGGTCACGCCCCCGCCTGCGGCCAAGCCCGAGGTCGCACCGCCGCCCACGCCTGAGAAGTCGGCCGTGGTGACCCAGGCCGCCAAGCCTCACAAAGTCGAGCCCAAGCCCAAGGAAAGCAAGGCGCAACCAAAGCCTGCAACGCCCACGCCTGATTTTGACAGCTCGCAGCTGTCCAGCCAGATCGCCAGCCTTGAGGCAGAGCTGTCCAATGAACAGCAGCTGTATGCCAAACGCCCGCGCATCCACCGCCTCAACGCCGCCTCGACCATGCGCGACAAGGGCGCCTGGTACAAGGAAGAATGGCGCAAGAAGGTCGAGCGGGTGGGCAACCTCAATTACCCTGACGAAGCGCGGCGCCAGCAGATCTACGGCAACTTGCGCATGATGGTCTCGATCAACCGCGATGGTTCGCTTTACGAAGTGCTGGTGCTGGAATCGTCCGGGCAACCGGTGCTGGACCAGGCGGCGCAACGTATTGTCAGGCTGGCGGCGCCGTTTGCGCCGTTTACCGGGGACTTGGCGGAATTCGATCGGCTGGAGATCATCCGTACCTGGCGCTTTGCCCGTGGGGACCGGTTGTCCAGTAACTGATTTGCTGGCTGTACTGGCCTCTGTGGGAGCGGGTTTACCCGCGAAAGCGTTCGACAAGGCAACATAATTGCCTGATCTGACGCATTCGCGGGTAAACCCGCTCCCACAGGGATCAAGTAAGCCCTGCAGAGCACCTTGTCAGCCTCGCCACCTGGCGCCACACTATCCCCCATGAAAACCCTCGCCCCGAGCTACCTCAAGCATCAGTTCCTGATCGCCATGCCGCACATGGCCGATCCGAACTTTGCCCAGACCCTCACGTACATCGTCGAGCACAACGCCAATGGCGCCATGGGCCTGGTGGTCAACCGACCGCAGGAGCTCAGCCTGGCCGACATCCTCGAACAGTTGCGCCCGGACGATGAACCCCCGGCCAGTACGCTGCACGTGCCGATCTACCAGGGCGGCCCGGTGCAAACCGACCGCGGCTTCGTGCTGCACTCCAGCGAGTGCACCTACCAGGCCACCGTCGAACTGCAGGGCCTGTCGCTGTCCACCTCGCAGGACGTGTTGTTTGCCATTGCCGAGGGCGTGGGGCCGCAAAACAGCCTGATTACCCTGGGCTACGCAGGCTGGGAAGCCGGCCAACTGGAAGCCGAGCTGGCCGACAATGCCTGGCTCAACTGCCCGTTCGACCCCGAGATCATCTTCGGCCTCGCCAGCGACCAGCGCCTGAACGCCGCCGCCGCCAGCCTGGGCATCAACCTCAGCCTGCTGACCAGCCAGGCGGGCCACGCCTGATGGCCGAGCTACGCCTGCTGCTGGGCTTTGACTACGGCACCAAACAGATCGGGGTGGCGGTTGGCCAGGTCATCACTGGCCAGGCCCGCGAGCTGTGCACCCTGAAAGCGCAGAACGGCGTGCCGGACTGGGCCCAGGTGGAAAAACTGGTCGCTGAATGGAAGCCCGACGCCATCGTCGTCGGCCTGCCGCTGAACATGGACGGCACCCCCAGCGAGATGAGCGCGCGCGCCGAGAAATTCGCCCGGCGCCTGAACGGCCGCTTCAACCTGCCCGTGCACACCCACGACGAACGCCTGACCACCTTCGAGGCTAAAGGCGAACGCCTGACCCGCGGTGGCCAGCGCGGCAGCTACCGCGACAACCCGGTCGACGCCATTGCCGCCGCCCTGCTGCTGCAAGGCTGGCTGGAGGCCAATACCTGATCATCTTTGCCGCCGGGCAGAGCCGGCGGCCCCCGAGGAGCACGCAATGAGCCTACCCAATCCCGCCGATCTGATCCGGCAGATGGCTGTCGACCTTCGCGCCCACCTGGCCCGCCGTGCTATCACCGAGCCGCGCTTCATCGGCATCCGCACGGGCGGCGTCTGGGTCGCCCAGGCCCTGCAGGAAGAAATGGGCGATACCAGCCCCATGGGCACCCTGGACGTGTCGTTCTACCGCGATGACTTCAGCCAGAACGGCCTGCACCCGCAAGTACGCCCGTCCGAGCTGCCGTTCGAAATCGAAGGCCAGCACCTGGTCCTGATCGACGACGTCCTGATGAGCGGTCGCACCATCCGTGCCGCGCTCAACGAGCTGTTCGATTACGGCCGCCCGGCCAGCGTCACCTTGGTCTGCCTGCTCGACCTGGACGCCGGCGAGCTGCCAATTCGCCCCAATGTGCTGGGTGCCACCCTGTCGCTGGCAGCCCATGAACGGGTAAAATTGACCGGACCCGCACCGCTCGCCCTCGAGCGCCAGGACCTCGCCTCCGCTTCCGCCCTTTAAGAGTCCCCCGCGATGACGCCAATCGACGCCAAGCGCCCGCTGCAGCTCAATGATCAGGGCCAGCTGCGCCACTTTCTCTCGCTCGACGGTTTGCCCCGCGAACTGCTGACCGAGATCCTCGACACCGCCGACTCCTTCCTGGAAGTCGGTGCCCGGGCCGTGAAAAAAGTCCCGTTGCTGCGCGGCAAGACCGTCTGCAACGTGTTCTTCGAGAACTCAACCCGTACCCGCACCACTTTCGAACTGGCCGCGCAGCGCCTGTCTGCCGACGTGATCAGCCTCAACGTGTCGACTTCCTCGACCAGCAAGGGCGAAACCCTGTTCGACACCCTGCGCAACCTGGAAGCCATGGCTGCCGACATGTTCGTCGTGCGCCACTCCGACTCGGGCGCCGCGCACTTCATCGCTGAACACGTGTGCCCCGATGTGGCCGTGATCAACGGTGGCGATGGCCGCCATGCGCACCCGACCCAAGGCATGCTCGACATGCTGACCATCCGTCGGCACAAGGGCAGCTTCGAGAACCTGTCTGTCGCCATCGTCGGCGATATCCTGCATTCGCGCGTGGCGCGTTCCGACATGCTCGCGCTCAAGGCGCTGGGCTGCCCGGACATCCGCGTGATCGGCCCGAAAACCCTGATCCCGATCGGCATCGAGCAATACGGCGTAAAGGTCTACACCGACCTCGCCGAAGGCCTGAAAGACGTCGACGTAGTAATCATGCTGCGCCTGCAGCGTGAGCGCATGGCCGGTGGCCTGCTGCCGAGCGAGGGCGAGTTCTACCGCCTGTTCGGCCTGACCACCGCACGCCTGGCCGGTGCCAAGCCCGATGCCATCGTCATGCACCCTGGCCCGATCAACCGCGGTGTAGAGATCGAATCAGCAGTGGCCGACGGCAAGCACTCGGTGATCCTCAACCAGGTGACGTACGGCATCGCCGTGCGCATGGCCGTGCTGTCCATGGCCATGAGCGGGCAAAACGCGCAACGCCAACTCGACCAGGAGAACGCCCTGTGAGCATCAGTATTCTTGGCGCCCGGGTTATCGACCCCAACAGCGGCCTGGACCAGATCACCGACCTGCACCTGGACGGCGGCCGCATTGCCGCCATCGGCGCAGCACCGGCCGGCTTCAGCGCCAGCCGCACGATCCAGGCAGATGGCCTGATTGCAGCGCCTGGCTTGGTCGACCTCGACGTCTCTCTGCGCGAGCCGGGCTACAGCCGCAAAGGCAACATCGCCAGCGAAACCCGCGCCGCCGTGGCCGGCGGTGTGACCAGCCTGTGCTGCCCGCCGCAGACCAAGCCGGTGCTGGACACCTCGGCCGTGGCCGAGCTGATCCTCGACCGTGCCCGCGAAGCCGGCAACAGCAAGGTCTACCCGATCGGCGCCCTGACCAAGGGCCTGGAAGGCGAGCAACTGGCCGAGCTGGTGGCCCTGCGCGACACCGGTTGCGTGGCCTTCGGCAATGGCCTGCAGCAAATCCCCAACAACCGTACCCTGGCCCGTGCCCTGGAGTACGCCGCCACCTTCGACCTGACCGTGGTGTTCCACTCCCAGGACCGCGACCTGTCCCAAGGTGGCCTGGCCCATGAAGGCGCCATGGCCAGCTTCCTCGGCCTTCCGGGCATCCCGGAGACTGCCGAGACCGTGGCCTTGGCGCGCAACCTGCTGCTGGTCGAACAGAGCGGCGTGCGGGCGCACTTCACCCAGATCACCAGCGCCCGCGGCGCGCGCTTGATCGCCCAGGCCCAGGAACTGGGCCTGCCAGTGACCGCCGACGTGGCGCTGTACCAGCTGATTCTCACCGATGAGTCGCTGCGCGAGTTTTCCAGCCTGTACCACGTGCAGCCACCGCTGCGCACCGCCGCCGACCGCGACGGCCTGCGCGCAGCCGTCAAGTCGGGGGTGATCCAGGCGATCTCCAGCCATCACCAGCCGCACGAGCGCGATGCCAAGCTGGCGCCGTTCGGTGCCACGGAGCCGGGTATCAGCAGTGTCGAAGTGCTGCTGCCACTGGCCATGACCCTGGTCGAAGACGGCCTGCTCGACCTGCCGACCTTGCTCGCACGCTTGACCAGCGGCCCGGCTACCGCCATGCGCCTGCCGGCGGGTGAACTGAAGGTAGGTGGCGCGGCGGACCTGGTGCTGTTCGACCCGAAAGCCTCGACCGTTGCCGGCGAGCAGTGGCTGTCCCGTGGCGAGAACTGCCCGTTCATCGGCCACTGCCTGCCTGGCGCCGTGCGTTATACCTTGGTCGATGGGCACGTCTGCCACGAGGCCTGAGTAACCCCAGGGGCCGCTCTGCGGCCCATTCGCGGGGCAAGCCCGCTCCCACAGGATCTTCGCATCATCAAGGTAAGCGCAGAACCTGTGGGAGCGGGCTTGCCCCGCGAATGGGCCAGCACAAATGTGCATGCCAGCCCCCACAGGATCTTCGCATCATCAAGGCAAGCGGAGAACCTGTGGGAGCGGGCTTGCCCCGCGAATGAGCCAGCACAAATGTGCCCGCCAAGCTCAACCATTCATCCCCCCAGGTTGAAATCCTTCCCCCCACCCCCATATGAGTCTGCATCAGGCACTTTCGCCCCGCTGCGTGGAGACTCTCCCCTTGACCACCATCGTTTCTGTCCGCCGTAACGGCAAAGTCGTCATGGGCGGCGACGGCCAGGTTTCCCTCGGCAACACCGTGATGAAAGGCAACGCCAAAAAGGTCCGTCGCCTGTACCACGGCCAGGTCATTGCAGGCTTCGCCGGTGCCACCGCCGATGCCTTCACCCTGTTCGAACGCTTTGAAGGCCAACTGGAGAAACACCAGGGCCACCTGGTCCGTGCCGCCGTCGAGCTGGCCAAGGAATGGCGTACCGACCGCTCCCTGAGCCGCCTGGAGGCCATGCTGGCCGTGGCCAACAAGGATGCATCCTTGATCATTACCGGTAACGGCGATGTGGTCGAACCCGAAGACGGCCTGATCGCCATGGGTTCCGGTGGCGCCTACGCCCAGGCCGCCGCCCGCGCCCTGCTGAACAAGACCGACCTCTCGGCCCGCGAAATTGCCGAGACCGCGCTGAACATCGCCGGTGACATCTGCGTATTCACCAACCACAACCTGACCATCGAGGAGCAGGACCTGGCCGACTGATCAGTTGTTTTGGCGTCCCGCCCAGGGCGGGACTTTTCCACACTGATTGCTCTGCTTGAGGACCATTTTCATCATGTCCATGACCCCCCGCGAAATCGTTCACGAACTCAACCGCCATATCATCGGCCAGGACGACGCCAAGCGCGCCGTGGCCATCGCCCTGCGCAACCGCTGGCGGCGCATGCAGCTGCCGACCGAGCTGCGCGCCGAGGTGACCCCGAAAAACATCCTGATGATCGGCCCGACCGGTGTCGGCAAGACCGAAATCGCTCGCCGCCTGGCCAAGCTGGCCAACGCGCCGTTCATCAAGGTCGAAGCGACCAAGTTCACCGAAGTCGGCTACGTCGGCCGTGATGTCGAATCGATCATCCGCGACCTGGCCGATGCCGCGCTGAAGATGCTCCGCGAGCAGGAAATCATCCGCGTGCGCCACCGCGCCGAAGACGCCGCTGAAGACCGCATCCTCGATGCCCTGCTGCCGCAGGCGCGGGTCACCAGCTTCAGCGAAGAAGCCGCGCAGACCAGCAGCGATTCCAACACCCGCCAGCTGTTCCGCAAGCGCCTGCGCGAAGGCCAGCTGGACGACAAGGAAATCGAGATCGAAGTGGCTGACGCCGTAGGTGTCGAAATCGCCGCGCCGCCTGGTATGGAAGAGATGACCAACCAGCTGCAGAGCCTGTTCGCCAACATGGGCAAGGGCAAGCGCAAGGCGCGCAAGCTCAAGGTCAAAGAAGCGCTGAAGATGGTCCGCGAAGAAGAAGCGGGCCGCCTGGTCAACGAAGAAGAACTCAAGGCCAAGGCCCTGGAAGCTGTTGAACAGCACGGTATCGTGTTCATCGACGAAATCGACAAAGTGGCCAAGCGTGGCAATGTCGGCGGCGCCGATGTGTCCCGCGAAGGTGTCCAGCGCGACCTGCTGCCGTTGATCGAAGGCTGCACCGTCAACACCAAGCTGGGCATGGTCAAGACCGACCACATCCTGTTCATTGCCTCGGGTGCGTTCCACCTGAGCAAGCCGAGCGACCTGGTGCCTGAGCTGCAGGGCCGCCTGCCGATCCGTGTCGAACTCAAGGCACTGACCCCAGAAGACTTCGAGCGCATCCTGCAGGAGCCGCACGCTTCGCTGACCGAGCAGTACCAGGCACTGCTGAAAACCGAAGGGCTGAACATCGAGTTCCTCACCGACGGTATCAAGCGCCTGGCCGAGATCGCCTACCAGGTCAACGAGAAAACCGAGAACATCGGTGCCCGCCGCCTGCACACCCTGCTCGAGCGCCTGCTCGAAGAGGTGTCGTTCAGTGCCGGTGACCTGGCCAGCACCCACGATGAAACGCCGATCCAGATCGATGCGGGTTATGTGAACAGCCACCTGGGTGAGCTGGCGCAGAACGAAGACCTGTCGCGCTATATCCTGTAAGACCGTATGGGGCCGCTTTGCGGCCCATTCGCGGCACAAGGCCGCTCCTACACTGAATGCAGCGGTGTACCTGTAGGAGCGGCCTTGTGCCGCGAATGGGCTGCAAAGCAGCCCCAATCAAGCTTGAATCCCTCCCTCAGAAGCTGGAAGCTTGCAGCATCAGCTCCCGAGAGATTCAGCCCATGGCCCGCCTGCCCACCGCCATCAACCTGCACAAAGCCTCCAAGACCTTGAGCCTTACCTACGGCCCCAACGAGGTCTACCACCTGCCCGCCGAATTCCTGCGCGTGCACTCCCCTTCCGCCGAGGTCCAGGGCCACGGCAACCCCATCCTGCAAGTTGGCAAGGTCAACGTCGGCCTCGCTGGCCTCGAACCCGCCGGCCAATATGCACTGAAATTGACCTTCGACGACGGCCATGACAGCGGCCTGTTCACCTGGGAGTACCTCGAGCAACTGTGCCTGCGCCAGGAACAGCTGTGGGCCGAGTACCTCGACGAGCTGCACAAGGCCGGAAAATCCCGCGATCCGGCCGAATCGGTCGTGAAACTCATGCTCTAGCGCAAGCCCTCGAACGTTTAGAGCGCATTTTCTAATCTCATCTGCTTGAATGCCCCTACAGGCAGCTCAGTGACGGGCTGTCTTGCGCATTACATGAAAGTCGGGTAACCAATGGAGCTGGCAAGTTCCCTGCATCGCCTTGAAGGCAATCAGGGCCTGGCCGGTATGTAGAGGTCGCGAGCGAAAGCAGGCTGTCTTCACACGCAGAATTCCCCGCAGCTCATCGCCGAATGCATCCGGCCCGCAGCACCGCTGTTCCTTATCACTGGTCACCCGAGTAGCAGTACCGGGCTCTGGACTGTGCAAGCGCCACAGGCAACCGGTACTCGTCTCTGGACAACGGAGCGTCGCAGATGAGTAACAAGAACAACGATGAGTTGCAGCGGCAGGCCTCGGAGAACACCCTGGGGCTGAACCCGGTCATCGGCATCCGCCGCAAGGACCTGTTGAGCTCGGCACGCACCGTGCTGCGCCAGGCCGTGCGCCAACCTTTGCACAGCGCCAAGCACGTGGCGCACTTCGGCCTGGAGCTGAAGAACGTGCTGCTGGGCAAATCCAGCCTCACCCCCGAAAGCGACGACCGCCGCTTCAACGATCCGGCCTGGAGCAACAACCCCCTTTACCGCCGCTACCTGCAAACCTACCTGGCCTGGCGCAAGGAGCTGCAGGAGTGGATCGGCAACAGCGACCTGTCACCACAGGACATCAGCCGCGGGCAGTTCGTCATCAACCTGATGACCGAGGCCATGGCGCCGACCAACACCCTGTCCAACCCGGCAGCGGTCAAGCGCTTCTTCGAAACCGGTGGCAAAAGCCTGCTCGATGGCCTGTCCAACCTGGCCAAGGACGTGGTCAACAACGGTGGCATGCCCAGCCAGGTGAACATGGACGCCTTCGAAGTGGGCAAGAACCTGGGCACCAGCGACGGCGCCGTGGTGTTCCGCAACGACGTGCTGGAGCTGATCCAGTACAGCCCCATCACCGAACAGGTGCATGCGCGGCCACTGCTGGTGGTGCCGCCGCAGATCAACAAGTTCTACGTGTTCGACCTGAGCCCGGAAAAAAGCCTGGCGCGCTTCTGCCTGCGCTCACAACAGCAGACCTTCATCATCAGTTGGCGCAACCCGACCAAGGCCCAGCGCGAGTGGGGCCTGTCGACCTACATCGATGCGCTCAAGGAAGCGGTCGATGCCGTGCTGGCGATTACCGGCAGCAAAGACCTGAACATGCTCGGCGCCTGCTCTGGCGGCATCACCTGCACCGCACTGGTGGGCCATTACGCCGCCCTGGGCGAAAACAAGGTCAATGCCCTGACCCTGCTGGTCAGCGTGCTGGACACCACCATGGACACCCAGGTCGCGCTGTTCGTCGATGAACAGACCCTCGAAGCCGCCAAGCGCCACTCCTACCAGGCCGGCGTGCTCGAAGGCAGCGAGATGGCCAAGGTGTTCGCCTGGATGCGCCCCAATGACCTGATCTGGAACTACTGGGTCAACAACTACCTGCTCGGCAACGAGCCGCCGGTGTTCGACATCCTGTTCTGGAACAACGACACCACGCGCCTGCCGGCTGGTTTCCATGGCGACCTGATCGAGATGTTCAAAAGCAACCCACTGACCCGCCCCGGTGCACTGGAAGTGTGCGGCACGCCGATCGACCTGAAGCAGGTCACCTGCGACATCTACAGCCTCGCCGGCACCAACGACCACATCACCCCGTGGCCGTCCTGCTACCGCTCAGCGCACCTGTTTGGCGGCAAGATCGAGTTCGTGCTGTCCAACAGCGGCCACATCCAGAGCATCCTCAACCCACCGGGCAACCCCAAGGCGCGCTTCATGACCGGCGCCGATCGCCCGGGCGACCCCGTGGCCTGGCAGGAAAACGCGACCAAGCATGCCGACTCCTGGTGGCTGCATTGGCAAAACTGGCTGGGCGAACGTGCCGGCGACCTGAAAAAAGCGCCAACCCGGCTGGGCAACCGCGCCTATGCCGCTGGCGAGGCATCTCCGGGCACCTACGTTCACGAACGTTGAGTTGCAGCGCCGTGGCCACCTGCGGGTGGGCCACGGTGTTCACTTCACCACAGAGCCACGCGCATGCCGTCACCCTATATCTTCAGGACCGTCGAACTGGACAACCAGTCCATCCGCACTGCCGTGCGCCCGGGCAAGCCGCACCTGACGCCGCTGCTGATCTTCAACGGCATTGGCGCCAACCTGGAGCTGGTGTTTCCGTTCATCGAAGCGCTGGACCCAGACCTGGAAGTCATCGCCTTCGACGTACCGGGCGTAGGCGGCTCGTCGACGCCACGCCAGCCCTATCGCTTTCCGGGGCTGGCCAAGCTCACGGCACGCATGCTCGACTACCTCGACTACGGCCAGGTGAATGTGATCGGCGTGTCGTGGGGCGGCGCCCTGGCGCAGCAGTTTGCCCACGACTACCCCGAGCGCTGCAAGAAGCTGGTGCTGGCGGCCACGGCTGCCGGCGCGGTGATGGTGCCGGGCAAGCCCAAGGTGCTGTGGATGATGGCCAGCCCCCGGCGCTACATCCAGCCTTCGCATGTAATCCGCATCGCCCCGCTGATCTACGGCGGTGGCTTTCGCCGCGACCCGGACCTGGCCATGCGACACGCAGCCAAGGTGCGCTCCGGCGGCAAGCTGGGCTATTACTGGCAACTGTTCGCCGGGCTTGGCTGGACCAGCATTCACTGGTTGCACAAGATCCAGCAGCCCACCCTGGTACTGGCTGGCGACGACGACCCGTTGATCCCGCTGATCAACATGCGCCTGCTGGCCTGGCGGATTCCCAATGCCCAGCTACACATTATCGACGACGGCCATCTGTTTCTGATCACCCGGGCCGAGGCCGTCGCCCCGATCATCATGAAGTTCCTCCAGCAAGAGCGTCAGCGCGCGGTCATGCATCCGCGCCCGGCTTCGGGCGTGTAGGGGCGGGTTCGCCCGCGACGGGGCCAGCAGGCGCCAAGGGTCAAGACGAGGGAGTGTTGCCATGAAAGACAAACCGGCCAAAGGAACGCCAACGCTTCCCGCCACCAGCATGAACGTGCAGAACGCCATCCTCGGCCTGCGCGGGCGCGACCTGATTTCCACGTTGCGCAGTGTCGGCCGTCATGGCTTGCGCAACCCGCTGCATACCGCCCGCCACCTGCTGGCCCTGAGCGGCCAGCTGGGCCGCGTGATGCTTGGCGACACCCCTTACCAGCCGAGCCCGCGAGACACCCGTTTCAGCGACCCGACCTGGAGCCAGAACCCGTTCTACCGGCGCGGCCTGCAAGCCTACCTGGCCTGGCAGAAGCAGACCCGCCTGTGGATCGATGAAAGCCACCTGGACGACGACGACCGCGCCCGCGCGCAGTTTCTGTTCACGCTGATCAACGATGCCCTGGCGCCCAGCAATTCGCTGCTCAACCCACTGGCCGTGAAGGAGCTGCTCAACACCGGCGGGCAAAGCCTGGTGCGTGGCGTGGCGCACTTGCTTGACGACTTGCGCCACAACGATGGCTTGCCTCGCCAGGTGGACGAACGCGCCTTCGAGGTGGGTGGCAACGTCGCGGCAACCCCCGGCGCCGTGGTGTTTCGCAACGAACTGCTGGAGTTGATCCAGTACCAGCCGATGAGCGAAAAACAGCACGCCCGCCCACTGCTGGTGGTGCCGCCGCAGATCAACAAGTTCTATATCTTCGACCTCAGCTCGACCAACAGCTTTGTCCAGTACATGCTCAAGAACGGCCTGCAGGTGTTCATGGTCAGTTGGCGCAACCCCGACCCTCGGCACCGCGAGTGGGGGCTGTCGAGCTACGTTCAGGCCCTGGAAGAGGCGCTCAACGCGTGCCGCAGCATCAGTGGCAACCGCGACCCCAACCTGATGGGCGCCTGCGCTGGCGGCCTGACCATGGCAGCGCTGCAAGGCCACCTGCAAGCCAAGCACCAGTTGCGCCGAGTGCGCAGCGCCACGTACCTGGTCAGCCTGCTGGACAGCAAGTTCGAAAGCCCCGCCAGCCTGTTCGCCGACGAGCAGACGATCGAGGCGGCCAAGCGCCGCTCGTACCAGCGCGGCGTGCTGGACGGCGCCGAGGTGGCGCGGATCTTCGCCTGGATGCGGCCCAATGACTTGATCTGGAACTACTGGGTCAACAACTACCTGCTCGGCAAGACCCCGCCCGCCTTCGACATCCTCTACTGGAACGCCGACAGCACACGCCTGCCGGCGGCGCTGCACGGCGACCTGCTGGACTTCTTCAAGCACAACCCGCTGACCCACCCGGCAGGCCTTGAGGTGTGTGGCACGCCCATCGACCTCAAGCAGGTCGACCTCGACAGTTTCACCGTGGCCGGCAGCAACGACCACATCACCCCGTGGGATGCCGTGTACCGCTCAGCCATGCTGCTGGGCGGCGACCGACGCTTCGTGCTGGCCAACAGCGGGCATATCCAGAGCATCATCAACCCACCTGGCAACCCCAAGGCCTACTACCTGGCCAACCCGAAGCTGTCCAGCGACCCGCGTGCCTGGTTCCACGACGCGCAGCGCAGCGAAGGCAGTTGGTGGCCTTTGTGGCTGGAGTGGGTCACCCCGCGCTCCGGCCCGCTGAAAGCGCCACGCACCACGCTTGGCAATGCCACCTATCCGCCGCTGGGCCCTGCGCCAGGCACCTATGTCCTGACCCGATGAGCACACCGCCCGGATGAAGACCCGCGACCGTATCCTTGAATGCGCCCTGCAGCTGTTCAACCAGCAAGGCGAACCGAATGTCTCGACGTTGGAGATCGCCAACGAACTGGGCATCAGCCCTGGCAACCTGTACTACCACTTCCATGGCAAGGAACCGGTGGTGCTGGGCCTGTTCGAGCGTTTCGAAGAAGCGCTGATGCCGCTGCTCGATCCACCGCTTGAAGTGCGCCTGGAGGCCGAGGACTACTGGTTGTTCCTGCACCTGATCGTCGAGCGCATGGCCCAGTACCGCTTCCTGTTTCAGGACCTGTCTAACCTGACCGGGCGCCTGCCGAAGCTGGCCCGCGGCATGCGCAGCCTGATCAACGCACTGAAGCGAACCCTTGCCGCGTTGCTGGCCAGCCTCAAGGGCCAGGGGCAAGTGGTGAGCGAAACCCAGGCGCTGGGGCAGTTGGTGGAGCAAATCACCCTGACACTGATGTTCTCGCTGGATTACCAGCGCGTGCTGGGGCGGGAGGGGGATGTGGGGATCGTGGTGTACCAGGTGATGATGCTGGTGGCGCCGCATCTGCAGGCCCAGGCCCGGGCGGCGGCGGAGCAGTTGGCGGTGCGGTATCTGGAGGGGTAGTGCCGCATCGGCGGTGCCCTCTTCGCGGGGCAAGCCCGCTCCCACAGAGACCCAGCTCAGGGTTTGCAAGCTGAGCTGAATCTGTGGGAGCGGGCTTGCCCCGCGAAGAAGGCGACGCGGTTAGATCAGGGTACCGGTACCGGTCGCTGCCGACGGTGTGCTGCTGGCCGGTGCCGCGCTTGGCGCTGGCGCTGCAGCTGTAGCAGTCGGAGCCGGTGCCGCACTGGCCGCAGGTGCTGCCGGTTTGGCGGCGGCCGGTTTGGCGGCGGCCGGTTTGGCCGGGGCCTTCTTCACTGCCGGTTTCTTCGCCGCTGCAGGCTTGGCCGCAACAGGCTTGGCAGCAGGTTTGGCCGCAGGCTTGGCAGCAGCGGTTTTCGCAGCAGGTTTAGCCGCAGGTTTTGCCGCAGCCGCTTTGGCCGCCGGCT
Source organism: Pseudomonas sp. ITEM 17296 (assembly GCF_028895205.1). Classification (NCBI taxonomy): domain Bacteria; kingdom Pseudomonadati; phylum Pseudomonadota; class Gammaproteobacteria; order Pseudomonadales; family Pseudomonadaceae; genus Pseudomonas; species Pseudomonas sp. ITEM 17296. Next base: position 212,113 of record NZ_WJRS01000001.1, on the reverse strand, counting down.
TGGCTGCTGCGGTTTTCGCAGCAGGTTTGGCAGGCGCCTTGGCCAGTGGCTTGGCAGCGGCTTTGCTCGCAGCCGCCTTGGAGATCGGTGTGACCGAGGCACCGGTCAGTTTCTCGATCTGCTTGGTCAGGCTGTCCACTTGCTGGTGCAGCGCCTTGATCTCATTGCGGCTTGGTACGCCCAGGCGCGAGATGGCGCTGTTCAGGCGCTTGTCGAAGGCTTCTTCTAGCTCGCTCCACTTACCCAGCGCGCGATCTTTCACGCCGGACACGCGCGACGTGGTCGAAGCCTTGGCGCTATCAGCCACGTCTTCGGCGGTCTTCTTCGCCTGCTTCTCGGCCTTCTCGCCGTCCTTCACCAGCGTATCGAACAGCTTCGGGCCGTCCTGGTCGATCTTCGAATAGATCCCCAGGCCCGCCAGCCAGATCTTGCGGGAGTACTTCTCGATCCCGCCGACCCAGGAGCTGCTTTCTTTGTCGGAATTCTTCTTGCCAGCCATCCTGCTCTCCTTATGGTTTGTGCGCGACGCGCTCAAGCAGCTCGTGCAGCTGTTCAAGCTTGATGGACAACGCCTCAACGTCATGTTTAGACGGAATGCCAAGGCGATTCAAGGCGCGACCAACCCGTGCGTCGAAAGCTTTTTCGATCTTGTCGAGTTGAACTTCGACCTTGCCGCGTACGCGGCTGACTTCCTGGGTCGCTTCATCCAGCTGGTTGTTGGCCGCATCGAGCTCTTTGTCGATGCGCTTCTTGCCACGTTTTTCAACGCCTTCGCCGGCTTTGACCAGCTCGTTGAAGTACTCGGAACCTTCCTGGCCGACGCGGGCATAGGCGCCGATACCTGCCAGCCAGATCTTGCGCGCGTAACCGCGCACTTCGCCCAGGGTGCCTGGAGCGTCGTCCTTTTTCTTCACATTCACTTTGGCCATGCTCTGTACCTCATGCTCATGAGTGGAGAGGAACTGCCCATGGAGGTTGGGCTTGAGCATAAGGTAGGGAAGAAAATTAGAAACCTCACCCTAAGCTCACGCGGCATAAGGGGGCCAAACATGTACCGCCGCCGCCGCAGGCATCGGCGCTAGCGTGCGAGCATTCCCGCCACCGGAGCTCACACCTCATGCCTGCGTCCCCACCCTTGCAGCCCACCACGTTCAAGCAACGGGTAGCCAGCCAATTCGCCCAACGCCCCACGCTGCGCGAGGTGGTTGCCAAGGCCGGCTTGACGATCTTGGCCAACCGCTACCCCTGGATCACCCGCAACCACCCGCAGTTGCAGTCCCTCGAGCCCTTCACGCTGATCCACGGCGCAGGCAAGCAACCGGCACAGGTCTCCCTGGTAACCACGCTGCTCGACCATTTTCTGACGGGCAAAGGCATGGCCCTCACGCGCACAGACGTGCTCAGCATCGCGCCGCCCCTGCCCTTTCTGCCGCAGGCGGCAGGTGTCGGCCCGAACGCCCAGCCCGAAGTCAGCCTGAACATGGACAACCTCAACCGCGACTTCGATGAACTGCTGGCGGCCCTGACCGAAGCCTTTCAGCAGGCGCAGATTGGTTTCTGGGCTGCAAGCGACGCCACATCGGGCCTGTCCCATGTGCACAGTTTGGCGCAGACCTTGAAAGCCGCCCTGCTGCTAGGCGTGGAACGGCAGGGCTTGTCCGAACCGGCGAAAGCCGTGCTGTATGGTGTGATCAACGGCACGGCCAGCGCGCTGGCGATCAACCGGCTGCAGGTCACCCTCGATGAGCATCCACCCCAGGCCTTACCGGACCTGTTGATCATCGCCGAGGCCGGGATGGTGCTGTGGTGTAAACCTTCAGGCGCGGTGCGCAGCTACGTTGACCTTACGGCCTTCGCCGAGGCCCTTCGCGACGCACTGGCGCAGCAGTATCAATTCGACACGCTGCGCTGGGCACAGCAACCACTGAACACAGACCCGTTCGCGTTCCAGTCCACTGAACTACTCAATGGCATCCTCGATAGGGTCGGCCGCCTGCGGTTGTCCACGCTCACCAGCGTCCACGCGCTTGAGGAGGCCTTCAGCACCTTGAGCGACCCTTCGTCCCATTTCCTCGACCTGCCCCTGCCAAGCACCGAGCAGCCACTGCTAAGCCTGCCCACCTGGCTGAATCAAGCAGACAGCACCGGCCACCTGCTGTACGCCGAAGCCCTGCTGGAGCTCGCCGCCAGCCAGGCGCACGCCCAGGGCAGGACGTCGTTCGACGCTATAGAAACCCTGGGCCGCTATGCCGCTCGCCGGCTGCGCGAGCAGATGCGCGCGGACTTCCCAGCCGAAACACCACAGGACCCCGACCAGCTGCTCGTGCAGATCTCGGTGGTGGTACCGCTGTCGTCGTCCGGCCCCGCGCAATTGAACTACCTGAAAAGCATGACCCTGACGGAACTGGCCATTGCACGCCTGCACACGGGCAGCGACGAAGTGGCGTCCGGCCTGCTCGACACCCACGCACGGCCTCTGGGCAGCTGGCTGAACCTGGATTACGTCAACCGCTTGATCTCGACCGTGGATGTCGGCGGGCGTTACCCCGCTTATGTCGCCCACCAACTGCAAGACGCCACGCTCAAGGCCAGCCGCCTCCAGCGCCATGCCACGGAATGGCGCAGCACCCTGCAGTTCGCCGCGCTCAGGGCCAGGATCGAAGCCAAGCTCAGCGCACAGGCCTGCCAGGCAATCGTCGATTTCTGCCGTGCCAATCAAGCGTCACCTGATGCGCTCAGCATTGCGCCACTGGCGTTTCTGCCTGCACCGGGTGCCTCCGAAGGCAACACGGTGCACGGCATGTTCCTGATCAAGGTAAAGGCCAACCAGCGCTGGGTCCTGTATCGCCCCCTGTTCGCGGATGACGCCGTGGCAGAGTTTGCCAGCCTGGACAGCCTGATGGCGCAGATACGGGCTGATCAGGCGTTGCAGCAACAGCTGCTGGCCTGGATGGATGACGACGCCAGGGGCATCTACCAGCACGGCGGATTCGAACGTCCGCACCTGCATAGCCGCCTGTCGGCCCTGGCGCACTTGATTGGCACGCAATCGGCGTTGGTGGACACCCTGGTGGAACGCCTCAGGGTCCCTGTTACAGCCGTTCACACTCCTTGGCTGGAAGATTTGGACAACCACCTCTACAACGCACGCATTCAGACAATGCTACTGCTGGCTTCCCGGCAGAGCCGCTCGAATGCGCAACAGCGCTGGGCCTTGATCGTGCAGTGCGGCTGGGTTCTGTTCAACACGGTCACGCCCCTGCTGCGTGGCCCTGCGGCCATGCTGGCTTGGCTGGTCGCTGCCGTGGCAACACTCAAGGATGACCTGCCCGCGCTGTCCGATGGCAGCGCGGAAGAACAGGCCTTGGCAGCGGCAGATGTGCTGACCAACCTGGCCCTGTTGTTGATGCAGGGCCCCACAGCCGCAACGCATGCGGGGGTCAGCTCGGCAGCGGCGGACGCCATGGCCCTGGAAGGCCCCGCCCGCAGGGCACCCTCCACGCCGGTTACCGTTGAGGCACCCAAGACAGCGGACTGGGTCGAGCCCCACCAGGCGCAACGCCCCGGCCACGTCAGTGTGAGCCGTTGGCACAACAGCCAGCGGGTGGGCAATTTGCCCTCCCACGCCCGCCAGCGCCTGGGTGAACTGCGCGCAGGCGTTTCCCTGCAAGGCCATGCGGCTGAAACACAAGGCCGCCTACGCGGGTTGTACAAGGTGCAAGAGCGGCTCTACGTGAACCTGCAGGACGTGGCCTACGAGGTGCAGGAAACCTGGGGCGGAATCCAGATCATCGGCCCGGACACCAGCCAGGGCGAATGGCACACACGTTGGGGCGGCGCGCCCGACGGCTACTACATTGTCGGGCGCGAACGCAGCAAAGGCCCTTGGCTGCGGCGCTGGAATGACGAATGGGTCCTGGACCTGCACTTGGCCGGCGGCATGCCAAAAACCCGGGAAGCCATCACCGCGCAGAATCGTCAGCACTACGATGCACTGCAAGCGACCGGTCAAGCCAACCAGGACAAATTGACCCAGCTCGAACCCTTCATGGAGCGCAACCGCATCGAGCTTGAAGCGTTTGACGACGAGGCGGCCGCGTTCAGCCTGGCGTTCAATGCGTTGCCCAAACCCGACGTCAAGGCACTTCCACCGGCGCTTCGGGTGCAGCGCCAGGCAGTGCTGGAAATGCGCAGGCAGCACCTACCGCAGATCGCCGCGGGGTCGCTGTACCTGGAGAAGCAGGCCAGCTTGCTGCATGCCAACGCCGACCTCTACCGGCAGATGCTCGAGCCTCGCTACCTGAAGTACGACCGTTCGGGCGCCACTGCACGCCGGCTCAGCAACTGGACAGAAGCCGCCATCGACAATGACATGCTGCTGGTGCGGCGCCTGCTCGAACTGGTCGACCACGAACACTTGCAGGAGCAATCCGTGGGCTTGCGTGGGGTGCCTGACAGTGACGAGCAGAGGGGCCGACACGCCGTATTTCGCGAATCGACCCGAGACGCGCTGAAGGTCAGCCGCCGCCTGCTCGTGGTCAGCGAGCGGCTGGATAAAACGCTTTCCGACGTGCTCAGCGATACCCGGGTCGCCTATCCAGACAAGAAAGCCAAGATCGAACGCGCCATCAAGCTGCGCCCTTACTCGTCGTTGATCGTCCGCGCACAGATTGTCAGCGACCTGGCTTACCTGACACTGGACAAGACCCTGCTCACTGCCGAAGCGGCCATTGACCTGCTGCCCTTGCAAAACAGCCTGAGCGACACGGACCTGTCAGCAGCGCTGTGGAGCCACGATGGCGTTGCCTCTGCCAACCTGCCTGCCGACCAACAAGCGGAGGTGCTGGGCAACGCCCTGCGCGTTTACCGGGCCGTCATCGGCAGGGCCAGGTACATGCAATCCTTCACTGCACCCGCCGTGGACACCACGATGCTGCAGGCCTACATCGAGGCGATGACGGGCCTGGAACGCCTGGCAGAAACCGACTTGAGCACCGCCTTGATGAATGCCGAACAGGGCACATCGTCCCCTGCGCGACAGCTGACCCACCGTGTCAGGGCCGGCAAACGCACCCTGATCCGAACCTCCCGAGGGCGCTCGGTGCTGGTCGAGCGGGACCTGGAAGGCGATCATGCCGTTCAGCGCAACCCGGCCACCGAGCAACCTGGGGGCGCCTATGAGCGGCGCAATGGCCAATGGTTCGAAGTCCCAGGCGAGGAGCGCCCCGCCGCGCAAGACACCGCCCAGCTGCGCAGTCGCGCGCAACACCTGCTGGCGCAAGTGAGTGACCGGGTCGCGCTGGCAGCGCGCTACGCGAACGAGCCGAACAGCCTGGCCGACCTCATGGATTGGCAGATCGAGGACATGCGCAAGGTCGAGCAGCACGTAAGCGCCGCCGATGACCGGGCGTCCGAAGGCCTGGCTAGCCAACTGCGCGATGCCATCGCCTCGCTGAACACCGAAAAACGCCGACTGCTCACCGACGCCTACCTCAACACCCGCCACCCGGACAGCAGTGCGTTACGTTACCTGTATCAGCAACAGCGGATCGAGATCGCCCTGAGCACATCGCGAAAGCCGCTGCGCACCGCCAACGACTACCTGGACGTCTACCAGATCAAGGACGTGCAGGTGCCCAATGCGGTGCTGTGGGAAGCTCACTTCCACTACCGCAGCGCCGACGCGGCGCCCCGCACCTTCGTCAAAGGCCACCTGAAGCACTGGGAGCCGCGCCCCGCGCGTGCCAGCAGGGCCGAAAAGGCGCGCGAGGTCAGGCTAGAGCACGCCCATACAGCGGCTGAACGGATCAACATCTACCGCGGCGACCTGCGCCTGGACCAGATAGAGGGCATCATCCCCTTTCCGGCCCACTGACGGGCCGGTCAACAGCACAGCCCTGGTGTCAGGCCAGGGCTTTGTCCAGCGCCCGCTCGATCTCGCTCTTGATGCTAGCGCCCATGATCGACAGCATCATGCCGAGCTTGAGTTCGACGCGGATGGTGTCTTCGCCAATCTGCACGCTGCCGTTGGCGCCGCTGCGCGCGACGTCGACGCGGTCGCCGTTCCAGGTGGCCTTGAGGTCATATTCGCGGCTGAGCTTTTCTACCAGCGCCTCGGCCTTGGCGCGGGCAGCCTCGCGGCCGAGGGAATGTTTGCGTTCGACGCTGATCTGGGTCATGCGGGTGATCCTGGGTATGAAGACATAATCAGCATTATGCCCGCCCCTGCCCCCTGGCACACCCCGCCAAGACAAATCCGCCCATTCGCCCTAGAATGGCGGTAATTTTTTCCGGTGAAGCGATATGAACGACCAGCGCAAAGGCGAACACGCCGAACCCACCACCCATTTTGGCTACACGGACGTACCGGAGAGCCAGAAAGCGAAGAAAGTCGCCGAGGTGTTCCACTCCGTGGCCGCCAAGTACGACCTGATGAACGACGTACTTTCCGGCGGCATGCACCGCCTGTGGAAGCGCTTCACCATCGAGCTGTCGGGCGTGCGCAGCGGCAACCGCGTGCTGGACATCGCCGGCGGTACCGGGGACCTGGCCGCCAAGTTCTCGCGCCTTGTAGGCCCGACCGGGCAGGTAGTGCTCGCCGACATCAACGATTCGATGCTCAAGGTCGGCCGTGACCGCCTGCTCGACCGTGGCGTGGCCGGCAACATCGAGTTCGTCCAGGCCGACGCCGAGAAGCTGCCGTTCCCGGACAACCACTTCGACTGCGTGACCATCGCCTTCGGCCTGCGCAACGTCACCCACAAAGACGAAGCCATTCGCTCGATGCTGCGCGTGCTCAAGCCCGGCGGCCGCCTGTTGATCCTGGAATTCTCCAAGCCGACCAACAAGCTGATGTCCAAGGCCTATGACGCCTACTCGTTCGCCTTCATGCCACTGGCCGGCAAGCTGATCACCAACGACTCGGAAAGCTACCGCTACCTGGCCGAATCGATCCGCATGCACCCCGACCAGGAAACCCTCAAGGCCATGATGGTCGACGCCGGCTTCGACCGCGTCACCTACCACAACATGACCAGCGGTATCGTCGCCGTGCACCGGGGAATCAAGCCCTGATGCTGCTGGCCGGGCTGCTCGCCAGCGTCGAACATGGCCTGAACCGCGTCCTGCGCATGGACAGCACGGCGCTGCCGCGGCTGGCCGCGCTCGAAGGCAAGGTCATCGAGATCGATTGCCGTCAGCCGGCCCTGCAGGTGTTCATCCTGCCCGATGAAGACGGCCTGATGCTGGCCGCGCACTGGGAGGGCGAGGTCGACTGCAGCCTGCGCGCCCCTGCCGGCAGCCTGGCGCAACTGGCCCTGGCCAAGGACAAGACCGCCGTGCTGCACAGCCCGCAGGTCGAACTGCATGGCGACAGCGCTGTGTTGCTCGACCTGTTCGGCGTGTTGCAAGACCTCGAACTGGACTGGGAGCACGAGCTGCAGCGCTGGCTCGGCCCGGTGGCCACGGCGTTGCTGGCCGGCCACATTCGCCTGCGCGCGCGCTGGACCCGCCAAGGCCTGACGCGCTTCAGCCAAAACCTCTCCGAGTACCTGGCCGAAGAGTCGCGCACCCTGGTGGGCAAACGCGAAGCCGAAGCCGCCTTCAGCGAGCTCGATGCCCTGAAGGTGGATATAGAACGCCTCGAGGCGCGCCTGCAGCGCCTCTCCCGATCCCTTGATACCAGCGATAACGCATGAAGCTGCTCGCCGTCCGCCGTCTCTTTCGCATCCAGCGTGTGGTGATCCGCTACCGTCTCGATGACCTGTTGTTCGACCTGCCCCTGCCCTGGTGGCTGATGAGCCTGCGCCTGCTGATGCCTTGGCGCTGGCTGCCGCGCAAGCCCTCCGCGCTCAGCCGCGGTGCGCGCCTGCGCCTGGCGCTGCAGGACCTGGGGCCGATTTTCATCAAGTTCGGTCAACTGCTGTCCACCCGCCGCGACCTGCTGCCCACCGACATCGCCGACGAACTGATGGGGCTGCAAGACCGCGTGCCGCCGTTCGACCCGAAACAGGCCGTGGCGTTGATCGAAGAACAGCTCGGCGCCAAGGTTGGCGAGGTGTTCAGCCGTTTCGACGTCGAGCCACTGGCCTCGGCCTCGGTGGCCCAGGTACACGCCGCCCGCCTGAAAAGCGGCGAAGAAGTCGTGGTCAAAGTGGTCCGCCCGGGCCTCAAGCCGGTCATCGCTCAAGACCTGGCCTGGTTGTTCCTGATCGCCAAGGGCGCCGAGCGGGTGTCTGCCGACGCCCGCCGCCTGCACCCGGTGGAGGTGGTCAACGACTACGAAAAGACCATCTACGACGAACTCGACCTGCTTCGCGAGGCGGCCAACGCCAGCCAGCTGCGGCGCAACTTCGAAGGCTCCGAGCTGATGTACGTGCCCCAGGTGTACTGGGACCTGTGCCGGCCCAAGGTGCTAGTGATGGAGCGTATCTACGGCGTGCCGGTCACCGACATGGCGACCCTGGCTGACCAACGCACCGACATGAAGCTGCTGGCCGAACGCGGTGTGGAGGTGTTCTTCACCCAGGTGTTCCGCGACAGCTTCTTCCATGCCGACATGCACCCCGGCAACATCTTCGTCAGCACGGTCAAGCCGTGGAGCCCGCAGTACATCGCCATCGACTGCGGCATCGTCGGCAGCCTCACGTCGGAAGACCAGGACTACCTGGCGCGCAACCTGTTTGCCTTCTTCAAGCGTGACTACCGCCGCGTTGCGCAACTGCACATCGATTCGGGTTGGGTGCCGGCGCACACCAAGGTCAACGAATTCGAGGCGGCGATCCGTACGGTGTGCGAGCCGATCTTCGAAAAACCGTTGAAAGATATTTCCTTCGGCCAGGTGCTGATGCGCCTGTTCCAGACTGCCCGGCGCTTCAACATGGAAGTCCAGCCTCAGCTGGTGCTGCTGCAGAAGACCTTGCTCAACATCGAAGGCCTGGGCCGTCAGCTCTACCCGGACCTGGACCTGTGGAGCACCGCCAAGCCGTTCCTGGAGCGCTGGATGCGCGAGCGCTACAGCCCCAAGGCCATGGTCGGCAACCTATACAGCCAGGCCGAGCAGCTGCCGCACCTGGCCGGCATGACCCGCGACCTGCTCGAACGCCTGTCGCAACCGCACCTGCACGACCCGCAGATGCCCGAGCGCCGCCGCCAAGGTGACCGCTGGGCGCTGCGCCTGCTGGGCGCCGGCTTGCTGGGTGGTGGCGCGGTGCTGGCCGCCGGCGCCGCCGAGGCCGCCAGCCTGGCCGCCCCAGCCGCTTGGCCAGCCTGGCTGATGCTGGCCGCCGGCCTTTACCTGATCGTGCGCCAATAGCCAGCCGGCCCGCTGGCTGGCACACTAGCGCAAAGGGCCTGGCACAGGAGCGGGCCCGTTTTGGAGTGGACGATGAAAGACTGGCTGGACGAGATCAAGTGGAACAGCGATGGCCTGGTACCGGCCATTGCCCAGGACCACAAGACCGGACGCGTGCTGATGATGGCCTGGATGAACCGCGAGTCCCTGGCCCTGACCGCCGCCGAGCAACGCGCCATCTACTGGTCGCGCTCGCGTGGCAAGCTGTGGCGCAAGGGCGAGGAATCTGGCCATGTGCAAAAACTGCACGAAATGCGCCTGGACTGTGATGCCGACGTGATCATCCTGATGGTCGAGCAACTGGGCCATATCGCCTGCCATACCGGCCGCGAAAGCTGCTTCTACCGCGTCTTCGAAGACGGCCAGTGGAAAACCGTCGACCCGGTCCTGAAGGACCCGGACGCCATTTATAGCGCAGGACACTGACATGAGCGACACCCTCAACCGCCTGGCCGAAGTGCTGGAACAACGCAAGCACGCGGCACCCGACAGCTCCTACGTGGCAAGCCTGCATCACAAGGGCTTGAACAAGATCCTCGAAAAGCTCGGCGAAGAGTCTATCGAAACGATCATCGCCGCCAAGGACGCCGCTGTCAGCAAGGATTACAGCGATGTCATCTATGAAACCGCCGACCTGTGGTTTCATAGCTTGGTCATGCTCAGCGCGTTGGGGCAACACCCACAGGCCGTGCTCGATGAACTGGAGCGCCGTTTCGGGCTTTCCGGGCATGACGAGAAGGCTGCGCGTCAACCTTCCGTCTGACTGTATAGAATTCTAGGAGAGCAACATGGGTATCTTTGACTGGAAACATTGGATTGTCCTGCTGGTCGTCGTCGTTTTGGTGTTCGGCACCAAGAAGCTGAAAAACCTCGGCAGCGACCTCGGCGAGTCGATCAAAGGCTTCCGCAAGGCCATGAACGACGAAGAAAACAAGCCGGCCGAGCAGACCCCGCCGCCTGCCCAGCCTGTGCCACCGGTGCAGAACACTGCACAACAGCCTCAGGGCCACACCATCGAAGGCCAGGCCCAGCCGGTCCAAGAGCCGCAGCGGAAAGACTGACCCATGTTCGGCATCAGTTTCAGTGAGTTGCTGCTAGTAGGCCTCGTCGCCTTGCTGGTGCTCGGCCCCGAGCGCCTGCCCGGCGCCGCGCGCACGGCAGGGCTGTGGATCGGCCGCCTCAAGCGCAGCTTCAACAGCATCAAGATGGAAGTCGAGCGCGAGATCGGTGCCGACGATATCCGTCGCCAGCTGCACAACGAGCACATCCTGCAAATGGAAGAGCAAGCCCGGCGCATCCTCAACCCGCAGACGCCACCGGTGCAGCCCCCTGTCACCACGGCCACGGTGCAGCCGCCTGCTGGGCTCGAAGCCACGCCAGACGCTACGCCGGCCGCCCCAACAGCGCCGGCCGCCCCCTCTGAACCGCCACAACCGCCGCGAGCCCCATGAGCGAAAATCCGGAACACGACCAGCCCATGCCGCTGGTCTCGCACCTGACTGAACTGCGCACCCGCCTGTTGCGCTGTGTCGCCGTCATCTTCCTGATCTTTGCCGGGTTGTTCTCTTTCGCCCAGCAGATCTACACCTTGGTGTCCGCGCCGCTGCGCGACCACCTGCCGGCCAATGCAACGATGATCGCCACCGACGTGGCCTCGCCGTTCCTCACGCCGTTCAAGCTGACCATGATCGTTTCGCTGTTCCTGGCGATCCCGTTCATCCTTCAGCAGATCTGGGGCTTTATCGCACCTGGGCTGTATCGCCACGAAAAACGCATCGCCATACCGCTGCTGGTGTCGAGCATCTTCCTGTTCTACGCCGGCATGGCCTTCGCCTATTTCCTGGTGTTCCCGCTGATTTTCGGCTTCTTCGCCAGCGCCACGCCCGAGGGTGTGTCGATGATGACCGACATCGCCAGCTACCTCGACTTCGTCATGACCCTGTTCTTCGCCTTTGGCGTCGCCTTCGAGATCCCGGTCGCCGTGGTGCTGCTGGTGTGGATCGGCGTGGTCGACGTGAAGTACCTGAAGAAGGTCCGCCCCTACGTGATCATCGGCTGCTTCGTGGTCGGCATGGTCCTGACCCCGCCAGACATCTTCTCGCAGACCCTGCTGGCCGTGCCCATGTGGCTGTTGTTCGAGGTCGGCGTGCTGTGTGGCAGCCTGATCCGCAAGCGCGGTGCGCACGATGAAGCGGCCAACGACCACAACGACCAGCCGCCAGCGACGCAACCGTGAACCTGCTGCTACTCGAAGAAGCCGATTTCATCGCGGCCGACCGCGTGGTGCTGGCCGACCGGCGTTTCACCCACATGCAGGAGATCCACAAGGTCGCGGTGGGCGATAGCCTGCGCGTCGGCGAGGTCAACGGTTTGATGGGCCGCGCCACCGTGGTGCGCCTGGAAGGCCATGAGGCAGAACTGCACGTCGGCTTCGACCAGCCACCGCCCGCCAAGCTGCCGCTGACCCTGGTGCTGGCCGTGCCGCGGCCAAAAATGCTGCGCCGGCTGTTCCAGACCATCGCCACGCTGGGTGTACCGCGCCTGATCCTGGTGAACAGCTACAAGGTCGAGAAGAGCTTCTGGCAAACGCCATTTCTGAACCCCGACAGCATTCGTGAAAACCTCATCCTGGGCCTGGAGCAGGCACGCGACACCGTGCTGCCCGAGGTGATCATCGAGAAGCGCTTCAAGCCCTTCGTCGAAGACCGCCTGCCCGCCATTGCCGAAGGCACGCTGGGCCTGGTGGGCCACCCGGGCCCCTACCCCGCCTGCCCGCGCGCCGTCGAACAAACGGTGACCTTGGCCATTGGCCCCGAGGGCGGCTGGATCCCCTACGAGGTCGAGCTGCTGGGCAAGGCTGGCCTGGCACCGGTGCAACTGGGCGAACGCATCCTGCGCGTGGAGACTGCCGTTACCGCGCTGCTGTCGCGCATTTTCTGACGCATCAGTCAGTCTTTTCCCCCCATCAAGTTTCTCTCTCCCAGGCCGATGCCTTGGCAACACAATAATTATCCGTGCTGCCAAGTTACCGGAGAGTCGAACATGTACCGATGGTTAGCCCACTCGCTGGGGAACGTAAGCGTCAATCGCAAGCTAGGGCTGGGCTTTGGCCTGGTATTGCTCCTGACCCTGGCCATTACCCTGACCGGCTGGCACGGCCTGGACAGCGTCATCGACCGCGGTGACAAGCTGGGCAATATTTCGGTGATCCAGCAGTACACCCAGGAACTGCGCATCGCGCGCCAGCATTACCAGCGCAACCGCGATGACGCCGCTGTCGCCGAGCTGGAAAAGGCCCTGGTCAACCTCGATCGCCAGGTGACGTTGATGCTGGGCCAGATCGACCACCCTGCCGACCGTCAGCACCTCGAACAACAACGCGAGGCGGTGCGCATCTACCAACAAGCGTTCAACGACCTGAAGCAGGCCGGCCAGCGCCGCGAGGCCAGCCGCAGTGTGCTCGGCGACAGTGCCGACAAGGCCGTCGAGCTGGTCGGCCGCGTGCAGCAGGGCCTGCTGAAGGGGGGCGATATCGCCCAATACCAGCATGCGGTGGAGGTAAGCGCGCTGCTGCAACAGGCGCGCTTCCAGGTCCGCGGTTACACCTACAGCGGCAACGCCGAGTTCCAGCAGACCGCACTGAAGGCCATCGACGCAGCCCTGGCCGAACTCAAGGCACTGCCCGCCAAGGTGCCGGCAGAGCATGCCGCCAGCCTCGACAACGCCGCTACCGCCATGGCCGGCTACCGTGATGCGGTCAACCAGTTCAGCAACGCGCAGACGGCCAGCGAGCAAGCGCTGCAACACATGGCCGACCAAGGCACGGTGTTGCTGCAAGCCAGCCAGGCGATGACCACGTCGCAAACCGCAGTGCGCGACGCTAGCGCTACCCAGGCCAAAACCCTGCTCGCCGCCGCCACCGCCTTGGCCTTGGCCCTGGGCCTGCTGGCGGCCTGGGCGATCACCCGGCAGATCATCATCCCGCTGCGCCAGACCCTGAGTGCTGCCGAGCGCGTGGCCAATGGCGACCTGAGCCAAGACCTGCAGGTGCAGCGCCGCGACGAGCTGGGCCAACTGCAGGCCAGCATGCACCGCATGACCCAAGGCTTGCGCGAACTGATCGGCGGCATCGGCGACGGCGTCACGCAGATCGCCAGCGCTGCCGAAGAGCTGTCGGCGGTAACCGAGCAGACCAGCGCCGGGGTCAACAACCAGAAGGTCGAGACCGACCAGGTGGCGACGGCCATGAACCAAATGACCGCCACCGTGCACGAGGTGGCGCGTAGCGCCGAGCAGGCCTCGGAAGCGGCCCTGATGGCCGACCAGCAGGCCCGCGAGGGCGACCGGGTGGTGGGCGAAGCGGTGGCGCAGATCGAACGCCTGGCCTGCGAAGTGGCCAACTCCAGCGAAGCGATGAACCAGCTCAAGGCTGAGAGCGACAAGATCGGCAGCGTCCTCGATGTGATCAAGTCGGTGGCCCAGCAAACCAACCTGCTGGCCCTTAACGCGGCAATCGAAGCGGCACGCGCAGGTGAAGCCGGGCGGGGCTTTGCCGTAGTGGCCGACGAAGTGCGCAGCCTGGCCCAGCGCACGCAGCAGTCGACCGAAGAAATCGAAGAGTTGATTGCCGGCCTGCAAAGCGGCACCCAGCGCGTGGCCAGCGTGATGGACAACAGCCGCCAGCTGACCGACAGCAGCGTTGAGCTGACCCGCCGCGCGGGCGGCTCGCTGGAGACCATCACCCGTACCGTGTCGTCGATCCAGGCGATGAACCAGCAAATTGCCACGGCGGCTGAGGAACAAACCGCTGTGGCCGAGGAGATCAACCGCAGCGTGATGAATGTGCGGGACATCTCTGACCAGACGTCGGCGGCCAGTGAAGAGACGGCCAGTTCCAGTGTCGAGTTGGCGCGGTTGGGTACGCACCTCCAGGGGTTGGTCGGACGGTTCCGGCTCTGATCAGCGATTTTCGGCGCGTGTGCTGGCCTCTTCGCGGGTAAACCCGCTCCTACAGGTAAAGCGCTACCCCTGTGGGAGCGGGTTCACCCGCGAAGAGGCCGGCACAGGCAGAGCCTTCCTACCAGTTACAGCGAAATTTCCTACCTGATTTTCAGGTCAAGTCCTACACCTCCGCTGCCGATGGGCAGGAGTGTCATGCCGGCATTGTGCCCGCACGACCTCTCTCAAATGGACGGAGAATCACCATGCTCGGTTACCTTAACCGCAGGCTCGGCAACATCGGTGTCGGCGCCAAGCTCGCCCTCGGCTTCGCCGTGGTCTTGCTGCTTACCCTGGCCACCACCCTCAGCGGTTGGCGCGCGCTGGATGGCGCCATCAGCCGTTCGGAGCAACTCAGCGAAATCGGCCTGATCAACGACCTGGTCAAAGACCTTCGCGCAGAGCGCATCACCTACCGCGTGCTCAGTGATGACGCCAGCAAGTCGCGTATCGTGCGCATCCTCGATCAGCTGGAAGGCATGCTGACTACCCTGCAGCAGCGCAGCAACGTCGATGACTCACGCCAGATGCTCACCCAGAAACTGCAGCTGCTGCAGCGTGTGCGCGACGACTTCGCTGAACTGCAACGCCGGGTCGGCCAACGCCAAGCGCGGCGCGATGCGATGCAGGCACAGGAACAGAAACTCAACGACGTCATCGATGAGCTGCAGACCCAGGCTTTGCTGAAGATGCCCGACGATAGCCGGCAAAGCGGCCTATTGGGCCTGATGGACACCCTTAGCCGTCACGTCGACGTTGCCAACCAGCAGAGCCTGGTGCCGGCGTATACCTTCTCGCCCGTCGAAGACTTCGCCAAGGTCGGTGATGCTGCCTTGAATGCCGCCGACAGCAGCCTGGGGCAGTTGCTCAAGGACCTTGCGCCCTTGGGCCTGTCGCGCACATTGACCGAACAACCCGGCACCGAACTGGCCAACTACCGCGCCAGCCTGGACCAGTACCGCAGCGTCGCCATACGGGTCGAGCAGTTGCAAGGCAACATGGAAAAGATGGGCGATGAACTCAGCGCCGTCAGCGTGGAGCTGGGCGAGCGCAAAGTCGAACAACGCGACAGCGAAGCCCTGGCCGCCCGCTCGTTGCTGACCAGCGTGGCCGTACTGGCGCTGCTGGTCGGCGTGCTCGCCGCCTGGCTGATCACCTTGCAGATCACCCAACCGCTGCGCCAGACGCTGACCTTGGCCGCCCGTATCGCCAAGGGTGACCTGAGCCAGGTCGAGCCGGTGCTGCGCCGCGATGAGATGGGCCAGTTGCAGTCCAGCATGCGCGACATGACCGTGAGCCTGCGCGAGCTGATCGGCGGCATCGACCAGGGCGTCGGCCACCTGTCGCAGGCGGCCTCACAGCTGGCGGCCAGCAGCGAAGACACCAAGCTGCGCATCAGCCAGCAACGCGAAGAAACCGACCAGGTCGCCACCGCCATGAACCAGATGAGCGCGACCGTGCAGGAAGTCGCGCAAAATGCCGAGCAGGCCTCCATGGCCGCGACCAACGCCGACCAGCAGGCGCAGATGGGCGATCAGGTGGTGGCCGAAGCCATCGGCCGCATCGAGCAACTGGCCGGGCAGATGGACCATTGCCTGGCGGCCATGCAGCACCTGGCGGGCGAGAGCCAACGCATTGGCAGCATCCTCGATGTGATCAAGTCGGTGTCCGAACAGACCAACCTGCTTGCCTTGAACGCGGCGATCGAAGCGGCACGGGCTGGTGAAGCCGGGCGTGGCTTTGCCGTGGTGGCCGATGAGGTGCGGGGTTTGGCCCAGCGTACCTCTACGGCAACCGAAGAGATTGGGCAGCTGATCGACAGCCTGCACAGCGGTACTGACGAAGTGAACCGATTACTGGACAGCAGCAAGAGCCTGACCGAGCAGAGCGTGGAGCTGAGCCGCAAGGCCGGGCATGCGCTGGGGCAGATCACCGACACGGTGTCGAGTATTCAGGGCATGAACCAGCAGATTGCCACGGCCAGTGAAGAGCAAAGCGTGGTGGCCGAACAGATCAACCGCAGTGTGCTGAATGTGCGCGATGTGTCGGACCAGACCAGCGCGGCCAGCGAACAGACGGCGGCGTCGAGCGGGGAGCTGGAGCAGTTGGGGCGGCAGTTGCGGGGGATGGTGGGGCGGTTCAGCCTTTAATACTGCTTGTGTTCATGCGCCTCCCTGTAGGAGCAGCCTTGTGCTGCGAAGAGGCCGGTAGACTACCCGTGATCTTCGCAGCGCTTACCGGCCTCTTCGCAGCACAAGGCTGCTCCTACAGGGCTGTCGTTACAGTACCTGACGCAGAAACGCCTGCGCCCGCGGGTCCTTCGGTGCATCGAAGAACTGCGCCGGCGAGGCATCTTCCAGCAATTTGCCGTGATCGAAGAACAGCACCCGGTCCGCCACTTCGCGGGCAAAGCCCATTTCGTGGGTCACGCAAACCATGGTCATGCCTTCCTGGGCCAGGGTCTTCATCACGTCCAGCACTTCACCGACCATTTCCGGGTCGAGCGCCGAGGTAGGCTCGTCGAACAGCATCACCTTCGGCTCCATCGCCAGGGCGCGGGCGATCGCCACCCGCTGCTGCTGGCCGCCAGAGAGGCGCGACGGGTACTCGTTGGCTTTCTGCGAAATACCCACTTTTTCCAGCAGCGCACGGGCCTTGGCCTCGCGCTCGGCCTTGCCGCGCTTGCGCACGACTTTTTGCGCCAGGCACAGGTTTTCCAGCACGGTCATGTGCGGGAACAGGTTGAAATGCTGGAACACCATGCCGACTTCGCGGCGGTAGGCGTTGATGTCGGTCTTCGGGTCGGCCAGTTGCAAGCCGTCGATGGCGACAACGCCTTCGTCGAAATGCTCCAGGCCGTTGAGGCAGCGCAGGAAGGTCGACTTGCCCGACCCCGATGGGCCAAGCACCACCACCACTTCGGCCTTGGCCACGCGCGTGGTGACGTTGTCCACCGCACGCACGACGTGGCCGCGGGTGTCGAAGACTTTTACCAGATCACGGACTTCAATCACTTTGCGCAAGCCTCCGCTCGAGCCGGCTGGCCAAATGCGACAGCGGCAGGTTGATCAGCAGGTACAAGCCTGCCACGCAGAACCAGATCTCGAACGTCGAGAACGAGGTGGTGATGGCCTCGCGGCCGCTCTTGGTCAGTTCGGTAATGGCAATTACCGACACCAGCGAGGTGTCCTTGACCAGGCTGATGAACTGGCCAGCCAAGGGCGGCAGCACACGCTTGAAGGCCTGGGGCAGGATCACGTGGCGCATCGACTGGCTGGCGTTCAAGCCCAGCGAACGGGCCGCCTCGTTCTGGCCGCGGGCAATGGACTGCACGCCGGCACGCACAATCTCGGCGACATAGGCGCCGGTGAACAGCGCCAGCGCAGCCACCCCGGCGAACTCGCGGGACAGGTTGAGCACAGTGCCGATGAAGAAGTAGAAGATGAAGATCTGTACCAGCAGCGGTGTGCCGCGCACCAGTTCGACGTAAACGGTCGACAGGTCACGCAGGGTCGGGTTGTTCGACAGCCGGCACAGGCCCGCGAACAGGCCGATCACCAGGCCCAGGGCACCGGACACCACCGACAGCCACAACGTGGTCCACAGGCCCCACGCCAACGGGCCTGCCGCCCAGTGGCGGGTTACGCCGATCTGGTCGCCCTCAGCAACATCATCGCCACGGCTCAGCAGCAGGCTGTTGCTGTCGACGTCGAGCACCTGCTCGGCGCCCCCTTCTTCTTTCAGCGTTACGCGGGCAGTGTCACCGGAAACGACGATGTCCTGCACGGTGCCGTAGCCGGCCGCGCGCTGGGCTTCTTCGGCCTGGTAGGCAAAGTACTGCGGGACGCGGTTCCAGCGCCACTCGTAAGACATCATCGAGGTGGCCAGGTACAGGCTGACCGCCAGGCCCACCAACACCAGCGCGGTCAGCGCGTGCCAGGGCCACTGGGCTTTTTTGTGTTTGATCACGTGGGGTACTTCCGTAAATGCGAACGCGCAGGGTTTGCCTGCGCGTTGGGGTCAAAGGCTGGGCTTGTGGCCTGGGCCTTATTCCATTTCCTTCAGCCAGTCCTTGTTCTTGAACCACTTGTCGTGGATACGATCGTAGGTCCCGTCATGCTTGATCTGGTGCAGGAAGTTGTTGATGAAGTTGATGCTGTCGTAATCGCCCTTTTTCAGGCCGAACGCCAGTGGCTCGTAGGTGAAGGGTTCTTCGAGGAACAGCAGCTTGCCAGCGCCGGCCTTTTCCACCGCCACCACGTTGTACGGCGCATCGTAGACGAAGGCATCGGCCTTGCCGTTGACCACGTCCATCACCGCTTCCTGCTCGTTGTCATAGCCGTGGTACTTGGCTTTGCCGATCAGCTTCTTGGAAACCATCTCGCCGGTGGTGCCGAGCTTGGAGGTGATGCGGTACTTCTCGTTGTTCAGGTCTTTGTAGGTCTTGATCTCGCCTGCCAGCTCCTTGCGGATCAGCAGGGTCTGGCCGACCACGATGAAGGGTTCGCTGAAGTTCAGGCGCAGGTTGCGTTCCTGGGTCAGGGTCATGCCGCTGCCGATCATGTCGAACTTGTTGGTCAGCAGGGCTGGGATGATGCCGTCATAGGCGGTGGAGACCGTCTCCAGCTTGACGCCCATGGACTTGGCCATGGCCTTGAGGATATCGACTTCGAAGCCGATGATCTCGCCACGCTTGTTGGTCATCTGGAACGGCATGTAGGTAGGGTCCATGCCCACTTTCAGGGTGCCGCGCTTGACCGCGTCTTCGATGGCGCCAGCCTGGGCTGCCGAGACCGCGACCAGGGCGGTGACACCGACCAGCAGTCGCGAAAGGTATTTCTTGATCATCACCAAGTCCCCTAGCAAGAAAAGAAGCAAATCTTATTGTTGGCACGGCCGTACGGCCGAAGCGTTCTATCGGAGAGGGATGCTAACGCATGGCGGCCCGGGGACCTAGAGCTGGGGGGGACTTTGTTGGCCAAAATCGAGTAGCGGGGGATATTGCTGGCGAGGGCTGCGCCCTCGTTTCGCGGCACAAGGCCGCTCCTACAGGATATACATGCCTCTGTAGGAGCGGCCTTGTGCCGCGAATGGGCCGCAAAGCGGCCCCCGGGGTCTATCAGACGCCGACGAGTGCCGGTTGGCCTTCATTCTCCGGATGCAACGGCAACAACGGCGAGTGCGGGTCGTTGTCGATCGACGCACGCCACACATCGATCCACGCCGCATTTTGCCCGGCCCAGACCTGCTCATGCAGGCGCGACAAGGCAACCGGGTCGCTGAGCAAGGCCAGGCGGGTGCTGAGGTCGAGCCCTTGCGGCCCCACTTCCAGCGCCTTGGCCACACGCTCGGCACGCAGCGCTTCGATTGGCGCTGCGTGGCCATGGCGAGCCGTCGCCATGGCACAGGCCAGGGCGTTCTGCCGTGGGTCAACCACCGCCCGCACGAAGCCGTCATGCAGGGCATGCCAGCGGTTTTCGTGGGTGTACTGGTCGGTTGCCAGCAGCTCTTGCGGCGTGGCGTATTCCTCAGGGATCAGGAACAGCTTCTCATCCTTGGCCGCCAGGCCCAGGCGGGTACGGCTGGAAATCACCGACACCGGGATCGACAGCACCAGCGAACCCACGATCGGCGCCAGCCACCACAGGAAGCTCGGGTTCAGCCAGGCCACCAGCGCTGCCCAGGCAAAGCCCAGCAGGGTTTGCGGGCCATGGCGGCGCACAGCCTCGCTCCACGGCGTGGAGTCGTCGTCACGCTGCGGCGAGTTCCAGGTCGCGGCCCAGCCGAGGAACGCGGCCAGCACGAAGCGGGTGTGGAAGATCATGCGCACCGGCGCCAGCAGCATGGAGAACAGCATCTCCATCAGCATCGACAGGGTCACCTTGATGCGCCCGCCAAACTCGACCGCGCCCTTGGCCCAGATCAGGATGATGCTGAGCAGCTTGGGCAGGAACAGCAGCACGATGGTGGTGGAGAACAGCGCGACGGCCTTCTCCGGGTGCCATTGCGGCCACAGCGGGTAAAGCTGGTACGGCTCGATGAAGTACTGCGGCTCCATCAAGGTGTTGGTCGCCAGCAGCGCCGTCGACAGCACCAGGAAGAAGAACCACAACGGCGCCGACAAGTACGACATCACGCCGGTGAGGAACACCGCACGGTGCACCGGGTGCATGCCCTTGACCAGGAACAGGCGGAAGTTCATCAGGTTGCCGTGGCACCAGCGGCGGTCGCGCTTGAGCTCGTCGAGCAGGTTCGGCGGCAGCTCTTCGTAACTGCCCGGCAGGTCATAGGCAATCCACACGCCCCAGCCGGCACGGCGCATCAGCGCGGCTTCGACGAAGTCGTGGGAGAGGATCGCACCGGCGAACGCACCCTTGCCCGGCAACGGCGCCAAGGCGCAGTGCTCGATGAACGGCTTCATGCGGATGATCGCGTTGTGGCCCCAGTAGTGCGACTCGCCCAGCTGCCAGAAGTGCAGGCCGGCGGTGAACAGCGGGCCATACACGCGGGTGGCGAACTGCTGCATGCGCGCATACAGGGTGTCCATGCCCGACGCCTTGGGCGCGGTCTGGATGATGCCGGCGTCCGGGTTGGCCTCCATCAGGCGCACCAGGCTGCTCAGGCACTCGCCGCTCATGACGCTGTCGGCGTCGAGCACGACCATGTACTTGTACTCGCCACCCCAGCGACGGCAGAAGTCGTCGAGGTTGCCGCTCTTGCGCTTCACCCGGCGCCGACGGCGGCGGTAGAAGATGCGGCCAAAGCCTTTGGTCTCACGGCACACGTCCAGCCAGGCCTGTTGCTCGGCCACGGCAATGTCGGTGTCGTTGGTGTCGCTGAGCACGAAAAAGTCGAAACGGTCGAGGTTGCCGCTGGCGGCCACCGACTCGAACGTTGCCCGCAGGCCGGCGAACACGCGCGGCACATCTTCGTTGCAAATCGGCATGACCAGCGCGGTGCGGGCCTCGGGCGCGATCGGCTCATTGCCGGCACTGCTGCCGGAAATGCGGTATTTGTCGCGCCCGGTGAGCAGCTCGAGGAAGCCCATCAACGCGGTCCAGAAGCCCGCCGACACCCAGCAGAACAGGATGCCGAACAGAATCAGGATGGACGTCTGCAAGGCATACGGCCAGACCTGCACGACGGTATCCCACAGCGGCTGGTTGACCACCTCGTCGAGGTCGACGAACGACCAGCCCTGGTACGGCAGGATACCCTTCATGTACCAGCCGGCAACGATGGTCTGGCCGATCATCAGGGTCAGCAGGATATACCGGCGGATCGAGCCGACCGTGCGCCAGCGGGCCTTGGGCAGCTCGCGCTGCTCTGGCTGCGGCGCGTTGGTGCGCCCGGTCATGCGGCGCCACATGCGGATCAGCACGTTGGTGCGCCAAGGCTCGGGCACGACACGGGTGCGCTTGATCGGCGGTGCGATTTTCAGGCACAGCCGGCCGCTGCCGTCGACGCCGAGCATTTCGGCGTCTTCGAGTTCGGCGGCGCTGCCCACGGTCAACCGCGGGCCCACCGAGGCCTGCACGGCCTCGGCGGCGTTGGCGGCCGGGTTGGCCGCCAGGCGTTGGTGCAGCTCACTGAACGAGGTGCAGCTGGCGAGTTCCGCGCGCTGCTCATCGCTCAGTGGGAGGTGGGCCAGGTATTCGCCAAGCGATACCGGCCTTGCGCTTGAGTTACTCATCGGCAGGCAACTGATAGGTCCAGGTCTCGGTCAGCACTTTTTCGGTGGTGGCCGGGGTACCGTTGGTGGACGCCGCATCGGCGGCAGGTTGTTCGGCCTTGGCGTCTTTCTCGGCCTTGGCATGCTTGGCAGCGGCCTTGTCCTGCTTGGCGTCCTTGGCAGCAGGCTTGGCAGGCTCGACAGGCACGTCGCGCACCAGCGCAGCGCGCATTTCCGTCGATTTGTTGGCTTCCTTGACCTTCAACCGCAGGGTCAGGCGCCAGCCTTTGCTCTCTGGGTTATAGCGCAGGTTGTTCTCGACCACCTCGGCGTTGTCGCCGACGCTGACCTGGCTACGTACCGCGGCGTCTTCCGGCAGGGCTGCCAGGTTGGCACCGGCGAAGTCGACGATGAACGCCACGCTGCCGTCAGGCTGACGGATCAGGTTGGACTGTTTGACGTCGCCCGTGGAACGCAGGGTCTGGGTGACCGAGGCCAGGTCCTGGGCCTGGAACTGGGCTTCCTGGATGGTCCAGTGCAGGCGGTAGTCGTACTCGAACGGCTTGCCTGGCTCCGGCAGGGTCTCTGGGCTCCAGAAGGCCACGATGTTGTCGTTGGTCTCGTCGGCAGTCGGGATTTCGACCAGGTCGACGGTGCCCTTGCCCCAGTCACCTTTTGGCTCGATCCAGGCGCTTGGGCGCTTCTGGTAGTTGTCATCGAGGTCTTCATAGTCCTTGAAGTCGCGATGACGCTGCATCAGGCCGAAACCACGCGGGTTCTCGACACTGAAGTTGCTCACGGCCAGGTGTTTCGGGTTGTTCAGCGGGCGCCACAGCCACTCGCCGTTGCCGGCATGGATCGACAGGCCTTCGGAGTCGTGCAGCGCCGGGCGGTAGTTCATGACCCGGGAAGGCTGGTTAGGGCCGAACAGGTACATGCTGGTGAGCGGCGCGATGCCCAGGCGGCTGACGTGGTCACGCAGGTAGACCCGCGACTTGACGTCGACCACGGTGTCGCTGCCCGGACGCAGGGTCAGTTTGTAGGCACCGGTGGAGCGCGGCGAGTCCAGCAGGGCGTAGATCACCAGGTGCTTGTCGGTAGCCTTCGGCTTCTCGACCCAGAACTCGGTGAACCGCGGGAACTCCTCGCCCGACGGCAGCGCGGTGTCGATGGCCAGGCCACGGGCCGACAGGCCGTACACATGGCCCTTGCCGACCACGCGGAAATAGCTGGCGCCAAGCAGGGTCATGATCTCGTCTTGCTTGTCGGCCTTGTTGATCGGGTAAAGCACGCGGAAACCGGCATAGCCCAGGTTCTTGGTGGTTTCCGGGTCGTGCGGCACGTCACCGAACTCGAAGCGGCTCGGGTCGTACTTGATTTCTTCGACCTTGGTGGCGGTGACTTCGTTGATTTTCACCGGGGTGTCGAAGTGCATGCCCTGGTGGTAGAACGACAGCTTGAAGGGGGTCTTGTCCTTGGCCCACTCGGCCTTTTCCTGCAGGAAGTGAATCTTCTGGTAGTCGGCGAACTTCATGTCGCGGAACACCGCAGGCAGATTGCTCTTCGGTGCTTCGTACTTCTGGCCGGCCAGATCCTTTGCCTTGGCTGCAACATCGTCAAGATTGAATGCCCACAGCTGGCCCGCGTTCATCAGGCCGACCAGTGCCACACTGGCCATCAGGGCCTTACGTAGCCGAATGCCGGGGATTCTTGATGCTTTATGGGGACTAACAATCACGAGCAACCCTCGCCGAAAACAGATCATGAAACCAACGGCCAGCGACTAATGCCGGGTTGGCGAGCACTGTTCGGACCCCGTGAGGGCGTAATGATTCCCCAAACGGATCCAGACAATGCTCGAGTCAGAGTGAAACGAACCTGCGAACGCAGGTCCATGCAGCGCGCGATTATCCAGCAGGTCGCGTGACAACGCATCAGGCTGGACTAACTATTTATCGTACAAAACCCCTTGTTCTCCTACAAACAAGGGGTTTTTGACCTCATATTTGTAACATAAATGTTACGGGGCCATCATTGACCAGGTGCACCTGCATGTCCGCACCGAAGCGCCCACTGGCCACCTCGGCGTGCTGGCCCTTCGCTTGCGCTAAAAGATAGTCGAACAACTCGGCACCGAGGGCAGGCGGTGCCGCCGTCGAGAAGCCCGGCCGCATGCCGCTGCGCGTGTCCGCCGCCAAGGTGAACTGCGACACCAGCAGCAAACCGCCCCCGACATCCTTGAGCGACAGGTTCATCTTGCCCTGCTCGTCGCTGAACACGCGATAGTTAAGCAGCTTGTGCAACAGCTTATCGGCATGTTCCCGGGTATCTTCAGGTTCGACGGCCACCAGCACCAGCAGGCCCTGGTCGACGGCGCCGACGATCTCGCCGGCCACCTCTACCCGCGCGCCACGCACGCGTTGCAACAGCCCCTTCATGCTTCTTCCAGGGGCAGGTCGAGCAAACGCCGGGCCATCTGGTCGGCGGCGCGCACCAGGGCATCGGTGATGCCGGGTTCGGAGGCCGCATGGCCGGCATCGCGAATGACTTTCAGCTCACTGTTGGGCCAGGCCTGGTGCAGCGCCCAAGCGTTGTCCAGCGGGCAGATCACGTCGTAGCGGCCGTGCACGATCACCGCCGGCAGGTGGGCGATCTTGGGCATGTCGCGGATCAACTGGTCCGGCTTGAGGAAGGCATTGTTCATGAAATAGTGGCATTCGATGCGGGCAATCGACAGCGCCCGCTGAGGCTCGGAGAAGCGGTCGACCACCAGCGGGTTGGGGCGCAGCGTGGCCGTACGGCCTTCCCAGGTGGACCAGGCCTTGGCGGCGTGCATCTGGGCGATCTGGTCGTTGCCGGTCAGGCGCTTGTGGAAGGCCTTGACCAGGTCGCCGCGCTCTTCTGGCGGGATCGGCGCAATGTAGTCCTGCCAGTAGTCGGGGAACAGGCGGCTGGCGCCTTCCTGGTAGAACCATTGGATTTCCTGCGGGCGGCACAGGAAGATGCCGCGCAGGATCAGGCCGTGCACCCGCTCGGGGTGGGTCTGGGCGTAGGCCAGGGCCAGGGTCGAGCCCCACGAGCCGCCAAACAGCACCCACTTTTCGATGCCCAGGTGCTTGCGAATGCGTTCCAGGTCTTCGACCAGGTGCCAGGTGGTGTTGTTCTCCAGGCTCGCGTGGGGCGTGGAGCGGCCACAGCCGCGCTGGTCGAAGGTGATGATGCGGTACAGGTTGGGGTCGAAGTAGCAACGGCTCTGCGCGTCGCAACCGGCGCCCGGGCCACCGTGGATGAATACCACGGGCAAACCTTCCGGCGAGCCACTTTCGTCGACATACAGCACATGCGGCGCTTCCACGGCCAGATCGTGCCGGGCGTAGGGTTTGATCTGCGGGTAGAGGGTCTGCATTGCGCACTCCGTGTGAGGATTAAGTCTGCCGTTGGGCATCATAAACCTGAATTGCGCTTTGAGCATGTCCTGTTGCCATCCTTGGCCCTATCACGCTTGCGAGGCGGATGGCGGCGCCCGTCAGCCCGGCAAAAACACATAACTACCTCAGTGGCCCCGGCCTGCTGAACATACTTGCGAGCCCACCCAAGCTTGGAGGCTCTTGTATGACCCCGTCTTCCCCTACCCCCTCGCGCAACACGCCTTTGCACGCCGCACGGATAGGCCACGCCACCCCACAATGGCTGAAGGCTGCCTCCAGCGAGGCATACCAGTCGCTACGCGACGCGCAGGGCAAGGTACCGCCGTGGTTTGCAGCAGCGCTGCAGGATCAACCAGACATCGCACGCGCGCTGGCTCAAGAACATGCCCAGCACCGCAGCCACGCAGCGCAGGTCCAGGCGCTGTTCGCCTCGCTGCCAGACCTGCACACCTTTGCCAGCGAGCAACTCACGCAGGCCATCAAGGCACGCTTCGACCTGGATGTTGAGGTGTCCAGCACCTACCTGGTCGATGCCAGGCTGATCCAGACCGAACACGCAATCGATGCCCGACAAGCCGTCGACCGGGCAACCCGGTCGCTCCTGCAATGGGCATTGCACAACTTTGATGCTGACGCGTGCGCAGCGGATGGCATGGATGCGCCGCAGGCCTTGCTGAAAAAGTCGGTGGTGCTGGACCACCGGCGCTTCATGGGCACCGTGCCCTTGACCAATACCGTGGCGATTCCCGCCCACGCCTTCGCCGAGCTGTGCCGTACCTTGGATATCGGCGGGCGCTATCACCAGCAGGTCTATGACATTTACTACCCGGCCCCGACCGGCGACCAAGGGCCCCATGAGGCGGCCCTGCAGGTGTACGAAACACTCGCCCGTGCCGAGCAATCCGCGTTCAGGCAAAGCCTGCACAGCGCCTGGTTGCAGGGGCATATCAGCCAGGGCTTTTATGACGCGGCGCTGGCCGCCCCGCTGGACGCGCCGCTGCCGCACACGGGCAGCTCACTCACGTTCAGCCTGCTGACATTGTGGGAGGTCGAAATTGTCGGCATGGCAGTGCTGCAGTTGCAGCCCGACAGTGGCTCACAAAACGCCAGGGTCGCACTGTACAACCCCGACGACCCGCACACCCCGCTGAAGGAATACTCCTCTTTCGACGCACTGGAAGCCGCGCTGCGCGACGCGCTCCGACTGGACATCCATTACCTGGACAACTGCCTGGCGGCCCGGGACAAACCGTCGATCCAGCAAAAGCTCCAGGACCGGTTGACCCCCATGGGCTGGAGCACCCGCGGCCTGCATGAGCGGGTCACAGACCCGCAGGCAACGCTCGAACCGATACCGCACAAGGCCAGGTACTCGTTTCTAGGCACCTTGGTGACACAAAAGGTGGCCCGTCATGAAAAGGACGCCCTCTTCCATGCCGTCCCCACCTGGGCTGTCGACCTACTGTCTGCCAAGCGTCACCGAGAGGCCATCGCCGGGAAAGTACTGACCACGCTGAACATCGCGGGCTTTTTCGTCCCCGGCCTTGGCGAAGCGATGCTCGCGGTGTGCATCGCGCAGCTGGGTTACGAAGTCTATGAGGGCATCGAAAGCTGGAGCAACGACGACAGAGCGCAAGCCCACCGCTACCTGATCGATGTGATGGAAAACACCGCTACCCTGGCTGCCTGGGCGGCGGCGGGCTATGTCGTGAAGGAAGGGATCGGTGCTGTGCTGGCAGGTAAGCCAGAGGCCCCCGTGCTTGAAATCCCCGAAGTGGATACCCCTTCTTACATCGAGGAACTCGAAGAAGTCGATTTGCCGGATGGCGACACCCGGTTGTGGAAACCCGACCTTGCGCCCTTCGCCCACGATACGCCCTTGCCAGCGGGCCTTGAGCCGGATGAAACCGGGCTGTACAGCCATGCCGGCAAGCGTTGGCTGATGCTGGAGGGCCAGCTGTATGCCGTGAAGCAAACCCCGCCGAGCAATGCCTACCGGATCGAACACCCGCGCAGGCCCCAGGCCTACACACCTGCCTTGCAGCACAACGGCGCCGGCGCCTGGCTGCATGAGCTGGACAGGCCCCTGGCGTGGCAAGGCATGGCGCTGTTCCGGCGGGCCGGGCACCTTTCTGCGGCGTTCGATGAAGCCACAGCGACACGAATCCTGCAGGCCTGCGGTATTGACGAAGCGGTGTTGCGCCGGTCGGTCGCTGACAGCCAGCGCCTGCCCGCGCTGCTGGAAGATACCTTGACCCGCTTCAACCTGGACCAGCAGATCGGGCAATTGCCTGCGGACGCTGAGCCTGGCCTGCCAGGTGCCGAGTTCGAGGCCCGCTATCGTCAGCTACCTGCCACCCAGGCCCCTGGCGCCAGTGTGATTCAGCACATTTATCCACAGCTTCCCGACGCCATCACCCAGGAGTTGTTGCGCAACGCCAACCCGCTTGAGCTGCAACAGTTGGTGGCCGGGCGAGTGCCCCTGCGCATTGGGCAAGAGATCCACCTTTATCAGGCGAAGGTCCGGCTAACGCGTGCGTATGAAGGGGTGTATCTGCAGAGCCTGCGCAACTGGGACACCGATCAACTGGTGGTGCAGACGCTCGGGCAACTGCCCGGCTGGCCAGCCGATATCAGCGTCGTGCTTGAACAACGCCAGCACTCGCCCATCCAGCTCACGCGTCTCGGGCCGCCGGACGGGCCAGGCCGCACCAGGATTGTCAGCGCCAGAGCAGGCTATATCGTGCTCGGCAATGACCAACCGGATGCACAGGTTGTCGCGCACAATTCCCTGTATGGCGCGCTGTTCGAGGTACTGACTGCCGCTCAACGCGAAGCACTGGGTATCGTCGACGAGCAAGGCCTCAGGCACTTGGTTCAACAGGTGCCGCCGATGCCACGTTCGGTCCTGCGCAAGGTGCTCGGCATGCAACTCGTGCGCCCAGGCTTTCGCTCGCCACTGCGCTTGGCCGATGGCCGCCTTGGCTATCCCCTTGGCGGCATGCGCCACCGCGCCGCAAGCATTTCACGGCACACCTTACTCAGCTCGATTCGGCAGATAGGCCAACACGCCCCCAACCCCCGGCCTGCCGAGCAGATTCTCACCGCGCTGGAGCACAGGGCCCTCACCCGCGCCGACATCGAAGAAAGGCTCAGCACCTTGCTGGAACAACGTGATGAACTGCACAGCCGGCTGGACGACTGGCGACAGATAGCGGCGCTGGCGCCTAGTCAATCCCCGGATGACTTCGAGCGGGTGTTGAATGCAATCGCTCAGCATTGGTACGAACGTGCATTTATGACGCCCACCGACATCGCGCCCCCCCTTCGCCTGGAACGCCTGTCGCTGCACGATTTCCCGCTCAACCTGCCGGAATTCTTCACGGCCAACGTCACTGACCTGCAATTGATCGAAACAGCGCCCGAAGATTTCGCCGGCTGGAGCCATCACGCCCCCCACCTCAATGGTCTGCTGCGACAGTTCGCAAACCTGCGGTCGCTGGAGATCAGCCGCGCCTACCGGCCTGGGGCCTTGCCTTCGCCGTTTCAGTTCAGCCTGCCGGTGATTGCCCAGCACCTGCCCGCGCTCGAATCGCTGAGCCTGACCCATCAAAACCTCTCGCTGTCCTCGACCGACATCGACAGCCTGGCGGGGCTCACTCACCTGCGCCGGCTGGACCTGAGCGGCAACCGCTTGTCCGAGCAGTACCCCCCGCGTTTCAACGAACTGTCACTCGACTACCTGGGCCTGGACAACCTGGCGCTGGACCACTGGCCAGAGGGGGTTGGGTTCAACGCCGTGACCCAAATACGTCACATTGGGCTGCGCAATAATCAGATCACGATGCTGCCACGCTTCCTGCTGGACAACCGAATCAACCTTACTGATCACGCCGTGCTCTCATTGCAGGGCAATCACCTGTTCGAGGACGACCTGCTGCGCGTGATGATGAGCGAAGATGGCCGCGCCTCCCGCTTCGAGGTAGACCGCAGCGAAGCCTTCAGCGCCCGCCTGGCCCTGCAGCTGCAACGTCGCCAGCAGCTACGCAACGCCATCGACGACTATGTGAACGCCTCCAGCTCCAACGCGCCGGTCAGCCAGGCCGTGATGGCCACCAGGACCCGTGTGGCAACGGCGTTGAACGAGTTCTGGCATTACCAGGAGATCGGGCTGACGCGTGCAGCCCTGCGCCTGAACGACATTGCGCTCGAGCATTTCCCCAGGCTGTTGCCGGCATTTTTCACCGAACAGGTGCATAACCTTGCACTTGAGCGGGTAAGTGGCTCTACCGCCCAGCTCGACGGGCTGTTCCGCCAGTTCCCGCAGGTGACGCGCCTGTCTGTCGATGCTTATCAGCAGGCAGAGCAGACACTGCCTTCGGCCCTGCTGCGCCTGCCCGGGCTGACCGACATTGCCTTGCGCAACGCTGGCCTGGTGATCGACCAGCAGGTGATCAATACGCTCGGTCGCCTGCCCACGCTTAATTCGTTGGACCTCACAGGCAACCGCATGGGGCTGATCACACAGGCGCCTGAAGCGCTGCAAACGCTGCGCCGCCTCGACCTGAACGCCATGGGCCTGGAACAGTGGCCAAGCTGGGTGGACAGCCTGCTGCCGCTGGAGCTTTTGGACCTCAGCGAGAACCGCCTCACCGAATTGCCTGCGCACATCCTGGCCAACCTCGACAACAACTTCCCCATCAGCTCGATCTTGCTGTTCAGCAACCCGCTCAGCGACGAAGCCGTCATGCGCGCTCGCGCGTCCTCGGATAGCCAGCACAGCTTTACCTTTGGCATCGACCTCTCGGACAGCATGAGTGAGTCCTCGACAGAAGGCGCGATGGCCGGCCACTTCCACTTACCCTTCCTGGACCCCGCTGCCGATGCGCCCAACCTGCAGGACTGGCTGCTCGCCTCGGACGTCGAAAACGAAGCCCTGAAAGATTGCTGGGACGCCCTCCAAGCATCGGGCAATGCCGGGAACCTTCTGGCGCTGGTAGGCCGCCTGCGCAATGCCGCCCCTTACCAGAATGGCAAAAGCCGTGTGGCGTTCTGCGCACGGGTGCGCAAGGTGTTGGTGAGTGCGGTGGTCAACCCGGACGACCTTGTGCTGTTCAACCATCAGGCCAGTGAGGCATTGCTGCAGGAAAACGGCGACCAGACCTGCCACGACGGCGCCTTGCTGGTGTTCCAGAATATTGAGCTGTACATCGCCAACCAGCGTTTGCAGTTCGATACGGCAGATACCGAAGGCAACCTCTATCGGGAACTGCGCCGTTTGTATCGCCTGCAGGCACTGGATGAAATCGCCAAAAGCGAGACTGCCCGCCGGGATGAAGCAGAGGTGCGCCTCACCTACCGACGCGAGCTGAACACCCCGCTTGACCTGGGCCAACCCGAAGACACGCTGCGTTACGCGATCAGTGCCAGCATCGATGAGTTGGCGCATGCCGAGCTGCAGGTCCAGCGCGGTGAGCTTGGCGAGGATTTCCTGAATTTTGCGGCCGCCAACGCTCGGTGGGTCCAACATTTGCGCCAGGCCTACGCCGGTCGTTTTGCTGAAATCGAGCAAAGCTACCAGGCTCAGGTAGCGGACCTGCCGGATCAGTTTCCGGACAGGCCCCTCGATACCCTTACCGAGGAATTCACGGCCCTGGAGCGAAGCAAGCAAGCGCGCGAGGCACGCCTGATCCGCGAACTCACGTCGTTCGCCAATCCAGACCGCAGGCCACGTTCCTCGACGGAGTGACACCCCACAGCAGGTAACTAACTACCACTCGCCAATAAAACCCCCATGCAAACTCCGACACTGACTAATCAATCGGAGTTTGTATGCCTGCCATCCCCGCCGCTGCCGCAAACGTCAGCGATGACCCTGTCCACCCAGCCTACCCACTGATCACGAGCCTGATCCCCGACTGGTTCAAGGCATTGCCCAGGCAACAGTATGCCGCGCTGCGCAGTGCCACGAAGCACCCCATGGACTGGTATGAACAGGCATGCCTTGAGGTGCCGGAAACCGTCGCGGCTTTACATGCCGAACATGCCCATTTCCAGTGGCTCGAGTCACAGAAGCGAAAAGCCCTGGAGCAGCTGGCCACACTTGAAGGCTTCGCTGAACCGCTGCTCAAAGCCGCAATCAAACAGCGCTTCAAGCTTGAGGTGGACGTTCGTCGGGCCGTTCTCTTTCACCCTCGGCTTGCGGACACTTCCTGGTCATTCATGAACCTGTCCAAGGACCCGCTGGTGGAGGCCGCCGCCGCTGTGCGAAGGGCCACCCAGCCCTTGCTGACGGCCGCTCTGCAGAATTTTGTGGCGTCCGACACGCAGGCCGGGGGTATGGACCTTAGGCGCATGGAAGCCATCATCTATGACCCTGTCGATCAGGACCAAACGCTAGCGATCGCCCCCCACGAATTCGCCGCGCTGTGCCGAGAACTGGACCTGGGCGGGCAATACCAGAAAACCCTCGACGACGTATTCAACCCCACCTCTTCGGCCGACCAGGCACCTGATGCAGCAGCCTTCAATCAGCTGGGCCTGCTCAAGCGTTGTGAAAGCTCAATACTGAAGCTACATGCCTATACGGCCTACATGAAGAAAGAGATCAGTGAACGCACGTTGCGGTCGCTGCTGTCGTTCTCAGACAACAAGCGCGTCTTGCAAAACGGCAGCCATCTGGTCAGCCGTCACCTGAAGATGCGGGACATCGACCTGACCGGCATCGCGGTCATCGGCACACCGGACGACCAGGGCGGCCTGAACGGCCCCGTCATTGTCTATATCCCAGAAGACCCGGTGTGCCCGCTCAAGGAATATGTCACCACGCTCAACTTCGTCAGCGACCTGCGCGACCGAATGTTCGGCCCAGGCTACCTGGATTTCTTCCGTGGGCTGGTCGCCGACGAGCACGCCAGCGCACTGTTCGCCACCCTCACCGATCGCCTCTATCCGCTGGTCTGGGCCGACGGTGGGCAGCTGAAGGTAAGGCGCCCAGACAAACAAGCCGAGCTGCACGTGCGCATGCACGACTACAGCCAGTCATTCCTGACCGAGTTCACCCTGCGCAAGGTTCGAAAACTGCAAACGGATGCGCTTTACCATGGCGTGCCCACTGCGGTGATGGACGAAAAGGCACTGGAAGCGCGCCTCGCGTATTTCGCTGGCGGGGTGCTGCAGGCACTGAACATCGGCGCCTTCTTCGTACCCGTGCTGGGCCAGGTGATGATGGTTGTCACCACCTTTCAGCTGGCCTATGAAAGTTACGAGGGTATCGAAAGCTGGAGCCGTGGCGAGCGCGAGCAGGCCTTGGGCTACCTCATGGACGTGGTCGAGAACGTTGCCTTGTTCGCCGCACTCGGCGCCGCTGGTGCCGGTGCTGGCACCACGCCCGCCCTCGAGCGGATACCGGTCGAAACCCCATCGTTCATCGAAGAGCTGCAAAGCGTTACCTTGGCCAATGGCAAGACACGCCTGATCAAGCCCGATATCACGCCCTTTGCCCATGACATCCTGTTGCCTGCTGGGCTAAAGCCTGACGAATTCGGCCTCTATCACTACCAGGGCAAGACTTGGCTGGCGCTGGAAGACCGCGTCTATTCAGTCAAGACCTCGCCAGGCAATCCACCCCAACAGCGCATTGAGCACCCAACCAAAGCCATCAGCTACGAGCCCTTGCTGCGCCATAACGAAGCCGGTGCCTGGCAGCATGAGTTCGAGCGCCCGCGCCAATGGCAGGGCCACACGCTGTTCCGACGCTTGGGGCCTTCGGCCAGCGGGTTCTCTGAAGAAACCGCCCGACGCATCCTCGCCGTCAGCGATACCCATGAATCCGTCCTGCGCCAGGTCCTGACCGAAAACCAGCGCCCGCCAGCACTGCTGGAAGACACCCTGCGCCGCTTCAGGCTGGATCAGGAGGTGTCACAGGACTTGGCCGGCACAGACGCGAACACACGTATCACTGCCTTTCAAGCACGCTACCAGACACCGCCCGTCGATCAGGCCCCCAGCACCCATACCATTACCCGCCGCTACCCGGCGCTGCCCGTTGGTATCGCGGATGAGTTGGCGCGCCATGCCAGCCCAGCGGAGCTGGAGCAGTTGCTGGCGGGCAAGGTCCCGTTGCGTCTGGCTCAAGAAATCCATACCTACCAACAGCAGGTACGCCTGGCGCGCGCCTACGAGGGGCTCTACCTCGACAATGTGAACAACCCGGACACCGACAGGCTTGTTTTGCACAGTGTGGCGCGCTTGCCTGGCTGGGCTGACGAAATCCGCATCGAGCTACGCCAAGGCAGGTTCACCGGCCCCTTGATCGATCAGGTAGGCGCGCCAGACGGGCCTGTTCGCAAAGTGCTGGCTCAACACGCCGATGGCTACCAGACCTACGATGGCGAAGGGCACGAACTGCATGGGCGCGACACGCTCTACTCGGCCATCTTGCATGCTTTGCCCGACGCGAACCGGGCAGCGTTGGGCTTCCCCAATACCTGGGAAGGCCCCGCGCTCAAGCAGCACGTGCAGCAGTTACCGTTACTGCCACGGCCCGAGTTGCGCAAGGTGCTCCACATGCAACCGGCCAAACCAGGCGCAAACTCGCCCATGCGCCTTGCCGACGGACGAGTGGGCTACCCATTGAGCGGCCGCGGCACGCTCGCCAGCACGGTCTTGAGGGAAGACCTGCTGTATCTGATTCGGCTGCTGGCGCTTGAGCAAGACACGCAGAGCGCCGAAGCGGTACTGGCCGCCCTGGAAGGCGCAGGGCTGTCACGCGTGCAGATCAGCGACCGCTTGAATGAGCTGATGGCCGAACGTGATGCCCTGGACCAGAGCCTGACCGCCTGGAGCGACGCAGCCCTTGATCTGCCTGACCTGCACAGGCGTCTGGACAGCCGAACCCGCATTCAGGACGCGCTATGGCAGCATTGGCAGGCCACCCTCCTACCGGAAATTGGGCGGGGCGCTGCCACGCTGCGCCTGGAGCGCATCCTGCTGATCGACTATCCCGCACAGCTGCCCGCCTTTTTCGAGCAACGCATCGTGCGCTTGCAGCTGGTTGATTACCAAGGCACTGGCCTGCTGACCTCGCAAACCCTGGGCGCGAACATCGGCCCGGAACTGCAGGCGGTAGACAACTTCCTGCAGCGCTTCCGGCACCTCACATCCCTGGAAGTCAGCAGCCCTCAAGGGCTCACCTACAGCACCTTGAACCTGCAACCCCGGCAGGCGTTTGCGACACTGCGCGAGCTGCGGCTGCACGACACGCGCCTGGGCTTGAGTGGCGGTTACATCGCAGGGTTGAGTGACCGATTCCCAAACCTGGAGGTGCTCGACCTGAGTGGCAGCCCGATCAACTACTTCGAGGACACGCCGAACATCGGTAATGTCCGCTTACGTTATCTCGGGCTAGACCGCACGGGCCTGGTGGATTGGCCTGTCTGGCTCAACAGCCAGTCGCTCACCACGATCGATCACCTCTCCCTACGTGACAACGCGCTGACTAGCGTGCCCGACGAACTCGCCCTTGCACCACGAACTGCGCAGCCACGTGGGCGCATATCCTTGCAAGGCAACCTGCTCTCGCGTCGAGCCATCCTGACGCTGTTGGCAGATCAGACCCCCGAGGCCAGACAGTTCGACATGGCATTCGACACTCCTCCCAGCATTCAGCAAAGTGCTCAGGCCTACCGGCGAGATCAACAGGAGGTGCTGGCCATCTTCGACAATTGGGCCAATGCCTCAAGCTCGTCCAACCCCCTGAGCGAACAGGCAAGCGCCGCCAGAAGGCAAATCGGCGAGGCATGGCTTGCGTTCATGCACACTGACTTCTTGGGGACCACGGGCCCGTTGCAGTTAGTCGACATCTCGCTGAGTAACGTCCCAGCGCAATTTCCGCCGCACCTGTACGCCCGCGTGCGCGAACTACAGCTGCTGCGCATGACCGCTACCCGCGAGCAGCTCGACAGGCTCCTGGGGCACTTCACACAGCTGGAGGCACTCACCCTCGACGGCCAGGTTGCACCGACTGGCGCGCTTCCCAACTTGCTAGCGTCCTTACCCAACCTACACCACCTGACAATACGCATAGAGGGTGGTCAGATTGATGACGACGCCATGGCAATGTTCGCGCGCATGCCCCAGTTAGAATCGCTCAATCTGGAAGGCAACCGCCTGGCCGCCTCTTTCGACAATGAGAATCTGCGCACGCTGGGCCATCACCTGACCCGGCTCACCTTGGCCAACACCGGCCTGCACACGTGGCCAGCGTGGGTGGAGACCCTTCTGCCCCTGGACATTCTGGACCTCGACGACAACCAGATCGTGAACCTGCCGGACCACATCCTGTACAACCCTCGCAATGACCATGCGCACACGGAAATATCCCTGCGTGGCAACCCGCTGAGCGATTTCACGATGTCCCGCGCCCATGGCTCTGAAGCGCGTAACAGGTCGTACAGTTTTCTGATGGACCTGCCCGACGAAATTCTTCAGGAGCATTGGCGCGAGCGTCACGACTCGGACAGCGAGTCCGATGACAGCGACGATGATGACAGCGTCGGTTCCGGCGACCATGGCCATGCCCACAGCCCCGCCCTGGAACCTGAAATGGATGCCCCCGACGTCGACGACTGGCTCATGGCGAGCGTGGAGGAAAACGAAGCGCACCGTACGGTGTGGGAGACGCTGCAGCAGGGCGGCGAAGCGCCGGCATTGCTCGAACTGGTAGGCCGCCTGGCGCACACGGCCTCATACCGTACGCTAGGCACCCGCGCCGATTTCGTCGCGCGCGTCTGGCGCATTCTGGAGGTCGCCGGCAACAGCGCCGAGGAACGTGCACTGTTCAACGGCATGGCCCACGCGGGCGTCGAGCGCAATGGTCAAGGGCTATACCAGACCTGCCACGACGGCGCCTGGCTGGTGTTCAACCAAATGGAAATCAAGGTCTTCACCGAGCAGGCGCTCAGGGCGCTGCCCGAGCAGTCTCGCGGCCAGGCACTGTATAGGCTGGTACTGCGCCTCTATCGGCTGGAGGCCGTCGAAACCATCGCCCGCGAACGGGCCGGTACAAGGGACGAGGCCGAAGTGCGCATGGCCTACAAGCTGAACCTGGCGGAGGCCCTGGAGCTGCCACTGGCACCGAAGAAGATGCTCTACCAGGCCTGCGCCAACGTCAGCCCCGCAGAGCTGGATGCTGCTAGGGCGCAGGTACTTGCCGATGAAAGTGGCGACCCGTTCCTGCTATTCGCCGCCCGGCAAGATGCCTGGGTCGACTACCTGCGGGAAACCTATGCGGAGCGTTTCGCCGTATTGGAGCAAGACTACCAACAGCGCGTGCTGGATGCGCCAGATGAAACACGGGAGCCCGGCGGTGCCAGCCCGACCCTGGAAGCACTGGCGCCGCTGTTCGAACGCCTGAAGCTCGAATACGAACAGAAGGTCGCCCACCTGATACGCGAACTGACCATCGCCGAAAGCTACAGGTACGCTTGACGCCCCGTTGAGCGGCGCGCTGCGCCGCTCGACATCCGCTTACCTTCCGTAGCGCTCCTGGCCCCAGGCCAGCAGTGTCTCAAGCAGCGCGCGCAGCACCGCTTGAGTCGGCTGCGCCAGGTCTTCGCGGTACGCGAAGGGCTCCACTTCTTCCATGTAGGTGCTCTGCGCCAGTTCCAGCTGCACAGCATGAATGTGCTCGGCCGGGTTACCGTAATGCCGGGTGATATGCCCGCCTTTGAAGCGCCCGTTCAGCACATGACTGTAACCCTGTACCTCAGCGCACGCCCCCTGCAGCCGCTCGGCCAGCTCGGCATCGCAACTGGCGCCGTTGAAGGTGCCCAGGTTGAAGTCCGGCAGCTTGCCGTCGAACAGGTGCGGGATCAGCGAGCGGATAGAGTGGGCATCCCACAGCAAGGCGTAGCCAAATTCCTCGCGCAGGCGCGCCAGCTCGCGCTGGATCGTCTCGTGATACGGCCGCCAGATCTGTTCCAGGTAGGCCTTGCGCTCGTCAGCGGAGGGTTCCTTGCCGTGTTTGAACAGTGGCTCACCCTCGAACAGCGTGGCCGGGTACAGCCCCGTGGTGGCCCCGGCGTACAGCGGCTTGTCGTCATCCGGGCGGTTCAGGTCGATGACGAAGCGTGAATACTCCGCCGCCACCACGCTGGCACCCAGCTCACGCGCGAACGCGTAAAGGCGCGGGATGTGCCAGTCGGTGTCGGGCAGGCTCTGCGCCTGGTCGACCAAGCCCTCGCGCACGGCCTGGGTCAGGCCCAGCCCGGCGTGGGGCATGCTGATCAGCAGGGGCAGGCGGCCCTGGTGAAAACTCAGTACCTTGTCCATTGCGCCTCGCTCAATTGGATATTTCATGGCCCCGGCGCACCACGCGCTTGGGCAGGTCGCCGCCGAGCCAGTAGGCCAGGTCGGCGGGGCGTTCGATTTGCCAGGCGACGAAGTCGGCCACCTTGCCCACTTCAAGCGAGCCGTGGCTGTCGCCCAGGCCGAGCGCCGTGGCGGCATGGGTGGTCACGCCAGCCAGCGCTTCTTCCGGGGTCATGCGGAACAGCGTGCAGCCCATGTTCAGCATCAGGCGCAGCGACAACCCTGGCGAGGTGCCGGGGTTGAGGTCACTGGCCAGGGCAATGTTCACCCCGTGGCGGCGCAAGGCCTCCATCGGGGGCAGCTGCGTTTCGCGCAGGAAGTAGAAGGCGCCCGGCAGCAGCACGGCGACAGTGCCGGCCGCGGCCATGGCAATGGCGTCTTCCTCGGTCATGAACTCCAGGTGGTCGGCCGACAGCGCCTGGTAGCGCGCAGCCAAACTGGAGCCGTGCAGCGACGACAACTGTTCGGCATGCAGTTTGACCGGC
Source organism: Pseudomonas sp. ITEM 17296 (assembly GCF_028895205.1). Classification (NCBI taxonomy): domain Bacteria; kingdom Pseudomonadati; phylum Pseudomonadota; class Gammaproteobacteria; order Pseudomonadales; family Pseudomonadaceae; genus Pseudomonas; species Pseudomonas sp. ITEM 17296. The sequence continues at coordinate 173,806 of NZ_WJRS01000001.1, read as the reverse complement.
AGGCCCAGCTCATGCGCCTTGATGAATACCCGCTCGACCTGGGCCGGGGAGAACGCCAGGTGTTCGCAGAAGGCATCCACGGCATCCACCAGGCCCTCTGCGGCCAAGGCCGGCAGCATCTCGTCGCAGATATGGGTGATGTAGTCGTCGGCCCGGCCAGCGTACTCCGGCGGCAGGGCGTGGGCCGCCAGGCAGGTGGCGCGCACCGCCAGCGGCAATTCGTCGGCCAGGCGCCGGGCCACGCGCAGCATCTTGCGCTCGTTGGCCAGGTCCAGGCCGTAGCCGGACTTGACCTCAAGCGTGGTCACGCCATCGCGCATCAATGCCTGAACCCGCTGGCGAGCACTGGCGAACAGCTCATCCTCGCTGGCCGCGCGGGTGGCCCGCACGGTGCTGGCGATGCCGCCGCCTTGCGCCGCGATTTCGGCATAGCTCACGCCTTGCAGGCGCTGCTCGAACTCGCCGCTGCGGTTGCCACCGAACACGGCGTGGGTGTGGCAGTCGATCAGGCCAGGGGTGACCCAGGCATAGCCTAGGTCCACCGTACGCTCAGCCTCGACCGGCCGCAGCTCGCTGCGGGGGCCGATCCATTCGATCAGCCCGGCGCAGGTGACGATCGCCGCGTCCTCGATGATCGCGTAACGGCCGTCCACCATGGTTGCCGCATGGCAGTGCTGCCAGAGGGTTCTCATTTGCAAATCTCCTGTACTAGCGGTGCAGCTCGGCCGGCGCCTGGGCCGCCTTGCCCTGCCCTGCCCGCGGCTTGCACCACAGCAGGTAGGACGCGACCAGGAACACCACCCAGACGACACCGACCAGCAACGCGGCCTGGGTATCCGGGAAGTAACCGAGCACGCCAAAGATGAACACCATGAACGCGATGGCCATGGCGGGGCCATAGGGCCAGAACGGTACCGGGAACGCGAGCTGCGCGGCTTCTTCGCGGCTCATGCTGCGGCGCATGGCGACCTGGGTGACCAGGATCATCAGCCACACCCACACGGTGGCGAAGGTGGCGATCGAAGCGATCAGCAGGAACACGTTCTCGGGGATCAGGTAGTTGAGCAACACCCCAACCAGCAGCGCCGCGCCCATGACCACCACGGTCATCCACGGCACGCCGTGCTTGGACAGCTTGCTGAAACCACGCGGAGCATGGCCTTGCTGGGCCAGGCCATACATCATGCGGCCGGCGCCGAAGATGTCGCTGTTGATGGCCGAAATCGCAGCGGAAATCACCACCACGTTGAGCACTGCCGCTGCCGAACCGATCCCCAGGTTGCTGAAGATCTGCACGAACGGGCTGCCTTCGCTGCCGATCTGCGGCCACGGGTACAGGCACATCAGCACGAACAGGGTCAGCACGTAGAACAGCAGGATGCGCAGTGGCACGGCATTGATGGCCTTGGGGATGACCCGTTGTGGGTCCTTGGCCTCACCGGCGGTCACGCCGATGATTTCGATACCGCCAAAGGCAAACATGACCACCGCGAAGGAGGCGATCAGGCCGCCGACACCGTTAGGCATGAAGCCGCCATGCTCGACCAGGTTGCTCAAGCCGACGGCATGCCCGGTGCCCACCTGGCTGAAGCCGAAGGCCATGATGCCGAGGCCGGCGAGGATCATCGCGACGATGGCGCCGACCTTGAGCAGCGACAGCCAGAATTCCATTTCGCCGAACACTTTGACGTTGCACAGGTTCAGGCCGCCAATCAGGAAGACGATGCCCAGCACCCAGATCCAGCGGGCCACTTCAGGGAACCAGAAGCCCATGTAGATACCGAAGGCGGTCACGTCGGCGATGGCGACGATGACCATTTCGAAGGCGTAGGTCCAGCCGAGGATGAAGCCGGCCATAGGGCCGAGGTAGGTCGTGGCGTAGTGGCCGAAGGAGCCGGCGACCGGGTTGTGCACGGCCATCTCGCCGAGGGCGCGCATGACCATGAACACGGCGGCGCCGCCGATCAGGTAGGCCAGCAGCACGGCGGGGCCGGCCATCTGGATGGCAGAGGCGGAACCGTAGAAAAGCCCGGTACCGATAGCGGAGCCGAGCGCCATGAAACGGATGTGCCGGGCCGATAGCCCGCGCTTGAGACCTTGAGCTTGTTGCATGTCACGTCCTAATTTTGTTTTTGTGGTCGTGAGATCGAGGGGGCTGCGTTGCAGCCCATTCGCGGGGCAAGCCCGCTCCCACAGGAACGACACAGGTCTGAAATCTGCGGGGCTGCTGTGGGAGCGGGCTTGCCCCGCGAATGGGCCGCAACGCGGCCCCAAAGGCATTACAGGCTAGGCAGAACCCCAGCCGGCAGCAGCCCGGTCAGGCTGCCCTTGGCCAGCAGTTCGACGGCCTTCTCGATATCCGGCGCAAAGAACCGGTCGCGGTCGTAGTGCGGCACTTCGCTGCGCAGCGCCTGACGCGCCTGCTCCAGCTTGGCGGAGGTCTTCAGCCCTTTGCGCAGGTCCAGGCCCTGGCAGGCGCCCAGCCATTCGATGGCCAGCACGCCACGGGTGTTCTCGGCCATTTCCCACAGGCGCTTGCCCGCCGCCGGGGCCATCGACACGTGGTCTTCCTGGTTGGCCGAGGTGGGCAGGCTGTCGACGCTGTGCGGGTGCGACAGCGCTTTGTTCTCGCTGGCCAGCGCAGCAGCAGTGACCTGGGCGATCATGAAGCCGGAGTTGACCCCACCGTTTTCCACCAGGAACGGCGGCAGTTGGGACATGTGCTTGTCCATCATCAGCGAAATGCGGCGCTCGCTCAGCGAGCCGATTTCGGCGATGGCCAGGGCCAGGTTGTCAGCAGCCATGGCCACCGGCTCTGCGTGGAAGTTACCGCCCGAGATCACGTCACCTTCAGCCGCGAACACCAGCGGGTTGTCGGACACGGCGTTGGCTTCGATGCCCAGCACTTCGGCAGCCTGGCGCAGCTGGGTCAGGCAAGCGCCCATGACCTGTGGCTGGCAGCGCAGCGAGTACGGGTCTTGGACCTTGTCGCAGTTCTTGTGCGATTGCGAGACTTCGCTGGTTTCACCCAGCAGGTCGCGGAAGCACGCGGCGGTGTCGATCTGGCCACGCTGGCCACGCACGGCATGCACCCGTGCATCGAACGGCGAACGCGAGCCCAGCGCCGCTTCCACGGTCAGGCCACCGCAGGCAATGGCGGCGGCGTACAGGTCTTCGGCGTAGAACAGCCCGCGCAAGGCGTAGGCCGAGGACGCCTGGGTGCCGTTGAGCAGGGCCAAGCCCTCTTTGGCGGCCAGGGTCAGAGGTTCCAGGCCAGCAACGGCCAGGGCTTCGGTGGCCGACAGCCACTGGCCCTTGTAGCGCGCCTTGCCTTCGCCGAGCAGCACCAGCGACATGTGCGCCAGCGGTGCCAGGTCGCCGGAAGCACCGACCGAGCCTTTGAGCGGGATGTGTGGATAGACTTCGGCGTTGACCAGGGCGATCAGTGCATCGATCACCTTGCGGCGGATGCCGGAGAAACCACGGCTGAGGCTGTTGATCTTGAGCACCATGATCAAGCGCACCAGGTCGTCATCCAGCGGCGCGCCGATGCCGGCGGCGTGGGACAGCACCAGCGAGCGCTGCAGGTTTTCCAGGTCATGGCTGGCAATGCGGGTCGAGGCCAGCAGGCCGAAACCGGTGTTGATGCCGTAGGCGGTGCGGTCTTCGGCAAGAATCTGTTCGACGCAGGCAACGCTGTCGTTGATCGGCTGGTCGGCGCTGGCATCCAGGCGCAGGCGCACGGGTGCGGCGTGGATCGCGCGCAGCTGGGCCAGGGTCAGGGTGCCAGGCTTGAGGGTCAGTTCGGTCACTTCGCTACTCCATTCTGTCGGGGCCCGCAGGCCCCTTCTTGTTGTTCAGTATCTCTCAAAGTGCAGCGATCAGCCCGTGATCATTGGCAGGTCGAGGCCTTGCTCTTTGGCGCAATCGACGGCGATGTCGTAGCCGGCGTCGGCATGGCGCATAACGCCGGTGCCTGGGTCGTTGGTCAGCACGCGGGCGATGCGCTCGGCGGCTTCATCGGTACCGTCGCAGACGATGACCATGCCCGAGTGCTGCGAGAAGCCCATGCCTACGCCGCCGCCGTGGTGCAGCGACACCCAGGTGGCGCCGCTGGCGGTGTTGAGCAGGGCATTGAGCAACGGCCAGTCGGAGACGGCGTCGGAGCCGTCACGCATGGCTTCGGTTTCGCGGTTAGGGCTCGATACCGAACCGGAGTCCAAGTGGTCGCGGCCAATCACGATCGGCGCCGACAGCTCGCCGCTGCGGACCATTTCGTTGAACGCCAGGCCCAGCTTGGCGCGCAGGCCCAGGCCGACCCAGCAGATACGCGCTGGCAGGCCTTGGAAGCTGATGCGCTCGCGGGCCATGTCCAGCCAGCGGTGCAGGTGGGCGTCGTCGGGGATCAGTTCTTTGACCTTGGCGTCGGTCTTGTAGATGTCATCGGCTTCGCCAGACAGCGCGGCCCAGCGGAACGGACCTACGCCGCGGCAGAACAGCGGGCGAATGTAGGCCGGTACGAAGCCTGGGAAGTCAAAGGCGTTGGCTACGCCCTCTTCCTTGGCCATCTGGCGAATGTTGTTGCCGTAGTCGAAGGTCGGGATGCCTTGCTTCTGGAAGTCGAGCATGGCCTGTACGTGCACAGCCATGGACTGCTTGGCAGCCTTGACCACCGCAGCCGGTTCGGTCTGCGCGCGGTCGCGGTACTGCTCCCAGGTCCAGCCGGCCGGCAGGTAGCCGTTGAGCGGGTCGTGGGCGCTGGTCTGGTCGGTGACCATGTCCGGACGCACGCCACGCTTGACCAGCTCAGGCAGGATTTCAGCGGCGTTACCGTGCAAGGCGATAGAGATGGCCTTGCCTTCGGCGGTGTACTTGGCGATGCGCGCCAGGGCGTCGTCGAGGTCGTTGGCCTGCTCGTCGACGTAGCGGGTTTCCAGACGGAAATCGATACGGCTCTGCTGGCATTCGATGTTCAGCGAGCACGCACCGGCCAGGGTCGCGGCCAGTGGCTGGGCGCCGCCCATGCCGCCGAGGCCTGCGGTCAGTACCCACTTGCCTTTGAGGCTGCCACCGTAGTGCTGGCGGCCGGCCTCGACGAAGGTTTCATAGGTGCCCTGGACGATGCCCTGGCTGCCGATGTAGATCCAGCTGCCGGCGGTCATCTGGCCGTACATGGCCAGGCCCTTGGCATCCAGTTCGTTGAAGTGTTCCCAGTTAGCCCAGTGCGGCACCAGGTTGGAGTTGGCGATCAGTACGCGGGGAGCGTTGCTGTGGGTCTTGAACACGCCGACCGGCTTGCCCGACTGCACCAGCAGGGTTTCGTCGTCTTCCAGGCGGGTCAGGGTCTCGACGATCTTGTCGTAGCAGGCCCAGTTGCGGGCAGCGCGACCAATACCACCGTAGACCACCAGTTCTTTCGGGTTTTCGGCGACCTGCGGATCGAGGTTGTTCATCAGCATGCGCAGTGGCGCTTCGGTCAGCCAGCTTTTGGCGGTCAGCTTGTTGCCACGTGGGGCACGGATTTCAACGTCACGGTATTTGTTGTTGTCGGTCACGGGAAGGGTCCTCTGCGGTCGTCCGCGGGCAGGTGTGTCGTGGTCAATATACAAACACACCTTTACTTGTATGTACAAGCATGGACAACCAAAATATTTGGACCTGTTCGCTCCTGGCTTGAGTTGTGCGGTGGTGCATAGACCGAGCGCCGCCCGCGCGGCGCATCGCGAGCAACGCTCGCTCCTACGCTTGTTTCGGGCCAATTATTCCTGGGGTAAACGCGCGCGACCGCCTTGTTTGTTCGACGCGATATCGCGCCATGCGCAAAGGCGATCGCGTGCGTCTGTTACAGGTGTTATTGGCCAAAAACAAACGTAGGAGCGAGCGTTGCTCGCGATGCGCCGCGCGGGCGGCGCTCGGTCTCACAGGCGCCAAAAATCTACTGGCGAGCCCTCAGCGCGCTGTCAGCTCGATCAGGCAAATACGCCCCTGAACCTCCAGCCCCAGCAACTCATCGTTACCCTCCAGCCGCAGGCAGTCATACAACCCCAGCCGCTGCATCTCACGCCCCGCCATGGCCACCTCGACCTGGCTACTGGCCGCAAACAACAACAGCGTCGACGCCGAACTGAACAGCCGGTGGGTCCCATCGAACCACTGCAACCGCGCCCGATAACGCTGCGGCGAATAGATCAGGTTGAAATCACGAATCGCCCCACCCAGCAGCTTGCAACTGACTTGGCTCTCGCCGGCAAACGCAAAGGCATCGAACGGCAACAGTGGCCGACTGGCCTGGCCATCGACCAACAGGCGCATGCCATCGCCCTGCAGCACGGTGATGATCCGCTGGTAACCGGCGAACGACGAGAACCCGCCTGACTCTTCGATATCGGCAATCGACAAACGCCAGCCGAACCCGTCGAGGCCCTCGCCACTGTCGCGGGTGATTTCCTCGGTGAAGCCCCCGCCGTTCTTCCACGGCATGCGCGGGTAACCCTGCGCACGCAACACCTGTATCTGGCTCATTTGCTGAAACGTCCTTCAAGGCGATGACGGGAACCGGGGTGGATCAACCGCGCAGCGGTGACCGGCTGGCGACCGGACCAGGTGCGGCGGCGAATCAGCAGGCATGGCTCGCCCCGCTCGATCTGCAGCAACTGGCACTCGTGCGGCTCGGCCAGGATCGCCTCGACCACGTGCTCACCCTCGGTCAACGGCGCAACCTGGGACAAGTAGGCGTAAGGCGTCTGCCGGGTGAAATCCTGCTTGAGGTAATCAGGGGCGATCGCTGCGTTGACGTAGCGGTCCTCGATTTGCACCGGGATACCATTTTCGTAGTGCACGATCAGCGAATGGAACACCCGCTGGCCTTCGCGCATGTCCAGCGCCAGGGCGCGCTCGGAGCCGGCCGCTTCTTCGGTAAGGGTGATCACCTGGCAGCTATGCTGGTGGCCACGCCCGGCAATTTCATCGGCGATGTTGTTGACCTCGAACAGCGCCGAGCGGCTCTTGGGCTCGGCGACGAACGTGCCGACCCCTTGCATGCGCACCAGCAAACCTTCGGCCGTGAGCTCACGCAGGGCGCGGTTGATGGTCATGCGGCTGAAGCCCAGTTGGCTGACCAGTTCGCTTTCCGAAGGGACCCGGTGATGAGGCGGCCAGCTGCCGTTGTCGATGTGCTGGATGATCATCTGTTTGACCCGCGCGTACAGCGGCGCCGGGCCCTCGCCCATCTGGGCAACCAGCGCGGAGACAGGAGGTGTCGGCACGGCGTTGGATCCTTGTGCGATTGAATGAGCGGTAGCTTGCCGCAGTTTACCCGGCAGGCAAACGCCTGTATATGTATATACAAGTTAACAATAACAGGATTTCACCGATGTCCGCCTACTTCGCCGAACGTGCCCTGCTGCCCAATGGGTGGGCCAGCAATGTCCGAATCGAGGTCGCCAGTGATGGCAACGTGGCCCGTATCGAGCCCGATGCTTCGGCCGAAGGCGCCGAACGGCTGGCCGGCCCGCTGCTGCCGGGCATGCCCAACCTGCATTCCCATGCGTTTCAACGCGCCATGGCGGGGCTGGCGGAAGTGGCGGGCAACCCCAACGACAGCTTCTGGACCTGGCGTGACCTGATGTACCGCCTGGTGGGCCAGATCACCCCGGAACAACTGCAGGTCATCGCGCACCAGCTGTATATCGAGATGCTCAAGGCCGGCTACACCTCGGTGGCCGAGTTCCACTACGTGCACCACGACCAGGCCGGCAAGGCCTACGCTGACCCTGCCGAACTGTCCCGGCGCATCAGCGCGGCGGCAGCCAGCAGCGGCATCGGCCTGACCCTGCTGCCGGTGCTCTACAGCCACGCCGGCTTCGGCGGCCAGTCTCCGAACGAAGGGCAACGGCGGTTCATCAATTCCACCGAGCAGTACCTGCGCCTGCAGGCACAACTCGCCCCCCTGCTGGCCGCGCAGCCGGCACAGCAACTGGGCCTGTGCTTCCACTCGCTGCGGGCGGTCACGCCAGGGCAGATCGCCCATGTGCTGGAGGCTGGCAGCCCGCACAGCCCGGTGCATATCCACATTGCCGAACAACAGAAGGAAGTCGACGACTGCCTGGCCTGGAGCGGCCGCCGCCCGCTGCAGTGGCTGTACGAACATGTCGACGTGAACGCGCGCTGGTGCCTGGTGCATGCCACCCATGCCGAAGCCGATGAAGTCACCGCCATGGCCCGCAGTGGCGCGGTGGCAGGCCTGTGCCTGACCACCGAGGCCAACCTGGGCGACGGTATCTTCCCGGCAGTGGATTACCTGGCACAAGGTGGGCGCATGGGCATTGGCTCGGACAGCCATGTGTCGCTCAGCGTGGTGGAGGAGCTGCGTTGGCTGGAGTATGGCCAGCGGCTACGCGATCAACGGCGCAACCGGTTGTACCGCGGCGACCAACCGATGGTCGGCCGCACGCTGTATGACGCTGCCTTGAGCGGCGGTGCACAGGCGCTTGGGCAAGCGGTCGGCAAGTTGGCAGTGGGCAAGCGAGCCGACTGGCTGGTGCTCGACGGGCAGGACCCGTACATCGCCACGGCAAAGGGCGATGCAATTCTCAACCGCTGGCTGTTCGCGGGCGGCGATCGCCAGGTGCGCGATGTGATGGTCAACGGGCAATGGGTAGTGCGCCAGGGGCGCCATGCGCAGGAAGAGGAAAGCGCGCGGGCGTTCGTCGAGGTTCTGCGTCAACTGCTGAACTGAGGGTAGATGCAGCCTTGTGCTGCGAAGAGGCCGGTATTACCCCAGCATTTGCTGAATGCATACGGGCCTCTTCGCAGCACAAGGCTGCTCCTACACGCACAGCGTGAATGGCATCAATGAGACTTGACGATCTGCTGGTCAGCCGTGCGCCAGATCAGCCGGCTGGTGTCATACCCCTGCTGCCGTGCCTTGGCCAGCAAGCTTTCGCGCTGCCAGGCTGGCAGGCTCGGTGTGCGGGACAGGATCCACAGGTATTTGCGGTCCGGGCTGCCGACGATCGCCGTGTGGTAGCGGTCGTCCACGTACAGAATCCAGTACTCGCCTCTCGCCACGCCCGGCACCAGGCGCGTAAACCAGTTATCGAACTCGACCCACAGTCTGTCGGTATGCCCCGGTTCCTGGATGTTGGCATGCCCCTCGGCGCGCAGCCATTCGTCACCGATCGTGCGGCAGCGATTGAGCACGCCAAACGTGCCGTCCTGCTTGAGGTTGTAATGCGCCTCGGACTGCTCGCAGCCCTCTTGGTAGCGCATCGGCAGGCGCGCCAGTTCGTACCATTTGCCCTGGTAGCGCTTGAGGTCGACATTGCCGGCGGTTTTCGGCGCCAGCGGGTCATGCGCAGACGTGGCGCAGCCGCCCAGCAGCATCACCAGGCACAACCCCAGTAGCAGGTGGACACGCCTCATTTGAGGCCCTGCCCTGAATACATCAGCACCTTGTCGGCCGCGTATTGCACGCTGATAAAGCTCTTCTCGTCCCCCCAGGTACAGCTGCTCATGCCCAGTGCGCCAGAGCACTCGGTGGGCGTGCCGAGCAATTGCTCGACCTCGGCCTTGTTCATACCGGCCTTGAGCTTGGAATAGTTTTCCTGGTTGATCTTGCTGCACGCGGTCAGAACGACGCACAGGGACAACAGGGCGAGGGAACGCAACGACATGAAGGACACTCCTGAACAGGGGATACAGGCGAGTGGCCTGCAGTGACCTTCGACGGGAAAATCCCTCCCTGGTTCCCTGCCCTCCCCCCTTTTCACCTACACCATTGGTCGGCTGGCCAATGGCAGGCACAAAAAAACCGCGCCTGCAGAAGCACGCGCGGTTTTTGTGTCACGACAGGCCTGCGCAGCAGGCCCAGTGGCAATCAGAACCTGGAGCCAGGCTCCAGCAAAAAGTCCATCTCTTCGCTGGTGCTCGGCCGCTCCAGCATCAGGTTGCGGTGCGGGAAGCGCCCGAACCGGGCAATCACCCGCTGGTGCTGCTCGGCGTAGTCGAGGAACCCCTCGAACAACCGGCGATTGGCCTCAGGTTGCTCGTCCAGCAGCATCTGGTAACGTTCGACGCACAGGTTTTGCCAGTCCAGCACCTCGGCATGCTCCAGCACCAGCAGCACGAACACCCGCTGGATCGGCAGCAACTGGTAATCCCAGCCTTTTTGCAGGCCCTGCATGGCCACCACCTGCGCACGCCGGTCGCCCTCGAAGGCGCGCGGCGTGTCGCGGTAAATCATGCGAGGCAGCTGATCCAGCAGGATCAGCAGGCCGAGCCAGCCTTGCGGGCTCTGCTGCCACTCTTCGAGCCCGCCTGCCAGGGCGTGTTCGACCACGTCGCCAAACAGCGCCTGGGCCTCGGCATCGTGATGCTTGCCGAACCACAGCGTGCTCTTCTCGTCAGCCACGGCCTGGGGACTGGTGCCCCAACCGAACCACCACTCCAGCAACGGCTGCCAAGGTGCGAGCATGACTTACTCCTTGTGATACGCGGTGACGCGCTCGACCTCTTCCTTCGAGCCGAGGATGACCGACACGCGCTGGTGCAGGCTCTCTGGCTTGATGTCGAGGATACGATCGTAACCATTGGTGGATGCGCCGCCAGCCTGCTCGATGATGAACGACATCGGGTTGGCTTCGTACATCAGGCGCAGCTTGCCCGGCTTGCTCGGGTCGCGAGCGTCACGCGGGTACATGAACAGGCCGCCACGGGTCAGGATGCGGTGCACGTCGGCGACCATCGAGGCGATCCAACGCATGTTGTAGTTCTTTTTCAGCGGACCGGTTTCACCGGCCAGCAGTTCGTCCACGTAACGCTGTACCGGGGCTTCCCAGTGGCGCTGGTTGGACATGTTGATGGCGAATTCGGCGGTGGTGGCCGGTACCTGGATGTTTTCGTGGGTCAGGACGAAGCTGCCCAGTTCGCGGTCCAGGGTAAAGCCTTTGACGCCATTGCCCAGGGTCAGGATCAGCATGGTCTGCGGGCCGTAGATGGCATAACCGGCAGCAACCTGCTCGGTGCCTGGCTGCAGGAACGCTTCTTCGTTGAGGCTTTCGTTCTGGCTCAGGTACTGGTTAGGGCAACGCAGTACCGAGAAGATGGTGCCGACCGAAACGTTGACGTCGATGTTCGACGAGCCGTCCAGCGGGTCGAAGACCAGCAGGTAGGCGCCTTTCGGGTATTTGCCCGGGATCTGGTAGGCGTTGTCCATTTCTTCGGACGCCATACCGGCCAGGTGGCCGCCCCACTCGTTGGCCTCCAGCAGGATGTCGTTGGAGATAACGTCCAGCTTCTTCTGTACTTCGCCTTGCACGTTTTCGGTGCCCATGCTGCCCAGTACGCCGCCCAGGGCGCCTTTGGACACGTGGTGGCTGATCTCTTTGCACGCGCGCGCCACCACTTCGATCAGGAAGCGCAGATCGGCAGGGGTATTGTTGCTGCGGGTCTGCTCAATCAGATAGCGACTCAGGGTAACGCGGGACATGTATGGCTCCGAAATGGAAAGGGGGAGAAAAACCCCCGCAGTTTACAGGGAGAGTGCGATGCTAGCGAGTGATGAGACTCGCCTGGGCTGTCTGACGGCACAATAGGTCGGTAGTTCAGCCTTTGCCAGGCCGGCTGTCGACTGGGGCTGGTGTGCGCCCCATTCGCGGGCAAGCCCGCTCCCACAGGTTTTGCGCAGCCTTCAAGGCAACGCAGATCCTGTGGGAGCGGGCTTGCCCCGCGAATGGGCCGCACCGCGGCCCCATGCTCAATCCAGTGCCTTCCAGATCTCCCCCGCATACTCCCGGATGGTCCGGTCCGACGAGAACCAGCCCATCTTTGCCGTGTTCAGCACCGCCATCCGCCACCATTCCTGCGGCGTATGCCACAGCTCCTCAACCCGCCGCTGAGCATCCCAGTAAGCATCGAAATCGGCGCACACCAGGAAGCGGTCATACGCCACCAGCCCATCGATCAACCCGGTATAGCGCGAGGGATCATCAGGCGAGAACACCCCGCTGCGAATCGATTGAAGCACGTCGTTCAAGCGGCTCGACTCGGCAATCGCCACACTGGCGCCAAAGTCTCCCGCTCGCCGCCGCGCCTCGACCTGCTGCGCCGTCAGGCCAAAGATGAACATGTTGTCGGCCCCCACGTGCTCGCACATCTCGACGTTGGCACCGTCCAGCGTGCCGATGGTCAGCGCGCCATTGAGGCCGAACTTCATGTTGCTGGTACCCGATGCTTCATAGCCGGCGGTAGAAATCTGCTCGGACAGGTCCGCCGCCGGGATGATGCTCTCGGCCAGGCTGACGTTGTAATTGGGCAGGAACACCACCTTGAGCAGGCCGCGCACGGTCGGATCGTTGTTCACCACCCGAGCGATGTCGTTGGCCAGTTTGATGATCAGCTTGGCCTGGTGATAGCTGGCCGCAGCCTTGCCGGCGAAAATCTTCACCCTCGGCACCCAGTTGGTGCCCGGGTCGTTGCGTATGGCCTGGTACAAGGCCACGGTGTGCAACAGGTTGAGCAGTTGGCGCTTGTATTCGTGGATGCGCTTGACCTGCACATCGAACAGCGCCTCCGGGTTGACCGTCACGCCGATACGGTCCTGGATGATGCTGGCCAGGGCGCGCTTGCTGTGCAGGCGCTGGGCGGCGAATTGCTTGCGGAAACTGCTCTTGTCGGCAAACGGCACCAGGTTGGCGAGCAACCCTTCCGGGTCATCCTTGAGCTCCGGGCCCAGCGCCTCGACCAGCATTTCGGTCAATTGCGGGTTGGACTGGTACAGCCAACGCCGGAACGTGATGCCGTTGGTCTTGTTGTTGATCCGCTGCGGGTAGAGCTTGTGCAGCTCGGCGAACACCGTGCTCTTCATCAACTTGCTGTGCAGTGCCGACACGCCGTTGACGCTGTGCGACCCCAGAAACGCCAGGTTGCCCATGCGTACCCGGCGGCCGTTTTCTTCCTCGATCAACGACACCGCCCGCAGCACGTCGAAGTCGTGCAGGCCTTTCGCGCGCAGGGCGTCGATATGGTAGGCGTTGATCAAGTAGATGATCTGCATGTGCCGCGGCAGCATGCGCTCCATCAGCGCCACCGGCCAGGTTTCCAGAGCCTCGGGCAGCAGGGTGTGGTTGGTATAGGCCAGGGTGCCGACGGTCAGCTCCCAGGCCTTTTCCCACGGGATTTCATGCTGGTCGACCAGCAGGCGCATCAACTCGGCCACGGCAATCGACGGGTGCGTGTCGTTGAGCTGGATGGCCGCCGCATCGGGCAGGTTGAGCAAGTCCTTGTGCATGTTCAGGTGGCGCCGCAGCAGGTCCTGCAGCGAGGCCGAAACGAAGAAGTATTCCTGGCGCAGGCGCAGTTCCTGGCCAGCTTCGGTGCTGTCGGCCGGGTAGAGAACGCGTGAGATGCTCTCGGCACGGGCCACTTCAGCGACCGCACCCAGGTGGTCACCGGCGTTGAAGCGCTCCAGGTGCAACTCTTCCAGCGCCCGGGCACGCCACAGGCGCAAGGTGTTGACGCTGGCGCCACGCCAGCCGACCACCGGCGTATCATAAGCCACCGCGCGCACCGTCTCGCCAGGCCACCACACTTGCCGTTGCTGGCCGTGGGTGTCTTGCACCGTTTCGACGCTGCCGCCGAAACTGATCGGGTAGATCACCTCGGCGCGCTCAAACTCCCAGGGGTTGCCAAAGTCCAGCCAGTTTTCGGTCTGCTCCTGCTGCCAGCCATCGACCACCGCCTGGCGAAACAGGCCGTGCTCGTAGCGGATGCCGTAGCCGTGGGCGGCGATGCCCAGGGTCGACATGCTTTCCATGAAGCAGGCGGCGAGCCGCCCCAGGCCACCGTTGCCCAGCGCCGCATCCGGCTCGAGCAGGCGGATACGCTCCAGGTCGACATCCAGGCCATCGAGGGCTTCACGGGCGATGTCCAGCAAGCCCAGGTTGCTCAGGCTGTCGTACAGCAGCCGCCCGATGAGAAATTCCAGAGAAAGGTAATACACCCGCTTTTGACTGCGCCGGTAGGCCTGACGGGTGTGGTCCATCCAGTGATCGACCATGTGATCACGCGCGGCCAGGGCAATGGCTTCGAACCAGTCATGGTCGAAGGCATGCTCGGGGTCCTTGCCGACCGCGTAGGTCAGCTTATCCAGTACAGCGGCGCGAAAATCGGCCACCTCGGCGTCACGTGCTTTGGGTTCCTGGGACATGCGGCATCCTCGGGCAAGTTGACGAATACGGAGGGAGAGTGAAGAGACTAGACCCTTCGACAGGGACTTACCGTTCCTGTTCGCAGTTTTCATGCCTGAACACTGAATCAACACCGTGAATCGGGCAAAAGGTTGTTCACAAATTGAACAACTCCGGTATCATCGCGCGCCCCAAGCCCGTGATTCACCCCCATAACGATGAAAACGACCCTGATCGCCGCCGCCGAAGTCGACCGCCTGGAGACTTGGCAGCGCTATGCCAGCCACATGTGCGGTGGCTGCCACTCGACCTGTTGCACCCTGCCGGTGGAGGTGAAGATCAAGGATCTGATCCGCATTGGCGTGGTAGACGAGTTCGAAAAAGACGAACCGCCCAAAAACGTGGCCAAACGCCTGCAGAAGGAAGGCATCATCGAACGCTTCAACCAGAAGTCAGGCATTTTCACCCTGACCCGGATGAGCAACGATGACTGCATGTACCTGGATCGTAAGAGCCGGCTGTGCACCATTTATGACAAGCGCCCGGACACCTGCCGCAACCACCCCAAGGTCGGGCCGCGGCCGGGGTATTGTGCCTACAAGCCCAAGGTGGTTGGTCGCTGACCGATAGCCTGCTCCGGCCTCTTCGCGGGTAAACCCGCTCCCACAGGATTTGCGCAATCTTCAATAGCTGCGCAGTACCTGTGGGAGCGGGTTTACCCGCGAAGAGGCCAGCACAGACAGTACAAAATCTGCAGACAAACAAAAACGCCCCCGGCCTTTCGACCGGGGGCGTTTTCATTCAGCCACAGCTAAATCAGCTGTTCTTGGCTTTCTTGGCAGCGCGGGTACGCTCGCTTTCGTCCAGGATCTTCTTGCGAAGACGGATGGACTTCGGCGTGACTTCGCACAGCTCGTCTTCCTGGATGTATTCCAGAGCCTGTTCCAGGGTGAAGCGAACAGGCGGAACCAGGGCGATGACTTCGTCTTTACCCGAAGCACGCATGTTGTCGAGCTTCTTGCCCTTGGTAGGGTTGACGCCCAGGTCGTTGTCGCGGCTGTTCTGGCCGATGATCTGACCGTTGTAGATCTCTTGACCGTGCTCGACAAACAGCTTGCCACGCGCCTGGAGGGTTTCCAGCGAGTAGGTCAGCGCCTTGCCGGTTTCGACCGAAACCAGTACGCCGTTCTGACGGCCGGACATGTGGCCGGACTTCACGGTGTCGTAGCGATCGAAGATCGAAGTCAGGATGCCTGCACCGTTGGTCAGGGTCAGGAACTGGTTACGGAAACCGATCAGACCACGCGCCGGGATGTTGTATTCCAGGCGTACACGGCCCTTGCCATCCGGGACCATGTTGGTCAGGTCGCCTTTACGCAGACCCATCTCTTCCATGACCTTGCCCTGGGCTTCTTCAGGGATGTCGATGGTGACGTTTTCGAACGGTTCCTGCTTCACGCCGTCCACTTCGCGGATGATCACTTCTGGGCGGCCCAGGGCCAGCTCGAAGCCTTCGCGACGCATGGTTTCGATCAGTACCGAGAGGTGCAGCTCACCACGGCCCGAGACTTTGAACTTGTCTGGGGAGTCGGTTTCTTCAACGCGCAGGGCAACGTTGTACAGCAGCTCTTTGTCCAGACGGTCCTTGATGTTACGGCTGGTGACGAACTTGCCTTCCTTGCCGCAGAACGGCGAGTCGTTGACCTGGAAGGTCATCGAAACGGTAGGCTCGTCAACGGTCAGCGGCTTCATCGCCTCAACGGCAGTCGGGTCGCACAGGGTGTCGGAGATGAACAGCTCGTCGAAACCGCTGATGCAGACGATGTCGCCAGCTTGGGCTTCTTCGACATCGACGCGGTGCAGGCCGTGGTGGCCCATCAGCTTGAGGATACGGCCGTTACGCTTCTTGCCGTCGGCGTCGATGGCGACAACCGGGGTGTTCGGCTTGATGCGACCACGGGCAATACGGCCAACACCGATAACACCCAGGAAGCTGTTGTAGTCCAGAGCGGAGATCTGCATCTGGAACGGGCCGTCACGGTCAACAGCTGGCGCTGGAACGTGGTCGATGACCGCCTGGTACAGGGCAGTCATGTCTTCGCCCATTTCGGTGTGGTCCAGACCGGCGATGCCGTTCAGGGCCGAGGCGTAGACGACTTTGAAGTCCAGCTGTTCGTCGGTGGCACCGAGGTTGTCGAACAGGTCGAAGATCTGGTCCAGAACCCAGTCAGGACGCGCGCCCGGGCGGTCAACCTTGTTGATGACAACGATTGGCTTCAGGCCCGCTTCGAAAGCCTTTTTGGTCACGAAGCGGGTTTGCGGCATCGGGCCGTCTTGAGCGTCGACCAGCAGCAGCACGGAGTCGACCATCGACATTACACGCTCAACCTCGCCACCGAAGTCGGCGTGGCCGGGGGTGTCGACGATGTTGATGTGGTAGCCGTTCCAGTTGATGGCGGTGTTTTTCGCCAGAATGGTAATACCGCGCTCTTTTTCCTGGTCGTTGGAGTCCATGACGCGCTCGTCGTTGAGCTCGTTACGCTCCAGAGTGCCGGACTGACGCAGGAGTTTGTCGACCAACGTGGTTTTACCATGGTCAACGTGGGCGATGATGGCGATGTTACGCAGATTTTCGATCACAAGTGTATCTCGATCAGAGGATTCGGTTGCCGCCTAGTCTAGGCGACCAATATGTAAGGTATAAGGCTCAGCAGGCCCGGTGGTCGGGAGGGCGATGGCGGATGCTGCCGCCATACAGCCCTGGCGTCTTATGCCGGACGATAAACACGCACATTGGCATGTCCCTCACTGAGCAGGTGGTGTGCGTGCAGTCGGCTCATCACACCCTTGTCGCAATACAGCAGGTACTGGCGTGTTTCATCCAGCTGCTTGAAGCGACTATTAATTGCATAAAATGGCATCACCTGGACTTCGATGCCCTCGATCACCAGGGGTTCGTCTTCCTGGGCATCGGGGTGACGGATGTCGATGACGATCTGGCCAGGCAGCGCTTCGCGCACTTCTTCCACCTCGACGTCCTTGCCCAGCTCATCGATCACGTGGTCGATCGAGATGAACTTGGCGCGTTCGAGGGCGCGCTCCAGCACGGCCATGTCGAATTGCTTCTCTTCATGCTCCATGCGGTGACGCTTGGCGTGGGTGGTCGGGTTTACCGAGATCACGCCGCAGTATTCAGGCATGTGCTTGGCGAAGTCGGCGGTGCCGATTTCGGTGGCCTGGTCGATGATGTCCTGCTTGTGGCTGGCCAGCAGCGGGCGCAGCACCAGCTTATCGGTCGCCGAGTCGATGATCGACAGGTTCGGCAGGGTCTGGCTGGAGACCTGGGAAATCGCCTCGCCGGTGACCAGCGCGTCGATCTGCAGGCGGTCGGCCATATGGGCGGCGCCGCGCAACATCATGCGCTTGAGGGTCACGCCCATGTAGCTGTTGTCGACCTTGTTGAGGATCTCGCCGACCACTTCTTCGAACGGTACGCTGATGAACAGCACGCGCTGGCTGCTGCCGTACTTTTTCCACAGGTAGTGGGCAACTTCCATCACCCCCAGTTCGTGGGCACGGCCGCCGAGGTTGAAGAAGCAGAAGTGGGTCATCAGGCCACGGCGCATCATCTGGTAGGCCGCCACGGTGGAGTCGAAGCCACCGGACATCAATACCAGGGTTTGCTCCAGAGCGCCCAGCGGATAGCCGCCGATGCCCTGGTGCTGGTTGTGGATCACGTACAGGCGCTGGTTGCGAATTTCGATGCGCACCAGGACTTCCGGGTTCTTCAGCTCGATGCCGGCGGCGCCGCACTGCTGACGCAGCTGGCTGCCGACGTAGCGGTCGACGTCCATCGACGTGAAGTCATGGTGGCCGCCGCGCTTGCAGCGTACGGCGAAATGCTTGCCCGCCAGCAGGTGACCGAAGTGCTGCTTGCACTTCTCGACGATGTCGTCGAAGTCGCCGAGCGGGTATTCCTCGACCTGCAGGAAGTGGGTGATACCCGGCGTGCAGGTGAGGCGCTCGATCATCTCGCGCTGGACCTTCTCGTCTTCGACGCGGGTGACCACTTCGAGATTGTCCCAGACACCATCGACCGCGAGCTCAGGATCCAGATCCTTGAGCACGTTGCGGATGTTCTTGCCGAGCTGACGGATGAAGCGCTTGCGCACCGGCCGGCTCTTGATGGTGATTTCTGGGAAGACTTTGACGATAAGTTTCATTGGTTAACAGCGCGCGCAGGGCCTGCCGAAAATGAGGGGCGCGAATTATATCGGAAATTGCTCAGGATTTGACCAACTTTTGATCAGAAGCTTTGAGATAAATGCAAGGCCGGGGTTTTGGGGTGCCTGTTCCGGCCCTTTCGCGGGTAAACCCGCTCCTACAGGGGATTGCACAATCTTCGAAATCCCTGCGGTCCCTGTGGGAGCGGGTTCACCCGCGAAGAGGCCCTCAAAGAAAGCACAACACCAAGCACGTGCACCTTATTGGTGCACTGATACTAAAAACCGCATCTTAAGGGTGCACTTTTCCCCGCCACCCTGTCGCCAGATGCCCGCAAACGCCCTCTTTTATCCCGCCCTCGCCATTTTCGGGCACTGGCATGCAATTTGCTCCCTTGTGAGGCAGGTAAGCTTGGCCGACTATCCGCGCCCGGCAACACCCTTTTTCCAGGGCAGCGGCCCACCGCGCTCTAGACCATCCGGAGGACAACATGTCGAAGTCGGTTCAACTCATCAAAGATCATGACGTCAAGTGGATTGATCTGCGTTTCACGGACACCAAAGGCATTCAGCACCACGTGACCATGCCGGCGCGTGATGGCCTGGACGAAGATTTCTTCGAAGTCGGCAAGATGTTCGACGGTTCCTCCATCGCTGGCTGGAAAGGCATCGAAGCCTCCGACATGATCCTGATGCCGGTCGATGACACCGCCGTGCTGGACCCGTTCACCGAAGAGCCGACCCTGATCATCACCTGCGACATCGTCGACCCGTCGAGCATGCAGGGCTACGATCGCGACCCACGCGGCATCGCCAAGCGCGCCGAAGAGTACCTGAAGAGCACCGGCATCGGTGACACCGTATTCGCTGGCCCAGAGCCTGAGTTCTTCATCTTCGACGAAGTGAAGTTCCAGTCGGACATCTCCGGCTCGATGTTCAAGATCTTCTCCGAGCAAGGCTCGTGGATGACTGGCGCTGACGTGGAAGGCGGCAACAAAGGCCACCGTCCTGGCGTCAAAGGCGGCTACTTCCCAGTTCCGCCGTTCGACCACGACCACGAAATCCGTACCGCCATGTGCAACGCACTGGAAGAAATGGGTCAGACCGTTGAAGTTCACCACCACGAAGTGGCGACTGCCGGCCAGAACGAAATCGGCGTCAAGTTCAACACCCTGGTGAAGAAAGCTGACGAAGTACAGGCCCTGAAGTACGTCGTGCACAACGTTGCCGACGCCTACGGCCGTACCGCCACCTTCATGCCGAAGCCACTGTACGGCGACAACGGCTCGGGCATGCACGTGCACATGTCGATCTGGAAAGACGGCAAGAACACCTTCTCGGGTGAAGGCTATGCCGGCCTGTCCGACACCGCCCTGTACTTCATCGGCGGTATCATCAAGCACGGTAAGGCCCTGAACGGCTTCACCAACCCGTCGACCAACTCCTACAAGCGTCTGGTCCCAGGCTTCGAAGCCCCGGTCATGCTGGCCTACTCGGCGCGCAACCGTTCCGCCTCGATCCGTATTCCGTACGTCGGCAGCCCGAAAGCCCGCCGTATCGAAGCGCGCTTCCCGGACCCATCGGCCAACCCGTACCTGGCCTTCGCGGCCCTGCTGATGGCTGGCCTGGACGGCATCCAGAACAAGATCCACCCAGGCGATGCTGCCGACAAGAACCTGTACGACCTGCCGCCTGAAGAGGCGAAAGACATCCCGCAAGTCTGCGGCAGCCTGAAAGAGGCCCTGGAAGAGCTGGATAAAGGCCGTGCGTTCCTGACCAAGGGCGGCGTGTTCTCCGACGACTTCATCGATGCCTTCATCGAGCTGAAGAGCGAAGAAGAGATCAAGGTCCGTACCTTCGTGCACCCGCTGGAATACGAGCTGTACTACAGCTGCTGATCTGATCGGCGCCTGGCGCCGATGACGTGATCAAGACGGCCTCCTTCGGGAGGCCGTTTTTGTTTCTGCCCACGCAGAACCCTCGCCACTCCCGCTATGCTCTATCTTGGTGCACAACTGCCAGCCGTGCCCCTATTTGCTCCCCAATCTGGGTCAAGTGAAACGTTTCATCCAGAGTTTCTGATCCGAAAGTGCGCAGATACAGGCCTTTATGGGCAAATCTCGCTTCTTTTCGGAGCTTTGGTTTGTTTCTTGCATTTTCCTGGCATCAGCGGATCCACAGCGCGCCCGGCTCTGGCCACCCAGTGCCAGGCAAGCGCCAAAAGAGGTCAACGACGCCTTATGACCATCAGCGATGCACAGCACCGTCTGCTTCTGGACAACCTGACCACCGCCACGCTCCTGCTGAACGCCGAGCTGCGCCTGGAATACATGAACCCGGCGGCAGAAATGCTGTTGGCCGTCAGTGGCCAGCGCAGCCATGGGCAGTTCATCAGCGAGCTGTTCACCGAGTCGACCGAAGCGCTCAGCTCGCTGCGCCAGGCGGTGGAACAGGCGCACCCGTTCACCAAGCGCGAGGCGCAGCTGACCTCGCTGACTGGGCAGACCATCACCGTCGACTACGCTGTCACGCCGATTCTGCACCAGGGCCAGACCCTCCTGCTGCTCGAGGTGCACCCGCGCGATCGGCTGCTGCGCATCACCAAGGAAGAAGCCCAGCTGAGCAAGCAGGAAACCACCAAGATGCTGGTGCGGGGCCTGGCCCACGAGATCAAGAACCCGCTCGGTGGCATCCGCGGCGCGGCGCAACTGTTGGCCCGCGAGCTGCCTGAAGAGGGCCTGCGCGACTACACCAACGTGATCATCGAAGAGGCCGACCGCCTGCGCAATCTGGTCGACCGCATGCTGGGCTCGAACAAACTGCCCTCGCTGGCCATGACCAACATCCACGAAGTGCTGGAGCGGGTCTGCAGCCTGGTGGACGCCGAAAGCCAGGGCTGCATCACGTTGGTGCGCGACTACGACCCGAGCCTGCCGGATGTGCTGATCGACCGTGAGCAGATGATCCAGGCGGTGCTGAACATCGTGCGCAACGCCATGCAGGCGATCAGCTCGCAGAACGAATTGCGCCTGGGCCGCATCACCCTGCGCAGCCGTGCGCTGCGCCAGTTCACCATCGGCCATGTGCGCCACCGCCTGGTGGCACGCGTCGAGATCATCGACAACGGCCCGGGCATCCCGTCGGAACTGCAAGACACCCTTTTCTATCCCATGGTCAGCGGGCGCCCGGACGGTACCGGGCTGGGCCTGGCCATCACCCAGAACATCATCAGCCAGCACCAGGGCCTGATCGAGTGTGAAAGCCACGCGGGCCATACCGCCTTCTCGATTTACCTGCCTCTGGAACAAGGAGCCACCGCCTCATGAGCCGAAGTGAAACCGTATGGATCGTCGACGATGATCGCTCCATCCGCTGGGTCCTGGAAAAAGCCCTGCAACAGGAAGGCATGACCACCCAGAGCTTCGACAGCGCTGATGGCGTGATGGGCCGCCTGGCCCGCCAGCAACCGGATGTGATCATTTCCGACATCCGCATGCCGGGCACCAGCGGCCTTGACCTGCTGGCCCAGATCCGCGAACAGCACCCGCGCCTGCCGGTCATCATCATGACCGCTCACTCCGACCTCGACAGTGCCGTGGCGTCCTACCAGGGCGGCGCCTTCGAGTACCTGCCCAAGCCGTTCGACGTGGACGAGGCGGTGTCGCTGGTCAAGCGCGCCAACCAGCATGCCCAGGAGCAGCAAGGCCTCGATGTGCCACAAGCTTTGGCCCGTACGCCAGAGATCATCGGCGAAGCGCCGGCGATGCAGGAGGTGTTCCGCGCCATCGGTCGCCTGAGCCACTCCAACATCACGGTACTGATCAACGGTGAGTCCGGCACCGGCAAAGAGCTGGTGGCGCATGCGTTGCACCGCCACAGCCCGCGTGCGGCGTCACCGTTCATTGCCCTGAACATGGCAGCCATCCCCAAAGACCTGATGGAGTCCGAGCTGTTCGGCCACGAGAAAGGCGCCTTTACCGGTGCGGCCAACCTGCGCCGCGGCCGCTTCGAGCAGGCCGACGGCGGTACGTTGTTCCTCGACGAGATCGGCGACATGCCCGCCGACACCCAGACCCGCCTGCTGCGGGTGCTGGCCGATGGCGAGTTCTACCGGGTGGGTGGCCACGTGCCGGTCAAGGTGGATGTGCGCATCATTGCCGCCACCCACCAGAACCTGGAGTCGTTGGTGCAGGCTGGCAAGTTCCGCGAGGACTTGTTCCACCGGCTCAATGTGATCCGCATCCACATCCCGCGCCTGGCCGACCGCCGCGAAGATATCCCTGCGCTCGCCCGCCACTTCCTCGCTCGCGCCGCGCAGGAGCTGGCGGTGGAGCCAAAACTGCTGAAGCCGGAAACCGAAGAGTTCATCCGCAACCTGCCGTGGCCGGGAAACGTGCGGCAGATGGAAAACACCTGCCGCTGGATCACCGTGATGGCGTCCAGCCGTGAAGTGCTGATCGGTGACTTGCCACCCGAGTTGCTCAACCTGCCGCAGGACGCGGCCCCCGTGACCAACTGGGAACAGGCGCTGCGCCAGTGGGCGGACCAGGCGCTGGCCCGTGGCCAATCGAACCTGCTCGACAGTGCGGTGCCCAGTTTCGAACGGATCATGATCGAGACCGCCCTCAAGCACACGGCCGGCCGGCGTCGGGATGCGGCGTTGTTGCTGGGCTGGGGGCGCAATACCTTGACGCGCAAGATCAAGGAGCTGGGGATGAATGTCGCTGGCGGCGATGAGGATGACAGCGAAGACCATTGAGTCATACACAGGCCATTCAATACTGGGGCTGCTTTGCAGCCCTTTCGCGACACAAGGCCGCTCCTACAGGGCCGCGCTTACCTTGAATCCAGCGCGGACCTGTAGGAGCGGCCTTGTGTCGCGAAAGGGCCGCAAAGCGGCCCCAATCATTTCTGCCGCAATGCACCGATCCTGTGCCCTCTGCACCGCACGAAGGCACAAAAACCCTCAAAACCTGGCAAAAAAGCCCTGAAAGCCAATGTTTCCGGGTTTTGCAAAACTGGCACGCCCCCTGCAATAAGTCCTGTATCTCCCGTTTCGGGGTCCTCGGTACAGGCAGGCCGGGAAAACCCCTCTTTTATTTGCAGTAGCGCAAGTTTTGGGGACCCTGGTACAGGCAGGCCGGGACATCCCCTCTTTTATTCGTGCAGCCTCACCTGCACACGCCAACGCCCAGCGTCCTCTGCACCGGCCCACTCGCCGTGCAGAGGGCGCGCGGCCACCACCGTCAGCAACAGCCCTTCCTCGCTTTTCTGCACACGCCAGCCCACCGGTTTGCCCTGCAGGCTCAATTGCCCCCGCTGGGCCTTGCCCTGGGCCTCGAACAGCACGGCAACCGTCCCCTCGACGTTCTCGCCATGCAGCTTCGGCTCTTCGTTGAACCATAGGTCGAGCCCGTCTTGTACCACCTCAACCTGCTCCAGCACCCGCTCATCGGGGGTGGTCAGGCGGCCGATCATCAAGCCCACCATCAGGCCGACAATGGCCAGCGATAGCATCACCCGTGGGAAGGCCTTCGAACGCAGGTCCGGTTCAGGGGTAGAATGCTCGTCATCTTCACGCCTGGAGCCGTGCATGTTTCACGTCATCCTTTTTCAACCAGAAATTCCGCCGAATACCGGCAACATCATTCGCCTCTGCGCCAACAGCGGCTGCCACCTGCACCTGATCGAGCCCATCAGCTTCGAACTGGATGACAAGCGCCTGCGCAGGGCGGGGCTGGACTACCACGAGTATGCCACGCTCAAGCGCCACGAGAGCCTGGCCGGATGCCTGGAAAGCCTGGGTAACCCACGGCTGTTCGCCTTCACCACCAAGGGCTCGCACCCCTTCCATGAAGTGGCTTACCAGCCGGGCGACGCCTTCCTGTTTGGCCCCGAAAGCCGCGGTTTGCCAGCCGACGTGCTGGACAGCCTGCCGCCCGAGCAGCGCTTGCGCCTGCCGATGCGGCCGGGGTGCCGCAGCCTTAACCTGTCCAATACCGTGGCGGTGACGGTGTATGAGGCTTGGCGGCAGAACGGGTTTGCCGGAAGCTGACCCATTGCCTGCTCTGGCCTCTTCGCGGGCAAGCCCGCTCCCACAGGTTTTAGTAGTACCCCTGTAGGAGCGGGCTTGCCCGCGAAGAGGCCGGGCCAGGCAACAGAGCAATAAAAAGGCGACCCCGTAGGTCGCCTTTTTACTAACCGCCCGTCATCACTGAACGGTCGGCGTCTCGCCCGCTTCCTGCATACGCTGCAGCTCTTGCGCGTACAGGGCGTCGAAGTTGACCGGCGACAGCATCAGCGCTGGGAACGAACCGCGGGTCACCAGGCTGTCCAGGGTCTCACGGGCGTACGGGAACAGGATGTTCGGGCAAAACGCGCCGAGGGTGTGGCTCATCGACGAAGCGTCGAGGTTGGCGATCAGGAAGATGCCGGCCTGCTGCACTTCAGCGATGAAGGCCACTTCGTCACCGTTCTTGACGGTCACCGACAGGGTCAGCACCACTTCATGGAAGTCGCCTTCCAGGGCTTTCTGCTTGGTGTTCAGGTCCAAGGCAACGCTCGGCTCCCACTGCTGGCGGAAGATCTGCGGGCTTTTCGGGGCCTCGAACGACAGGTCACGCACGTAGATGCGCTGCAGGGAGAACTGAGGGCTGTTGTCTTCGGCAGCTGCGCCGTTGGTCTGTTGGTCAGTCATGGCAGATCCTTATCCTAATGTTTTTGAATGCAGTGCAAATCAGGCCGCCAGCAGCGCGTCGAGCTTGCCGGCGCGCTCCAGGGCATAGAGGTCATCGCATCCACCGACATGGGTGCTGCCGATCCAGATCTGTGGCACCGACGTACGGCCGGCCTTCTGGCTCATTTCGGCGCGAACCTGCGGTTTGCCGTCGACCTTGATTTCCTCGAACGCAACGCCCTTGCTCTCGAGCAGGTATTTGGCGCGCATGCAGTAGGGGCAGTAGTCGCTGGAATAAACGATGACGGGCTTCATATCACTTCACCAGGGGCAGGTTATCGGCTTTCCAGCTGGAAACGCCACCGCTCAACTTGGCGGCGTTGTAACCAGCTTTGAGCAGCTCGCGGCAGAGCGTGCCGGACTGCTGGCCCATCGCATCGACGATGATCAGGGTCTTCTCTTTGTGCTTTTCCAGCTCGGCCATACGGCTGACCAGCTTGTCCTGCGGGATGTTCACGGCACCCACGATGTGGCCCGCGGAATATTCCTTGGCGGTGCGGATGTCGATGACCAGGGCCTTGTCAGCGTTGACCAGGGCAGTCAACTGGCCATTGCTCAGGCTCTGGCCGCCACGGCGGACTTCATTGATGAGCAGCAGGACCAGCAGAACAACGAAGATCGCAACCAGGATGTAGTGATCTGTCGCGAATTGAATCAGGTGAGCAACCATCAGCGGTGTTCCAGGCGATTGAAAATGCCGGCCAGTATACACAGCCCCCCATGACCACCAAAGCCCGACTGGCCGGCCAGAAAAGCAGCTTTGCCCTGGCACGCTGGATGCGCCGGTCGGGGGATGGGACGAATATTCGCCGTTGATGGCGCATTTGCCCTAAAATGCGTGTCTTTATCATCTTTGAACAACCGTGAGTTTGATTGATGACGAGTACGCCCAAACCCCTGGTCCTGATCATCCTGGATGGCTTCGGCCACAGCGAAAGCCCCGAATACAATGCCATCTATGCCGCCAACACACCGGTCTATGACCGCCTGCGCGCCAGTCAGCCGCATGGCTTGATCTCCGGTTCAGGCATGGATGTCGGCCTGCCAGACGGGCAGATGGGCAACTCCGAAGTCGGCCACATGAACCTCGGTGCCGGCCGCGTCGTCTACCAGGACTTCACCCGGGTCACCAAGGCTATTCGTGATGGCGAGTTCTTCAGCAACCCGGTGCTCACCGGCGCGGTAGACAAGGCTGTCGGTGCCGGCAAGGCCGTGCACATCCTCGGTTTGCTGTCCGACGGCGGCGTGCACAGCCACCAGGACCACCTGATCGCGATGGCCGAACTGGCCGCACAGCGTGGCGCCGAAAAAATCTACCTGCACGCCTTCCTCGACGGCCGCGACACGCCGCCGCGCAGCGCCGAGTCGTCCATCGAGCTGCTCGACAAGACCTTCGCCAAGCTGGGCAAGGGCCGCATCGCCAGCCTCATCGGCCGCTACTTCGCCATGGACCGCGACAACCGTTGGGACCGCGTTGCCGCGGCCTACAACCTGATCGTCGACAGCGTTGCCGACTACACCGCAGACACCGCCCTGGCCGGCCTTGAAGCCGCCTACGCCCGTGAAGAAAACGACGAGTTCGTCAAAGCCACGCGCATTGGCGAGGCGGTCAAGGTCGAAGACGGCGACGCGGTGATCTTCATGAACTTCCGCGCCGACCGCGCCCGCGAACTGTCGCGTGCCTTCGTCGAGCCGGACTTCAACGAATTCCCGCGTGCGCGCCTGCCGAAGATGGCGGCCTACATCGGCCTGACCCAGTATTCGGCAAAAATCCCGGCGCCAGCAGCCTTTGCACCGTCCAGCCTGGACAACGTGCTGGGCGAATACCTGGCCAAGAACGGCAAGACCCAGCTGCGCATCGCCGAGACCGAAAAGTACGCGCACGTCACGTTCTTCTTCTCGGGCGGCCGTGAAGAGCCGTTCGAAGGCGAAGAGCGCATCCTGATCCCGTCGCCGAAGGTCGCCACCTACGACCTGCAACCGGAAATGAACGCGCCGGAAGTCACCGACCGCATCGTCGAAGCCATCGAGCAACAGCGTTTCGACGTGATCATCGTCAACTACGCCAACGGCGACATGGTCGGCCACACGGGCGTGTTCGAGGCCGCGGTCAAGGCCGTCGAAGCGCTGGATACCTGTGTTGGGCGTATCGTCAAGGCGCTGGATAAAGTCGACGGTGAAGCGCTGATCACCGCCGACCACGGCAACGTCGAGCAAATGGAAGACGCCTGCACCGGCCAAGCGCACACCGCGCACACCACCGAGCCAGTGCCGTTCATCTATGTGGGCAAGCGCAAGGTCAAGGTCCGCGAAGGCGGCGTGCTGGCCGACGTGGCGCCGACCATGCTGAAACTGCTGGGGCTGGAAAAGCCTGTGGAAATGACCGGGACGTCGATCCTGATCGACGCCTGAGTTGCCTTCATTCGCAGCACAAGGCTGCTCCTACAATGGCCTGCGCACCGCCTGTAGGAGCAGCCTTGCGCTGCGAATGGGCCGCAAAGCGGCCCCAGATTCAAGGTTTCCAGACAAACGCCTCGCCGCATCTGCCGCGAGGCGTTTTTTTTGCAGGCTCGCGCGGGCATACTAGGCCAGTCTCCATCCCTGGTACGCCCAACCCCATGCTCCGCGCCCTGATCCTACTCGCCCTGTCTTGCCTGCTCAGCCCGGCATTTGCCGATGAGCGCGCACAGACCCAGCAACAACTGGACGCCACCCGCCAGGACATCGCCGAGCTCAAAAAGATGCTGGGCAAGCTCCAGGAAGAGAAATCCGGCGTGCAGAAAGACCTCAAGTCCACCGAGACCGACATCGGCAACCTCGAGAAACAGGTGGAGGCCCTGCAACAAGAACTAAAAAAGACCGAGGGCGAGCTGGAGCGCCTTGATACCGAGAAAAAAAAACTCCAGAGCGCCCGCGTTGAACAACAACGGCTGATTGCCATCCAGGCCCGTTCCGCCTACCAGAACGGCCGCGAGGAATACCTCAAGCTGCTGCTCAACCAGCAGAACCCCGAGAAATTCGCCCGCACCCTCACCTATTACGATTACCTGAGCAAGGCGCGCCTGGAGCAACTGCGCACCTTCAACGAGACCCTGCGCCAGTTGGCCAACGTCGAGCAGGACATCGCCCGCCAGCAGGAGCAACTGCTGGCCCAGCGCGCCGACCTCGACAGCCGCCGCCAGGCCCTCGAGACCGAGCGCAGCAAGCGCCAGCAAGTACTGGCCAAGCTCAACAACGACATGAAAGACCGCGACCAGAAGCTGCAGGCCCGCGAGCAGGACCAGGCCGACCTTGGCAAAGTACTCAAGACCATCGAGGAAACCCTGGCACGCCAGGCCCGCGAGGCAGAGGAAGCGCGCAAGAAAGCCCTGTTGGCCCAGCAAGAGGCGGAAAAACGCCGCCAGCAGGAAGCCCTGGCCGCCGCCGCTGCGCGCGAAGAAGCCCGCGAGCCGGTCGAGCCGCCGAAAAAGGCCCGCACCACCCTGGGCCCGATGGTTTCCAGCGATGGCGCCAACTACGGCGGCGCTTTTTCTGCTGCACGGGGCAAACTTCCGTGGCCCGTCAATGGTCGATTGCTGGCACGCTTCGGCGATGCACGCGGCAGTGACGCCCGGGCCAAATGGGACGGGGTGATGATCAGCGCCAACCCAGGCACGCAAGTACGCGCCGTACACGGCGGCCGTGTGGTGTTTGCCGACTGGTTGCGCGGTGCTGGACTTCTGGTCATTCTCGACCATGGTAATGGTTACCTGAGCCTGTACGGCCACAACCAGAGCCTGCTCAAGAGCGCCGGTGACATCGTCAAAGCCGGCGAAGCCATCTCCACCGTGGGTGACAGCGGTGGCCAGGACAGCGCAGGCTTGTACTTCGCCATCCGCCAGCAGGGCCGGCCTACCGACCCGTCGCAGTGGTGCAGAGGCTAGGGTTTGTCCGAAAAACAACCCCGTTCACATTTTTACGGCGTAGCCTGAATGCTGCGCCGATGCTCCTCACGGAGCGCCTTCAGGATCAGGAGTTCGTTCGACATGCTGCACTCGCCTCGTCTCACCCAGCTGGCCCTGTCCATCGCCCTGGCGGTCGGCGCGCCCCTGGCCATTGCCGCAGAGCCGGCCAAGCCAGCAGCGGTGCCAGCTACCGAGGTGACGGCCAAGGCGCCGCTGCCGCTGGAGGAGCTGCGCACCTTCGCCGAGGTCATGGACCGCATCAAGGCCGCTTACGTTGAGCCGGTGGACGACAAGACCCTGCTGGAAAACGCCATCAAGGGCATGCTCAGCAACCTTGACCCGCACTCGGCCTACCTCGGCCCCGAGGACTTCCAGGAGCTGCAAGAGAGCACCAGCGGAGAATTTGGTGGCCTGGGTATCGAAGTGGGCCAGGAAGACGGCTTCATCAAGGTGGTTTCGCCCATCGATGACACCCCCGCCTCCCGGGCTGGCGTGCAGGCCGGTGACTTGATCGTCAAGATCAACGGCGCCCCGACCCGCGGCCAGACCATGACCGAAGCCGTGGACAAGATGCGCGGCAAGGTCGGCGAAAAAATCACCCTGACCCTGGTCCGCGATGGCGGCAACCCGTTCGACGTGACCCTCGCCCGCGCGGTGATCCAGGTCAAGAGCGTGAAAAGCCAGCTGCTGGAAAACGACTACGGCTACATCCGCATCACCCAGTTCCAGGTCAAGACCGGCGACGAGGTGGGCAAGGCCCTGGCCAAGCTGCGCAAGGACAATGGCAAGAAGCTGCGCGGGGTGGTGCTCGACCTGCGTAACAACCCCGGCGGCGTGCTGCAGTCGGCGGTCGAAGTGGCCGATCACTTCCTGACCAAGGGCCTGATCGTCTACACCAAGGGCCGTATCGCCAACTCCGAGCTGCGCTTCTCTGCCGACCCGGCCGACGCCAGCGAAGGCGTGCCATTGGTGGTGCTGATCAACGGCGGCAGCGCCTCGGCGTCTGAAATCGTCGCTGGCGCCCTGCAAGACCAGAAGCGCGCCGTGCTGATGGGCACCGACAGTTTCGGCAAGGGCTCGGTGCAAACCGTGCTGCCGCTGGCCAACGACCGCGCCCTGAAGCTCACCACTGCGCTGTACTACACCCCCAACGGCCGCTCGATCCAAGCCCAGGGCATCGTGCCGGACATCGAAGTGCGCCCGGCCAAACTCACTGCCGAAATCGATACCGACAACTTCAAGGAAGCCGACCTGCAGGGCCACCTGGGCAACGGCAACGGCGGCGCCGAGCGCCCGACCGGCAGCAGCAAGCGCAAGGAACGCCCGCAGGACGATGACTTCCAGCTGAGCCAGGCCCTGAGCCTGCTCAAGGGCTTGAACATCACCTCGGGTAAATGATTGCGCCCATGCGGTATCTGCTGTGTCTGCTGTGCTGCCTGTTAGTCGGCGTCGCCCAAGCGGCGCCGGCCAGCAAGGCCTACATGAGCATCATCATCGACGACCTGGGCCAGAGCACCGAGCGTGACAGCCGCACGCTCGCCCTGCCCGGCCCGGTCACAATGGCAATCATGCCCGACACCCCGCACGCCAGCGATTTCGCCCGCCAGGCACACAAAGCCCACAAGACGGTGATCCTGCACATGCCCATGGACCCGGCTACCGGCCCCTATGCCTGGCACCCCGGGCTACCGCTGCCCGAACTGGCCAGCCGGCTCGACGCGGCCTTGGCCAAGGTGCCGTACGCGGCCGGCATCAACAACCACATGGGCAGCCGCATGACCGCCCAACGTGAAGCCATGACCTGGCTGATGGGCGAACTGCAGCGCCGCCACCTGTTCTTCGTCGACAGCCGCACCAGTGCCGCCACGGTGGCCGCCGCCGAAGCTCAGGCGCAGGATGTGGCACACGTGTCGCGGGATGTGTTTCTGGATGACGTGCGCACCCCCGAAGCCATTGCCGGGCAACTGCAACTGGGTGTCGCGATGGCCCGCAAGCAAGGCTCGGCCGTGTTGATCGGCCACCCCTACCCGCAAACCCTCGAGGTACTGGCACGGGAAATCCCGCGCCTGAGAAGCCAGGGCGTTGAGCTGATCGGGCTCAAACAGATGATTGCCGAACGCGGCAACCAGGCCATGCCTGCCCACGGCAAACATGGCCGGTACAGCAACCGCTGAACGCCTCAATCGAACGGGATGATGCCGCGCGCCTGTTCCAGGGTGAGTTTGCCTCTATGCACCCGCTGGGTTGAGCCTTCCTCGCGCCCACTCATGCGACGCTGGCTCCAGGTTTTCAAATGGCCCAAGGTGAAGTCACGCGCCAGCGCATCGGCGGCAGGCATGTGGAAGTGCGCGGCCCACAACGGCCGGCCTGATGCGGCACCCGGCTGCGCCAGACGCATGATCTTGTACTCGTCGAAGGTGCTGCCATTGGCCATGACCTTACGCGGGAAGTCGTACTCGACCTTGATCAGCTTCTGTTCATGCAGGAAAAGTAACGCTGCGGCGCTGGGGTAGCGCGTGTCGGTGTACAGCATGGTCAGCTTGAGGTTTTTTTGCGACCGCATATTGTCCGAGGCAACCTCCAGTTGCCTTATGAGGGTGGCGTTAGCGCCCTCCCTGCCCAATAACGTCGCCGCCTGCCCGAGCTTGTCTATCTGAAGATCGAACAGGCGCGCAAGCAGCGTTGCTTTAAGGTCATTCAGCACGTATTCGTCGGCCTTCAGGAGAAGCTGTTCGTTCTCGACCAGCAGCGCCTGCACCCGAAACGCCGTATCAGTTTCGGCAATCTCGGGTTCGGCCGGCGCTGGCGCACGGCTTCGCTCATGCCATTGGCCGTCCCTCCAGTCAAAGGTGGCCAACACCGAGTTATTGAACGGATCACGCACCTGATACACCGTCTGACCATCGGCATCGAGCTCTTTCTTGCCGATCAGTATCTGCCCTTCCCCGTTACGCACCGCCCGCTGCGGCTCGCCTGAGATGATGTAGGGCAAGCGCGCGTCAGGCGCACGGGCACCCTCCTGCTCCTTGATCAACGCGACCAACCGACTCCCTGCATCACGCTTGAGCTTCTCCAACTCCGTCCGGTAGCGGTCCAGCATCAAAGCGTCGATCAACGCCCCACCCGTTTCGCGAATTCGCAAGCTGTTGACCAGCGCAGCTGCGTATTCGTCCCATGCCTCCTGCAAGATGGTGATACGGTCCTCGAGCGGCAGGTTGGCGAAGTCGAGCTCACCATGGGCACCCCCCGCGTTACGCAATGACAGCCCCGACAGCTCCTCCCGGAATACATTGATTTTGCGCTGACCATCGATGCTATCCAGGTGTAAAGCCAAATCGGCAAGGTTCAACACCTGATGGAAGCGGAACTGAACCGTGCTGAACGTACGCTTGGCAATAAATGCATCAACGGTGAGGCTTTGCGGTTCGGGGGCATTGCTGATGATCACCTCCCCTGGCACATCGACCAATAGCTCGTCGAGATGTTCGAATGCAGCCAGCATGCGATCCTGAAACGCCACGACGCCTTCGAGCTGGCGGCGATAAGCCTTATACGCTTCAAGCACCTGTTGCACAGGCCGCCCATGAAGGCGCTGTTGCATACTGGTCAGCTCCTGGTAATCCGCCAATTCCCAGAGCTCATTGAAGATGAAATCGCTGTTGCGGATCAGGCTGAGCTGAACCTCACGCCGCTGCTCTGTCAGACCTGCCTCCACACCCGGTAGCCGTTCGCGGGCATATTTGGGTTCAAACATGGTATTGATCGTGCGAAGAATCTCCTGGCAGTCCCGAACGATCCCTTCAACCAGCTCAACCGCTTCATTGCGCTTGCTAGGGATTTGCGCGTTCCATTTGGCTTGACGCGTTTCGTACGTGGTAATTATTTCCCTGGACGCGGCCTGCTCCCTGGCTGTGACGGCCACCGTCAGCCTGCCTCGCTCCCTTTCCAGTAGCGCCTCCAGCCTTGTGACTTTTTCTCCCAAATCCGTGATGCTGGCGCCGACCTGGGTAAAGCGCTGCGACGCAGCTGTGACCTGTTCATTAAGTTTCACAACAGTAGTGTGGTACTTGCGGAAGCTATCGGCGAGGTTCTTGCGTGTACTCTGCTTCATCCCACCTAAAAGACGAAGCGAACCGTCGACACGCCAAACGCCTTGTGCATGGCTCAACCATGGGCCGTAGCCACCCTTGCCATCGACCACCCGCACACTGCCGTCGACCACTTCCACCCGATAAGCATCGGCGTCCATGGCCGCGTACAGGCGCCCGTCGACCTGATACAGCCCTGCTGCCTCACCCGTGACCTGCAATGCCGAGTCGGGTAGCAATACACCCGTACGCAGGGTGCGAAGCGCCTGCCGCTGCTCAGGCGCAAGCCAGTTGAATCCTTGATTGCCGCGCCACGAGAAATCCAATTGGCGTTGCGGCAGCGCTGCCAACTCACCGATTGCCGCTGCCCTTCCGCCAAAGGGGGCCACCGAGACCTCGGTAAAAGCCCCTCGCTGTGGGGCGGGCCCATCGAACGCTGAAACGTCGGGTGCTGTACCGGCCGTTCCAGGGTGCGAAGCCGGTTGCCGCGCATGCAGCAATACCATGCTCAAGTTCAGCAACAGATCTGAAACGGCGGCGGGCCGGTCGAACTCGCCGCCCTGCTCAAGCGCCAGCAGGTCATTCTCCAAAGAGCTGATCAGTTGCACCAGCCACGCCACGCTGGCCACCGGGCCACGCAGCGCCAACGACACCACATCGAACAGCAGCCAAGCGCCTTGGGACAGGGTTGCCCACCGCCGCTCGGCATTCGAGGTGGATTGCATACCCGCTAGTTCGATAAGCAGATCACGGTTGGCGTTGTACAACTTTTCATCGATAGCGGTGGCCCAGAACACCGGCTCGATGACGGGCGGCTCAGGGCGCTCGGGTAAACTGGACGGGTCAATGCCAATGCTGGTGATGTGCGGCTCAAGGAACCCGCCATGGTCGTAAATATGGCGGACCTGCGGGTTCAGCCAGTCCAAAATGCTCGCTTGCAGTAGCGTGGACTCTTGGATGTGAGCGAGCAATGCCGCCAGGGTTGAATATTCACGAAGGGTGTCCTGCAGGTATATAGGCCGGTACAGCAACACCAGCTCAGGCTTGGCACAGAACAGCACATACATGCCGCGAACGAGGTCCTGTTGGCGGGAATGCGGCTGGCGTCGCAAGGTCAGCGGCATCAGCGTCATGCGGGGTGTTTGCGGGTCGAAATGGCCTGCACAAAAATCAATGACGCATTGCAGCCCAGCTTCCGTGATCTTGCCATCGAGCTTGGCGCCCAATGCGCTGAAGCGCAGGGCATCGCGCCACTCTCGGCAGAACCGCTTGATGCGCTGCGCACGTTGCAACGGGTCATCAAGCAGACGTGCGACGTAGGCGGGATAGTTTCCACCCACATCGATCTGGCTCACCAAGCGATTGGCGGCATTGGCATCCAGCCATGCCGGTGCAGCGGTACCATCAGCGCGCCGTATGCGACGGATAGAGGCGCCACTGAGCGTTCCGAGGTTGCCAATGGCGAACTCGGTCAGGGTCTTGCTGCCTTCGAACGCAACCGGCTCGCCACCGCCTGCGCCCGTGCCTGCACCTCCCGGAATACCCAGCGCGACGAAGAACTCGATCAGCAGGTCATCCGGGGAGATAGCCTGCGCGTGAGCGGTTTGCATCTGTTCAGTCAACCGCTGGCGGGTGTAATCATTGAGGCTCAGGATGCCGTCCATGGCGCCAACCCCTTCCGCGTCGAGCTGATCGACCGCCAGCTGCAACAGACCCGCACGGAAGGCCACGCTATCGCTGCCAGAGCTGGTCCACAACGCCGGCGGGGTCTTGACCGCGGGGGTATCGTCCGGGTAGCTGTCGAACCACTGCGCGGGGTCACTGATCTGGGCGAACAGTTGCTCCAGCGCGGCGACATCTTTCAGGCGGCGGTAGCTCACCCTGTCCACCTGAGTGAACAGCGTTTCCAGCAACGCCGACACCTGCTGTGCGAATACATTGCCCTCAACCGGATAAAGCTGCCAGGACATGGCATCGAAGCTGTAGCGCTGCGCCAGATCATCACGCAGGGCCAAGGCGAAAGCGGCCAGCGAGGCAAAGCCGCGCACCTCGCCAGACGGCGCGCACCAGAGCACCACCTGCCGCTCATCCCACTCACCTGTCACCAGCAAATGGCTAAGCAATTGTTCCGATTCACGCAAACCCTGGGTTAGTTGAACCTGCACGAAGCTCGCCGTGGGCTGGTCGGCACCGCCGCGGATCAGGCCGCGAATGCAGGCCTGCTCCTGGGCATCCAAGCCTTGCAAGGGCAGGCCGCGCAACAGGGCCGTGCTCAACAGCAACTGCAGCCAATGATCACGGCTTGCACCGGTACTCCCGGCACTCGCCCAAAAGCCGAGCTGCGCCTCGCAAAAAAGCTGCGGCAGTTGCTCGATCAGGTCATTGAGCGGTTCGCTCAGGCCGCTGAGCTGGCGGGTGTCGAAGGCGCTGTGGGAGCCGGCGAACCGGTAGGGTTCGAGCACACCTAGATTGTAATGGCGGCCCTCGACAGGCTCTAGGTCGAGAAACCGCGACTCGAGCATGGCCTGCAGTACACAGTCCACCAGTGGCTGAGTGGACCAGTAGGGCGTGGAAGGGTCGGGACTATCCAGCATGAGCGCATCGGCTGACGGCAATGCAGGCTGCACATAGGCCAGCCATGGCAGCTCTGTCCGCAATAATGTGAGCAGTTGGTCGCTGACGACCTGGCGTAGCGTGGGACGGGCGGCGAACTGCCGGGCAGCGGCTCGCTTGAAATCGAATGTCGATGCGTCCGAGGGGGTCATACGAAGGCACTCCAGGTAAATGAGCTGGAAGCCTGTCGCGCAAGCTCTGCCACCTGGTGCTACTTATTGCATGGCAAAAAAAGGTTCTTCACGTGATGTTGGGGAAGTGTGGCTGCCAAGTGCTTGGCTTGGGTTTTGTGGTGGTGCGCAAATCGAGCGCCGCCCGCGCGGCGCTTCGCAGCACAAGGCTGCTCCTACATCTGTTTCGGGCCAGTTACGCCTGTACCTACGCGCGCGACCGCCTTGTTTGTTCCGCACGATATCGAGGTGGACGCCAAAGGGCCGCGCGCCTCTGCCTCAGGTATAATTGGCCCGAAACAGATGTAGGAGCAGCCTTGTGCTGCGAAGCGCCGCGCGGGCGGCGCTCGATCTCAAAGGCGCATAAGATCCAGCGACAAGCACAACCAAAAAAAAGCCCTGCTGTTCAGCAGGGCCCTTTTCACAACGATCAGCTGTACACACGCCCCAGCAGCTGGCGATGGCTCTCGAACTGGTCGAGCACATCACGCACGATTTGCTCCGGCGCGAAGCCCATCAGGTCGTACTCCTGGCTGCCATCGTGCAGGTACACCTCGGCGCGGTAGAAGCGCTGTTGCACTTCCGGCTCGCCCTCGACTGGCGCCTCGCTTGGCGCGGCCAGGTAGCCGTCCAGGCTCACTTCATAGACGAAGGGGTTGCCCTCATCCATCATTACCCGCAGGCCCATCATGTTGCGCGACTGGCCCACACGGGTTTCAACCTCGAAGCCCAGGGTGCGCAACTGCTCGGCCGCTTCTTTCAGGGCCGGGCTGACCTGCTTGTCCATGAAGCGCTGCACCACGGCCTGGGTCGGCTGCAGTTCCAGCTGGGTCAGGCGCTCGCTGAAGCCGCGGCGGCCACGGGCGGCCAGTTCGGCACGCTCCTGCTCCACCGCAACGTCCTGCTTCATGGCTTTGTACAAGCCGAACATGAACAGCACCAGCACCACCGAGAACGGCAGGCCCGCCAGCACCACCATGGTCTGCATGGCTTCGAAGTTGCCAGCGAACAGCAGGCCGATGGTGACCAGGGTGATGATCACCGACCAGAACACCACCATCCAGTGCGGGGCATCTTCATCAACCTTGCCGCCTTTGCACGACAGGTTGGCCATCATCACCGCGCCGGAGTCAGCCGGGGTGAGGAACAGCACGAAGCCGACGAACACCGCCACACCGATCACGATCTTGGCGGCCGGGAAGTATTCCAGCAGCTGGTAGATCGACATCGACGGCTGCTCAAGGGCCGTCTTGCCCAGCTCCACGGCACCCTGGTTGATCACCAGGTCCAGCGCGGTGTTGCCGAAGATCGACAGCCAGGCCAGGGTGAAGCCCAGCGGGATCAGCAGCACGCCCATGACCAGCTGGCGCACGGTACGGCCCTTGGAGATACGGGCAATGAACATGCCGACGAACGGGCCCCAGGAAATCCACCAGGCCCAGTAGAACACGGTCCACAGGCCCAACCAGCGCTCGGACTTGCCCGCCTCGCCTTCGTAGACGTACAGGTCGAAGGTCTTCAGCACGATGCCATTGAGGTAGTCGCCAACGTTCTGCACGAAGCCATTGAGCAGGTGCAGGGTCTCGCCGCCCAGCAGCACGAAAATCAGCAGGCCGCTGAACAGGATGATGTTCAGGTTGGACAGACGGCGGATGCCGTTTTCCACGCCCGACACTGCGGCCACGGTAGCAACGCCGGCCATGACCAGGATGACCACCAGCAGGTTGGTCTTGCTGTGGTCCATGCCGAACAGGTACTCAAGGCCCGAAGACACCTGCATCGAGCCGATCCCCAGGTTGGTGACCAGGCCCAGCAGGGTGACGAACATGCCGAAGATGTCCACGGCATTGCCGGCAGCGCCCTTGACCCAACGCTCACCCACCAGCGGATACAGCGCCGAGCGCAGTGCCAGCGGCTGGTTGTGGCGGTAGGCGAAGTAACCCACGGCCAGGCCGACCAGGGCGTAGATCGCCCAGCCGTGCAGGCCCCAGTGCAGGAAGGTCAGCTGCAGGCCCTGGCGCGCGGCTTCGAGGCTGGCGGGCGTGCCTTCCGGTGGGTTGAAATAGTGGTCCAGCGGCTCGGAAGCGCCGAAGTACAGCAGCGAAATACCGATACCGGACGAGAACAGCATGCCGGCCCAAGCGCCGTAGCTGAAGTCGGGCTGGTCATCCTTGCCACCCAGCTTGAGCTTGCCGTAGTCGGAGAAGGCCAGGTAAACGACGAACATCAGGTATCCGCAGATCACCAGCATGTAGTACCAGCCGAAAGTGCGCGTCAGCCACTTCTGGGCCACGCCCAGCACTTGGCCTGCAGTTTCGGGTACAGCGATAAGCAAGGCAGTCAACGCAAGGATCAGCAGCGCCGAGGTGTAGAACACGACGCTATTGACCCGGACCCTCTCGGCGGGGGGTTTGGTAAGGGAGGCAGAACTCATTGCACGAATGCTCCGGGCAGTACGGCTGTGGAGGCTAATCAGTCTTTTCCCGAGCAATTGGTGGAATACCCCCACTGCGTCAGGTGTTATAAAAGCACCCTGGAAACCGTGATCCCGAATCGATACGTTGCAAAAAAACAGACAGGTGGTCTGCAAAAAACGCCGCATCCAACACCGTGGTGCGCACATTCGTCACAGAGCACCCTGCCCGCTCCAAGGGCCTGCCGCAGGTCGATGACCGTTCGGCAGAATCTGCATTTCGCATCGCACATGCCCGTCAACGCCTTGTATTCCGGGGGTTACGCGATTTCCTGGGGTGTCAATCCGTGCGCTCGAAACAGCCTGAAAAACTGTCAATGGCACAAATTGTCGCAGAGCTTATTCTTTATTGATTGAACGTTCAATCAAAACAAAATAGACTGGCCTTCGCCGAGTCAGCCGCTTGTCGTCTGCTTGTCAGGCCTGAGGAGAATGCAAGATGCCCAAGGTCGGTATGCAACCCATCCGCCGCCAGCAATTGATCGAAGCCACCCTGCTAGCGGTCGATCAGGTGGGGCTGGGAGATGCCAGCATTGCGCTCATTGCCCGTTTGGCCGGCGTGTCGAACGGCATCATCAGTCACTACTTTCGGGACAAGAACGGCCTGATTGCAGCGACGATGGGTTACATCATGAACATGCTCAACGAAGGCGTTGCAGCACGGCGCCAGGCACTGACGGACGACAGCCCGCGTGCCCACCTGAAAGTGATCATCGAGGGCAACTTCGATGCCAGCCAGGTGAACGGCCCGGCAATGAAAACCTGGTTGGCCTTCTGGGCGTCCAGCATGCACCAGCCCGATTTGCACAGGTTGCAGCGGATCAACGATCACCGCTTGTACTCCAACCTATGCTGTCAGTTCCGCCGCGTCCTGCCGCTTTACCATGCGCGCAAGGCAGCCCGCGGGCTGGCGGCCCTGATCGACGGCCTATGGCTGCGTGGCGCGTTGTCGGGAGATGCTTTCGACACCGACCAGGCGATACGAATCGCTTACGAATACATGGATCTACAACTGGCTAAACAGCAGTCCCTGGGCACAACCGACCAGGCTTCTGAACCACCGCGCACGGCCGTTGCCAACCCGGCAGGAGCGTGACGCGCTAGCCAACCACACACTGCACTTGCGAGGACACTATGGCCCGTTTCGGAACGCAAAAACTCTACATTGATGGTGGTTATGTCGACGCTGGCAGCGATGCCACCTTCGAGGCCATCAACCCGGCCAACGGCGAAGTCCTCGCGCACGTGCAACGTGCCACTCAGGCCGACGTCGAAAAAGCCGTCGAAAGCGCCGAGCGTGGCCAGAAAGTCTGGGCTGCGATGACCGCCATGCAGCGTTCGCGCATCCTGCGCCGCGCCGTCGACATCCTGCGCGAGCGCAACGATGAGCTGGCTCAGCTGGAAACCCTGGACACCGGCAAGTCGTACTCCGAAACCCGCTACGTCGACATCGTCACCGGCGCCGACGTGCTGGAGTACTACGCAGGCCTGGTACCGGCCATCGAAGGCGAGCAGATCCCGCTGCGTGAAAGCTCCTTCGTCTACACCCGCCGCGAGCCGCTGGGCGTGACTGTCGGTATCGGCGCGTGGAACTACCCGATCCAGATCGCCCTGTGGAAATCCGCCCCAGCCCTGGCCGCTGGCAACGCGATGATCTTCAAGCCGTCGGAAGTCACTTCGCTGACCACCCTGAAACTGGCTGAGATCTACACCGAAGCCGGCCTTCCTGATGGCGTGTTCAACGTGCTGACCGGCAGCGGCCGCGAAGTCGGTACCTGGCTGACCGAGCACCCGCGCATCGAAAAAGTCTCCTTCACCGGCGGCACCACCACCGGCAAGAAAGTCATGGCCAGCGCCTCGAGCTCCTCGCTCAAGGAAGTGACCATGGAACTGGGCGGCAAGTCGCCACTGATCATCTGCGCCGACGCCGACCTGGACAAGGCCGCCGACATCGCGATGATGGCCAACTTCTACAGCTCCGGCCAGGTGTGCACCAACGGCACCCGCGTGTTCATCCCTGCCGAGCTGAAAGCCGCCTTCGAAGCCAAGATCGCCGAGCGCGTTGCCCGCATCCGTGCCGGCAACCCGGAAGACGAAAACACCAACTTCGGCCCACTGGTCAGCTTCCAGCACATGGAAAGCGTGCTGGGTTACATCGCCAAGGGTAAAGAAGAAGGTGCCCGCGTACTGTGCGGTGGCGAGCGTCTGACCGAAGGTGACTTCGCCAAGGGTGCCTTCGTGGCCCCGACCGTGTTCACCGACTGCACCGACGACATGACCATCGTCAAGGAAGAAATCTTCGGCCCGGTGATGAGCATCCTCAGCTACGAGACCGAAGAAGAAGTCATCCGCCGCGCCAACGACACCGAATACGGCCTGGCCGCGGGCGTGTGCACCAACGACATCACCCGTGCCCACCGCATCATCCACAAGCTCGAAGCCGGCATCTGCTGGATCAACGCCTGGGGTGAATCGCCGGCCGAAATGCCGGTCGGTGGCTACAAGCAGTCGGGCGTTGGCCGTGAAAACGGTATCAGCTCGCTGGCTCAATACACGCGCATCAAGTCGGTCCAGGTCGAGCTGGGCGGCTACTCCTCGGTTTTCTAAACCGCGTGTAGTCACGCCCGTGCCAACGCGCACGGGCGTTCCCGCTCCCTGATCACCGCCAAACGAGGGTACTTAAATGTCCCAAGAATTCGATTACATCATCGTCGGCGCAGGTTCCGCCGGTAACACCCTGGCCACTCGCCTGACCGAAGACGCCAGCGTCACCGTACTGCTGCTGGAAGCCGGTGGCCCCGACTACCGCTTCGACTTCCGCACCCAGATGCCAGCCGCCCTGGCCTTCCCGCTGCAGGGCCGCCGCTACAACTGGGCCTACGAGACCGACCCAGAGCCGCACATGGATGGCCGCCGCATGGAATGTGGCCGCGGCAAGGGCCTGGGTGGCTCTTCGCTGATCAACGGCATGTGCTACATCCGCGGTAACGCCATGGACTTCGACGGCTGGGCAGAACTGCCAGGCCTGGAAGACTGGACCTACCTGGACTGCCTGCCGTACTTCCGCAAAGCGGAAACCCGCGACATCGGCCCTAACGACTACCACGGTGGCGAAGGCCCGGTCAGCGTCG
Source organism: Pseudomonas sp. ITEM 17296 (assembly GCF_028895205.1). Taxonomy (NCBI): domain Bacteria; kingdom Pseudomonadati; phylum Pseudomonadota; class Gammaproteobacteria; order Pseudomonadales; family Pseudomonadaceae; genus Pseudomonas; species Pseudomonas sp. ITEM 17296. Next base: position 132,242 of record NZ_WJRS01000001.1, on the reverse strand, counting down.
CCACGCCCAAGGCTGGCAACAACCCGCTGTTCCACGCCATGGTCGAGGCCGGCGTGCAAGCCGGTTACCCGCGCACCGAAGACCTCAACGGCTACCAGCAGGAAGGCTTCGGCCCGATGGACCGTTCGGTGACCAAGAACGGCCGCCGTTCCAGCACCGCGCGCGGCTACCTGGACCAGGCCAAGAAGCGCCCGAACCTGACCATCGTCACCCATGCCCTGAGCGACCGCGTGCTGTTCGACGGCAAGCGTGCCGTGGGCGTGACCTACCTGGTCGGCGACAGCGAAGAGCGCGTCGAAGCCCGTGCTCGCAAGGAAGTCATCGTCAGCTCCGGCGCCATCGCTTCGCCGCAATTGCTGCAGCGCTCCGGCGTCGGCCCACGCGCCCTGCTGGAAAGCCTCGACATCCCGGTCGTGCATGACCTGCCGGGCGTTGGCGAAAACCTGCAGGACCACCTCGAGCTGTACCTGCAGTACGCGTGCACCCAGCCGGTGTCGCTGTACCCGTCGCTGCTGTGGTGGAACCAACCGGCCATCGGCGCCGAGTGGCTGTTCAATGGCACCGGCATCGGCGCCAGCAACCAGTTCGAGGCCGGTGGTTTCATCCGCACCCGCCCTGAATTCGAGTGGCCGAACATCCAGTACCACTTCCTGCCGGTCGCGATTAACTACAACGGCTCCAATGGCGTGAAGGAACATGGCTTCCAGGCGCACATGGGTTCGATGCGTTCGCCAAGCCGTGGGCGCATCCAGGCCAAGTCGAAAGACCCACGCCAGCACCCGAGCATCCTGTTCAACTACATGGCCACCGAGCAGGACTGGCAGGAATTCCGCGACGGCATCCGCCTGACCCGCGAAATCATGGCCCAGCCGGCGCTGGACCCGTACCGTGGTCGCGAGATCAGCCCGGGCGCCGACGTACAAACCGACGAGCAACTGGACAAGTTCATCCGCGAGCACGCCGAAACCGCCTTCCACCCGTCCTGCTCGTGCAAGATGGGCACCGACGACATGGCAGTGGTCGATGGTGAAGGCCGCGTGCATGGCATGCAGGGCCTGCGTGTGGTCGATGCGTCGATCATGCCGATCATCATCACGGGCAACCTCAACGCCACCACGATCATGATCGCCGAGAAAATCTCGGACAAGATCCGCAACCGCAAGCCACTGCCGCGCAGCACGGCCAAGTACTACGTGGCCAACGGTGCGCCGGTCAAAGGCAAGCCGATGCGTGAAGTGAAGCAAGGCTGATTGCTTTGCGGCCCATTCGCAGCACAAGGCTGCTCCTACCGGGGAACGCGCTCCCTTGTAGGAGCAGCCTTGCGCTGCGAAGAGGCCCACCCAGGCAACACAAAAGAAGGCACCCCTCGCGGTGCCTTTTTTTCATCTGCAGAAACGCTTTACATGCTGCCAATTCATCAGGTTAGAATCAGTTGGCACGCGACTTGCCAGTCAAGCCCCCTTCCCGCGATATCCCGGAGTACCTGCCTTTGGATGCCAGCACCATCAACAGCCTGTTTCTGATCGGCGCATTGCTGGTGGGTGCAAGTATCCTGGTCAGTTCGCTGTCCTCTCGCCTGGGCATCCCTATTCTGGTCATCATTCTCGCCGTCGGCATGGTCGCCGGCGTGGACGGTGGCGGCATCATCTTCAACAACTACCCGACCGCCTACCTGGTGGGCAACCTGGCACTGGCGGTGATCCTCCTCGACGGCGGCCTGCGCACCCGCGTGGCGAGCTTCCGCGTGGCGTTGTGGCCGGCGTTGTCGCTGGCCACGGTCGGGGTGATGATCACCACCGCCCTCACCGGCCTGGTAGCGGCGTGGCTGTTCAACTTGAGCCTGATCCAGGGCCTGCTGATCGGCGCCATCGTCGGCTCCACCGACGCCGCGGCGGTGTTCTCGCTGCTGGGCGGCAAGGGCTTGAACGAGCGGGTCACCGCTACGCTGGAGATCGAGTCGGGCAGCAACGACCCAATGGCAGTGTTCCTCACCGTCACCCTGATCGACATGATCGCCAGCGGCCAGACCGGCCTGCACTGGAGCCTGCTGACCCACCTGCTGCGCGAATTCGGCATCGGTGGCCTGCTGGGCCTGGGCGGCGGCTGGCTGATGCTGCAACTGGTCAACCGCATCAACCTGGCCGGTGGCCTGTACCCGATCCTGGTGGTGGCGGGCGGCCTGGTGGTGTTTTCGCTGACCAACGCCCTGCATGGCAGCGGCTTCCTCGCCGTGTACCTGTGCGGCCTGGTATTGGGCAACAAGCCGATCCGCAGCCGCCACGGCATCCTGCACATGCTCGACGGCATGGCCTGGCTGGCGCAGATCGGCATGTTCCTGGTGCTGGGCCTGCTGGTCACGCCGCATGACCTGCTGCCGATCGCCCTGCCGGCCCTGGGCCTGGCACTGTGGATGATCCTTATTGCACGCCCGCTGTCGGTGGTCGCCGCGCTGCTGCCGTTCAAGGCCTTCCATGGCCGCGAGAAGGGCTTTATTTCCTGGGTCGGCCTGCGCGGGGCGGTACCGATCATTCTGGCGGTGTTCCCGCTGATGGCCGGGCTGCCCGATGCGCAGCTGTTCTTCAACCTGGCGTTCTTCATCGTGCTGGTGTCGCTGCTGGTGCAGGGCACCAGCCTGCCGTGGATGGCCAAGCTGCTGAAGGTCACGGTGCCGCCAGACCCGGCGCCGATCTCCCGCTCGGCGCTGGAAGTGCACATCACCAGCGAGTGGGAGCTGTTCGTCTACCGCCTGGGCGCCGAAAAATGGTGCATCGGCGCGGCCCTGCGCGAGCTGAAGATGCCCGAAGGCACACGGATTGCCGCACTGTTCCGTGGCGAACAACTGCTGCACCCGTCGGGCAGTACGGTGCTTGAGGTGGGCGACATGCTCTGCGTGATCGGCCACGAACATAACCTGCCCGCGCTGGGCAAGCTGTTCAGCCAGGCGCCGCAACGTGGCCTGGACCTGCGTTTCTTCGGCGACTTCGTGCTCGAAGGCGATGCCGAACTGGGCGCCGTGGCCGCACTTTATGGCCTGAAACTCGACGGCCTGGACGCGAAAATGCCGCTGGCGCAGTTCATCCGACAGAAGGTCGGAGGCGCTCCAGTAGTAGGCGACCAGGTCGAATGGCATGGCACGATCTGGACCGTGGCGACCATGGACGGGAACAATGTCCAGAAAGTGGGCGTCAGATTCCCCGAAGGAACGCGACCCGGACCAGGATTGTTCCTCTAAACTCCGTTTCTGCCTGATCCACAATGTAGTCTGCCTATGTCCCTGCGCGTGTACCTTCGCACAGCCCTGCTCGGGCTGTGCTTGTCCCTCTCGTTCGCGGCCACCGCGAACGCCGCGGCCGAAGCGCCGACCACCGCCAGCATCCAGCACAGCCTCGACAAGATCGCCGAGCGCAAGCTGCCCGAGGCCGATCAGAAGGCCCTGCAGCAGGTGCTCGAACAAACCCTGAGCCTGCTGGCCACCAAGGAAGACAACGAGCGCAAGCTCGCCGCGCTGAAGCAACAGCTGGCCGGCGCACCGAAAGAAACCAGCGACAGCCAAAAAGAATTGGCCCGGCTCAAGGAAAGCAAGCCGCAGCCCGTCGCCCAGCGCTATGCCACCCTCTCGGTGCCCCAGCTGGAGCAACTGCTCAGCGAGCGCAGCACCCTGCAAGGCGAGCTGCAAAAGGCGCTGTCCGAAGCCAACAGCCTGATCATCAATTCCCAGACCCGCCCAGAGCGCGCCCAGGCCGAGATCAGCAACAGCCAGGCCCGCTCCCAGCAAATCAACAATGCCCTCAAATCTGGCAAGGACAACGGCAAGGCGCTCAACGCCGACCAGCGCAACCAGCTCAGTGCCGAGCTCGCTTCGCTCAACGCGCTGACCCTGCTGCGCCGCCAGGAGCTGGCCGGCAACAGCCTGCTGCAAGACCTTGGCAATGCCCGCCACGACTTGCTGATCGAGCGCGCCGCACGCCTGGAGCAGGAGATCCAGGACCTGCAGACGCTGATCAACGACAAGCGCCTGGCCCAATCCCAGGAAGCGGTCACCCAGCAGTCGATCGAAGCCCAGAAGGCCGGCGGCAGCAGCCTGTTGGCCACCGAAAGCACGATCAACCTCAAGCTCTCCGATTACCTGCTCAAAAGCACCGACCGGCTCAACGAGCTGACCCAGCAGAACCTGCGCACCAAACAGCAGCTCGACAGCCTGACCCAGGCCGACCAGGCCCTGGACGAGCAGATCAACGTGCTCAAGGGCAGCCTGCTGCTGTCCAAGATCCTCTACAAGCAGAAGCAGACCCTGCCGCACCTGAAGGTCGACCGCGACCTCGCCGACCAGATCGCCGACACCCGCCTTTACCAGTTCGAGATCAACCAGCAGCGCGAGCAGATGAGCAGCCCGGTCACCTACGTCGACAAGCTGCTGGCCAACCAGCCGCCGGAAGACGTCACGCCGCAACTGCGCAAGGCCCTGCTGGAAGTGGCGATCACCCGCACCGACCTGCTGGAGCGCCTGAACCGCGAGCTGTCGGCGCTGCTCAACGAATCGATCACCTTGCAGCTCAACCAGAAGCAGTTGCTGGGCACGGCCCAAGGCCTGCGCACCACCCTCGACGAGCAGATGTTCTGGATCCCCAGCAACAAGCCGCTGGACTGGGACTGGCTGCGCTATGTGCCAGAGCGCTTTGCCAGCCAGGTCGCCGACCTGCCCTGGGGTTCCGGCCTCAAGGAGCTGGCCGATGGCTTGAGCCAGCGCCCGCTGCTGTTCCTGCCGCTGCTACTGGTGATTGGCGCCCTGTTGTGGCGGCGCAAATACCTCTACCTGCGCTTGAGCAAGGTCCACCAGGACATCGGCCACTTCCGCCGTGACAGCCAGTGGCACACGCCCCAGGCCATCCTGATCAACATTCTGTTGGCGATGCCGGTGAGCCTGGGCCTGGCCCTGTGCAGCTATGCCCTGCAGATCGACGCCCGCGGGCAAAACGCCAACCTCGGCGCGGCGCTGTGGCAGTTGGCCCAGGCCTGGCTGGTGTTCTACACCGCCTACCGCATCCTCGCCCCTGGCGGCGTGGCAGAAGTGCACTTCCGTTGGCACAAGCCGCAGGTCGAATTCCTCCGGGGCTGGGTGCGCAGGCTGGGTACCGTGGTGCTGGCACTGGTCGGCGTGGTGGCGGTTGCCGAGCACCAGCCTTCGGCACTGGCCGATGATGTACTCGGCATCGGCGTGGTGCTGACCTGCTACGCGCTGATGGCCTGGCTGCTCAGCCGCCTGCTGCTGAGCAGCCCGGCGCACCGCGACACGTCGCTGTTCCGCAAGGCCGTCGGCGTGGCGTTCACCGCCCTGCCGATCGCCTTGTTCGTCGCAGTGTGCTTCGGCTACTACTACACCGCGCTGAAGCTGACCGACCGGCTGATCTACACCCTGTACCTGCTGCTGTTCTGGCTGGTGATCGAAGCGGCATTCGTGCGGGGCCTGTCGGTGGCCGCACGGCGCCTGGCCTATCAGCGCGCCCTGAGCAAACGTGCAGCGGCCAAAGAAGGGCTGGATGGCGAAGTCATCACCGAAGAGCCGACGCTGGACATCGAGCAAGTCAACCAACAGTCGCTGCGCCTGATCCGCCTGGCCTTGCTGGGTGGTTTCATTGCCGGCCTGTACTGGGTGTGGTCGGACCTGATCTCGGTGTTCGCCTACCTCAACAACTTCACCCTGTACGAATACACCAGTGGCACCGGCACTGCCGCCAGCATGGTGCCCATCAGCCTGGGCGACCTGCTCGGCGCGCTGGTGATCGTCGGCATCACCTTCGCCCTGGCCGGCAACTTGCCGGGCTTGCTCGAGGTGCTGGTGCTGTCACGCCTGAACCTGGCCCAAGGCAGCGCCTACGCCACCACCACGCTGCTCTCGTACACCATCGTCGGTATCGGCATCGTCAGTACCCTGTCGACCCTCGGCGTGAGCTGGGACAAGCTGCAGTGGCTGGTAGCGGCCTTGTCGGTTGGCCTGGGCTTCGGCATGCAGGAGATTTTCGCCAACTTCATCTCCGGCATCATGATCCTGTTCGAGCGCCCGGTGCGCATCGGCGACACCATCACCATTGGCAACCTGTCCGGCACGGTGAGCAAGATCCGCATCCGCGCCACCACCATCACCGACTTCGACCGCAAGGACATCATCGTCCCCAACAAGACCTTCATCACCGGCCAGTTGATCAACTGGTCGCTGACTGACACGGTCACCCGGGTGACCTTGAAGCTGGGCATCGACTACGGCTCCGACCTCGACCTGGTGCGCGACCTGCTGCTCAAGGGTGCCCATGAGAACCCGCGGGTGCTCAAGGACCCGGAGCCGATCGTGTACTTCCTCAACTTCGGCGAAAGCTCGCTGGACCACGAACTGCGCATGCACGTGCGTGACCTGGGCGACCGTAACCCGACGCTGGACGAGATCAACCGGTACATCAATCGCGAGTTCAAGGCGCATAACATCAAGATCTCGGTACGCCAGGTCGAGGTGTTCCTGATGGATCAGAAGGGTGGCAAGCAGCAGTTGATTCCGCTGGAGCAGCCGAAATCGGATGGCACTGAAGCGGTATAAAGGGGCTCGAATACCGTATTCTGTTCTGAATCCTTGCGAGGGCTGCGCCCTCGATCGCAGGCAAGCCAGCTCCTACAGGGGCTGCGCTAGCCATCAGGCGATGGGCCGCGAAGCGGCCCCCTTGGCACCGATTTCCAGGAGCAACCCGTGAAAGCCCTCGACCAACTCAGCTTCGACAACCGCTTCGCCCGCCTGGGCGATGCGTTCTCCACCCAGGTCCTGCCCGAACCCATCGCAGACCCGCGCCTGGTGGTGGCAAGCGAGTCGGCCATGGCCCTGCTCGACCTCGACCCCGCGCAAGCCGACTTGCCGGTGTTCGCCGAGTTGTTCAGCGGCCACAAGCTCTGGGAAGAGGCCGACCCACGCGCGATGGTCTACTCCGGCCACCAGTTTGGCTCGTACAACCCGCGCCTGGGCGACGGCCGTGGCCTGTTGCTGGCCGAAGTGCTGAACGATGCGGGCGAACATTGGGACCTGCACCTCAAAGGCGCTGGCCAGACCCCGTATTCGCGCATGGGCGACGGCCGCGCCGTGCTGCGCTCGTCGATCCGCGAGTTTCTCGCCTCCGAAGCCCTGCACGCCCTGGGCATCCCGACCAGCCGGGCGTTGTGCGTGATCGGTTCGAGCACCGCGGTTTGGCGCGAAAGCCGCGAAAGCGCGGCCATGCTCACGCGCCTGGCACAGAGCCATGTGCGCTTCGGCCATTTCGAGTACTTCTACTACACCCGCCAGCCCGAGCAACAGCGCGTGCTGATCGACCATGTGCTGGAACAGCACTACCCCGAGTGCCGCGAGGCCGAACAGCCCTACCTGGCCATGTTCCGCACGATCGTCGAGCGCAACGCCGAGCTGATTGCCCGCTGGCAAGCCTATGGTTTCTGCCACGGGGTGATGAACACCGACAACATGTCGATCCTCGGCATCACCTTCGATTTCGGCCCTTTTGCCTTCCTCGACGACTTCGACGCCAATTTCATTTGCAACCACTCCGACGACCGTGGCCGCTACAGCTACAGCAACCAGGTGCCTATCGCCCACTGGAACCTCAGTGCGCTGGCCCAGGCACTGACCACGGTGATCGAAGTGGAACCGCTCAAAGAGGCGCTGGGGCTGTTCTTGCCGTTGTACCAGGCGCATTACCTGGACCTCATGCGCCGGCGCCTGGGCCTGACGACCGCCGAGGATGAAGACCTCGCCCTGGTCGAGCGCCTGCTGCAATGCATGCAAAAGGGCGGCGTGGACTACACCCTGTTCTTCCGCAAGCTGGGTGAACAGCCGGTCGCCGAGGCGCTGAAGGTCGTCCGCGACGACTTCATCGACCTGCTGGCCTTCGATGCCTGGGGCACAGACTACCTTGCCCGCTGCGCGCGTGAGGACGGCAACGGCGAAGGGCGGCGTGAACGCATGCATGCGGTGAACCCGCTGTACGTGCTGCGCAACTACCTGGCGCAGAAGGCCATCGAAGCGGCCGAGGCCGGGGATTACAGTGAAGTGCGCCGGCTGCACCAGGTGCTGAGCCGGCCGTTCGAGGAGCAGCCCGGGATGCAGGCATACGCCCAGCGGCCGCCGGAGTGGGGCAAGCACCTGGAAATCAGCTGTTCATCGTGATGCCTGGAAGGTGTTTGCCTTGAGGTTTTCTGTGCCTGTAAGACCGAGCGCCGCCCGCGCGGCGCTTCGCAGCACAAGTCTGCTCCTACATCTGTTTCGGGCCAATAATGCCTGAGGCATGGGAGCGCGGCCCCTTACCGCCCCCCAATATCGAGTGGGACCAACAAGGCGGGCGCGCGCCAATATCACAGGCCTCACTGGCCCGAAACAAACGTAGGAGCGAGCGTTGCTCGCGATGCGCCGCGCGGGCGGCGCTCGGTCTCTGCCCCACCACAACGCTCACGCCCTACCCTTGAACCCCTAAGCGTTTTCTTCCAACAACGAATGCAACGCCACAAACTGCTGGGTCAGCTTGTGCCGTGGTTCCAGGTGAATCAGCGGCAAGCTGGCGTGGTGCGACTCGCGCATCTTCACCGAACTGCCCAGGTACACCGGTAGCACTGGCAGGCCTTCGGCCAGCAGTTCGTCGAGCATCTGCTGGGGCAGGCTGGCGCGGGACTGAAACTGGTTGACCACGATGCCCTCGACCAGCAGGTCCTCATTGTGGTCATCTTTGAGCTCTTCGATTTCCGCCAGCAGGCCGTACAGGGCCTGGCGCGAGAAGCTGTCGCAATCGAAGGGGATGAGCACGCGATCGGCCGCGATAAGCGCAGAAACCGCATAAAAATTCAGCGCCGGCGGCGTGTCGATGTAGATCCGCTCGTAATCCTCGTCCAACTCGTCGAGCAACTTACGCAGCTTGTTGATCTTGTGCTTGGCCTCAAGCTTGGGCTGCAGGTCAGCCAGCTCGGCGGTGGCCGTCACCACGTGCAGGTTGTCGAACGGCGTTTCGTAGATATCGACCTTGTTCTTCTTGCTGAAAGGCCCGCTGGACAGGCTTTGCTTGAAGAAATCGGCGATCCCCATGGGGATATCTTCACCCGTCAGGCCGGTGAGGTACTGAGTCGAGTTTGCCTGGGCATCCAAGTCGATCAACAAGGTCCGGTAACCTTCGCTGGCACTGACCGCCGCCAGGTTACAAGCGATGCTCGACTTGCCCACGCCACCTTTCTGATTGAACACCACGCGCCGCATGAGAGACCTCCGTGTATCAACGAATGCCCGAGTATGTGGTGGCTCGCCAGCTAAGGCCAGCGGCAATTGTCGGGTGATGATGGCGAACTGATCGCGATGCCCGAGCGTGCCTACGAAGGCTTCGTGACCTGCCCGGTCAACAGCTCGGCAAACGCCTTGGCCATCGCTGAACTGCCGTGTTCGCGCTGCACCAGCCATACTGCGGTCATCGCGCCTTCATCCAGCAAGGTCCGGTACACCACACCCTCGATGCGCATGCGCTGGAACGAGGCCGGCAATACCGAAACCCCTAGCCCCGCCGACACCAGGCCGATGATGGTCATCGCCTCCCCCGCCTCCTGGGCGAAATGCGGGCTGAACCCGGCGTGCCGCGCCAGGCTGAGCAATTGCGCATGCAGCCCACTGCCATAGCTGCGCGGAAAGAACACGAACGGCTCATGCGCCAGGGAGGCCATGTGCACCCCCTGCTCCGTGCCCACGGCCAAGGGGTGCGAGGCATTGATCACGGCCACCAGCGGCTCGCGAAACAGCTCGGTCGCCACCAGCCCCTCCGGCAACGGCATGGGCCGCATCAGCCCCACCTCGATGGACTCGTCAAACACCGCTTCAGCCACATCACGGCTGCTCAACTCCTTGAGGTTCAGGTGCACGGCCGGGAAGCGCTGGCGGAAAGCATGGATGGCCTTGGGGATTTTCGACGTGAACGGTGCCGATGACGTGAAGCCGATCTTCATCTCGCCGAGCTCCCCCAACTGGGCGCGCCGGGCCACATCGGCCGCTTTCTCGACCTGCGCGAGCACCTGACGCGCTTCTTCCAGAAACAACCGCCCGGCCTCGCTCAGTTCGACCCGACGATTGGTACGGTCGAACAGACGGGCACCCAGCTCTTGCTCCAGCGCCTGGATTTGCTGGCTCAAGGGGGGCTGCGAAATACCCAGTTGCTGGGCCGCGCGGCCAAAGTGCAGCTCTTCTGCCACAGCAATGAAGTAACGCAGATGGCGCAGTTCCATGATCGGCTCCAAACAAGTCGCTAGACGTCTTAAATAGGTCGAACAATATATTGGATCTAATCATTAGCCAGCTATATGCTTTTTTCATTGCGCCAGAGGTACCCGCCCGTGAAAACTGCTGTAGCTCCCCTTCCCGTCGACCCAGAACCTGCCCCCCTTAACGAAATGTGGATCGAGAAAGGCACCCCCGCCTTCATGAAGACCGTGCTGGCCCTGTTCAGCGGCGGCTTTGCCACCTTCGCCCTGCTGTACTGCGTGCAGCCGATGATGCCCCTGCTGTCGCAGGAGTTTTCCATCAACGCGGCACAGAGCAGCCTGGTGTTGTCGGTGTCGACTGCCATGCTGGCGTTCGGCCTGTTGATCACCGGGCCGATCTCCGACCGCATCGGGCGCAAGCCGGTGATGGTGTTTGCGCTGGTCTGCGCGGCCCTGTCGACCCTGGCCAGCGCGGTGATGCCGACCTGGGAAGCGGTGTTGGCGACACGTGCACTGGTCGGCCTGTCGTTGAGCGGCCTGGCGGCGGTGGCCATGACTTACCTGAGCGAAGAAATCCACCCGCAGCACATCGGCCTGGCCATGGGCCTGTACATCGGCGGCAATGCCATCGGCGGCATGTGCGGGCGCCTCATCACCGGGGTACTGATCGACTTCGTCAGCTGGCACACAGCCATGCTGACCATCGGCGGCCTGGCACTGGTCGCGGCGCTGGTGTTCTGGAAGGTCCTGCCCGAATCACGCAACTTCCGCCCGCAGGCCGTGAACCCGCGCAGCCTGCTGGACGGCTTCGTCATGCACTTCAAGGACGCCGGGCTGCCTTGGCTGTTCCTCGAGGCATTCCTGTTGATGGGCGCCTTCGTCACGCTGTTCAACTACATCGGCTACCGCCTGCTGGCTGGGCCTTATCACATGAACCAGGCGTTGGTCGGCTTGTTGTCGGTGGTGTACCTGTCGGGTATCTACAGCTCTGCGCAGGTCGGCGCACTGGCGGACAAGCTGGGGCGGCGCAAGGTGTTCTGGGTCAGTATCGTGGTGATGGCGAGCGGCTTGCTGATGACCTTGGCCAGCCCGCTGTTGATGGTGATTCTCGGCATGCTGGTGTTCACCTTTGGCTTCTTCGGTGCCCACTCGGTGGCCAGCAGCTGGATCGGGCGGAGGGCGTTGAAGGCCAAGGGGCAGGCTTCGTCGCTGTACCTGTTCTGCTATTACGCGGGGTCGAGTGTGGCCGGGACGGCAGGTGGGGTGTTCTGGCATGCATGGGGGTGGAATGGCATCGGGCTGTTCATCGGCAGCCTGTTGGCCGTGGCGTTGCTGGTGGCGTTGCGCTTGAGCAAGCTTCAGCCGAAAACGGCTTGAGGGCCATTCGCGGGTAAACCCGCTCCCACAGGTATGGCGCTGGCCTCAAGGGTAGTGCAATCCTGTGGGAGCGGGTTTACCCGCGAAAGGGGCCTCGGATCAGTTGATGATCTCGACGATATCCACATCCACTTCACGGCTCATCAGGTGCTTCTCCACCTCACCGGTGAGCTTGACCTTGGTCTTGTCGTTGAACGGGGTCGGTGGCAGGTCCTCATCGTCGATCTCGACGGTGATGGTGCCGGTGTTGTCCTTGAATTCGTACTTGTCGTCGTTGTTGATCTTCTTGGTCACATAACCCTGCAGCACCACCGGGGTGTCATCGGCTGCGTCGTTGGCGGCGGCGACAGTAGTGACCGACTGGGCACCTGGGCCGGTATAACCAGCGGCCAGTGCAGCGGTGCTGAACAAAGGGGCGAGGATCAGGGCGAGGTAACGAGCTTTCATGGGGATCAGGTCCTGTTTCGGTTTCGATGGGACCAGATTAACGACGATCGCTGAATCTAAACTTAATCCAACAAAAAACCGGCACTGAGGCCGGTTTCCTGTTTGCTGCATCACATCACTGGTGATACTGCGCCGACAACTCGTGCACGGCGTTGATGAACGCACCCGCGTGCTCTGGGTCGACTTCCGGGGTAATACCGTGGCCGAGGTTGAACACATGGCCGGTGCCCTTGCCATAGCTGGCCAGAATACGCGCCACTTCCTTGCGGATGGCTTCGGGCTTGGCGTACAGCACGGTTGGGTCCATGTTGCCTTGCAGCGCAACTTTGTCACCGACACGACGGCGGGCATCGCCGATCTCGCAGGTCCAGTCCAGGCCCAGCGCATCGGCACCGGCTTCGGCGATGCTTTCCAGCCACATGCCGCCGTTTTTGGTGAACAGAATGACCGGCACCTTGCGCCCGTCGTGCTCGCGGATCAGCCCGCTGACGATCTTGCGCATGTAGGCCAGGGAGAACTCCTGGTAGGCCGCCGCCGACAGGTTGCCGCCCCAGGTGTCGAAGATCTGCACAGCCTGGGCACCGGCCAGGATCTGGCCGTTGAGGTAGCTGGTGACCGACTGGGCCAGCTTGTCCAGCAACAGGTGCAGGGCTTGCGGGTTGTCGTAGGCCATGGCCTTGGTCTTGCGGAAGTCCTTGGACGAACCGCCTTCGACCATGTAAGTGGCCAGGGTCCATGGGCTGCCCGAGAAGCCAATCAGCGGGACACGGCCGTTGAGCTCGCGACGGATGGTGCTGACGGCGTCCATCACGTAGCCCAGGTCCTTCTGCGGATCAGGGATCGGCAGTGCCTCGATGTCGGCCGGGGTGCTGATGACTTTCTTGAAGCGCGGGCCTTCGCCGGTTTCGAAGTACAGGCCAAGGCCCATGGCATCGGGGATGGTGAGGATGTCCGAGAACAGGATCGCCGCGTCCAGTGGGTAGCGGTCCAGCGGCTGCAGGGTGACCTCGCAGGCGAACTGCGGGTTCATGCACAGGCTCATGAAGTCACCGGCCTTGGCACGGCTGGCGCGGTACTCCGGCAGGTAACGGCCAGCCTGGCGCATCATCCAGACCGGGGTGACGTCTACGGGTTGCTTGAGCAGTGCACGCAGGAAACGATCGTTCTTCAGGGCAGTCATGTCGGCATCCGGCAAAAAAGTGCGGGCATTTTCTCAGACGCCAGCACAAAAGGCACGGCCAAGGCCATGCGTTTTGTCTATTGGGTGCCTTGGATCAAGCAATTTTGTATACAAAACGCTACTGCCTGGTAGAACCAGGGGCCGCTTCGCGGCCCTTTCGCGACACAAGGCCGCTCCTACACCAGAAACGCGATTCCCCGTAGGAGCGGCCTTGCGTCGCGAAAGGGCTGCGAAGCAGCCCCAGCATTCAATCAGACTTCCAGGTAATCCAGGATACCTTCGGCAGCCGTGCGGCCTTCGAAAATGGCCGTTACCACCAGGTCCGAACCGCGCACCATGTCGCCGCCGGCGAAGATTTTCGGGTTGCTGGTCTGGTGCTTGAACTTGCCTTTTTCCGGTGCCACCACGCGGCCCTGGGTGTCCATCTGGATACCATGCTGCTCGAACCACGGCGCCGGGCTCGGGCGGAAACCGAAGGCGATCACCACGGCATCGGCCGGCAGGATCTCTTCAGAACCCGGGATCGGCTCAGGGCTGCGGCGGCCACGAGCGTCCGGCTCGCCGAGACGGGTCTCGACCACCTTCACGCCTTCGACCTTGTCTTCACCGACAATGGCGATCGGCTGGCGGTTGTAGAGGAACTTCACGCCCTCTTCCTTGGCGTTCTTCACCTCTTTGCGCGAACCCGGCATGTTGGCCTCGTCACGACGATAAGCACAGGTCACCGACTTGGCGCCCTGGCGGATCGAGGTGCGGTTGCAGTCCATCGCGGTGTCACCACCGCCCAGCACCACGACCTTCTTGCCCTGCATGTCGACGAAGTCTTCCGGCGACTTCTCGAAGCCCAGGTTGCGGTTGACGTTGGCGATCAGGAAGTCCAGCGCGTCATGCACGCCCGGCAGGTCCTCGCCCGGGAAGCCGCCCTTCATGTAGGTGTAGGTACCCATGCCCATGAACACCGCGTCGTACTCGGCCAGCAGCTGCTCCATGGTGATGTCGGTGCCCACCTCGGTGTTCAGGCGGAACTCGATGCCCATGCCGGTGAAGACTTCGCGGCGGTTGCTCAGCACGGTCTTTTCCAGCTTGAACTCGGGGATACCGAAGGTCAGCAGGCCGCCGATTTCCGGGTTCTTGTCGAACACCACCGGGGTCACGCCGGCGCGCACCAGCACGTCGGCACAGCCCAGGCCCGCCGGGCCGGCACCGATGATGGCGACACGCTTGCCAGTCGGCTTGACCTTGGACATGTCTGGGCGCCAGCCCATGGCGAAAGCGGTGTCGGTGATGTACTTCTCCACCGAGCCGATGGTCACCGCGCCAAAACCGTCGTTCAGGGTGCAGGCACCCTCGCACAGGCGGTCCTGCGGGCAAACACGGCCGCACACTTCAGGCAGGGTGTTGGTTTGGTGCGACAGTTCTGCCGCTGCCAGAATGTTGCCCTCGGACACCAGCTTCAACCAGTTGGGGATGAAGTTGTGCACCGGGCACTTCCATTCGCAATACGGGTTACCGCAGCCCAGGCAACGGTGCGCCTGCTCCACGGACTGCTGCGGCTTGAAGGGTTCGTAGATCTCGACGAACTCTTTCTTGCGCTGGCGCAGCAGCTTTTTCTTTGGGTCTTTACGCCCCACTTCGATGAACTGGAAGTCGTTGCTCAGACGTTCAGCCATTTTTCAAAACCTCTTTACCGCAGTCGCAAGCTACAAGCCGCAAGCTGCAAGTCGATCACTTGGGTCCGGCAAACCTCGCACTGCGTTTACTCGCAGCTTGAGGCTTGCCACTTGCAGCTGTTGTTACTGCGGGTTGGCACGGGTGCTGGACAGCAGTTGCTTGAGGTTGGCCGCCTTCGGCTTGACCAGCCAGAAGCGCCGCACGTAGTCGTCCAGGTTCTCGAAGAGCTCACGCCCCCACTCGCTGCCGGTCTCGTCCACGTATTCGCCAAGGACGCGCGCCAGGTGGCTGCGGTACGCCTCCATCGCTTCACCACTGATGCGCTGGATTTCCACCAGTTCATGGTTGAGCTTGTCGACGAAGCTGTTGTCCATGTCGAGCACGTAGGCGAAGCCGCCGGTCATGCCAGAGCCGAAGTTGTAACCGGTCTTGCCCAGGACGCAGACAAAGCCGCCGGTCATGTATTCACAGCAGTGATCGCCAGTGCCCTCGACAACAGCGTGGGCGCCAGAGTTACGCACAGCGAAGCGCTCGCCCGCGGTACCGGCGGCGAACAGCTTGCCGCCAGTGGCACCGTACAGGCAGGTGTTGCCGACGATGGCGCTGTGCTGGGTTTCGAACGGGCTGCCGGCAGGTGGCACGATGGTGACCTTGCCACCGGTCATGCCTTTGCCGACGTAGTCGTTGGCGTCGCCTTCCAGGTGCAGGTTCAGGCCACCGGCGTTCCACACGCCGAAGCTCTGGCCCGCAGTGCCCTTGAAGCGGAAGGTGATCGGCGCAGCGGCCATGCCCTGGTTGCCGTGCAAGCGGGCGATCTCACCCGAGATGCGCGCACCGATGGAGCGGTCGCAGTTGCAGATGTCGAGGCTGAACTCGCCACCGGACTGGTCGCGGATCGCCGGCATGGCCATTTCGACCATCTTCTCGGCCAGCTCGCCCTTGTCGAACGGCGGGTTCTTGTCGACTTCGCAGAACTGCGGCTTGTCCGCCGGAATGTGCGAACTGCCCAGCAGCGGCGACAGGTCCAGGTACTGCTGGCGCTCGGTGTCGCCTGGCAGGATGTCGAGCAGGTCGGTGCGGCCGATCAGCTCGCCCAGGCTACGCACACCCAGTTTGGCCAGCCACTCGCGGGTCTCTTCGGCGACGAAGGTGAAGAAGTTGATCACCATGTCGACGGTGCCGATGTAGTGGTCCTTGCGCAGCTTGTCGTTCTGGGTGGCGACGCCGGTGGCGCAGTTGTTCAGGTGGCAAATACGCAGGTATTTGCAGCCCAGGGCGATCATCGGCGCGGTGCCGAAGCCGAAGCTCTCGGCGCCGAGGATGGCCGCCTTGATCACGTCGAGGCCGGTTTTCAGGCCACCGTCGGTCTGCACCCGCACTTTGCCGCGCAGGTCGTTGCCGCGCAGGGTCTGGTGGGTTTCGGCAAGGCCGAGCTCCCACGGTGCGCCCGCGTACTTGATGGAGGTCAGTGGCGAAGCACCGGTACCGCCGTCGTAGCCCGAGATGGTAATCAGGTCGGCGTAGGCCTTGGCCACGCCGGCGGCGATGGTACCCACGCCTGCTTCGGCGACAAGTTTGACCGAGACCAGCGCCTGCGGGTTGACCTGCTTGAGGTCGTAGATCAGCTGGGCCAGGTCTTCGATCGAGTAGATGTCGTGGTGCGGCGGTGGCGAGATCAGGGTCACGCCTGGTACCGCGTAGCGCAGCTTGGCGATCAGGCCGTTGACCTTGCCGCCTGGCAGCTGGCCGCCCTCACCCGGCTTGGCGCCCTGGGCTACCTTGATCTGCAGCACTTCGGCGTTGACCAGGTATTCCGGGGTCACGCCAAAGCGGCCGGTGGCCACCTGCTTGATCTTGGAGCTGCGCACGGTGCCGTAGCGCGACGGGTCTTCACCGCCCTCGCCCGAGTTGGAACGCGCGCCCAGGCGGTTCATGGCCTCGGCCAGCGCCTCATGGGCTTCTGGCGACAAAGCGCCGAGCGAGATACCGGCGGAATCGAAGCGCTTGAGGATGGCCTCCAACGGTTCGATCTGCTCGATCGCCAGCGGCTGGTCAGCCACTTTGACCTTGAGCAGGTCGCGGATCATCGACACCGGGCGCTGGTCGACCAGCGAGGTGTATTCCTTGAACTTGGCGTAGTCGCCCTGCTGCACAGCCGCCTGCAGGGTGTTGACCACATCCGGGTTGTAGGCGTGGTATTCGCCACCGTGGACGAATTTGAGCAGGCCACCTTGCTGGATCGGCTTGCGTGCACTCCAGGCTTCGGCGGCGAGAAGCTTCTGGTCGCTTTCCAGGTCTTCGAAACGCGCACCCTTGATGCGGCTCGACACGCCCTTGAAGCTCAGGCCGACCACGTCCTCGGCCAGGCCGATGGCTTCGAACAGCTGCGCACCCCGGTACGAAGCGATGGTGGAGATGCCCATCTTCGACAGGATCTTCAGCAGGCCCTTGGAGATGCCTTTGCGGTAATACTTGAACACCTCGTCCAGATCGCCCAGCACTTCGCCGGTACGGATCAGGTCGGCCAGCACTTCGTACGCCAGGTACGGGTAGACGGCCGAGGCACCGAAGCCCAGCAGCACAGCGAAGTGGTGCGGGTCACGGGCGGTCGCGGTTTCGACCAGGATGTTGCTGTCGCACCGCAGGCCCTGCTCGGTCAGGCGGTGGTGTACGGCACCCACGGCGAGCGAAGCGTGCACCGGCAACTTGCCCGGGGCGATGTAACGGTCGCTCAGCACCAGTTGAGTCTTGCCACTGCGCACCGCTTCTTCGGCTTGGTCGGCGATGTTGCGGATGGCCGCTTCCAGGCCGACGCCTTGCTCGTAGTTGAGGTCGATCAGTTGGCGGTCGAAGCCTTCGCGCTCCAGGTTCATCAGCGAGCGCCACTTGGCAGGCGAGATGACCGGCGAGCTGAGGATGACCCGCGAGGCGTGCTCCGGGGATTCCTGGAAGATGTTGCGCTCGGCGCCCAGGCAGATCTCCAGCGACATGACGATCGCTTCGCGTAGCGGGTCGATCGGCGGGTTGGTGACCTGCGCGAACTGCTGGCGGAAGAAGTCATACGGCGAACGCACGCGCTGCGACAGCACAGCCATCGGCGTGTCGTCACCCATCGAGCCGACCGCTTCCTGGCCCTGCTCACCCAGCGGGCGCAGCACCTGGTCACGCTCTTCGAAGGTGACCTGGAACATCTTCATGTATTGCTTGAGCTGGTCAGCATCGTAGCTGGCCGCGCCCTGGTCGTCGGTCAAGGTCGCCTGGATACGCGTGGCGTGCTGACGCAGCCAGCGCTTGTACGGGTGGCGCGACTTCAGACGGTTGTCGATGGCGTCGGTGTCGAGGATCTGGCCGGTTTCGGTGTCCACGGCGAAGATCTGGCCCGGGCCGACACGGCCCTTGGCGATGACGTCTTCAGGCTTGTAGTCCCATACGCCGATTTCCGACGCGATGGTGATGTAGCCATTGGTGGTGGTCACCCAACGCGCCGGGCGCAGGCCGTTACGGTCTAGCAGGCACACCGCGTGGCGGCCTTCGGTCATGACGATACCGGCCGGGCCATCCCACGGCTCCATGTGCATGGAGTTGTATTCGTAGAAGGCGCGCAGGTCGGCGTCCATGGTCTCGACGTTCTGCCAGGCCGGCGGTACCAACATGCGCACGCCGCGGAACAGGTCGATGCCACCGGTGACCATCAGCTCGAGCATGTTGTCCATGCTCGACGAGTCGGAGCCCACGCGGTTGACCAGCGGGCCGAGCTCTTCGAGGTCAGGGATCTGGTCATTGGCGAACTTGGTGCGACGGGCCATGGCCCAGTTGCGGTTGCCAGTGATGGTGTTGATCTCGCCGTTGTGGGCGAGGAAGCGGAACGGCTGCGCCAGCGGCCATTTCGGCAGGGTGTTGGTGGAGAAACGCTGGTGGAACACGCAAATCGCGGTCTGCAGGCGCTCGTCACCCAGGTCTGGATAAAACGCCGCGAGATCGCGCGGCATCATCAGGCCTTTGTAGATGATGGTCTTGTGCGAGAAGCTGCAGATGTAGTGGTCGGTGTCGTGGGCGTTGGCCACGGACGAACGACGACGGGCACTGAACAGCTTGATGGCGAATTCCTGATCGCTCAGGCCTTCACCACCGATGAACACCTGCTCGATCTGCGGCAGGCGCTCCAGCGCCAGGCGGCCCAGCACGCTGGTGTCGATCGGGACCTTGCGCCAGCCGACCAGCTTCAGGCCAGCGGCGAGGATCTCGCGGTCCATGTTAGCGCGGGCGGCTTCTGCTTTGACCGGGTCCTGGTTGAAGAACACCATGCCGACGGCGTACTGCTTGGGCAGCTCGACGGCAAACTGTTCCTGGGCCACGGCCCGCAGGAATTGATCGGGCTTCTGCATGAGCAGACCGCAACCGTCTCCGGTTTTGCCGTCGGCGTTGATACCGCCGCGGTGGGTCATGCACGTCAGTGCCTGCATGGCGGTTTGCAGAAGGTGGTGACTTGGCTCGCCCGTCATATGGGCGATCAGGCCAAAACCACAGTTGTCCTTGAATTCTTCGGGATGGTACAGACCTGTTTTCATAGACACTTTCTCACCAGGTTCACCTCTCAACGGAGGCAAATCTCTTTTTTAACAACCACTTACCATCCACGCCGATCAAACGCCAGCTTTTTTGCGGTGGTCATGGAAAACCATTGTTGCACAGCGACAGCGATGCCCACAAATTTTCATGTCTCACCATTGAAAATTTATGTCGCAAATTTGAATGTTTTTGCGCCATGCGCCGTGATAGCGGCTTGGCTCGAGTCTGAAGCGTTTCAGCCATGACTGCAAGAGAGGCTTGTGGCCGGCAGCCTGGGACAGAAAAGCCTGCCGCGCTCGGGCGCAGCAGGCTAGTCGAAAGCTAGAATTCGCTCAGCAACTGGGCGGCGGGGTGGTGCCGCCCGGCAGGTATCAGCGGGCCGTGGCCAGCTCTTGTTGGACGCTGGCGACGGTACGTGGCCAAGGTTTACCAGCCTGGACCTTCGCTGGCAAGTTCTTGATTGCCGCAACCGCTGCGTCACGGTTGGCGAAGCTGCCGTAAGTCACGACATACAGCGGCTTGCCCTGCAGGTTTTTCTTGAAGTAGCGATAGTCGCCACCCTGGGCTTTGACGAAGGCCTGGGCCGACGCTTCGGAGCTGGTGCCGAGGATCTGCACCACGTAATTGCCCGGTTTCTGGCCTGCATACCAGCCACCACCGCTGCTGCCGGTAGCCGCAGGCTTCTCGACAGGCTTGGCAACTGGCTTGGCTGTGGCGACCTGGGTTGGCGCAGGCGCAGGCTTAGCAGGTGCAACCGGTTTTGCAGGCTGGGTTGCGACGGGCTTTGGCGCAGGCGCAACCGGCTGAACCGGTGCACTGCCAGTCGGCTTGGACAGCGTCGGTGCCGGGCCGGCAGGCACGCCTTGCGGCGGTGCGATGGTAGTCACGGTCGGCGGGTTGCCAGGCTGCAGCGCGGTATTGCCGGCCGGGCTGCCCTCTTCTCCATCCCCCATGCCAGCGGCCTGGGCCAATGGTTCGCGCATCACCGGCTGCGACTGCCCTACCAGCGGCAGTGGCATCGGCTGCGACGAGCCGGAGAACTCGATGGCCGGGTTGCCATTATTGGCCTGGGCGGCGCCCGGCTGGCCTTCACCTAATGGCAATTGAGCCTGGGCAGCCGGCACCTCGGCAGGTGCCTTGTCGCCTTTCTTGGGCATGAGAACCGCGGCAGCAACGGCGACCACGACCACAGCGGACAGCGCGAGCACATGTTTCTTAGGCATTTTCAACCCCATGGATGGTCGCTTGGCCGTCGAACGGCTGGCGATCATGGCTTCGATCAAAGTGTCACGGGCGACCTGGTTGATTGTGCCAGGCCAACCGTCGGAGTGTTCATGGATATCGACGATCTGTTCGCGGGTGAACACCTCGATGCCCCGGCCGGCGCCATCCAGACGCTGCTCCAGGTACTCGCGGGTCTCCTCTTCGCTGTAGGGGGCGAGCTCGATAACGTGGAAACGCTCTTCCTCGATACTCAGCTCATCCAGCCCGGCAATCAGCGACGGTTCGCCGAACAGGAACACGTGCGGGCGCCCTTCCGGAACACCCGCCGCCAGCTCCAGCAACGCTTGGAGTGCCGACTCGTCGAGTTGTTCCGCATCGTCCACCAGCAAATAGACTTCCTGCCCGGTCAGCGCCAGTTGCACCACCTTCGACAGTATGGCTTGGACCTCAGGCTGGGCGACCTCAAGCGACTGCGCGACCTGGGCGAGCACGCTGGCCGCATCGCTGGCGCCACGGGCAGAAACCACCACGCTCTGCACCGATTGCTTGTTGGTACTGGCCACCAGGGCCTGGCGCAGCAAGGTCTTGCCGCTGCCCAGGGGGCCGGTGACCACCAGCATCAGCTGGCTGTAACGGGCCAGGTGATGCAGCTGGCCCAGCACAGGCTTGCGCTGTGCCGGGAAGAATTTGAAGCCGGGCACGCGGGGCGCGAACGGATCGTGGCTCAACTGGTAATGGTCGAGAAAGGCCTCATCGGCATGCAAACTGGTCATTGCGCTGTCACAACCTCAAAGCTGGGCCACGATCGCGCGGTAATCCGCCGACAGCGTGGCCTGAAGAATCTCTTTCGGATAGTCGTCGGTGATCACGGCCTCGCCCATCTGGCGCAACAGCACCAGACGCAGACGCCCGTCGAGCACCTTCTTGTCGACCGCCATGTGCTCCATGAAATGCGCCGGGGTCATTTCCTGTGGTGGCACCACCGGCAAACCTGCATCCTGCAACAGGCGGATTCCGCGATCGCGCTCGGCCTGGTCGATCCAGCCGAGCCGCATGGACATTTCCAGGGCCATCACCGTGCCCGCCGACACGGCTTCGCCGTGCAGCCAGACGCCGTAGCCCATATGAGTTTCGATGGCATGGCCGAAGGTATGCCCAAGGTTCAGGGTCGCCCGCACGCCGGATTCGCGCTCATCGGCACCGACCACCGCAGCCTTGGCTGCGCAGGAACGGCGGATGGCTTCGGTCAGGGCCGTGGAGTCCAGGGCACGCAGGGCCTTCATATTGTCCTCGAGCCAACCAAGGAACGGCTTGTCGCAGATCAGGCCGTACTTGATCACTTCGGCCAGGCCTGCGGACAGCTCACGCGCCGGCAGGGTCTTGAGGCTGGTGGTGTCGATCAGCACCGCGTTGGGCTGATAGAAGGCACCGACCATGTTCTTGCCCAGCGGGTGGTTGATGCCGGTCTTGCCGCCGACCGAAGAGTCGACCTGGGACAACAGGGTGGTCGGCACCTGGATGAAATCGACGCCGCGCTGGTAACAGGCAGCGGCAAAGCCGGCCATGTCGCCGATCACACCGCCGCCAAGGGCCACCACGGTGGTGCGACGGTCGTGCCGGGCAGTGAGCAGGCCATCGAAGATCAGTTGCAGCGTTTCCCAGTTCTTGTGGGCTTCGCCGTCAGGCAATACCACGGGCAGCACCGAATAGGCACCCAGGGTCTTGGCCAGGCGTTCGAGGTACAGAGGCGCGACGGTTTCGTTGGAAACGATGGCGACCTGCCGCCCGGCAATGTGCGGCGCCAGCAACTCGGGCTGGTCCAGCAGGCCTTCGCCAATGTAGATCGGGTAGCTACGCTCGCCCAGGTCGACCTTTAGTGTCTGCATGTATCCCCACAATGTACTTGGGCGCGGCGCCGCTTGGGCGACGCACGCGGTAAGTTGAACCTCGCCTCGGCGCTGGTGGCCGAGAATAGTCCCGGCTTATCGGGGCGGCAACTGCTGCAAGCGTTCGAGAATATCGATCACCACCATGCGCGGTGGCCGCTCGTCGGTTTCAACGACCAGGTCGGCGATCTCGCGGTAGAGCGGATCACGCGCTTCGAGCAGGGCGCGAAGGGTCGCTTCCGGGTTGGCGGTACGCAACAGGGGGCGATTGCGATCACGTGCGGTGCGACCGACCTGCTGCTCCACCGAAGCATGCAGGTAGATCACCCGGCCGCCCTGGCGCAACGCCTGGCGGTTGGCATCGCGCATTACCGCGCCGCCGCCGGTGGCCAGGACCACGCCATCGAGCCCGCAGAGCTCGGCGATCATCGCCTGTTCACGGTCACGGAAGCCCGGCTCGCCTTCCTTGTCGAAGATCCACGGGATGTTGGCGCCGCATCGCAGTTCGATTTCCTTGTCGGAATCTTTGAACAGCAGGCGCAGCTCTTTGGCCAATAGGCGTCCAATGGTGCTTTTACCAGCGCCCATTGGCCCCACAAGTATCAAATTTCGCACAGAATCAACGACTCACAGCAATCGCCTGGTCACTCATGATACGCGGAGTCAGGAAGACCAGCAGCTCGGATTTTTTCTCTTGTAATACATCGCGTCGAAACAGCCGCCCAACATACGGCAGATCGCCGAAAAATGGCACCTTGTCGACCACATTGTTTTGCGTGGTCGAGTAGACGCCACCGATCACGATGGTCTCGCCGTCCGCCACGCGAACCTTGGCATTGACCTCGTTCTTGCGGATCGGCGGTACGTTGTTCAAGGCATTGACGTAATCAGGCTCGTCCTTGGTCACCCTGACCGTCATGATGACCTTGTTGTCCGGGGTAATCTGCGGGGTGACTTCAAGCGACAGGGACGCTTCGCGAAACGACACGGACGTGGCGCCGCTCTTGCTGGTTTCCTGGTAAGGCACCTCGGTACCTTTGAGGATCCTGGCCGTTTCCTTGTCGGCCGTGACCACCTTGGGCTGCGAGATGATTTCGCCATTGCCGCTCTTTTCCATGGCGCTGAGCTCAAGGTCCAGCAGGATGCCGCCACGCAGCAGGCCCAGACCGACACTGGAGCCGGCACGCTCCACCCCAAGGTCGACGAACAGCTCCTTGCCTGGCCTTACATTCTCACCGTACAAGGGCCCACCCCAACGCACCCCAAGGCTCTTTTCGTAATCGACATTGGCCTCGACGATGCGTGCCTCGATCGCCACCTGACGCACCGGCACATCCAGCTGCGCCACCAGGTGGCGCAGCTCGGCAAGGCGGTCAGCGGGCTGGTAGGCCACCAGGGTATTGGTGCGCGCATCCACGCTCAAACTGCCTCGCCCAGTGAGGATGCCGTCGTCTGCCAGGGTTGCCAGCAACAGCTCTGCGAGCTCGGAGGCTACGGCATGGTGGATCGGCATCAGTTCACGCTGCAGCGGTTGCAATTGCGCATCCAGCGCCTGGCCTAGTCGGGCGTCGAGCGATTGCCCAGCAAGCTCCGCCGCCGGCGCCACCAGCAGTACATTGCCCTCTTCACGCCGGGCCAGGCCCTTGCTGCGCAGCACCAAATCCAGCGCCTGCTCCCAGGGCACATCCTGAAGCCGCAAGGTGATATTGCCCTGCACCGAATCGCTGGCAACCAGGTTCACGCCGGCATGGTCTGCCAGCACCTGCAATACGGCGCGCACCTGCACATCCTGAAAGTTCAGCGACAGTGGCTCACCCCGTGTGGGCGCTGCCGTCGCTAGCGGGATCGACAAGACGAACGCCGCCGCTCCCATCCATAGCCTTTTCATCCTTGTCCATGACCTCCTTGTCCAGGGGTTTTCGGAGGGTGAGTACGGCTGTGCGCTCATGCCACTCACGCGCCACGAACCACCGCTCGCGCACGTCGACCCGCTGCTCGTCGATGTGCACCACAACACCCTCATCGCGCCCGAGCCGGTCGCCCAGGCGCACGCGATACAACTGGCCTGCAGACAACAACAGCGCTTCATGCGCGCCGCCTTGCGCCAGGCTCCCGACCATTTCCAGCTGCGCCAAGGGCACACGGCCCAATTCGCCAGGTGCCACTTTCGCCGGGGCTGCGGAGAACGGATCGACCAACGGCGGCACGGCCGCTGCCCGAGCGGGCAAATCTGCCAACGACGCAACGGCCGGCGACGTAGCATCAGCATGATGGGCGTGAACCCTCAGGCGAACGCGCAACAATCCAGGCCGCCCATCGACTTCGTTGATGCTCAGGTCACTCACGCGCAGCAGCCGCAGCTGCCCAAGCCATTCATCCAACCACAGGCGCAGTGCTGCATACCGGCCCACCACCTGAACATCGAGGGGAATGGTTCGGTAGTGCGCCTGCTCCACCGCCTCATGCACATCGAGCCGCTCGAACAGCAGGCCAAATTCATGCCCTGAGGCGGCAAGCGAATCGAGCAGGTCACTCATGCCCTCGCCAGCGGCGAGACGCCACCGGGCAACGTGCAGCGCCTGCTGTGCGGCGGCCAGCGCAGCGCGCATACGTGCCAGCTCTCGCACCTGCGCTGCCTTGGCCGAATGCTCCTCGCTCAACCGCTCATGCTGCGCATTCACTTGCCCATGGGCGTGCCGCAACTCCGGCAGGCGTAGCCCACACCCCAGCGCCAGTACCAACACACCCAGACCGACCGAAGCGCCCCACCTGAAGCGAGCGGAACGTTCGGCCATGCCCTGCCAGCTCACCCACCAGGCTGCATTCACGACCAAAACGCCGACACACGCGCTGTCAGGACAAACTCATCGCCCGAAGGCAGGTGCTTCACATGCTTGAGCTCCAGGCCTTGCAGTACAGCGGACCGCTCGAGGTCGCGCATGAACTGAGCGACCACAGCACCGGACGCGGCCTGGCCGGTCACCTGCAAACGGCCGCCCGCCAACGTGAGCTCAGTGAGCTGCAGACCAGCAGGCAACGCGGCCTCCAGGTCGCTAAGCAACGCGGGGAATACACCTTGATCGGCGCGCAGGCTGGCCAACACCGCGGCCTGTACCTGGGCAGCATCGTGGGCGGCACGGACATCGGCATGCTGCTCCAATTGTTCATCCAGCAGCGCAATGGCGGATTGACGGCTAACAGTGCTCAACCCTTGCTGCTGCGCACGTTGGCGTGCCAGTTGATCGATCAGCATCACGGCGCACAGGGCCAGCGCCGCACTGCCAAGCAACATCCACTGAAAGCGCCGAAGCATCGACCGGCGCTGCCGCTCGCGCCAGGGCAAAAGGTTCAGACGCATCATGGCTGCATGCCTCCGAGCGCCAAGGCGCATGCCAAGAGCATCTCGCCCCCACCAGGCTCCAACCCCACAATAGAAGGCAGGGGCCGACAGGGCAGCTTCACCTCTGCACTCAGGTTATCCAGCCACGCTTGCTCGATCGGTGAACTGCCGGCGACCAGCACGCATTCCAGTTGACTGTCGTCGCCCAGAAGCGCCGGCCATTGGCCAAGTGCTTGGCCAAGGTGCACTTCGCGGCGCTGCGCGGGCATGCCCTGCCGCCAACAATGCAGCGTCGCGCCTTGCGCTTCGATGCGCAGCAATGCCGAACCCGCAAGCGCGCCCTGCGGCAGCATCCGCTGCAACGCGATACTGTCGACCTCCATCGCCTCGGCCTGCAGCCCGGCTGCATCAAGCAGGGCTTCAACGGGCTCCAGCGCACGCTGGCGACAGGCAGCCACCATGACCTCCTGGCAATCGGCCTGGGCCTCGGAGGCCCCGAGCAACTGAAAGTCCAGCGCCAGATCATCAAGCGGAAATGGAAACAGGCGATCCGCATCAGCCAGCAACTGGGCCTCGATATCGGCTTCACTCAGGCCCGCTGGCAGTTGGCACACCTTGCAGATCACCTGATTTGCCGGCAGCGCCACCGCAACGCGCCGCTGCCGACTGCCGCTGCGCCTGCAGGCACGGCGCAACGCAGCCACTAGCCGGGCAGGGTCGCTCGCCCAATCAGCCCCACTGTACGGTTCATACGGCTCGTGCGCCCAGGCCGCGACCTGGCAACGCCCCTTGCGTCGCTGCAGCTGCACAATCCGAACGGAGTCGGGGGCGATTTCCACCCCCAAGAGTGAACCGGCATCCATGCCGAAACGTCCAAGCATCGCTGTTCCTTTGCTGTATGCCGCAAACCCGCGTCAGCGCTAGGCCTCAGCGGCCAAACGGTTCGACGGGCCACCTGGCCGGTCACCCGGCAAGGCGAAAAAATGCTTATAATGCCCAGCGTTTTTGGTCCGCCGGACCCGTACGCAATTCACTTATCAACCTGGACGCCCAAAAGCCTTGATACGTCTGCTGAAGTTCTTCTGGTGGTCTTCCGTCGCAGTCATTAGCGCGCTCGTACTCGGTGTGAGCGGTGCGTTTCTGTATCTTAGCCCTAGCCTGCCCTCGGTCGAGTCCCTCAGAAGCATCCAGTTGCAGATCCCCCTCAGGGTGTACAGCAGCGACGGCAAGCTGATTGCCGAGTTCGGCGAAATGCGCCGCTCGCCGATCCGTTTCGCGGAAATCCCCCCACAATTTATCCAGGCGCTTCTGTCAGCCGAGGACGACAATTTCCTCAACCACTACGGCGTTGACCCCAGCAGCCTGA
The DNA here is from genome assembly GCF_028895205.1 of Pseudomonas sp. ITEM 17296. Taxonomy (NCBI): domain Bacteria; kingdom Pseudomonadati; phylum Pseudomonadota; class Gammaproteobacteria; order Pseudomonadales; family Pseudomonadaceae; genus Pseudomonas; species Pseudomonas sp. ITEM 17296. The sequence continues at coordinate 104,928 of NZ_WJRS01000001.1, read as the reverse complement.
TGCGCGCCGCGACTCAGCTGGTAAAAACCGGCCATATCCAGACGGGCGGCAGCACCATCACCATGCAGGTGGCGAAGAACTTCTTCCTCACCAGCGAGCGCAGTTTTTCGCGCAAGACCAACGAGATTCTGCTGGCCCTGCAGATCGAGCGTGAGCTGACCAAGGACGAAATCCTTGAGCTGTACGTGAACAAGATCTACCTGGGCAACCGGGCGTACGGCATCGATGCCGCCGCACAGGTCTATTACGGCAAGTCGATCCGCGACGTGAGCCTGGCGCAAATGGCGATGATCGCCGGCCTGCCCAAGGCACCTTCGCGCTTCAACCCCCTGGCCAACCCGGTGCGCGCCAAAGAGCGTCGCGACTGGATTCTTGGCCGCATGTACAAGCTCGGCAAGATTGACCAGGCCAGCTACCAGGCCGCCCTGGCCGAGCCGCTCAACGCCAGCTACCACGTGCCGACACCTGAGGTGAATGCCCCGTACGTCGCCGAGATGGCCCGCGCCGAGATGGTCGGCCGTTATGGCAGCGATGCCTACACCGAGGGCTTCCGCGTCACCACCACGGTGCCGAGCGACATGCAGGAGATGGCCAACAAAGCCATTCTCACGGGTCTTTCCGATTACGATGAACGCCACGGTTACCGCGGCCCCGAGGCACGCTTCCCAGGCAAGACCCACGCGGCCTGGCTGCTGGAACTGAGCAAGCAGCGCACCCTGGGCGGCCTTGAGCCGGCCATCGTCACCCAGGTCGACAAGACCGACCTCAAGGTGCTGACCCGCAGCGGCCAGGAAGAAACCGTCGCCTGGGACACCATGAAGTGGGCGCGCCCGTTCCTCAATAGCAATTCCCAGGGCCGCGCACCGCAAAGCCCCGCCGATGTTGCCCAGGTAGGTGACCTGGTGCGCCTGCAGCGCCTGGACGACGGCAAGCTCAAGTTCAGCCAGGTGCCGGGCGCACAAAGCGCGCTGGTCACCCTCGACCCATACAACGGCGCCATTCGTGCCCTGGTAGGCGGCTTCTCGTTCGAGCAAAGCAACTACAACCGTGCCATGCAGGCCAAGCGCCAACCTGGCTCGAGCTTCAAGCCCTTCATCTATAGCGCGGCGCTCGACAGCGGCTACACCGCTGCCAGCCTGGTCAACGATGCACCGATCGTGTTCGTCGACGAGTACCTGGACAAGGTCTGGCGGCCGAAGAACGACACCAACACCTTCCTCGGCCCGATCCGCATGCGCGAGGCGCTGTACAAGTCGCGCAACCTGGTATCGATCCGCCTGCTGCAGGCCATGGGCGTCGACCGCACCATCGACTACATCGCCAAGTTCGGCTTCAACAAGCAGGACTTGCCGCGCAACCTGTCGCTGGCACTGGGCACCGCAACCCTCACGCCGATGGAAATCGCCACGGGCTGGAGCACCTTTGCCAACGGCGGTTACAAGATCAGCCCGTACCTGATCGACCGCATCGAGAGCCGCAGCGGCGAGACCCTGTTCACCGCCAACCCACCCCGCGTGCCGCAAGGCGCCCAGGACCAGGCAGGCCTTGCCGCGCCAGAGCAGCCGATCAGCACCGCAGCCATGCCGGGCGAGGCGCCGGCCGCCTTTGGCCAAGTCACGCCAGCACCGCAAACGCCGGCAGTGGCGGAACAGATCATCGACGGCCGCACCACGTACATCCTCACCAGCATGTTGCAGGATGTAATCAAACGGGGCACTGGCCGCCGTGCGCTGGCCCTGGGCCGCACCGACCTGGCCGGCAAGACCGGTACCACCAACGAGTCCAAGGATGCCTGGTTCTCCGGCTACAACGCCGATTACGTGACCACGGTATGGGTCGGCTTCGACCAGCCCGAGACCCTGGGCCGCCGCGAGTACGGTGGCACTGCGGCACTGCCGATCTGGATGAGTTTCATGGGTGCTGCGCTGAAGGACAAACCCAACCACGTACCGGCTGAGCCGGAAGGCATCCTCAGCCTGCGTGTCGACCCGGTCAGCGGCCGTGCGGCCTCGCCGGGCACACCGAACGCCTACTTCGAGCTGTTCAAGGCCGAAGACTCGCCACCGTCAGGGGATGAACTGGGCAACGGCGCGGCACCGGGAAGCCCGCTGCCAGCAGACGAAGCAGCGCCGATGGACCTGTTCTGACCCCTGACAGGCTAGCGCCGCCTGTGTAGGAGCGGCCTTGTGTCGCGATGGGCTGCGCAGCAGCCCCTTGCGAGACCTTCTGCTTTCGAGATCCTGGGGCCGCTGCGCAGCCCATCGCGACACAAGGCCGCTCCTACAGGGATCTACGCTGCCGACAAACGCACAATAAAAAGCCCCGGCTCATACGAGCCGGGGCTTTTTTGTGTCACTTACGGCAATCAGCCGTTGAACACTTCATCCACGCTGTTCAGCGGGTAGTGCTTCGGATACGGCAGGGTCGCCACACCGGACTCGATAGCAGCCTTGGCGACAGCATCGGAAACAACGGTGATCAGACGGGCATCCAGAGGCTTCGGAATGATGTACTCACGGCCGAATTCCAGGCCTTCGACGCCGTAGGCTTCGCAAACTTCCTTAGGAACCGGCAGCTTGGCCAGGTCTTTCAGGGCGATGGCGGCGGCAATCTTCATTTCTTCGTTGATGCGCTTGGCACGTACGTCCAGGGCGCCACGGAAGATGAAGGGGAAGCCCAGTACGTTGTTGACCTGGTTCGGGTAGTCGGAACGACCGGTGGCCATGATCACGTCGTTACGGGTGGCGTGAGCCAGCTCTGGGGAGATTTCCGGATCGGGGTTCGAGCACGCGAACACGATCGGGTTGGCCGCCATCGACTTCAGGCCTTCTGCGCTCAGCAGGTTCGGGCCGGACAGGCCAACGAACACGTCGGCACCGTTCAAGGCGTCAGCCAGGGTGCGCTTGTCGGTCGCGTGGGCGAACTGCGCCTTGTACTGGTTCAGGTCGTCGCGGCCAGCGTGGATCACGCCGCTGCGGTCGATCATGTAGATGTTCTCGACCTTGGCACCCATGCTGACCAGCAGCTTCATGCACGAGATGGCGGCAGCGCCGGCACCCAGGCAGACGATCTTGGCTTCTTCCAGCTTCTTGCCGGCGATTTCCAGGGCGTTGATCATGCCGGCCGCGGTGACGATCGCGGTGCCGTGCTGGTCATCGTGGAAGACCGGGATGTCGCACTGCTCGATCAGGGTGCGCTCGATTTCGAAGCACTCTGGAGCTTTGATGTCTTCGAGGTTGATGCCACCGAAGGTGATCGAAATGCGGCGAACGGTGTCGATGAAAGCTTGCGGGCTTTCCGACTCGACTTCGATGTCGAATACGTCGATGCCAGCGAAACGCTTGAACAGAACACCCTTGCCTTCCATGACCGGCTTCGAGGCCAGTGGGCCGAGGTCGCCCAGACCGAGGATGGCAGTACCATCCGAAATCACCGCAACCAGGTTGCCTTTACCGGTGTATTTGTAGGCCAGCTCTGGATCACGGCCGATTTCGCGCACGGGTTCTGCAACACCTGGGCTGTAGGCCAGGGCGAGGTCACGGGCGGTGGCGGTGGGCTTCGAGAGCTCGACGCTCAGTTTCCCCGGACGAGGTTGAGCGTGGTATTCGAGAGCGGCGGTTTTCAGGTCTGACATGGTGGGCATTCCGCTATTTACTGTTCTGACGGACCGCCGAGGATACGCAAAGAGCCGGGGAGTCACAAGACTGGTCGGTCACTTGTGTCAAGGCCTTTAGCCTACGACTTTACGCTATAACCCACGGGGCATACGAATCACAGTGTGTACAATCTAATACCGAAATGTCTACATCTTTTCAGCCTGAAATGCGTTCTAACATGCTCGGATCGGTCAATGGCAACACCCAGCGTCGCTGACCAGGCTTCAGGCCGCCCTTGCGGGAACGATCCAGCACCCAGCCACGCGCCTCGACTTGGCGCCCTTTGAGATTATCGAAGAAGCTGGCCGGGAAGTTGCGTTGCAGACGAGCGGGAACCTGCAGCACCACGGTGCTATCCAGGGTCAGCCAGACGCCGCCGCGGTTACGTTCGACCGCCTCGATTCGGCCACCGATGACAGCGAACCCAGACTGCCGGACATCCCGTGCGCGCAGCACCGGCGAGCTGCGCCACAGCCCGACACGCGCCTTGCGCGCCGCTTGCTCGGCCAGTTGCTGGCACCCCACCAGGCGCACATTGGGGGCAACGGCAACGCGGTAGCCGAGCCCCTCGCTGAGCAGTTGTGCTTCCAGATTGTTGCCAGTGCGGCCGTAGATGTGCGCCAGTGTGCGGCCGTATTTGTCTTTGCCCTCAACGCCCGTCACCAGCCCTACACGCCCGTCACTGGCTTTGACCAAGGCTTGCAAGCGCCGCTTGGCCGCCTCGGCATAGGGCTCGCTGGTCCGCCCTTTGCGACCGATCTCCGGGGCGTTGATGCCGATCATGCGCACGCTGCGGCCGTCGGTCAGGCGCAAGGTATCGCCATCTACCACCTGCCGCACTGCCACCGGTTGAGGGTTGGCCGGCAGCGGGCAGAACGCCTGGGCAGGAAGATGCCAAATCGCGCCCACAAAAAAAGCGCCCACAAGGGGCGCTTTTTTTTGCAACAACGCGAAACCCGAGGGATTCGCCATGCGCATTATTACTTCTTGGCACCGAACATGCCGAAGCGATCGGCAAACTTCTGTACGCGACCACCGGTGTCCAGGACTTTCTGCTTACCGGTGTAGAACGGGTGGCACAGGTTGCAAACGTCGATCGACAGGGTGCTACCCAGGGTCGAACGGCTTTCAAACTTGTTGCCGCAGCTGCAGGTGACTGCAACTACTTCGTAGTTCGGATGAATATTTGCTTTCATGGTCACTTCCTCGAGCTGCGTGCCGCCACCCAACACCAATTGTTGAATACCGCACGTAATTAGGCGGCGAATAATACCAGAGCCCAGCCTCAGCGCAAGTTGTCGCTTGCACCGACTGTCGTCTGCTAGGCTCGCCAGTCTTTGAAATGCCCTTGCGAGACCTTCCGCGTGTCCGACGTCATCCTGCGCCTTGCCCTACCCTCCCCGCTGCGTCGCCTGTTCGACTACAGGGCGCCGGCGAGCATGGCGCGCCAGCCCCTCACACCGGGCATGCGCATTCGTGTGCCATTCGGGCGCCGCGAGATGATCGGCGTGCTGGTGGAGGTGTGCGACCAAAGCGAAGTGCCCGCCGACAAGCTCAAGCCGGCCATTGCGCTGCTGGACCCGGTATCGCCGCTGCCGCCGGCCCTGCTCAAGCTGTGCCTGTGGACGGCCCAGTACTACCAGCACAGCCTGGGCGATACCCTGAGCTGGGCCCTGCCGACCCTGCTGCGCCAGGGCGAACTGGCCGAGATGCGCCAGGAACGCTTCTGGCACGTCGCCGCCGATGCCCGCCACGATGACCCCCGCATCGCCCGCGCACCGCGCCAGCGCGATGCCCTGAAAACCCTGGCGCAGCACCCACACGGCGTGGCCCACAGCCTGCTGGGCAAGCTCAACCTGAACAAGGACAGCCTCGACCTGCTGCTGGCCAAGGAACTGGTCACCGTCGAAGTACGCCGCCACCTGCCGACGCCGCGCCACGAGCACTGGCTGGCGCAGCCCGAACTGCCCCTCAACGAAGAGCAGCGCAACGCCTTCGATGCCGTGTGCCTGGGCCTTGGCAGTTTCAACGCGTTTCTGCTGGCCGGGGTTACCGGCAGCGGCAAGACCGAGGTCTACCTGCAGTTGATCCGCGAAACACTGGAGGCCGGTAAGCAGGCGCTGGTGCTGATCCCGGAAATCAACCTCGGCCCGCAGACACTGGCGCGCTTCGAGCAACGCTTCAACGCCCGCATCGCCTTGCTGCACTCGGCGGTCGGCGACCGCGAGCGGCTGGACGCCTGGCTGGCAGCCCGCGATGGCGAGGCCGACATCATCATCGGCACCCGCTCGGCGCTGTTCACGCCGATGAAAAACCCCGGCCTGATCATCATCGACGAAGAGCACGACGGCTCTTATAAACAGCAGGAAGGCCTGCGTTACCACGCCCGCGACCTGGCCCTGGTGCGCGCCCACCAGGAGAACATCCCGATCCTGCTCGGCTCGGCCACGCCGTCGCTGGAAACCCTGCACAACGCCCAGACCGGCCGCTACACCTTGCTGCGCATGAACCAGCGCGCCGGCGGTGCGCGCCCGCCGCGCATGCTGCGCCTGGACGTGAAAAGCCTGCCGCTGGACAGTGGCATCAGCGGCCCACTGCAGCAGGCCATCCGCCAGACCCTGGAAGCAGGCCAGCAAGTGCTGGTGTTCCTCAACCGCCGCGGCTTTGCCCCGACGTTGCTGTGCCACGATTGCGGCTGGTTGTCCGAATGCCCTCGCTGTGATGCGCGCATGACCGTGCACCAGCGTTCCGGCGTGCTGCGTTGCCACCACTGCGGTTATGACGAACGCCTGCCGCACCAGTGTCCGCAGTGCAACCATGTCGACTTGCGGCCGGTGGGCGCAGGCACCGAGCGCGCCGAAGAGCGCCTTAAGGTGCTGTTCCCGGACTACCCGACCCTGCGCGTGGACCGCGACAGCACGGCGCGCAAAGACGCCATGCACAACCTGTTCGGCACCATCCAGCGTGGCCAGCCGAGCATCCTGGTGGGCACCCAGATGCTCGCCAAGGGGCACCACTTCCCACGCGTGACCCTGGTGGCCATCCTCGACGCCGACGGCGGGCTGTTCTCCGGCGACTTCCGTGCCAGCGAGCGCATGGCGCAATTGATCGTGCAGGTTGCCGGGCGTGCCGGGCGCGCCGAAGAGCCCGGCAAGGTGATCATCCAGACCCACCTGGCCGACCACCCCTTGCTGGTTCAGCTGACCGAACAAGGCTATTTCGCCTTCGCCGAGCAAGCCCTGGACGAGCGCCGTGCCGCCGGCCTGCCGCCTTTTTCGCACCTGGCCTTGTTGCGCGCCGAAGCGCACAAACCGGGCCAGGCCGAAGGCTTCCTCGACGAAGCCTGCAGCGCAGCAGAGCGCCTGGTGGCCGAACAGCGCCTGCCGGGCATTGAACTGTTGGGCCCGGTACCGGCTCCCATGGAGCGCCGAGCAGGCCGCTTCCGCGCCCAATTATTGATACAGGCCAACACCCGGGCACCCCTGCATCGACTGATCAGCGCCTGGTTGCTAGTGTTGGAGCAAATGCCGAGCGGCCGACAGGTTCGCTGGTCGCTGGACGTGGACCCGGTAGACCTCTACTGACACCCTGAGCCTTGGCAAAGGTTGGCAACCCGCTCCCGGCAACGGATAATGCCCAGTTTTTCCACCTGCGCATCGAAGCGCTCCACCGCGCTTGCGGTCGAAAAGAGAACCCCATGAAAGACACCATTCGCCAGCTGATCCAGCAAGCCCTCACCCAACTCGTCACCGACGGTGTGCTGCCTGAAGGGCTATCGCCGGCGATCCAGGTGGAAAACGCCCGGGACAAGACCCACGGCGACTTCGCCAGCAACATCGCGATGATGCTGGCCAAGCCTGCCGGCATGAAGCCGCGCGACCTGGCCGAAAAACTGATCAACGCGCTGCCCGCCAGCGACGACATCAGCAAGGTCGAGATTGCCGGCCCAGGCTTCCTCAACTTCTTCCAGAACACCAGCGCCCTGGCCGACCGCCTGGACGCCGCCCTGGCCGACGGCCACCTGGGCGTGCGCAAGGCAGGCGCCGCCGAGAAGGTGGTGATCGACCTGTCGGCGCCGAACCTGGCCAAGGAAATGCACGTTGGTCACCTGCGCTCGACCATCATCGGCGACAGCGTCGCCCGTGTGCTGGAGTTTCTCGGCGACCAGGTCATCCGCCAGAACCACGTGGGCGACTGGGGCACTCAGTTCGGCATGTTGATGGCCTACCTGCAGGAAAACCCGATCACCAGCGACGAGCTGTCGGACCTGGAGAACTTCTACCGCGCCGCGAAGAAACGCTTCGACGAGTCCGAAGAATTCGCCACCCGCGCCCGCGGCCTGGTGGTCAAGCTGCAGGCCGGCGACCCTGAGTGCCTGGCCCTGTGGACGCGTTTCAAGGACATTTCCCTGTCCCACTGCCAGAAAACCTACGAGCTGCTCAACGTCAAGCTGACCATGGCCGACGTCATGGGCGAAAGCGCCTACAACGACGACCTGGCCAACGTAGTCAGCGACCTCAAGGCCAAGGGCCTGCTGGTCGAGGACCAGGGCGCGCAGTGCGTGTTCCTCGAAGAATTCAAGAACAGCGAAGGCGAACCCCTGCCGGTGATCGTGCAGAAGGCCGACGGTGGCTACCTGTACGCCACCACCGACCTGGCCGCCGTGCGCTACCGCAGCAATGTGCTCAAGGCCGACCGTGCCCTGTACTTCGTCGACCAGCGCCAGGCGCTGCACTTCAACCAGGTGTTCGAAGTGGCGCGCCGTGCAGGCTTCGTCGGCCACCCGATGCAAATGGAACACATGGGCTTCGGCACCATGAACGGCGCCGACGGCCGCCCGTTCAAGACCCGTGACGGCGGCACCGTGAAGCTGATCGACCTGCTCACCGAGGCCAAGGAGCGTGCCTACGCCCTGGTCAAGGAGAAGAACCCGAGCCTGGCCGAAGACGATCTGCGCCACATCGGTGAAGTGGTCGGGATCGGCGCAGTGAAGTACGCCGACCTGTCCAAGCACCGCACCAGCGACTACAGCTTCAACTTCGAGCTGATGCTCAACTTCGAAGGCAACACCGCGCCGTACCTGCTGTATGCCTACACCCGCGTGGCGGGCGTGTTCCGCAAGCTGGGCAAGGGCTTCGACGAGGTCGACGGCAAGATCGTGCTGCAGGCCGAGAAGGAGCTGGACCTCGCCGCGCGCCTGGCGCAATTCGGCGAAGTGCTTAACAGCGTGGCCGACAAGGGTACGCCGCACGTGCTGTGCAGCTACCTGTACGACCTGGCTGGCCTGTTCTCGAGCTTCTACGAGAACTGCCCGATCCTCGCCGCCGAAACCCCGGAGCAGCAACAGAGCCGCCTGCGCCTGGCTGCCCTGACCGGTCGCACCCTCAAGCAAGGTCTGGAACTGCTCGGCCTGGAAACCCTGGAGCGCATGTAAGTTGGCTGCCAAGAAAAAACCTGCTCCAAAACGCGGCGCCAGCCGCCAACAGGCGCCGGCCAAGCAGCCGATCCCGGGTTGGGTATGGCTGGCAGTCGGGTTGACCGTGGGCGCTTTCATCGTCTTTTTGATGAAGCTCGAGCCAGGCGGTGCGGACATCAAGCGCACCAAGCCTGAACAACAAAAACCGGAAAAGGTGGCCGAAGCCAGCAAGACCACCCCGGCCACCCCGCAGCAGCCGGTGAAGCCGAAGTATGACTTCTACACCCTGCTGCCGGAGTCCGAGGTCATCGTGCCGCCGGAAGCCGTGCCAGAGAAGACGCCACCGGTGCCTGCCCAGCCAGTGACCCCGGTCACCCCGGCAGAGGCAGCGAAGATCGACACGGCACGCGCCCAGGCCGCCTTGCTGGGCCAGACGCCACCACCGGCACCGCCGGTGATCAAGCCTGCGGCCACTACGCAGTTCTTCCTGCAGGCCGGCTCGTTCCGCAAGCAAGCGGATGCCGACAAGGTCCGCGCGCAGATCATCCTGCTCGGCCAGTCGGTGAAGGTGGAGTCGGGGACGGTCAAGGATGAAACCTGGTACCGCGTACTGGTCGGCCCGTTCAGCAACCGCGAACAACTGACCGGGGCGCAGAAACAGCTTGCTGGCGCAGGCTTCAGCAACCTGCTGCTGCAACAGCGCCAGACCCGCCAGTAAAACTCGGTAGGCGCAGCCTTGTGCTGCTCCTACACGATCTGCAATCAGCGACGATCGCTGTTGGCTTCGGAAATCTGACTGTTCAGGGTCCAGAAGTCGTACAGCACGCCGACCAGGAACAGGCCGCCCGTGAAGAAGTAGATGATCGCGGTGATCCACTTGCCCTGGTACAGGCGATGCAGGCCAAAAATGCCCAGGAAGGTCAGCAGAATCCAGGCGATGTTGTAGTCGATCCGACCGGACCGGAAGCGCAAGTCCGCCTCCTTGTCCATCGCCGGGATCAGAAACAGGTCGATCAGCCAGCCGATGCCCAGCAGGCCCAGGGTAAAGAACCAGATCGTCCCAGTGATCGGCTTGCCGTAGTAGAAACGGTGCGAGCCGGTGAAGCCGAAAATCCACAACAAGTAGCCGATGACCTTGCTGTGGGTGTCGTGAAGCGGCTCACCCTGTTGATAACTGTTCATTCATAGCCCTCGTGGGTTATCCGAAAATTTTCTAAGAAAAAATGTGACTTTCTCGTCGCAGGCCGACGTATGGCACCCTGCCAATCGACCAACGGATCAGAAATTGATCAAAAAGCTGTTATAAAGTTGCGCGCCTAACACATAACTATTCATAAAGAGCTTCATCTATGCCGCCTTTACTCAAGACATGGCTGACCCTCTGTCTATTATTGCCCCTGGCCGCCCACGCCACCAATCGTGAGCAACGTCTTCCCAATGGTTTCACCGGCTATACCACCAATGCCTCGGTGAAACACGCGCCTGCCAAGCACACCACGCTGCGCGCACGCCCAAGCAACGCGGCCAGCAGCCGTGGGCTGCCGGTTGCCTCCATGTCGCCGAAGCAGAGCAGCGATGTGCTCAGCCGTGCGGTGAATGTGCTCGGTACGCCCTATGTCTGGGGCGGCAGCAGCCCGAAAAAGGGCTTCGACTGCAGCGGCCTGGTGAAATACGCCTTCAATGATGTGGCCGATGTCGACCTGCCACGCACCTCCAATGCCATGGCCCAGGGCCACGGTGTGAAGGTGGCGAAGGGCGACCTCAAGCCTGGCGACCTGATCTTCTTCAACATCAAGAGCCGACGGGTCAACCACGTTGCCATCTACCTGGGCAACGACCGCTTCATCCATGCCCCGCGTCGCGGCAAGCGGGTGAGCATCGACACCCTCAGCAAGCCTTACTGGCAGAAGCACTATGTCGTGGCCAAGCGGGTGTTGCCGAAAGAACAGCAGCAGCTGGCCCTGGCCAAGCGCTGATCGAGCCTCGACCACGGCTCTGGTAGGAGCAGCCTTGTGCTGCGAAGAGGCCAGTGAAAACACAGCGGATCGTCGCTGACGTCACCGGCCTCTTCGCAGCACAAGGCTGCTCCTACACACATCCCATTACTTTCAGCCTTTGCATCGCCCCTTCCATCGTTCGCATCCCCTCCGCCGCCCCCGTCTGCATCACCGAACTCAGCTGCGCCATCCGCCCTTCGCGAATCAGGTTACGCACTGCCGTGTTAGCCACCAACACCTCCCGCGCCGCTACCCGCCCGCCGCCCCCGCGCTTGACCAGCACTTGCGCCACCACCAGGCGCAGCGACTCGGCCAGCATCGCCCGCACCAGCGGTTTTTCCTCGGCGGCGAACACCTCCACCAGCCGATCGATGCTGCCTGCAGCCGAGCGCGTGTGCACGGTTGCCAGTACCAGGTGCCCCGTTTCTGCCGCCCGCAATGCCAGGCGAATCGTCTCCAGATCGCGCAACTCGCCGATCATGATCACATCCGGGTCCTGACGCAGCGCACTGCGCAACCCTTGGGCAAACCCGCGGCAATCGCGACCCATCTCGCGCTGGTTGATAAGGCTCCGTTGGCTGCTGTGGATAACTTCCACAGGGTCTTCCAGGGTGATGATATGCAGTGACCGCTCGCGGTTGAGCTGATCGAGCAGCGCCGCCAAGGTGCTGGACTTGCCACTGCCAGTGGGCCCGCCCACCAGAATCAGGCCATCGGAACACTGCGCAACAGCTTGAAACACTTCCACAAGGTCGAGCTCGTCCAGTGTCGCAATGCGTCTAGGTATCAGGCGAAAGGTCGCCGCAACCCCATTCAACTGGCGGAACAGGTTCAGGCGAAAACGGCCTAACGCTGGCAGCGCCAACGCAAGGTCCAGCTCATCCCCCTGCGCCCATTGCCGGCAAGCGTCATCGCCCAGCAAGGGCGCCATGGCATCACTCAACGCCGCTGCCGTCAGCGGCGGCAGGTCCATGCGTTGCAGCTCGCCATCCAGGCGCAGCATCGGTACCTGGCCCGCGGCCAGGTGCAGGTCCGAAGCCCGCGCATCCACAGCACGGGCCAACAGGTCGGTCACATCCATGAGACTCCCCAAAGGCGATCAAGCAGGTAGAATGCCGCAGCCCCTTTCGCCGCCGGCATCGATCCATGTCCACCATAGCAGACAACCTATCCGCCCTTGCCGCCCGCATCGCCAGCGCCGCCCAGGCCGCTGGGCGAGACCCGGCCAGCATCCAGTTGCTGGCTGTGAGCAAGACCAAGCCCGCCAGCGCCATCCGTGAAATCTACGCCGCTGGCGTGCGCGATGTCGGCGAAAACTACCTGCAGGAAGCCCTGACCAAGCAGGAAGCGTTGCGCGACCTGCCCTTGATCTGGCACTTCATCGGCCCCATTCAGTCGAACAAGACCAAAGCCATTGCCGAGCATTTCGACTGGGTACATTCCGTGGACCGCCTGAAGATCGCCCAACGCCTCTCGGAGCAACGCCCTGCTGCACTGGCACCGCTGAACATCTGCCTGCAGGTGAATGTCAGTGGCGAAGACAGCAAGTCCGGCTGCGCACCGGCCGACCTGCCAGCGCTGGCCGAGGCCGTCGCGAAACTGCCCAATCTGCGCCTGCGCGGGTTGATGGCCATCCCGGAGCCCAGCGATGACCGCGCCGCCCAAGAGGCCGCTTTTGCCAGCCTGCGCACCTTGCAGCAGCGCCTGGGCCTTGGCCTGGACACCTTGTCCATGGGCATGAGCCACGACCTGGAGGCGGCGATTGCCCAGGGAGCGACCTGGGTACGTATCGGCACCGCCCTGTTCGGTGCCCGCGACTACGGGCCCGTCTGATTCCATGCTTTACTCACTCTTTCCCACAAGGACCTGACATGAGCAAGACACGTATTGCCTTTATCGGCGCCGGCAACATGGCCGCCAGCCTGATCGGCGGCCTGCGTGCCCAGGGCCTGGAGGCTTCGCAGATCCGCGCCAGCGACCCGGGCGCCGAGACCCGTACCCGCATCCAGGCCGAGCACGGCATCGAAACCTTCGAAGACAATGCCCAGGCAATCGCTGGCGCCGACGTGATCGTGCTGGCGGTCAAGCCGCAGGTCATGAAGGCCGTTTGCCAATCCCTGCAAGCCCACCTGCAGGAAGGCCAGCTGATTGTTTCCATCGCCGCCGGTATCACCTGCGCCAGCCTGCAGAGCTGGGTAGGCCCACGCCCGGTGGTGCGCTGCATGCCCAACACGCCAGCGCTGCTGCGCCAAGGCGTCAGCGGCCTGTACGCCACCCAGGAAGTCAACGCAGAACAGCGGCAACAGGCCGAACAGCTGCTGTCTGCCGTGGGCACTGCCCTGTGGCTGGACCAAGAGCAGCAACTGGACGCAGTGACCGCCGTCTCCGGCAGCGGGCCGGCGTACTTCTTCCTGCTGATCGAGGCGATGACCGCCGCAGGCGAAAAGCTCGGCCTGCCTCGCGAAACCGCCTCCCAGCTGACCCTGCAGACCGCGCTGGGCGCGGCGCGCATGGCCGTGGCCAGCGATGTCGACGCTGCCGAACTGCGCCGCCGCGTCACCTCGCCAGCCGGCACCACCGAAGCTGCGATCACGTCGTTCCAGGCCAACGGCTTCGAAGCCATCGTCGAGCAAGCGCTGCAGGCTGCAGCGACGCGCTCCGCCGAGCTGGCCGAACAACTGGGCAAATAAGGAGCTTTAGATGAATGCACTGTCTGGCGCCGCGATCTTCGTGGTGCAAACCCTGGTCAGCCTGTATTTGGTGATCGTCCTGCTGCGCTTCGTGCTGCAACTGGTCAAGGCCAACTTCTACAACCCACTGTGCCAGTTCGCGGTACGCGCCACCCAGCCGCTGCTCAAGCCGATCCGCCGGGTCATCCCCAGCGTTGGCGGCCTGGACACCTCGTCGCTGCTGCTGGCAGTGGTCATCCAGGCGCTGCTGATGGGCTTCGTGCTGATGGTCACCTACGGCACCTTCGGTGACGTGCTGCACCTGCTGATGTGGGCCATCATCGGCATCACCTCGCTGTTCCTGAAGATCTTCTGGGTGGCGATGATCGTCATGGTGATCGTCTCCTGGGTCGCGCCCAACAGCCACAACCCGGCGGCGGAGCTGGCCTACCAGATCAGCGAACCGGTGCTGGCACCGTTCCGCCGCCTCGTGCCTAACCTGGGCGGCATGGACATCTCGCCCATCTTCGCCTTCCTGGCGATCCAGGTGATCCAGTCGTTCGTCATGCCGCCGCTGGCTGCCTATGCCGGCATGCCTCAAGAACTGTGGCGGATGATCTGATCCAACGCCCTTGAACATCGACGCCCCCTGCGGCAAGCCTTTGCTTGCCGCAGGGGGTAGCGCTCTTTAGACTTACGCCTCCGTCAAGCGTGAGCAGGGTCGATGTCCACTGTCCTTCCCGAAGATTCCGTCGGTCTGGTTACACCGCAAACAGCCCGGTTCGAAGAACCGCTGGCCCTGGCCTGTGGCCGCTCGCTGGCCAGCTACGAGCTGGTCTACGAGACCTATGGCACCCTGAACGCCAGCGCCAGCAATGCCGTGCTGATCTGCCATGCCTTGTCCGGCCACCACCATGCCGCCGGCTACCATGCCACCACCGACCGCAAGCCGGGCTGGTGGGACAGCTGCATCGGCCCCGGCAAGCCAATCGACACCAACCGTTTCTTCGTGGTCAGCCTGAACAACCTCGGCGGCTGCAATGGCAGTACTGGCCCGAGCAGCCTCAACCCGGCTACCGGCAAGCCCTATGGCGCCGACTTCCCGGTGCTGACCGTGGAAGACTGGGTGCACAGCCAGGCACGCCTGGCTGACCGCCTGGGCATTGGCCAGTGGGCGGCCATCGTGGGCGGCAGCCTTGGTGGCATGCAGGCGCTGCAATGGACCATCACCTACCCCGACCGCGTGCGGCACTGCGTCGATATCGCCTCGGCGCCCAAGCTCTCGGCACAGAACATTGCCTTCAACGAAGTAGCGCGCCAGGCCATCCTCACCGACCCGGAGTTCCACGGCGGTTCGTTCCAGGACCAGGGCGTGATCCCCAAGCGCGGGCTGATGCTGGCGCGCATGGTGGGCCATATCACCTACCTGTCCGATGATTCGATGGGTGAAAAATTCGGCCGTGAGCTCAAGAGCGACAAGCTCAACTACGACTTCCACAGCGTCGAATTCCAGGTCGAAAGCTACCTGCGCTATCAGGGCGAGGAGTTTTCCGGCCGTTTCGACGCCAACACCTACCTGCTGATGACCAAGGCCCTGGACTACTTCGACCCGGCCGCAGCCCACGGTGGCGACCTTGCCGCCACCCTGGCCTCGGTCACGGCAGACTATTGCATCATGTCGTTCACCACCGACTGGCGCTTCTCGCCTGCCCGTTCACGCGAGATCGTCGATGCGTTGATGGCCGCGCGCAAGAACGTGTGTTACCTGGAGATCGATTCACCTTATGGGCACGATGCCTTCCTGATCCCCACACCTCGCTACATGCAGGGTTTCTCGAACTACATGAACCGCATCGCCATCTGAGGACAGCATGAGAGCCGATCTGGAAATCATCCACGACTGGATTCCCGCCGGCAGCCGGGTACTCGACCTGGGCTGCGGCAGTGGCGAACTGCTGGCCTCGCTGCGTGACCGCAAGCAGGTCACCGGTTACGGCCTGGAGATCGACGCCGACAATATCGCCGCGTGCGTGGCCAAGGGCGTCAACGTCATCGAACAGGACCTGGACAAGGGCCTGGGCAACTTTGCCAGCAACAGTTTCGATGTGGTGATCATGACCCAGGCCCTGCAGGCCGTGGAGTACCCCGACCGCATCCTCGACGAGATGCTGCGCGTGGGCCGTCAGTGCATCATCACCTTCCCCAACTTCGGCCACTGGCGCTGCCGCTGGTACCTGGCGACCAAAGGCCGCATGCCGGTTTCGGACTTCATGCCGTATACCTGGTACAACACGCCGAACATCCACTTCTGCACCTTCGCTGACTTTGAAGAGCTGTGCCACGAGCGCCACGCCAAGGTCCTCGACCGCCTGGCCGTCGACCACTTGCACCGTAATGGGTGGGGCGGCCGGCTATGGCCTAATCTTCTAGGTGAGATCGGCATCTATCGCGTCAGCAGCCCTGGCCTGCAGGAGCACCAGCTCGCGGTCTGACGCCCACCGGAGGAATCGCACCATGCGTCGCCTAGCCCTGTTCCTGATCAGCCTGTGCCTGGCCCTGCCTGTACTGGCTGCCGATGCCGCCCGTCCCGAGCGCAAGGAAGTGTTTGGCGACGTGACGGTACACTACAGCGCGTTCACCTCAAGCATGCTGACGCCGGAGGTGGCCGCGGCCACGGGCCTGGTGCGCAGCAAGAACCAGGGCGTGCTCAACATTGCCGTGATCAAGGCCAACAAGCCGGCCATGGCGGTCGTCAGCGGCACGGTGAAAGACCTGACCGGGCGCAGCAGCCCGTTGTCCTTCAAGCAGATCACCGAACCGGGCGCGATTTACTACATCGCCCAGTTCAAGATCGAACAGCCAGAAACCGTGACCTTCGACATCAATGTCGAAACCGGCGGCATCAGTAACTCTCTCAGCTTCAACCAGGAAGTGTTCCCAGGCGAATGATGAATTTCCAGCAACTCGTATTGGCCAGCCACAATGCCGGCAAACTCAAGGAACTCCAGGCCATGCTTGGCGCGTCCGTACAGCTGCGCTCGATCGGTGAATTCAGCCAGGTCGAGCCAGAGGAAACCGGCCTGTCGTTCGTCGAGAACGCCATTCTCAAGGCACGCAATGCCGCGCGCATCTCTGGCCTGCCAGCACTGGCCGATGACTCGGGCCTGGCCGTGGACTACCTCGGCGGCGCGCCGGGTATCTATTCTGCTCGCTATGCCGATGGCAAGGGTGACGCGGCAAACAACGCCAAGCTGCTGGACGCCTTGAAAGACGTGCCCGAGGCCGAGCGCGGCGCTCAGTTCGTCTGCGTGCTGGCGCTGGTACGTCACGCCGACGACCCGCTGCCGATCCTGTGCGAAGGCCTGTGGCACGGGCGCATCATGTTTGAGGCCAGCGGTGAGCACGGCTTTGGCTACGACCCGCTGTTCTGGGTGCCAGAGCGCAATTGCTCGAGTGCGGACCTCGCCCCTGTCGACAAGAACCAGCTCAGCCACCGCGCCCGCGCCATGGTCCTGCTGCGTCAACGCCTGGGCCTGGCATGATCGAAACGTTGTCCATCCAACCGCACCCGGCGGGTGCGGCTGGTTTCGCCGTGCTGCCGCCTTTGGCGTTGTACATCCACATCCCGTGGTGCGTACGCAAATGCCCTTATTGCGACTTCAATTCCCACGCGGCGGGCCCAGAGCTGCCTGAAGAGGCTTATGTCGACGCCCTGCTGACCGACCTCGATCAAGAGCTGGCAGCCGTACAAGGCCGCCCGATCAGCTCGATCTTCTTCGGTGGCGGTACGCCGAGCTTGTTCAGTGCCAACGCCCTTGGGCGGCTGCTGCGTGGCGTTGAACAACGCATCCCGTTCGCGCCGGACATCGAAATCACCCTGGAGGCCAACCCCGGTACGTTCGAGCAAGAGAAGTTCAAGGCGTACCGGCAGACGGGCATCAATCGCCTGTCCATCGGCGTGCAGAGCTTCCAGCCCGCCAAGCTGGAGGCGCTCGGGCGCATCCACAATGGTGACGAAGCGATCCGTGCCGCCGACATGGCGCGCGCCGCCGGGTTCGACAACTTCAACATGGACTTGATGCACGGCCTGCCCGACCAGTCGCTGGACGACGCGCTGGGTGACGTGCGCCAGGCCATCGCGCTAGGGCCGACCCACTTGTCGTGGTACCAGCTGACCGTAGAGCCGAACACGGTGTTCTGGAACCAGCCGCCCGAGCTGCCCGAAGACGACATCCTGTGGGATATCCAGGAGGCCGGCCAAAGCCTGATGGCCGAGCACGGCTACCGCCAGTACGAAGTGTCGGCCTATGCCCAGCCAGGCCGTGCTGCCAAGCACAACCTCAATTACTGGCGCTTCGGTGATTTCATCGGCATCGGCGCGGGCGCCCACGGCAAGCTGACCTTCGCTGACGGGCGCATCCTGCGCACCTGGAAAACCCGCCTGCCCAAGGACTACCTGAACCTGGCCAAACCGTTCAAGGCTGGCGAAAAGCGGCTGCCGGCGGACGAGCTGCCCTTCGAGTTCCTGATGAACGCCTTGCGCCTGACCGATGGCGTCGAAGCCGAACTGTTCACCCAGCGTACCGGCCTGCCGCTGGCGCAACTGGCCGAGGCCCGTCGCGCGGCCGAACAAAAGGGCCTTTTGCAGGTCGAACCGGATCGATTGGTGGCCACGCCGCGCGGCCAGTTGTTCCTCAATGACCTGCTGCAGTATTTCTTGACCTAAGGATGACCCATGGACCTGGTACTTGATCTGCTTGCAACGGCTTCCCGCTGGAGCCGCAGCAACCTGTCGGAGATTTCGCTGGCCTTGGTAGGCTGCCTGCTGGTGCTGTTCGGCACCGATATCAAAGCCACGGTGGAACAACGCCTAGGCAGCCTGGCCGGCGCCCTGCGCGTGCCGTTCATGGCCCTGCTGGTGATGATCGGCAGCGGTGCAGCGCTGATCTATGCCACGCCGTGGGTGGTGAAGGGGCTGGGCCAGTTCAATAATTATGCGTTGGCACCCGTGCTGCTGGTGGTGCTGGTGTTGATCGGCGTGGTGGCTGATCGGCGGGGGTAAGGCACGACTACAGCATTTCACTTTCCCTGTGGGAGCGGGTTTACCCGCGAACACGGGCGAAGCCCGTGCCATGTACCGCGTCGCATTCTTCGCGGGTAAACCCGCTCCCACAGAATCTCTCGCGGTCTTGAGTACAAACAAGATCCGGATGAGTACGGGGTCTTTCAGTGAAAGCCCGAAGCGAAGGATCCTCAGTCTGATCGTTTCAATAAAAAAACCGCCCTTCTCAGGCGGTTTTTTTGTTGGTCACTTCAGCAGGCTGAGCTCGAAAGGTTCAAGCGCCCAATCAATCCACCTTCTCGAACTTCAAATCCCAAACCCCATGCCCCAAGCGCTCACCACGGCGCTCGAACTTGGTGATCGGCCGCTCTTGCGGACGTGGCACATATGCGCCATCCGCCGCCTGGTTACGGTAACCGGGCGCAGCGCTCATCACTTCCAGCATGTACTCGGCATACGGTTCCCAGTCGGTCGCCATGTGGAACACGCCACCCGGCTTGAGCTTGCGGCGTACCAGCTCTGCGAATTCCAGCTGCACGATGCGGCGCTTGTGATGGCGCGCTTTGTGCCAAGGGTCTGGGAAGAACAGCATCAAACGGTCGAGGCTGTTGTCGGCCACGCAGCGATTGAGCACTTCGATGGCATCGCAGTCATACACCCGCAGGTTCTTCAGCCCTTGGGTCAGCACGCCATTGAGCAGCGCGCCAACGCCCGGACGGTGCACTTCGACACCGATGAAATCCTGCTCAGGCGCGGCAGCGGCCATCTCCAGCAGGGAGTGGCCCATGCCGAAACCGATCTCCAGGGTGCGCGGCGCCGAACGGCCGAACACCTGATCGTAGTCCACCGGGCTGTCGGCCAGGGGCAGGATGAACAGGGGGCCACCCTGGTCCAGGCCGCGTTGCTGACCTTCGGTCATGCGCCCGGCGCGCATCACGAAGCTCTTGATACGGCGGTGTGGGCGCTCTTCGCCTTCGGCGGTGATCGGCGTTTCTTGCGATTCAGTCATCAGGAGCTCTTACTTGATCAGACCATCCAGCGGCGAAGAGGCGCTGGCATAGAGTTTCTTCGGCATGCGGCCGGCCAGGTAGGCCAGGCGACCGGCCACGATGGCGTGCTTCATGGCTTCAGCCATCAACACCGGTTGCTGGGCATGGGCGATGGCCGAGTTCATCAGCACCGCCTCGCAGCCCATCTCCATGGCGATGGTGGCGTCGGAGGCAGTACCCACGCCGGCATCGACCAGCACCGGCACCTTGGATTCTTCGAGGATGATCTGCAGGTTGTAAGGGTTGCAGATGCCCAGGCCGGTACCGATCAGGCCAGCCAGCGGCATGACCGCAATACAGCCCGCTTCGGCCAGCTGACGGGCGATGATCGGGTCGTCGCTGGTGTAGACCATCACGTCGAAACCGTCCTTGACCAACACTTCGGCGGCCTTGAGGGTTTCGATCACGTTGGGGAACAAGGTTTTCTGGTCGGCCAGCACTTCCAGCTTGACCAGGTTGTGGCCATCCAGCAGTTCACGGGCCAGGCGGCAAGTGCGCACGGCTTCGACAGCGTCGTAGCAGCCCGCAGTGTTCGGCAAGATGGTGTAACGGTCGGGTGGCAGCACGTCGAGCAGGTTCGGCTCGCCCGGGTTCTGACCGATGTTGGTACGGCGCACAGCGACGGTGACGATCTCGGCACCCGAGGCCTCGATGGCCAGACGGGTTTCTTCCATGTCACGGTATTTGCCGGTGCCGACCAGCAGGCGCGACTGGAAAGTGCGCCCGGCCAGGGTAAAGGGCTTGTCGCTACGAACGTTGCTCATCGTTGTTCCTCGGGAAAAGGTTACTGGGCTTGCGTGTGAACCGCCGAGCCGCTATCAGCCGCCGCCGATGGCGTGGACCACTTCAACCTGGTCGCCTTCGTTCAGCGCAGTGCTGTCGTGCTGGCTACGCGGCACGATATCCAGGTTGAGTTCCACTGCTACCCGGCGCCCGGTGAGGTCCAGGCGCGTCAGCAGGGCCGCGACGCTTTCGCCAGCGGGCAGTTCGTAAGGTTCACCGTTCAGTTGAATGCGCATGCGCACGGCCACCATTGTGCTTTGGGGCACGCATTCTAGCGCCGAACACCCCGTTTACCCAAGGCCGGTGCACGCCATTAGTCGCGATTGTGGACCACTCGGTCAGCCCAGCCGCCAGGCTGCCAGGCCCAGGCACAGCCACCCTGCGAGGAAGCACAGGCCGCCAAAGGGCGTGATGATGCCGAGCTTGCTCACGCCTGTCAGGGTCAGCAGGTACAGGCTACCGGAGAACAGCAGGATACCCAGCGCGAACAGACCGCCGGCCCAGCCCACCAGGCGCCCCGGCAAATGCGCTGCCAGCACGGCGACACCGAAAATCGCCAAGGCATGCACCAGCTGGTAGGTCACGCCGGTGTGGAAGATGGCCAGGTAGTCTGGCGTCAGGCGGTTTTTCAGCCCATGCGCGGCGAAAGCGCCCAGGGCCACACCGGTAAAGCCGAAAAAGGCGGCAAGCATGAGGAAGCTGCGAAGCATGGGACGACTCCTTGTATCGGGTCTGTATAATGGCCCGTTCCACCCGCCCGGCCAAGCCATCGACATGCTGCCATCCCTTATCCGCCGCCTCACTCGCGCCCTGCTCTGGTTCGCTGCCGGCAGTATCGTATTGGTGCTGGTGTTTCGCTGGGTGCCGCCCCCCGGCACGGCGTTGATGGCCGAGCGCAAGGTCGAGTCCTGGCTGAATGGCGAGCCCATTGACCTGCAGCGCGACTGGGAACCGTGGGAGAACATCTCCGATGAGCTCAAGGTCGCGGTCATTGCCGGTGAAGACCAGAAGTTCGCCACCCATTGGGGTTTTGACATCCCGGCCATTCAGGCAGCGCTGGCCTACAACGAACGCGGCGGCAACATTCGCGGGGCCAGCACGCTGACCCAGCAGGTGGCCAAGAACCTGTTCCTGTGGTCGGGCCGCAGTTGGTTCCGCAAGGGCCTGGAAGCCTGGTTCACGGCGCTGATCGAGCTGTTCTGGTCGAAGGAGCGCATCCTCGAGGTCTACCTGAACAGCGCCGAATGGGGCAATGGCGTGTTTGGCGCCCAGGCGGCGGCGCGCTACCACTTCGGGGTCGACGCCAGCCGGCTCAATCGGCAACAGGCCGCGCAACTGGCTGCGGTATTGCCCAGCCCGATCAAGTGGAGCGCCAGCCGGCCCAGCGCCTATGTGGCCAGTCGGGCCGGGTGGATTCGGCGGCAGATGAGCCAGTTGGGTGGGCCTAGCTACCTGATGCAGCTGGATGCTTCGCGCAGGCTTTGAATCATCGACGGGCTTTACCGGCCCTTTCGCAGCACAAGGCTGCGCCTACAGGTCCGGCGCTATACCTGTAGGAGCAGCCTTGTGCTGCGAAAGGGCCCGCAAAGCCAACACAAACAAAAAAGCCGCCAACCCTCTTCAGGCCAGCGGCTTTTTGATACAGCCAAGCGTGAATCACACCGTGATCAACGCCTTGACCTTGTTCATCGCATTCTTCTCCAGCTGACGAATACGCTCAGCCGACACGCTGTACTTGTCTGCCAACTCATGCAACGTCGCCTTCTCTTCCGCCAACCAGCGCTGGTAGAGAATGTCACGGCTGCGCTCGTCCAGGCCTTGCAGCGCTTCATGCAGGTTGCTGGTGGAGTTGTCGCTCCAGTCGGCATCCTCAAGCTGTACGGCCGGGTCGTAGCGGTGGTCCTCCAGGTAATGCGCAGGCGACTGGAACGCGCTGTCATCATCGGCTTCCGCCGCTGGGTCAAAGGCCATGTCCTGACCACTCAGGCGGCTTTCCATCTCGCGCACTTCGCGCGGTTCGACGCCCAGGCTCTCTGCCACGCGATGAACTTCATCGTTGTTCAGCCAGGCCAGGCGCTTCTTCTGGCTGCGCAGATTGAAGAACAGTTTGCGCTGGGCCTTGGTGGTCGCCACCTTGACGATGCGCCAGTTGCGCAGGATGAATTCGTGGATTTCGGCCTTGATCCAGTGCACGGCAAAGGACACCAGGCGCACGCCCATCTCTGGGTTGAAGCGTTTGACGGCCTTCATCAGGCCGACGTTGCCTTCCTGGATCAGGTCAGCCTGGGCCAGGCCGTAGCCTGCATAGCTACGGGCGATATGTACGACGAAACGCAGGTGGGCCATCACCATTTGCCGAGCGGCCTCAAGATCCTGCTCGTAATAGAGACGCTCGGCCAGATCACGCTCCTGCTCGACCGTCAGCAGCGGGATGCTGTTGACCGTGTGCACATAGGCTTCCAGGTTTGCACCGGGCACCAGGGCATAGGCAGGTTGCAACGATGTGGTCATTCAAGAACCTCCGACTTACTAGACTCGCGCCTTGTGGGCACTGCCAACATTGACCGGAAACCGGTAAACAAGTTCCCAAAACGGTAATAAAGTCAATGCTGGCACGGGAAAAACTATCGTGGCGCCAGCTCGTTCAAATGGCGAGCGACCGCGATCCATGCACCGATATACCCCAACAGTACCGCTCCGATCAAGAGCGACAGACCATCGGACGCCGGCACCCCACCCAGGGCGAAGTCACTGCCATACAGCCCGGAGAGCCCGACGACCGCCTGGTTCAGCCAGTTCAGGCCGAATGCCAGGATGCCCCAGGCCAACAGCCCCGCGCCCAGGCCATACAAGGCGCCCATGTACAGGAACGGCCGGCGTACATAGCTATCGGTGCCGCCGACCAGCTTGATCACTTCGATCTCGGTACGACGGTTTTCAATATGTAGACGAATTGTGTTACCGATTACTAACAGCAGCGCAGAAATCAGCATGACGGCCAGGCCGAAGACAAAGCGATCGCCCAGCTTCAAGATTGCCGCCAGGCGCTCGACCCAGACCAGGTCCAGCTGTGCCACTTCGACCTTTGGCAGCTCCGACAGCCGCTGACGCAAGGCTTCAAGTGCTGGCTTGTCGACCTCGGTCGGGGTCACCACCACCACGCCAGGCAGCGGGTTCTCGGGGAGCTCGCGCAACGCCTCACCCAGGCCGGACTGCTGCTGGAACTCTTCCAGCGCTTGATCGCGGCTGACATACAGCGCGTCGGCCACCCCAGGCATGTGCTTGATCTCATCGCGCAGCGCTTCACCTTCCTTGCTGCCAGCGTCGAGCTTGAGGTACAGCGAAATCTGCGCGGCGCGCTGCCAGGAGCCGCCGAGCTTTTCGACGTTCTTCAGCAGCAACGACAGGCCCATGGGCATGCTCAACGCCACTGCCATTACCAGGCAGGTGAAGAAGCTGCCGATCGGCTGCTTGCCGAGGCGACGCAAGCTGTCGGCCATGCTCGCGCGATGGCTTTCCAGCCAGGCGTGCAGCAGTGTGCGGAAATCTGGGCCGTCATCGTCGTCGCGCTTTTTCTTCGCCGGTTGCGGGTCGGCGGGTTTCGGCGCAACCCGTTCGGAAACCTTCGGCGTACGTGTAGTGCTCATTGCCCGGCCTCCCCATCGCCGATCAAACGGCCGCGCTGCAGGGTCAGCATGCGATGCCGCATGCGCGCGATCAATGCCAGGTCGTGGCTGGCGATCAATACCGTGGTGCCCAGGCGGTTGATGTCTTCGAACACGCCCATGATCTCTGCGGCCAGGCGCGGGTCAAGGTTGCCGGTGGGTTCGTCGGCCAGCAACAGGGCCGGCTGATGGACGATGGCACGTGCGATACCGACCCGTTGTTGCTGCCCCGTGGACAAATCGGCCGGGAACAGTTCGCCTTTGTCGGCCAGCGAGACACGCTCCAAGGCCGAGTCGACGCGTTTGGTGATCTCGGCCTTGGACAGGCCGAGGATCTGCAGCGGCAAGGCGATGTTGTTGAACACCGTGCGGTCGAACAGCAGCTGGTGGTTCTGGAACACCACACCGATCTGCCGGCGCAGGAACGGGATCTGCGCATTGCTGATCTGGCCCAGGTCCTGCCCTGCCAGCAGCAGCTTGCCGCTGGTCGGGCGCTCCATGGCCAGCAGCAGGCGCAGCAAGGTGCTCTTACCGGCACCCGAGTGCCCGGTGACGAACAGGAATTCGCCCCGGCGCGCCCGGAAACTCAGCTCATGCAAGCCTACATGGCCATTGGGATAGCGCTTGGCAACCTGTTCGAATCGGATCATGGATGCTCTCGCTCGGCGAACAGCGCTTTGACGAACGGCTCGGCTTCGAAGGTGCGCAGGTCGTCGATACCTTCACCCACACCGATGAAACGGATCGGAATACTGAACTGCTTGGCCAGGGCGAAGATAACGCCGCCTTTGGCGGTGCCGTCCAGCTTGGTCAGGGCCAGGCCGGTCAGCTCGACGCTCTGGTTGAAGTACTTGGCCTGGCTGATGGCGTTTTGGCCGGTGCCGGCGTCGAGCACCAGCAGCACCTCGTGCGGCGCCTCGGCGTCGAGCTTGCCGATCACTCGGCGCACCTTCTTCAGCTCTTCCATCAGGTTGTCTTTGGTGTGCAGACGGCCGGCGGTATCAGCGATCAGCACGTCGACCCCACGGGCCTTGGCGGCCTGCACGGCGTCGAAGATCACCGAGGCCGAGTCGGCACCGGTGTGCTGGGCGATTACCGGGATCTGGTTACGCTCACCCCAAACCTGCAACTGCTCGACCGCCGCGGCGCGGAAGGTGTCGCCCGCAGCCAGCATGACCTTCTTGCCTTCCAGCTGCAGCTTCTTGGCCAGCTTGCCAATGGTAGTGGTCTTGCCGGCGCCGTTCACGCCGACCACCAGGATCACGTAGGGCTTGTTTTGCGCCTGGATCTTCAACGGCTGCTCGACCGGACGCAGCAGCGCGGCCAGCTCTTCCTGCAGCGACTTGTACAGCGCATCGGCATCGGCCAACTGCTTGCGGGCGACCTTCTGGGTCAGGTTCTGGACGATGGCCGAAGTCGCTTCCACGCCAACGTCGGCGGTCAGCAGGCGGGTCTCGATCTCGTCGAGCAGGTCGTCATCGATGACTTTTTTGCCCAGGAACAGGCTGGCCATGCCTTCGCCGATACTGGCGCTGGTCTTGGACAGGCCCTGCTTGAGGCGGGCGAAGAAGCCGGGTTTGGACTGTTCAGTGGCGACCGGCGCGGCAACGGGCTCGGGTTCGACCGGGGTCGGGGCTGGAGCTGCTGGAGCTTCTGGAGCTTCTGGAGCTGGAGCTGGAGCAGGCGCCACGACCGGGGCGGGCTCGGCAACCACCGGCGCTGGCTGGGGTGCGGCTGCCACCGGCGCGGCGGGCTCGACCGATGGTCGCTCAGGAATTGCAGGCGGGGCCGTGGGCTCAAGGTCCGGCACCAGGGCCACAGGCTCTTCGGCAACTGGCAATACCAGATTGCTGACAGGCGGCTCGACGGCACGAATTACCGGGGCTTCGGGGGCGGTCACCACCGGCGCTTGGAGTTCGACCTGCGGCGCGCTGGCTTGCGCGTTCGCGGGCATGCTCGCCGCCACTGGGGGCTGGGCAGGCTGAGAAGGCTCAGGATCAGCCAGGGCCGGTACAGGTTGAGGCGGCTCGGGCGCAACAGGGGCTTGTGCGGCCACCGGCTCGGCCGGCGCCACAGCAGGCTGCTCGACGGCAGGCTGCGCTGCTACCGGCTCTTCAGCCTGTGGCTCGGGGGTTTGCGGCTGTTCGGCGACAGGTTGCTGCGGCTTCTTGCGAAACCAGCTGAACAGGCCTTTCTTTTCGCCAGACTCGGCCGGCGCTTTTTTGTCGTCGTTGGAACCAAACATGGAGGACGGCTATCTCAGGGTAGCGATGCGCCAGCAATGACGCATCGGGAATTCTCTATACGCAGAACAGACTATCTTGAAGCCGGCTGGTTCATGCGCAACGTTTTGTCTTAGTGTCCTGTGGGCCAGAACGGCGACAGGCATGGTCGCCAGGCAACCGGATCAGTATCCTAGCACCTCCTGGCCCGCCGACGCTAAACCCTGCGGGCCGCCGAACAGGTTAAACACCGTATGAATGCTCTAGCCCGCCGCGCCGCTGGCCTGTTGCTCGGCACGCTCTGCCTGCCGCTCGCGGCCTTCGCCGCCGATGTGCAACCGACCCACGAATTCATCCTCGACAACGGCCTCAAGGTGGTCGTGCGTGAAGACCACCGCGCGCCGGTGGTGGTCTCGCAGATCTGGTACAAGGTGGGCTCCAGCTACGAGACCCCGGGCCAGACCGGCCTGTCCCACGCCCTTGAACACATGATGTTCAAGGGTAGCGCCAAAGTCGGCCCCGGCGAGGCCTCGCGCATCCTGCGCGACCTGGGTGCGGAAGAGAACGCCTTCACCAGCGACGACTACACAGCCTATTACCAAGTGCTGGCCCGCGACCGCCTGCCGGTGGCCCTTGAGCTGGAGGCCGATCGCCTGGCCAGCCTGCGCCTGCCCGCCGACGAGTTCAGCCGCGAAATAGAAGTGATCAAAGAGGAGCGCCGCCTGCGCACCGACGATCAGCCCAATGCCAAGGCGTTCGAGCTGTTCCGCGCGATGGCCTACCCGGCCAGTGGCTACCACACCCCGACCATTGGCTGGATGGCCGACCTCGACCGCATGAAGGTCGAAGAGCTGCGCCATTGGTACGAATCCTGGTATGCGCCCAACAATGCCACCCTGGTGGTGGTCGGCGATGTCACCGTCGATGAGGTCAAGGGCCTGGCGCAAAAGTACTTCGCCGGCATTCCCAAGCGTGCGGTGCCGCCCGCCAAGCTGCCGCTTGAGCTGGCCGAGCCCGGCCAACGCCAGTTGACCTTGCACGTGCGCACCCAGTTGCCGAGCCTGATCTACGGCTTCAACGTACCTGGCCTGCCGACCGCCAAGGACCCGCGCACGGTGCATGCCCTGCGCCTGATCTCGGCCCTGCTCGATGGCGGCTACAGCGCACGGATGCCAGCCCGCCTGGAGCGCGGCCAGGAACTGGTGGCCGGTGCGTCGTCCAGCTACAACGCCTTCACCCGTGGCGATAGCCTGTTCCTGATCTCGGCCACGCCGAACGTGCAAAAGCAAAAAACCATGGACGACGTGGAAAAGGGCATCTGGCAGTTGCTGGAAGAGCTCAAGACCACGCCACCCAGCGCCGAAGAACTCGAACGCGTGCGCGCCCAGGTGATCGCCGGCCTGGTCTACGACCGCGACTCCATCAGCAGCCAGGCCACCACCATCGGCCAGCTGGAGACCGTGGGCCTGTCCTGGAAGCTGATCGACAGCGAACTGGACGAGCTCAAGCGCGTGACCCCGCAAGACATCCAGAACGCTGCGCGCACCTATTTCACCCGCGAACGCCTGAGCGTTGCCCATGTATTGCCCGAGGAGTCCGCTCATGAGTGATCGCAGCGTACCACGCCATACCCTGCTGGCCACGGGCATCCGCGCCCTGGCGCTGGCGGCGGTATTGACGGCCCCGGCCCTGGCCGACAACGCGGCCAAGGCTGACAGCACCGCGGCCCGCCCAGCCAATACCCTGCAGTCGCTGGCCGAGCTGGACGGCAAGGCCCCCAGCCGACGTCAGCTGAACATCCAGCACTGGAACACCGCCGAAGGCGCCCGGGTACTGTTCGTCGAAGCCCGCGAACTGCCGATGTTCGACCTGCGCGTCACCTTCGCCGCCGGTAGCAGCCAGGACGGCGGCACGCCAGGCCTGGCCGCCTTGACCAACGCCATGCTCAACGAGGGCGTGGCCGGCAAGGACGTGACCGCCATTGCCGAAGGCTTCGAGGGCCTGGGCGCAGACTTCGGCAACGGCTCGTACCGCGACATGGCCGTGGCATCGCTGCGCAGCCTGAGCACCAAGGACAAGCGCGAACCGGCGCTCAAGCTGTTCGCTGAAGTGGCAGGCAAGCCGACCTTCCCCGAGGACGCCCTCAAGCGCATCAAGAACCAGATGCTGGCCGGCTTCGAATACGACAAGCAGAACCCCGGCAAGCTCGCGGGCAAGGCCCTGTTCGGCAAGCTGTACGGCGACCACCCGTACGCCCACCCGAGCGACGGCAGCGCCGAGAGCATCAACGGCATCACCCTGGCACAGTTGCGCGCCTTCCACGCCAAGGCCTACTCGGCCGGCAACGCGGTCATCGCCCTGGTCGGCGACCTCAGCCGCGCCGAAGCCGAAGCCATTGCCGCCCAGGTATCCGCCGGCCTGCCGAAAGGCCCGGCGCTGGTCGCACCGGCACAACCGACCGACCCCAAGGCGGGCCTGACCCACATCGACTTCCCGTCCAAGCAGACCCACCTGATGCTGGCCGAGCTGGGTATCGACCGCCAGGACCCGGACTGGCCGGCCCTGTCGCTGGGTAACCAGATCCTCGGCGGTGGCGCGTTCGGCACCCGCCTGATGAGCGAAGTGCGTGAAAAACGCGGGCTCACTTACGGCGTCTACTCGGTGTTCAGCCCGATGCAGGTACGTGGCCCGTTCATGATCAACCTGCAAACCCGCGCCGAACTCAGCGAAGGCACCCTCAAGCTGGTCCAGGACATCCTGGCCGATTACCTCAAGAGCGGCCCGACCCAGCAAGAGCTGGACGATGCCAAGCGCGAGCTGGCCGGCAGCTTCCCGCTGTCCAATGCCAGCAACGCCAGTATCGTTGGCCAACTGGGGGCCATTGGCTTCTACAACCTGCCGCTGACCTGGCTGGAGGACTTCATGCAGCAGTCCCAGGCGCTCACCGTCGAGCAGGTCAAGGCCGCCATGAACAAACACCTGTCAGCCGATAAACTGGTGATCGTCACCGCGGGCCCCAAGGTGCCGCAAAAACCGCTGCCAGCCCCCACTGACAAGCCTTCCGAGCAACCGCTCGGCGTACCGGAGCACTAATGCCAAGATCCACCCCTCCCGCCCGCCCTCAGCCGGGCCACAGCAAGGGCCAGGGCCACCTGCGCATCATCGCCGGCGAGTGGCGCAGCCGCCGCCTGGCGGTGCCTGAAGGCGACGGCCTGCGGCCAACGCCTGATCGCGTACGCGAAACCGTGTTCAACTGGCTCGCGCCTTACATCGAAGGCGCCCGCGTGCTGGACGCCTTCACCGGCAGCGGCGCGCTGGTGCTGGAAGCCTTGTCGCGCGGTGCCGAAGACGCCGTGGCACTGGACAGCAACCCCGCCGCCATCAGCAACCTCAAAGACAACCTCGAGCTGCTGCGCTGCCCTCGCGGGCAAATTCTGCAAACCGACGCGCTGCGCTACCTGCAGAACCCGGCCAAGCAGCAGTTCGACGTAGTGTTCCTCGACCCACCGTTCCACCAGGACCTGCTGGCCAACACCTGCAACCTGCTGGAACAGAACCAGTGGCTGCGGGAACAGGCGTGGATCTACACCGAGAGCGAGACCGCACCCTCGGCCTTGCAACTGCCGGGCAACTGGCGCCTGCACCGGGAGAAAAAGACCGGCCAGGTGCATTACGCGCTCTGGCAGCGGGGCTGACGGTCTGACACCTGGCGGGCGTACATAGTCCGCGTCCTGCGTTGACGTATATAGCTACCCCACCGCCACCGGCCCCATGGCTGAAGCTGCTCCTTCGTTAATAGCAGGAGCACTTCAGCCATGACGGAACACCCAAAGCCGGCACCTTCGGTACAGTTCTTCTCACTTGCCAATGGCCTGCGCGTTTACCTGCGTGAAGATCGTCGCGCCCCGCTGGTCAGCGTGCAGCTGTGGTACCACGTAGGTTCAAGCTACGAGCCTGACGGCCATACCGGCCTATCACATGCCTTGGAACACCTGCTGTTCGAGGGCAGCAGCAAACTGCCCAGTGGGCAATATTCGACCTTGATGACCCGCCTCGGCGGTGACCCGAATGCGTTCACGCTGCAGGAGGCCACGGTCTTTCCATTGACCTTGCCCGTCAGCCGGCTGGAGATCGCGCTGGAAGCCATGGCCGACACCATGGCCACTGCGACACTCAGCGATGCGCCTTTCGCCCGCGAGCTTGCCGTGGTCATGGCCGAGCGGCGTGCCGATGTCGACAACAATCCCTTGGCGCTCGCATTGGAACATCACCAATTGCTGGCCCATGGCAACAGCCGCTATGCAACACCGGTGATCGGCTACAAGACCGACCTCGCCCTCATGACCCCAGCCGCGGCCCGCACCTGGTATCAAACCTGGTATCACCCAAACAACGCCACCCTGTCAGTCGCCGGCGCCATTGATCTGCAAAAACTGCAGACACTGGTAGCAAGGCATTTCGCTGCAATCCCCGCCCACCGTCTGCCGCCCGAACAAACACCCGTCGCAGTTTCGGAGCTGGCTCGACGCTCGCAAACATTGCACCTGCAAGGCCTGAGACCTGGGGTGATCCTCAGCTTCAATCTGCCCAGTCAACGTACGGCCAAGAACCGCACGCAAGCCCTTGCTTTACAACTGCTGCCCGATCTCCTGAGCGAAGGCCAGGCCGCCACACTCCACAGTCGCCTGCTGATAACCGAACAGGTCCTGCAAGGGCTGAAGTCGACGTACGAGCCGTACCGACGCGGTGACAGCCTGCTGACCTTTTATGCCTACTGCAGCGAGCACGTCACGCCCGAGGCGGCCGCTGACAGGCTGATGGCCGAGATCGCTGACTTTCGCCAGCGATTGCCCAGCATTCAAGACCTACAGCGAGCCAAGGCACGCTGGCTGGCCAGGCAAGTGTTTGCCCAAGACGACATCGCGGAGCAGGCACGTGTCATCGGCATGCAGGCGGTCTGTGGGCTGGCCCCCGGCGCGCTGGACGATGAGAGAGCAACCCTCGAAGCAGTGACGGCCGAGCAGATACACCAAGCTGCAGTCGACTACCTGACAGAGCCTCGTGCCGCGATCACCCTCATGCACAGCAAGGAGAGCACCGATGAATGACCGGATACTGGCACCCCTGGCGACACCTGGCATTTACGGCGGCCTGCTCAGCGCGCAAGGGCTGGACCTGCTGCGTTTCGAATCCATCCAGACCCAGGCATACACCTGGAGAACCGACGCTGGCACAGCAGTGACCTTCGTTGAAGCACGCGGTTTGCCGATCGTCGATGTGGAGCTGCGCTTCAAGGCAGGCACTGCTCAGGCTGACCAACCCAGCCTGGCGGCGCTGACGCTGTACATGCTCGACGAAGGCAGCCAGCATTTGGACGCCGTCGAGCATGCCAGGCGTATCGAACAGCTCGGGGCTATCGTCGAAAAAGAGATACGCCTCGAGTACACGACCCTGAGCCTGCGCAGCTTGAGCAACAGCGCCCTGCTCGAACCCGCCATCGAGCTGTTCACCAGCCTCGTTGCACAGCCAGCCTTTCCCGCACCCGCGCTGGACAAGGTCAAACGCCAGCTAGCGCTGCATGACACATACCAGGCCAGGCAACCAGTGCTCAGAGCACGCAACGAAGCGTATCGCCACCTGTTCAGCGGTCATCCCTACAGCAGCCTTCGGGGCGGTACTGCACAAGGGCTTGCAGCCGTCACGCCGGAACACCTGAAAGCGTTTCACAGACGCGCCTATTGCGCCACCAATCTGGACATGGTCATTGTCGGGGACCTTTCCCGGATAGAGGCACAGGACATTGCACAGCGCCTCAGCCAGGCATTGCCTCAAGACTGGGCTGCCGCCGAGCTGCCAGCCACGCCTGACACCCGCGGCGCAACGATCGACATCGAACAGGCCGGAGCGAGCACTACAGTCTTAATGGCGCTACCGATGAACGTACCGGCCAACGAGCCCGAGAGCCTGGCGCTGGTGTTGGCCTGCGAAGTACTGGGGGTGGGTACAGATTCCCGCCTGATGAAAGCGTTACGCCAACGTCGAGGGCTGACCTACGACATTCGCAGCCATTGGGTTCCCATGCGTGCAGGAGGCCTGTTCGCGATCGAATGGGAAATTGCCCCGCAACATGTAAACGGCTCACAGAACCTGGTAGACACTGTGCTGCGTGACTTTATCCAGAACGGGCCCACAGAAGCCGAGCTGCAACTGGCCCGCCAGCGGCTCGCAGGGCAGCTGCTGCGCGACGTTGCCCAGAACAAGCGCCTGGCAGCGCGGCTCATGAAAGCGGCCCAACAACGCCTGCCTGCCGATCATCTGAACCTGTACGTCGAGCGCATGGCCGCCCTGACCCCAGGGGCGATTCGTGAAGTCATGCAGCGCCGATTCGACCTGACGCGCAAAGTGCTGGTCAGTGTCGGCCCGGCTGCCGATCAGCAACCGCTACCGGCCTCCGACCAATAGCGCAAGTACAGCGGCAGCGTTTCATGGCACTCTAGGCAGGCACATCACGAGTTGCCCAGCATGCCCAGTTTCACTGCCACGTTCCGCCCGGCCGTCGGCCTGTCCAACCCCCATCTGCAAACCCTGTGGGGGCCGCTCTGGCGCAAGCTGCCCGAACTGCAACGCGACCGCGAGCGGCTGTGGCTGGCCGATGGCGATTTCATCGACCTCGACTGGCACGGCCCGCACCAACCGGATGCACCGTTGGTGCTGGTCCTGCATGGCCTTACCGGTTCCTCCCACTCGCCCTATGTCAAAGGCTTGCAGCAAGCCCTGCAGGGCCGCGGCTGGGCCAGTGTGGCGGTGAACTGGCGAGGTTGCTCGGGCGAGCCGAACCTGCTGCCGCGCAGCTACCACTCCGGCGCCAGCGAAGACCTGGCAGAAATCGTCGCCCACCTGCGCGCCCAGCGCCCATTGGCGCCGCTTTACGCGGTGGGTTATTCGTTGGGTGGCAATGTGTTGCTCAAGTACCTGGGCGAAAGCGGACCGGCCAGCCAGCTGGAAGCGGCGGTTGCGGTCTCGGTGCCGTTTCGTCTGGACCAGTGTGCCGACCGCATCGGCCAAGGCTTTTCGAAGGTCTACCAGGCGCACTTCATGCGCGAGATGCTGGCCTATGTGCAACTGAAGCAGCGGCATTTTCATGAGAAGGGCCAGCATGAGCGGCTGGCGGCGCTGCAACGGCTGGGGCCGCTGACCAACCTGCGTACCTTCTGGGACTTCGACGGCAAGGTCACCGCGCCGCTGAACGGGTTCAACGATGCACACGACTACTACCGGCGCTCATCGAGCCGCTTCTTCCTGGGGGAGAATCGCACCCCAACCCTGATCATCCACGCCAGCGACGACCCGTTCGTCTCTAGCCACAGCTTGCCCCTGGCCAGCGAACTGGCGCCGCAGACGCACTTTGAACTGCACAACCGCGGCGGCCATGTGGGCTTTGTCGATGGCAGCCTGCGCAACCCGGGGTATTACCTGGAGCGGCGGATTCCGCAGTGGCTGGTAGAGGGCGCTTAGCGGCGGCCCGGGTCAATCCCCGGTAGCCACCCCGTGCGCCGGGTTGTTGATCCATTCGCTCCACGACCCCGCATACAGCCGCCCCAGCGGATAGCCCGCCAGTGCCAAGGCAAACAGGTTGTGGCAAGCGGTCACGCCCGACCCGCAGTAGGCCACCAGGTGCTCCGGCGAGCGCCCGGCCAGTTTTTCTGCGAACCGTTGCTTGAGCGCTTCGGCCGGCAGAAAACGCCCGTCGGCCCCCAAGTTGTCGGTGAACGCCGCGCACTGCGCGCCAGGGATGTGCCCGGCGACCGGGTCGATCGGCTCGACTTCACCCCGGAAGCGCGGCAGCGCGCGGGCGTCGATCAGCGTCAGCTCGGCATCGCCCAGGTGCTTGGCCAAGTGCGCGGCATCAATCAGCAGCTTGCTGTCCGGTTCGCCCTTGAAGGTCCCTTCGCGCTTGAGCGGTGGGTCCAGGCTCAGCGGCAGGTGCGCCGCATGCCATGCCTTGAGCCCGCCATCGAGAATCGACACGCCGCTGCGCTTGCCCAACCAGGCCAGCAACCACCAGGCACGAGCAGCAAACGCACCCGGGCCGTCGTCGTACAGCACCACCTCGCTGTCATTGTCCACGCCCCACTCACGCAGACGCTCGACCAGCCGCGCCGCATCGGGCAACGGGTGGCGCCCCGTACGCCCCTTGCTTATCGGGCCGCTGAGGTCGCGCTCCAGGTCAGCGAAGTGGGCCCCGGCAATATGCCCCTCGGCATAGCTGCGTTGGCCATAATCCACATCCTCGAGGGCAAAGCGGCAGTCGAGGATCACCAAATCGGGCGAGCCCAGACGCTCGGCCAACTTTTCCGGGGTGATCAATTGCGCAAGGGGCATGACAATCTCCTGATCGATAGCACTCGAGCCCTGGTTTACAGTTCCAAGGCCTGGTTGAAGGGTACGTGGAATTCCTGGCACAGCGCGTCCACGGCGCTGCGGGCATCGGCGGTGACAAAGCCGAGCTCCAGCACCAATACCTGATAGACGCCCCGCTTGAAGGCTTCTTCACCCAGGTGCGCGGAATGCTCGCGCGTGGTGCTGAGAAAGCGCACCCACGAGGTCAGGACGATCCAGGCGTTGATGGTCAGCGACTCGATCTGCGCCGGCGCCATGGCCAGGATTCCGGCGTCGACGAAGCCACGGTAAATCGCCTGGCCCTGACGCAGGCAGCGTTCGGAAAACCGCCGGTAACGGGCGGCCAGCTCGGGGTCGCTGTCCAGCAGGTGCTCCAGGTCGCGGTGCAGGAAGCGGTAGTTCCACATCGCCGCGAGCAGGGCCTTGAGGTAGAAACGTTTGTCTTCCACGGTGGCGCAGCGCCCTTGAGGCGGGCGCAAAAAGCTGTCCACCAGCTCTTCGTACTGGCTGAACAACAGGGCGATGATCGCCTGCTTGTTGGGGAAGTGGTAATACAGGTTGCCGGGCGAAATTTCCATGTGCGCGGCAATGTGGTTGGTACTGACGCTACGTTCGCCCTGCTGGTTGAACAGCTCCA
This sequence comes from Pseudomonas sp. ITEM 17296, assembly GCF_028895205.1. NCBI lineage: Bacteria > Pseudomonadati > Pseudomonadota > Gammaproteobacteria > Pseudomonadales > Pseudomonadaceae > Pseudomonas > Pseudomonas sp. ITEM 17296. Next base: position 69,372 of record NZ_WJRS01000001.1, on the reverse strand, counting down.
GGCTGTTCTGCACGATGCGCTCTCGGGTCTTCATGCGCGGGGCCATGCTCAGCTCCCAGTCTGCGGGCCTTGATCAAAGGGCCATCTTAAGGCGTATCCGGTGTGGAATACACCGCTCGACGCCAACGAAAAATTCGCACGATCGTTCGGATTAGAGTATAGGCTCTAGGGATTTCCTGCCCGGATTCGAGCCGATATGACCTCGCCCGTTGACGTGCCTCCTGTGCATTCCGACCTCGACCTGACGGCGAGGTTCGCCGCCCAACGCCTGGCCTTTGCGGGTAACCCCGCCCCCCCGGCAGCCCAGCGCCGGCAATGGCTGAAGAGCCTGCGCGAGGCACTGCTGGCCGAGCAAACGCAGCTGATCGAAGCCATCGATCAAGACTTTGACGGGCGCAGCGCCGATGAAACCTTGCTGGCTGAATTGCTGCCCTCGGTCCAGGGCCTGCGCCACGCCGAAAAGCACCTGCGACGCTGGATGCGCGCCAGCCGGCGCCGCGTCGGCCTGGCCTTTCAGCCCGCCAGCGCGCAGGTGCGCTATCAACCGCTGGGCGTGGTCGGCATCATCGTGCCGTGGAATTACCCGCTGTTTCTCGCCATTGGCCCGCTGACCTGTGCCCTGGCCGCCGGCAACCGGGTCATGCTCAAGCTCAGCGAAGCAACGCCCGCCAGCGCCCTGGCCCTCCAGCAGTTGCTGGCGCGCGTGTTCCCCGAAGACCTGGTCAGCGTGGTGTTGGGTGAGGTCGAGGTTGCCCAGGCCTTTGCCCGCCTGCCGTTCGATCACCTGCTGTTCACTGGTGCAACCAGCGTCGGCCGCCAGGTGATGCTGGCCGCGGCGCACAACCTGACCCCGGTCACCCTGGAGCTGGGCGGCAAATCCCCGGCCATCGTCTCGGCCAGCGTGCCCCTGGACAGCGCGGCCGAGCGCATCGCCTTCGGCAAAACCCTGAACGCTGGCCAAACCTGCGTGGCCCCCGACTACGTGCTGGTACCGCGCGAGCGGCTGGGGGCCTTCAGTGACGCTTACCAGTCGGCCGTCCACCGCATGTTCGCGCGTATCGCCGACAACCCCGACTACACCGCCATCATCAACCCGCGGCAGTTGCAGCGCCTGCAGCACCTGCTGGACGACGCCCGTGACCAAGGCGCCCAGGTGCTCGACCTGTACCCAGGCGAGCCGCGCCAGGGCCGACGCCTGCCCCCTCACCTGCTGCTGGACGTGAACGACGAGATGCAGGTGATGCAGGACGAAATCTTCGGCCCGCTGCTGCCGCTGGTGCCCTACGACAGCCTCGACCAGGCATTGGCCTACATCAACCAGCGCCCTCGCCCACTGGCTCTTTACTACTTCGGCTACGACCGCAGCGAGCAGGAACACGTGCTGCGTCACAGCCACTCCGGCGGTGTTTGCCTGAACGACACCCTGCTGCATGTGGCTCAGGACGACCTGCCCTTTGGCGGCATCGGGCCTTCCGGCATGGGCCACTACCACGGCCACGAGGGTTTTCTGACCTTCAGCAAGGCCAAGGCCGTGCTGGCCAAACAGCGCCTGAACGCTGCCCGCCTGATTTACCCACCGTATGGCAAGGCCTTGCAGCGCCTGGTCTACAAGCTGTTCATCCGTTGAGCCCAAGCCCATGCAGCGTCGCGACTTGCTCCGCTTCAGCCTGGGCGCCAGCGCCTTCCTCGCCACCACCAGCCTGGTCGGCTGCACGGCACAGTCGGCCGCGCCCGGTTTCAACGTGCTGCGTGATGACGACCTGCCCCTATTGAGCGCGCTGATCCCGGTGGTACTGGCCGGCACCCAGGCCGTCGAGGCGCTGGTGCTGCACAGCCTCGATCACAAACTGGCGGCGCTGTCGCCAGAAATGCTCAAGCTCACCCGGCAACTGTTCGACGTGCTCAGCCTGCCGCTGACCCGTGGCCCGCTGACTGGCGTGTGGGGCGCCTGGCAGCAGGCCAGCAGCGAGCAGATCAACGCGTTTCTGCAACGCTGGCAGGACAGTTCGCTGAACCTGCTGCGCATGGGCCACGCCTCGTTGCTGCAATTGCTGCAGATGGCCTGGTATGAACGGCCGGAAGCCTGGGCCGCCTGCGGCTACCCAGGGCCACCGAAAATCTGACGACCACAAGAGCCTTGCCAATGCCTGTAATCGACCCGTTTCGCCAAGGCCTCGAACGCGGCTGGATCACCCACGACGGCTCGCGCCTGGCGCATGACCTGGCCCTGCAGGCCGATATCGCCGTAATCGGCAGCGGCGCTGGCGGCGCCACCAGCGCGCAGTTGCTCAGCGCCGCGGGGTTCAAGGTGCTGCTAATCGAAGAAGGCCCCCTGAAGACCAGCAGCGACTTCCACCTGCTGGAGAGCGAGGCCTACGCCAGCCTCTACCAGGAAGGCCTCGGCCGCATGAGCAAGGACGGCGCCATCACCATTCTGCAGGGCCGCGCCGTGGGCGGCACCACGCTGGTAAATTGGACCTCGAGCTTTCGCACGCCGCCACAGACCCTGGCCCATTGGGCCCGGGAGCACCAGGTCAATGGCTTGGACAATGAGGCGCTAGGCCCCTGGTTCGAGCGCATCGAACAGCAGCTGGGCATCAACCCTTGGGCCTTGCCACCCAACGCCAACAACGAGGTCCTGCGCCGTGGCTGCGAACAACTCGGCTACCGCTGGGCGGTAATCCCGCGCAACGTGCGGGGTTGCTGGAACCTTGGCTATTGCGGCATGGGCTGCCCGGTCAACGCCAAGCAATCGATGCTGGTGACGACTATTCCAGCCACCCTCGACCAGGGCGGCGAGCTGCTCTATCTTGCGCGTGCCGAGCGCTTCGAGCACAACGGCGAGCGCATTACCCAGTTGCAGTGCACGGCCCTGGATGCCCAAGGGATAAACCCCACCGGCCGGCAGATCAGCGTGCGCGCCCGCCACTACATCCTCGCCGGGGGCGGTATCAACAGCCCAGCCCTGCTGCTGCGCTCCAACGCTCCCGACCCACACGCCCGCCTGGGCAAACGCACCTTCCTGCACCTGGTCAACTTCAGCGCGGCACGGTTCAAGGCGCGCATCGCCCCCTATTACGGTGCTCCGCAGTCCATCTACAGCGATCACTTCCAATGGCTGGGCGGCAGCGGCGGCCCGGTCGGCTACAAACTGGAAGTGCCTCCGCTGCACCCGGCCCTGGCCAGCACCCTGCTGGTCGGACATGGCAGCGAAAATGCCCAGCGCATGGCCGAGCTGCCGCATACCCACGTGATGCTGGCGTTGCTGCGCGATGGCTTTCACCCAGAAAGCCAGGGTGGCACGGTCGAGCTGCGTGGCGATGGCTCGCCCGTGCTGGATTACCCGGTCAATGACTACCTGCGCGACGGTTTGCGCCGCGCCTACCGCAGCATGGCGCAGATCCAGTTTGCCGCCGGGGCCGAGCAGGTGATGCCGGTGCACAGTGATGCCCGCTACACCAACAACCTTGGCGAAGCCCTGGCGATGATCGACGGCCTGCCACTGGCGCCGTTCCGCACACGCCTGGGCAGCGCCCACGTGATGGGCGGCTGTGCCCTGGGTGAAGACCCTCGACACGCGGTGTGCAACAGCCTGGGCCAGCACCATCAGCTGGAAAACCTGTCGATTCACGACGGCTCACTGTTCCCCACCAGCATCGGCGCCAACCCGCAATTGTCGGTGTACGCCATCAGCGCCAAGCTCACCGAGGCCCTGATCGCCCGCCTGGCACACAACGCATGACAACGAATGCACCCACTGTCTATAGTGCCATCAGCCGGCCGCATGACTTGGCCGGGCGCTATCGCTGCGCTACCATCCGACTCCCCAACGCACTCCAGCCAGGATGACGCGATGAACCGAGTGTTGTACCCGGGTACTTTCGACCCCATTACCAAAGGCCATGGCGACTTGGTCGAGCGCGCCTCGCGGCTCTTCGACCACGTGATTATCGCAGTGGCGGCCAGCCCGAAGAAAAACCCCCTGTTCCCGCTGGAACAACGGGTTGCGCTGGCCCGTGAGGTCACCAAGCACCTGCCCAATGTCGAAGTCATCGGCTTCTCTTCCCTGTTGGCGCATTTTGCCAAGGAACAGGGCGCCAACGTCTTCCTGCGTGGCCTGCGCGCGGTCTCCGACTTCGAGTACGAGTTCCAGCTGGCGAACATGAACCGGCAACTGGCACCCGATGTCGAGAGCCTGTTCCTGACGCCGTCGGAGCGTTATTCGTTCATCTCCTCGACATTGGTCCGGGAAATCGCGGCATTGGGGGGTGATATCAGCAAATTCGTCCACCCCATTGTGGCTGAGGCGCTGACCGAACGGTTCAAGAAGTAAGCCTGCACGCCTGATCATCGCGCCCGCGTGCACTGCGGGCGCGAATGCGGCACAATTGTGCCCACAGCGTTGAACATGCCCGGGCTGAGAGCCCCGGCCGGAGTCCCCATGTCCCTGATCATCACCGACGATTGCATCAACTGCGACGTCTGCGAACCCGAGTGCCCGAACGAGGCCATCTCCCAAGGCGAAGAGATCTACGTGATCGACCCTAATCTGTGCACCCAGTGCGTGGGTCATTACGACGAGCCCCAGTGCCAGCAGGTCTGCCCGGTCGACTGCATCCCCCTGGATGAAGCGCACCCAGAGACCGAAGAGCAGCTGATGGCCAAGTACCGCCTGATTACGGGCAAGGCCTGATAAGCGCCGACCTCAGGGCATGCACGCTCCTCTGTAGGAGCAGCCTTGCGCTGCGAAGAGGCCGGTGAAAACGCTGCAAAACGTCGCTGCTTTCACCGGCCTCTTCGCAGCGCAAGGCTGCTCCTACAGGGCGCGCTTACATCCCACAGTGGTTCAGCGCTGGCAGCGTGGGCAGAACACGCTTGCCCGCTGGCCGAGCTTCACCTCGCGCAAGGTCGTGCCACACAGCTTGCACGGCATCCCGCCTCGCCCGTAGACGAACAGTTCCTGCTGGAAGTAACCCGGCTGCCCATCCCCGCCGATGAAATCACGCAAGGTCGTGCCGCCCTGCTCGATGGCCGCTGCCAGCACGCGTTTGATCTCGATGGCCAGCTTCAGGTACCGCGCCCGCGAAATACCGCCCGCCTCGCGGCGTGGGTCGATGCCCGCAGCAAACAACGCTTCGGTGGCGTAGATGTTGCCCACCCCCACGACGATGGCGTTATCCATGATGAACGGCTTGACCGCCATCGAGCGCCCACGGGACAGCTGGAACAAACGCTCGCCATCGAACAGGTCGGTCAACGGCTCTGGCCCCAGACGCAGCAGCAGTTCGTGGTTGAGCGGGTCGAGGCTCCAGAGCATGGCGCCGAAACGGCGCGGGTCGGTGTAGCGCAGCATCAGCCCCGACTCCAGCTCGATATCCACGTGCTCGTGCTTGGCCGCCGGCAGGCCAAGCTCGACCAGGCGCAAATTGCCCGACATGCCCAAATGGCTGATCAACGTACCGACCTCGGCATTGATCAACAGGTACTTGGCCCGCCGCTCGACGCTGACGATACGCTGCCCCGACAAGCGCACATCCAGGTCTTCGGGGATCGGCCAGCGCAGGCGCCGGTCACGCACCACCACCCGGCTGACCCGCTGGCCTTCCAGATGAGGCGCAATGCCGCGCCGGGTGGTTTCTACTTCGGGTAGTTCCGGCATGTGTCAGTGCCCGCCCAGCTCTCGAATATTCTGTTTGAGGTTTTCGAAGTCGTAGTCCGACAAGCCAATGTAGTCGAGCACCAGTGGCCCGACCACTTCCCATTCGTGGTCGACGCTCTGGCTGCCCAGTACCCGGTAGGACGCGCAGATGTGCTCGGCCATCTTCAGCACCGCCAGCAGGTTCTTCAGCTGGCTCTGGGTATTGCGCGAAGACTCGTCGCGGAACACGGCCAAGGCGTTGTGGTGGTTGGCGATGGCCGCCGTGAGGTGCTCGGGCAGGCGCCAGGACTTGGCGGTGAAGTACCCCACCACCGAGTGGTTGGTGTTGAACGCGCGGTTTTCCGTATCGACCACCCGCGTTTCGCCGCTGGCCTTGGCATAGGCCTCTTCCAGCACGTCCATGTAGTTGGGGAAGCGCTTGAGCATCAGCGGCACACCGCAATCATGGAACAGCCCGAGGGTGTAGGCCTCGTCAGCCGTCTGCATGCCGGTGCGCTTGGCCAAGGTCAGGCAGGTCATGGCCACATCCTGCGCGGTGTCCCAGAAGCGGTTCAGCGTGACGATGGTCTCGTCGCTCATTTCGCCTTTGATCGACTGGGCGTTGATCAGGTTGATGATCGAACGGCTGCCCAGCAGGTTCACCGCCCGCTGGATCGAGCCAATCTTGTTGGAGAGGCCGAAATGTGGGGAGTTGACCAACTTGAGCAACGCGCCGGACAAGCCCGGGTCTTGGGAAATCAGCTTGGCGATGGTTTCCAGGTCTGGGTCGGGCATGTACTGCTCGAACTGCAGGTCGACCATGATCTGCGGTTGCGGCGGGATGGTGATGCCTTGCAAGGCTTGCTGGATCTGTTCGGCGCTGAGTTCTTGGGACATGCGTACACACTCGTTGAGGACGGCGAATTCTAACACCGGATCGGCTGGCTTTAGCCCTGGCCAGCACTTTGTCGCGCCTGACCCCGAAGCGAAGGCCAACACGGTATACTCCCGCTCTTTTTTCCCGGAGCGACGTCATGTCCCTGCCCAGCCTACGCCTCAAAGCCAATGCCGACCGCCGCCTGCGCGCCGGCCACCTGTGGGTCTACAGCAATGAAGTCGACGTCGCCGCGACCCCGCTGCAAGGCTTTCAGGCCGGCCAGCAAGCGATCCTCGAGGCTGCCAACGGCAAGCCGCTGGGCATCGTGGCGCTGAGCCCGAACAACCTGATCTGCGCGCGCCTGCTGTCGCGCGACATCAAGCTGCCGCTGGACAAGTCGCTGCTGGTACACCGCCTCAACGTCGCCCTGTCGCTGCGTGAGCGCCTGTTCGACAAGCCGTGCTACCGCCTGGTCTATGGCGACTCCGACCTGCTGCCAGGCCTGGTGGTCGACCGTTTCTTCGACATCCTCGTGGTCCAGCTGGCGTCGGCCACCATGGAACTGCACAAGGACGACGTGATCGCCGCCCTGGTGCAAGTGCTCAAGCCAAGCGGCATCTTGTTCAAGAACGATTCCGCCGCGCGTGATGCCGAAGGCCTGCAGCGCTACGTCGAAACCGTCTACGGCGAAGTGCCGGACTGGGTCCCGCTGGAAGAAAACGGCGTCAAGTTCGAAGCACCGGTACGTGAAGGCCAGAAGACCGGCTGGTTCTACGACCACCGCATGAACCGCGCACGCCTGGCGCCCTACGTCAAAGGCAAGCGCGTGCTCGACCTGTTCAGCTACATCGGTGGCTGGGGTGTGCAAGCCGGCGCGTTTGGCGCCAGCGAAGTGTTCTGTGTCGATGCGTCGGCTTTTGCCCTGGACGGCGTCGAGCGCAATGCCGCGCTCAACGGCATCAGCGAGAAGCTGACCTGCATCGAAGGTGACGTATTTGAAGCGCTGCGCGAGCTGAAGGCCGCCGAAGAACGCTTCGACGTGATCATTGCCGACCCACCCGCCTTCATCAAGCGCAAGAAAGACCTGAAAAACGGCGAAGCGGCCTACCGTCGCCTCAACGAACAGGCCATGCGCATGCTCAACAAGGACGGCATTCTGGTCAGCGCCTCGTGCTCGATGCACCTGCCCGAGGATGACCTGAACAACATCCTGCTGACCAGCGCCCGCCACCTGGACCGCAACATGCAACTGCTCGAGCGCGGCGGCCAAGGCCCGGACCACCCGGTGCACCCGGCCATTGCCGAAACCCGCTACATCAAGAGCATTACCTGCCGGTTGCTGCCTAACAGCTGATTGGGCAATCACTGAAGCGTGCATTACCTCCACCCCCTGTGGGAGCGGGTTTACCCGCGAAAGCGTCGGTGCATTCACCCTCGCATTCGCGGGTAAACCCGCTCCCACAGGGGTCGAGCTTGGGCTCTAAGGGATGCGCTCTGTCAGATATCCAGCACGTACGACGCGATCCCAAAGTACACCAGCACCCCCGCCGCATCGGCAATCGAGGTCACCAGCGGGCCACTGGCCGTCGCCGGGTCGAGCTTCAGCTTGGTGAACATGAACGGCAGGCTCATGCCGATCAGGCTGCCCAGCAACACGATCACCAGCATGCTGCTGGCAACGATCAGGGCAATGTCCATCCCACCGCGCAGCGCGCCCAGCGATGCCACCGCCACGGCCATGGTCGCTCCCAGCGCCAGCGCAACCCCGCACTCGCGCCCGAGCATGCGCAGCCAATCACGCATGTACACTTCGCCCGTCGCCAGGCCCCGCACCATCAAGGTCGCCGACTGCGCCCCGGCATTGCCCCCGCTGTCCACCAGCAGCGGCAGGAAGAACACCAGCACGATGTGCGCGGCAATGGTTTCCTCGAACGCCGCAATCCCCGCCCCCGAGAACAGGTTGCCAAAGACCAGCAACACCAGCCACAGCACCCGTTTGCGGTACAGCAGGCTGACGGTGGCATCGCGCAGATTGCCCACGTGGTTGGTGATGGAGGCGCCTTTGTGGAAGTCCTCGGTGGCCTCATCGACCACCACATCAAGTGCGTCGTCGCAGGTCACCAGGCCCACCAGCCGCCCGGCTTCGTCCAGCACCGGCACAGCCAGCAGGTCGTGCTCGCGGATCAAGCGGGCCACGTCTTCCTGACGGGTCGTGGTACAGACGCAAATGACCTTGTGCACCATGATGTGATCAATCAGCGCCTCAGGCGCCGCGAGGATCAACTCGCGCAAGGACAAGGTCCCGAGCAGGTTGCGCTGCCCGTCGAGCACATAGGACTGGTAGATGGTTTCGGCATCGGCGGCCTCGCGGCGCAGCATGTCGATGGCCTGGCTGGCGCTGAGGCCAGCATCCAGGCACGAGTACTCACTGGTCATCAGGTAACCGGCCGTGCCTTCGGGGTAGCCTTGCGGGTGAAGCAGGTCGTCACGACGGGCCTGGGCGGCCTGGCGCAGGTCAAGGGGTGAAACGAGCGTATCGGAGGTGTGCTGCATGAGGTTCTCCAGGCGCCGACGCAGGCACCCGCTCACCTCAGCCACACGGGCTCAAGCCTTCGGAAGCCCTGGCGACGACGCGCTCAGTGCCAATTTGCGAGTTCGGTATGAACTGAAACTGGGAAGGTCCATTGAGGGTGTATCTCGTGAAGCCGCACATGCGGCGGGCGGATCATAGTCAGCTTGGGCGGGCAGGTCAGCCCCTGAACCGGCGTTTCGGAAGCGTCCTACAAGCGACCGGTCATGAGGCCAAAGCCACCGCCCAGACACATCGCCATTCCCTCACAGCGCCAGCGGTGTAGAATCGGCCTATTCATCGCCAGTCATCCCCGGCGGGTTTATGAGCTCTGGTCGAGCACGCGGCGATCCCGTGGTGTCTTCGGCCCCATCCGTGCCAGTGGCAACCGGCCTAAGGCGCATAGGACAAGAGAAGCTCACTCCCCTTTTTGTGACCTGATTAAGCCGCCAGGAGTGCTTCATGCCTGATTATCGTTCCAAGACTTCCACCCAAGGCCGCAACATGGCTGGCGCCCGAGCCCTGTGGCGCGCCACCGGGATGAAGGACGAAGATTTCAAGAAACCGATCATCGCCATCGCCAACTCGTTCACCCAGTTCGTCCCGGGCCACGTGCACCTGAAGGACCTGGGCCAGCTGGTTGCCCGTGAGATCGAGCGCGCCGGTGGCGTGGCCAAGGAATTCAACACCATCGCGGTCGACGACGGCATCGCCATGGGCCACGACGGCATGCTGTATTCGCTGCCAAGCCGCGAGATCATCGCCGACGCCGTGGAGTACATGGTCAACGCCCACTGTGCCGACGCCATTGTCTGCATCTCCAACTGCGACAAGATCACCCCCGGCATGCTGATGGCCGCCCTGCGCCTGAACATCCCGGTGATCTTCGTCTCCGGCGGCCCGATGGAAGCCGGCAAGACCAAGCTGGCCAGCCACGGCCTGGACCTGGTCGACGCGATGGTCATCGCGGCTGACTCCACGGCCTCCGACGAGAAGGTTGCCGAATACGAGCGCAGCGCCTGCCCGACCTGCGGTTCGTGCTCTGGCATGTTCACCGCCAACTCGATGAACTGCCTGACCGAAGCCCTGGGCCTGGCCCTGCCGGGCAACGGCTCGACCCTGGCCACCCACTCCGACCGCGAGCAGCTGTTCCTCACTGCCGGCCGCACCATCGTCGAGCTGTGCAAGCGCTACTACGGCGAGAACGACGAGTCGGTCCTGCCGCGCAGCATCGCCAACTTCAAGGCCTTCGAAAACGCCATGATGCTGGACATCGCCATGGGCGGTTCGACCAACACCATCCTGCACCTGCTGGCCGCGGCCCAGGAAGGCGAGGTGGCGTTCGACCTGCGGGACATCGACCGCTTGTCGCGCACAGTGCCGCAGCTGTGCAAGGTGGCGCCGAACATCCAGAAGTACCACATGGAAGACGTGCACCGCGCCGGCGGCATCTTCAGCATCCTCGGCTCGCTCGCCCGTGGCGGCCTGCTGCACACCGACCTGCCGACCGTGCACAGCCGCAGCATGGAAGAAGCCATCGCCAAGTGGGACATCACCCAGACCGACGACGAAGCGGTGCACACCTTCTTCAAAGCCGGCCCGGCGGGCATCCCGACCCAAACCGCGTTCAGCCAGTCGACCCGTTGGGAAACCCTCGACGACGACCGTGAAAACGGCTGCATCCGCAGCTTCGAACACGCCTACTCGCAAGAGGGTGGCCTGGCGGTGCTGTACGGCAACATCGCCCTCGACGGTTGTGTGGTGAAGACCGCCGGTGTCGACGAGTCGATCCATGTGTTCGAAGGCAGCGCGAAGATCTTCGAAAGCCAGGACAGCGCCGTGCGCGGCATCCTCGCCGACGAAGTGAAGGCCGGTGACATCGTCATCATCCGTTACGAAGGCCCGAAGGGCGGCCCGGGCATGCAAGAGATGCTCTACCCGACCTCGTACTTGAAATCCAAAGGCCTGGGCAAGGCCTGCGCCCTGCTCACCGACGGCCGCTTCTCGGGCGGTACCTCGGGCCTGTCGATCGGCCACGCCTCGCCGGAAGCCGCTGCAGGCGGCGCCATTGGCCTGGTGCGCGACGGCGACAAGGTGTTGATCGACATCCCCAACCGTTCGATCAACCTGCTGGTCAGCGACGAAGAGCTGGCCGAGCGCCGGGTCGAGCAGGACAAGAAAGGCTGGAAGCCCGCCGAAGTGCGTCCGCGTAAGGTGACCACCGCGCTCAAGGCCTACGCCCTGCTGGCGACCAGTGCCGACAAAGGTGCGGTACGTAACAAGGCGATGCTCGACGGGCTGTAAGGCTTTCTAGCGTTCGAACAACCGGCGCCCTGTGCGCCGGTTTTTCATGCCTGTGGATAAGTTCTGAATCAAAGCTCCCCACGCGAAGCGCAGTGGCGCAACTGCGCCAGCAGCAGGGCCGCCGAGCGCTTTGGCTTCGCCGTCGAGGTCAGCATGAACTGCGCGTGAGGCAGTGCGGGCAGTGTCGTCACTTCCTGCAGGCCTGCGGCCAGTGCGCATGAGCGGGTGACCGGGGTTACCCCAAGCCCGCCGCTTACGGCAGTCATCAGCCCCCCGGCACTGGGGCTCTGGCAAACGATCCGCCATTGTCGCCCTGCACGCGCCAACGCTTCGATGGCCGCCGCACGGTAGGGGCATTGATCGGAAAACACCGCCAAAGGTACAGGTGAGGTCGCATCATCGGTGGCCAGCGCCAGCGGCCCTCTCGCCCAGACCAACGGCTCGGACCAGAGCACCTCGCCACGCTCATCACCGCCGCAGCGGCTCCCCAGCACGATATCCAGCCCACCCGCGTGCATGAGCGCGAGCAACTCGCCGGTCAAGCCGACCTGCAGGGCAACCTCGGCATCGGGGTGCGCCACGGAAAACCGACGCAGGCAATCGATGATCGGGGCTTTGACCATCTCCTCGCTCAACCCCACGGACACCGTGCCGCAAACCCGCCTGCCGACGCCAAGGCTCGCGCGGGCATCGTCATGCAGTGCCAGGATGGTGCGGGCATAGCCTGCCAGCCGCGTGCCTGCCGGAGTCAGGCTGACCGAGCGCGTGGTGCGTTCCAGCAGCTTGTGCCCGGCTTCAGCCTCGAGCCGCCGAATGTGTGCGCTGATTGCCGATTGCGTGAGGTGCAGGCGCTCTGCCGCACGCGTGAAACCCCCGCTGTCGGCCACGGCCAGCAAGCTACGCAGAAGGACGCTATCGAACACGGATTGATCACCTATCGGACTGAATGAGGCGAGCATACGTGATTTCTATAATGGATCGTCCTCAATCAGACTTTGCGCTCCCCCTGTGCCGTATATCGCCAGGGAAATGCCATCGACGCTGACAGGAGTAGCCCCGTGGTTGAACGTGTTCTTTATGTGTGTGCATCGCCGAGAGGCGAACGCTCGGTTTCCGCTCAAATTGCCGAAGTGTTCCTGGCCGCGTTGGCCGAGCGCAAAAGCGTGGAGGTTGACCGCCTGGACCCTTGGGAATGCGAGCTGCCCGAAGTGGATGGCGACCTGCTGGCGGCCAAGTACGCCGGGCTTGCCGATGCGCCGCTTTCCCGCGCGCAAAACGCCGCGTGGGCACAGATCAAAACCCTCGCCAAACGCTTCCACCGGGCAGATACAGTGGTGTTCAGCGTCCCGCTGTGGAATTTCGGCATCCCCTACAAACTCAAGCACTTGATCGACGCCATTTCGCACAAGGGCGTGTTGTTCACCTTCGATGAACAGGGGTTGAACGGCATGCTGGGTGGGCGCCGGGCGGTGGCCATCTACACCCGCGGGCTGGGTTATGGCCCCGACTCCCAGACGCCTGACCAGGCGTTCGGCCTGGAAAAACCCTTCCTCGATGCGTGGTTCCGCTTCGTCGGGATCAACCAGGTGCACAGCATCGTGGCCGAACAGACGCTTGGCGCCGAGGGCGCCAGCGTCCGCTCAAGCGCCATGGAAGCCGTGGCCATGCTGGCGCAGAACTTCGACCAACAACAAGCCAGAACGCTCATTGTCGGCCGAAGCGGCTGACCTGCACCGGGTTACTGGATCTGCTCAGGCGTGACGATCACCCAGTTCTTGTCCGCCGTCACCGGTAGCCCTTCCTTGGCCTGCGCGGCCGCGTGCTTGGCGATCATGCCGTTGAGCTGGTCCATGTACTTGGCCTTGCGGTTTATCCACAGGTGGATGCCCCCTTTGCCCACGTCCACCCCGTGGAACTGCATGTAGCCATCGCTGGTGGGCGTATCGCCGCCCACCAGCACCGGCCGCTTCCACTCGTCGATGTAGGTGAGGATCGCCGCCTGCTTGCCCGCCATCCAGGTCGCGGGGGTCCACAGGTAAGGCGTCAGTTCCAGGCCTTCGTTGGCCTTGGGGTCATAGCTGCCGGCGCTGATCTGCTTGCGCGCCGTGGTCAGTTGGCCGTTGCTGCGGTCCTTCAGTAGCAGGCTGACGCCAATCACGTTCTGCGGTTTGACGTTGTAGCCGTACTTGGGGTCGGACGCGACCATGCGCACCAGTTCTTCGGACGCGGCAGAAATGACATACACCTCGATGCCGTTTTCCATCAGTTTGTTGAACAGCTCGGCCTGGCCGGCAAAAACCTTGGGCGGCTGCACCTCGATGGCCTTGACCTGGTCACCCTCGAAGTAGGTGCTGGGCACGGGTTTGCCGGAGGCCATCAAGGCGTCAACCTGGGCCTTCAGTTCCTTCAGGGTGAAGCCCGAGAACACCTGCGCCACCCAGGGGTAGCAGACCATGTCGTCGATTTCGCACAGGCGGTAGTAGTAACTGAACAGGCTTTCCTTGTGCTCAGCCGTGTCTTTGAAGGGGATCAGCTTCAACGAAGGGTCGAGCTTGTCGCGGCTCAGCAGCCCCTGGTTCTCCATGAACGGCAGCAGCGCCTCTTCAAGGTCGTAGCGGTAGCTGGTGTTGTCCATGTCGAACACCGCGTAGTTACCTTTGTTGGCATTGGCGGCGATCATGCTGTCGAGCTGTTTGGCGGCCTCGGCAGGCCAATGCTTGAGTTCGGTGGCCCAGGTTTGGGCCCCGAACAGCAGGGACAGACCCAGGGCGAGGGCTTTCGGAGCGAACTTCATGTGCGAATCTCCTGAAATGACCGGGAAACGCTAGTCCAACCTACCGGCCCAGCAAGCCCTGACAACGACGTTCAAGCAGCTTGAAACGCCCTGTTCATTGCTATCTGCGACATTCCGTTATTCCATAAACGACTATGCACATTCCATTTGGGTATAAATTCGTTTGTTTTCAGGCTGTTAGCATTTCCGTTCGCAATCGCTCACAGAGGCGATGCCTCTTCTGTTTTTTGTTGGAGCTTCAATGAACCTGCCGCTGTCTCTCAACCTGCTGGCGTTCCTGGCCTTGCTGCTGGGCCTGGCACAAACTCGCCGCACCGACTGGAGCCTGGCCAAGAAGGTCTTGCTGGGCCTGGTGCTGGGCGTGGTGTTCGGCCTGGTCCTGCACACGATCTATGGCGCTGGCCACCCGGTATTGAAAGCCACCATCGCCTGGCTCGACCTGGTCGGCAACGGCTATGTCGGCTTGCTGCAGATGATCGTCATGCCGCTGATCTTCGCCTCGATCCTCAGCGCCGTGGCACGCTTGCACAATGCCTCCTCGCTTGGCCGCATCAGCGTGCTAAGCATTGGCACCCTGCTGCTGACCACTGCCATCGCCGCATTGATCGGCATCGTCTTGACCAACCTGTTCGGCCTGACCGCCGACGGCCTGGTGGCTGGCGTGCAGGAAAGCGCGCGGCTGCAAGCGATCCACAGCGACTACGCGGGCAAGGTCGCCGACCTCAACATCCCGCAACTGCTGCTGTCGTTCATCCCCAGCAACCCAGTAGGCGACCTGGCGCGGGCCAAGCCAACCTCGATCATCAGCGTGGTGATCTTCGCCGTGTTCGTCGGCCTGGCCGCCCTGCAACTGATCAAGGACGACGCCGAGAAAGGCGCGCGCGCCCTGTCGGCCATCGACACCCTGCAAGCCTGGGTCATGCGCCTGGTGCGCGTGGTGATGAAGCTCACCCCTTATGGTGTGCTGGCCCTGATGACCAAGGTGGTCGCCAGCTCCAACCTGGACGACATCCTCAAGCTGGGCAGCTTCGTCGTCGTTTCGTACATCGGCCTGGGGCTGATGTTCGTGGTGCATGCCGTCATTCTGGCGGCGACCGGCGTCAGCCCGCTGCGCTTCTTCCGCAAGGTGTGGCCAGTGCTGACCTTCGCCTTCACCAGCCGCTCCAGCGCCGCCAGCATCCCGCTGAATATCGAAGCGCAAACCCGTCGCCTGGGTGTGCCGCAGTCGATCGCCAGCTTCAGCGCCTCGTTCGGCACGACAATTGGTCAGAACGGTTGCGCCGGCCTGTATCCGGCCATGCTGGCCGTGATGGTTGCCCCGGCAGTGGGCATCGACACCTTCGACCCGCTGTGGATCGCGACCCTGGTCGCCATCGTCACCCTGAGCTCGGCTGGGGTAGCCGGGGTGGGCGGTGGTGCGACCTTCGCCGCGTTGATCGTGCTGCCGGCCATGGGCTTGCCGGTTGAACTGGTAGCACTGCTGATTTCGGTAGAGCCGTTGATCGACATGGGCCGCACGGCACTGAACGTGAATGGCTCGATGACGGCCGGGGTGGTGACCAGCCAGCTGTTGAAAGAGACTGACCAGGACGTGTTAGCAGATGACCAGCATGCAACGCTGAGTCATAGCTGATACGGCAAGGCCGCCCCTACAGAGAAGACGTGGTCTTTTTGTAGGGGCGGCCTTGCGTTTCGATAGGGGCGCAAAGCGCCCCCAACAATCTCAAACCTTGTCCCAGACATCGAAGTGATACGCCGGCCCCGCCCCTTCAGGCGCTTGCGGCTCACTGCTCACCCGGCGCCACTGCGCCTCGTCGAACGCCGGGAACCACGCATCGCCCTCAGGCGACAGCTCGACCCGGGTCAGGTACATGCGGCTCACCAGCCCCTTCTCCAGCGCCTGCCCATACAGCTGCGCCCCGCCAATCAGCATCAGCTCATCGACGCCCTGCTCACGCGCCCACTGTTCGGCGCGCACCAGCGCAGCTTCCAGCGAGGCGAACACCTCGGCACCGGCCAGCGCCAGCCCCGGCTGGCGGCTGACCACGATATTCAGCCGCCCCGGCAAAGGCCGGCCCAGCGAGTCCCAGGTCTTGCGCCCCATGATGATCGGCTTGCCCAGGGTCGTGGCCTTGAAGTACTTGAAATCCCCCGGCAGGTGCCAGGGCATGGAATTGTCGATACCGATCACGCGGTTCTCGGCGAGGGCCGCGATCAGGCTGAGGGGGAGTGTGCTAGTCATGCCAGCGAGGATAGCAAACCCGCCGTGGGTTATGCTTCTGCCCTGACCTGTGCAATGGAAGACCTTGTGACTGGACCGACGCCACTGGACAAACGCTGGCTCACCGAAGCAGTACGCCTGCGCGAGGAACATGCCGGCCCCCTGGAAGACCAGGAAGCCAACCGCCACGCCCGCCAGGCCGGCGGCGACCTGGCGACCCGTATTGAAACGCGCGCGCTGTTCCTGGCCGAACGCGACGGCATGACAGCCGCCCTGCGCCACTGGAAGCAGGGCGCGCGCCTGGCACTGCTGGCCCTGTTGATCATGGCCGCCTTCAGCGGCGCGGGCCTGGCCTTCGCGGCGCTGGGCGATGGCCAACGCCCGGTGAATGTGTTCTGGGCACTGGGCAGCCTGCTGGGGTTGAACCTGGTGATGCTGCTGAGCTGGGCGATCGGCTTCAGCCTGAGCGGCGAACACGGCGCTGGGCTGGGCCGGCTTTGGTTGTGGCTGAGCGAACGCTTTGCCCGCGATGCCAAGGCCGCGCACCTTGCGCCCGCGTTGCTGGTGCTGCTGCAGCGCCAGCGCCTGAATCGCTGGCTGCTTGGCGTGCTGGTGCACGGGCTGTGGCTGCTGGCGATGATGACCGCGCTGGCGATGCTCTTGGCGTTGCTGGCCACACGGCGCTATGGCTTTGTCTGGGAAACCACCCTGCTTGCCGCCGAGCCGTTCATCCACATGACCCAGGCGCTCGGCGCCCTGCCTTCGCTGCTGGGCTTTGCCGTGCCGGACGAAGCCATGATCCGCGCCAGCGGCGACACGCTGCCGGCCCTGGACCTGGCCCGCCAGGCCTGGGCCAGCTGGTTGCTCGGTGTGGTGCTGGTCTATGGCCTGCTACCACGCCTGCTTTTGGCCGCACTGTGCCTGTGGCGCTGGCGCCAGGGCCAAACACACCTGGGGCTGGACCTCAGCCTGCCAGGCTACGCGGCATTGCGCGAAAGCCTTATGCCACGCAGCGAGCGCATCGGTGTGCAGGACGCCGCGCCCGACACCTTGCCCCACTTCGCTGCCGGGCAACTGGAAAGCGGCAGCAGCGGTGCCTTGCTGGTCGGCCTGGAGCTGGATGACCAGCGCCCCTGGCCGCCCGCCCTGCCCAAAAGCGTGACCGATGCCGGCGTGCTCGATAGCCGTGAATCACGCAACCGGCTGCTCGAACAACTCAGCCGCTTCCCCCCGGCGCGCCTGGCTATCGCCTGCGACCCACGCCGTTCGCCCGATCGCGGCAGCCTGGCGTTGCTGGCCGAACTGGCACGCAACGCCGGCGCCACCCGTATCTGGCTGCTGCAGGCGGCCCCAGGCCAGGCCCTGGACGCCGAGCGCCTGGGCGACTGGCACGAAGCGCTGGACCGCCTCGGCCTGCCCCACGCCGACACCTCGCCCTTGACCTGGTTGGAGCATGGCCATGACTGAGCCGCTTAAACTGGCCGTGGTCGGCCACACCAACGTCGGCAAGACTTCGCTGCTGCGTACCTTGACCCGCGACGTGAGCTTTGGCGAGGTGTCCCATCGCCCCAGCACCACCCGCCATGTGGAGGGCGCACGCCTGTCGGTGGACGGCGAGCCCTTGCTGGAGCTGTATGACACCCCAGGCCTGGAAGACGCCATTGCCCTGCTCGACTACCTCGAGCGGCTGGAGCGCCCGGGTGAGCGCCTGGACGGCCCGGCCCGGCTGGCACGCTTCCTCCAGGGCAGTGAGGCACGCCAACGCTTCGAGCAGGAAGCCAAGGTGCTGCGCCAGTTGCAGGCCAGCAATGCCGGCCTGTACGTGATCGACGCCCGCGAACCGCTGCTGGCCAAGTACCGCGACGAACTGGAGGTGCTGGCCAGTTGCGGCAAGCCGCTGCTACCCGTGCTCAACTTCGTTGCCAGCAGCCAGCACCGCGAGCCCGAATGGCGTGAAGCCCTTGCCCGGCTTGGCCTTCACGCCTTGGTGCGGTTCGACAGCGTGGCCCCGCCGGAAGACGGCGAGCGCCGCCTGTACGAAAGCCTGGCCCTGCTGCTGGAAGACGCCCGCCCTGCCCTGCAACGGCTGATCGACGACCAGCAGGCGCAACGCCAAGCCCGCCATCAAAGCGGTAAACGCCTGATCGCCGAGCTGCTGCTCGACTGCGCCGCCTGCCGGCGCAGCGTGGTGGCCGAGCCCGCCGCCGAAGCCAAGGCCATCGAAGCGCTGCGCCAGGATGTGCGGCAACGCGAACAGCGCTGTGTCGAAGCGCTGCTCAAGCTGTATGCCTTCCGCCGCGAAGACGCCCATGCCAGTGATTTGCCGTTGCTGGACGGTCGTTGGGGCGATGACCTGTTCAACCCCGAGACCTTGAAGCTGCTGGGCGTACGCCTGGGCAGTGGCGTGGCGGCGGGCGCTGCGGCCGGGGCCGGGGTCGATCTGTTGGTCGGAGGCCTGACCCTGGGCGCGGCGGCCTTGGCGGGTGCGATCGCAGGCGGCGCGCTACAGACGGCACGCAATTACGGGTCGCGGTTGATGGGCAAGCTCAAAGGGCAGCGTGAGCTGACGGTGGACGATACGGTGTTGCGGCTGTTGGCGTTGCGCCAGCAGCAGTTGATGGTGGCCCTGGATAACCGCGGGCATGCCGCGCAAGACAGCATTCGCCTGGGCGAGCTGGACGAGAAGACCTGGCGCGAGGGCAAGTTGCCTGAGGCGTTGGTCAAGGCGCGGGCGCATCCGCAGTGGTCGACGCTCAACCCCGGGGCGCGGGTGAATCAGGCGGAGCGGCAGGAGCAGTTGGAGGCCTTGGTGTTGCAGATTTGAGTTTGTGTGGGGACTGGTAGGTGTTCGCCTTTAGGGGGGCGGCGCCTGGGAGACCGAGCGCCGCCCGCGCGGCGCTTCGCAGCACAAGGCTGCTCCTACATTTTTCGGGCCAATTATTCCTGAGGCGGTCGCGCGCCAATATCACAGGACTCACTGGCCCGAAACAGATGTAGGAGCAGCCTTGTGCTGCGAAGCGCCGCGCGGGCGGCGCTCGATCTGCCAGGCGCCACACCCCTCAAGGCATGCACCTCTCAACCCCAAACCCAACCCCAGCCCCGCCCCCCTTCACTGCTGCGCCACCTTCTCCGACTTACCGTCATACCGCTTGCGCCACTCGGCCAGAATCTCGTCACGGTGCTTCGAGGCCCAGGCAAAGTCGTTCTTGATCAACCGCTGCTCATAATCAGCCGGCAACTCGGTCTGCGGCTTGGCAATACCCGGCGCGGCAAGCACCGCGAAGTTTTCCTTGTACAACGCCATGGCCGCAGGGCTGGCCGAAAAGTCTGCCAAGCGCTTGGCCGCATCGGCCTTTGGCGTGCCTTTGATCACCGCCGTCGCCTCGATCTCCCAGCCCAGGCCCTCCTTGGGCAGCACGATGTCCAGCGGCGCGCCTTGGCGCTTGAGCTGCACAGCGGGGTATTCGAACGAGATACCAATCGGGAACTCGCCCGCCGCCGCCAGCTTGCACGGCTTGGAGCCGGAGTGAACGTACTGGCCGATGTTCTGGTGCAAGGCGTCCATGTAGGCCCAGCCCTGAGGCTCGCCAAAGGTCTGCAGCCAGGCACTGACATCCAGGAAGCCCGTGCCGGACGAGGCCGGGTTGGGCATGACGATCTTGCCCTTGTACTCAGGCTTGGCCAGGTCTTGCCAGCTTACCGGCTTGCTCAGGCCCTGCTTCTCGGCCTCGATGGTGTTGAAGCAAATGGTCGCGGCCCAGACGTCCATGCCCACCCAAGCCGGTGGGTTGGCTGCGTCACGGTAGTTTGCCGAGATCTTGCCCAGGTCCTTGGGCGCATAGGCTTCGAGCATGCCGTGCTGGTCAAGCACGGCCAGGCTGGAGGCCGCCAACCCCCACACCGCATCGGCTTGCGGGCGGTCTTTTTCAGCCAGCAGTTTGGCGGTAATGATGCCCGTGGAATCGCGCACCCACTTGATCTCGACGTCTGGGTTGGCCTTTTCGAAGGCCTGCTTGTAGGTCTTGAGCTGTTCGGCTTCCAGCGCGGTGTAAACCGTCAGCTGAGTGCCGGCGGCCGAAGCCTGCAGGCTGAACACGGCAGAAACGGCAGCAGCAAGTGCAAGGTGCTTGAACATGGTGGGGTTCCTTACAGGTCAGGCAGCCGCGGCGCGTTGGCGCCAGGCTTGGGAGCGGCGCAACAGGCCGCGTGAGGCTGCAGCCAGCAGCAATGAGGCGCTGGCGCTGGTCAGCAGAATCAAAGTCGACATGGCGGCGGCACCGCCAACGTTGCCCGCGTCGTCCATGTTCAGCACGGCAACGGCGGCGAGGATGGTGTCGGGGCTGTAGAGGAAGATCGCCGCCGACACGGTGGTCATCGCCGAGACGAACAGGTAGCGGATGATGTCCATCAGCGCCGGCAAGCAGATCGGCACGGTTACCCGTAGGAAGTGCCGATACAGCGGCGCCTTGAGCGACAAAGCGGCGGCCTCGAACTCGCCGTCGAGCTGGCGCAGTGCGGTGGTGGCGGTCATCTGCGCAGTGGTCAGGTAATGGGCAATGGTGCAGATGACCAACAAGCCCATGCTGCCGTACAGCACATGCAAGGGGTTGCCGTTGAGGTTGAAGAAGAACACATAGCCCAGGCCCAGCACGAGGCCCGGCACCGCCATGGGGATGAAGCTGAGCAGGCGCAGCGACTGGTTGAGCAGGCGTTGGCCCTGGGTCTTTTCCATCAGGTAGGCACCGCAGAAAATCACCACGCTGCCGATCAGCGCCGTGCCAATCGCCATGGTCACGCTATTGCGGTACGCCAGCCAGCCTCCGCCGGCGGTGTCCTCGAACAGGTAGTGCTTGAGCGACAGCGACAGGTTGTAGGGCCAGAAGGTGACCAGTGACGAATACACGGCCATGCCGATCACCAGCAACAGCACCGCGCAGACCACCGACACGACCGCCAGGAAGCAGGCATCGCGACGGCGCGAGGGCTTGGGCTCGAACACCTGCGCTCGCCCACTCATGGCCTCGCCCTGGCGGCGACGCAACCAGGCATCGACAGCAAAACTCAGCAGTGCCGGCACCAGTAAGACCATGCCAATCAGGGCGCCGCGGCCAAATTGCTGCTGGCCAACGACGGCCTTGTAAGCCTCCAGGGCCAGCACCTGATAATCCCCCCCGACCACAACCGGGACGCCGAAGTCAGTGATGGTCAGGGTAAACACCAGGCAAAAGGCGGCGAATACTGCCTGGCGCGTGGCGGGCCAGGTAATGCTGGAGAACGCCCGCCACGGCCCAGCGCCCATGCTCGACGCAGCATCGAACAGGCGCGCATCGGCCAGCGACAGGGCCGACAGCAGAATCATCAATGCATGCGGGAAGGTGTAAATGGCCTCGCCGAGCACGATCCCCCAAAAGCCGTAGATGTTGTCGCTCAGCAGCCCGCGCAGCAGGCCCTGGTTACCGAACAGGTAGACCAGCGCGATCGCCGGCAGCATCGACGGCGCCAGCAGGGGCAGCAACGAGATGCCCCGCCACAGGCCCTTGGCCGGGATCAGCGTGCGTTGCAACGCATAGGCGAACAGGTAAGCCAGTGGGATGACGATGGCCGCGACGGTGAACGCCACCGACAAGCTATTGCCCAGCAGCCAGTGGAAGTTCTCGCTGGCGAACAGCGCCCGGGCAGCCGCCAGGCCGCCGCCCTGGCCGGCGTCACCGCTGAAACCACGCCAGAAGATCGCCAGCAGCGGCATCAGCACCGCCATTACCAGCAGCATCAACAGCAACCACTTCCCACCGACGACAAACAGCCGGTCACCCAAGGCAACGCCGTGGCGCGACGCGGCCTTGGCCGGGTTCAGCGGCAGGGACATTGGCGCGGCCATCTTAGGCGAACACCTGCAGGCTCTGCGGTGGCAGCGCCACCCAGATGTCCTGCGAGCCCAGCCGCGGCATGGCCTCGGGGGCCAGTTCGGCCAGCAAGGCATGGCCCGGCAAGGCTTTGAACTCGAAGCTCATGCGGCAGCGGTTGCCGAGGAAGGTGATCTCGCGGACCTTGGCCGGAAACAGGTTTTCTTCATGCACCGGCGGGTTGACCGTGATCGCCTCGGGGCGGCAGAACAGGCGGCCGCTGCTGGCCCGCGCCGAGCCAGGCGACAAACGCATGCTCATGCCGCCGACCTGGGCCTGGCTGTCACCGCTGCGCTGGAACGGCAGCCAGTTACCCTGGCCAACGAACTCGGCAACGAAGGGCGTGGCTGGCTGGTCGTAGATAGCCTGCGGCGTGGCGTACTGCTCGACCTGGCCGTTGTTCATCACGGCAATGCGGTCGGCCATCAGCATGGCCTCGTCCTGGTTGTGGGTAACCATCAAGGTGGTGATACCCAGCTGGCGTTGCAGCTGGCGCAGTTCAGTGCACAGGTGCTCGCGAACCCGCGCGTCCAGCGCCGACATCGGCTCGTCGAGCAACAGCAGCGAAGGCGCCGGCGCCAGCGCGCGGGCCAGGGCCACACGCTGCTGCTGGCCGCCGGAAAGCTGCCCGGGGTATTTTTTTTCGCTACCGGACAAGCCGACCAGCTGGAGCATTTCGGCCACCCGCTGGCGGGCCTGTTCGCGGCCGCTGCCGGTCAGGCCATAGGCGATGTTGGCTTCGACGGTCAGGTTGGGGAACAGCGCGTAGGACTGGAACAGAATGCCGTAGTCGCGGGCCTGGGGTGGCAGCTCCGAGACGTCGCGCTCGCCGATATACAACTCACCGCGGTCCTGGCGTTCGAGGCCGGCGATGCAGCGCAACAGCGTGGTCTTGCCGCACCCGGACGGGCCGAGCAAGCACACCAGCTCGCCGGCGGCGATGTCCAGGGAGACATCGTTGAGCGCTGTGAAGGCGCCGAAGCGTTTGTGGATGTTGCGCACTTTCATCTGTGCGCCTGGGGTGGCGTTGTTCATGGCAAGGCCTCATCGAAGAGATGGGGCCATGCTAGGAAGGCTGTGCGACGGTTCTGTGGCTTTCAGGCAAAAGCGCGCGATAGTGGTATAGGCAGATTTTGTAGTGGCCCACCTGCCGCCACGGTTCTTGGTAGGAGCAGCCTTGTGCTGCGAAGAGGCCCTGCTCGGCGATGCACATGTATGGGGTGCACCGGCCTCTTCGCAGCACAAGGCTGCTCCTACAAGGGATGATTCAGAACTGTGAGCCGGCCACTTCCTGCGCAACCCCCAGAAACGCCGCCGGCAAACGCGCCTGGCGCCGCTCCTTCAGGCAATACAGGTACTCATGCATCACCGGCGCATCCTCCAGCGCCAGCACCCGTAATTCGGGGTTATGCGGCACTTCATGGCGGGCAATCACACTGATGCCAATGTTGCGCAGGACCGCTTCGCGAATCGACTCACGGCTACCAATCTCCAGCAACGTGCCGGCCTTCACACCGGCCTCCTGCAGCATCTGCTCGGTCAGCTTGCGTGTGGTCGACCCCGGCTCGCGCATCAACAGGCAATGCCCGGCCACCACGTCGATGGACACCACCTGACGATGCGCCAAGGGATGGTTGCGGTGCACGGCCACCACCAACGGGTCGGTGCCCAAAACCCGGCGCACCAACCGGGCATCCTCCACCAGTTGCGACGAAGCGGCGATATCGACCCGGTAGTCCTCGAGCATTTCCAGCACCTGCTGCGAGTTGCCGATCTCCACTGCAACGTCTACCTGGGGCAGGCGCTCGCGGAAGACCTTCACCAGATCGAGGATGTAGTAAGGCGCCGTGGCCGCAATGCGCAGGCTGCCCTGGGCCTGGCCACTGTTGCGCAGTTCGAACTCGATGTCGGCCTCCTGCTGCAGCAGCGCCTTGACCCTCGGCAGCAGGCGCACGCCCTCCTCGCTCAACACCAGGCGCCGCCCGCCACGGTAGAACAGCTCTACTGCGTACTGGCTTTCCAGGTTGCGGATCTGCGTGGTCACGGTGGGCTGGCTGAGCCCGAGCTTCTTCGCCGCCAGGGTGATGCTGCCCAGGCGGGCCACCATGTAGAAGGCTTTGAGCTCGGAACTCAGCATGCACGTCCTCTATTTGCGCAAAAGGCGCAAGCCGTTGAACACCACCAGCAGGCTCACGCCCATGTCGGCGAACACCGCCATCCACATGGTCGCCATGCCGGCAAAGGTGATCGCCAGGAATATCGCCTTGATGCCCAGGGCCAGAATGATGTTCTGCCTGAGAATCGCCGCACTTTGGCGCGACAGCCTGACGAAGGCGGGGATTTTGCGCAAGTCGTCGTCCATCAACGCGACGTCGGCCGTCTCGATGGCCGTGTCGGTGCCCGCGGCCGCCATGGCAAAGCCGATCTCGGCACGGGCAAGGGCCGGTGCGTCGTTGATACCGTCGCCAACCATGCCCACCCGATGGCCTTGGGCATACAGGGCCTCAATGGTCTTCAGCTTGTCGGCCGGCAGCAGGTTGCCTTCGGCGCGATCGATGCCGACCTGGGCGGCGATG
Organism: Pseudomonas sp. ITEM 17296; assembly: GCF_028895205.1. Taxonomy (NCBI): domain Bacteria; kingdom Pseudomonadati; phylum Pseudomonadota; class Gammaproteobacteria; order Pseudomonadales; family Pseudomonadaceae; genus Pseudomonas; species Pseudomonas sp. ITEM 17296. The sequence goes on along the minus strand of NZ_WJRS01000001.1, from coordinate 44,490 downwards.
GCCTCGGCGGTATGGGGATTGTCGCCGGTAAGCATGACCGTCTTGATACCCAGTTCATGCAATTCGGCAATCGCCTGGCGGCTGCTCTGCTTGAGCGTGTCGGCCACGGCGAACAGGGCCAGCGGGCCACTGCGGTCGAGCAGCAGGACCACGGTTTTGCCTTGACGCTCCAGCGCATCCAGTTGCGCCTCCAACTCGGGCGAGCACAGGCCCAGTTCCTCGACCAGGCGGTGATTGCCCAGGTGGTAAAGCTCACCCTCGATCACCCCACGCACACCGCGACCGGCCAATGCGGCGAAGTCGTCGACTGCGCTCAAGGCCAAACCTTGCGCCTTGCCGAACTGGGCGATGGCACATGAGACCGGGTGGTCCGAGCGCTCGGCCAAGCTGGCAGCCAACGCCTGGGCCCGGCCTTCGAACAGGGGGTCCAAGGCCTTCGCATCGGTCTGCACTGGCTTGCCGTGGGTCAGGGTGCCGGTCTTGTCGAGGGCCAGGAAGTCCAGCTTGCGCCCGCCTTCCAGGTACACCCCACCCTTGATCAGGATGCCCTTGCGCGCGGCTGCAGCCAGGCCACTGACGATGGTCACCGGGGTTGAAATGACCAAGGCGCACGGGCAGGCCACCACCAACAGCACCAAGGCGCGATAGACCCAGTCGAACCAGGCGCCTGCCATGAACAGCGGCGGGATGACCGCCACCGCCAAGGCCACGGCGAACACCACGGGTGTGTAGATGCGCGAGAATCGGTCGACAAAACGCTGGGTCGGCGCCCGGGCACCTTGGGCTTCTTCGACGGCCTTGATGATGCGCGCCAGCGTCGATTGCCCGGCGCCGGCAGTGACGCGAAACTCCAGCGCACCGGCCTGGTTGATGGTGCCGGCGAACAGCTTGTCGCCCACGGCTTTTTCCACTGGCAGACTTTCACCGGTGATCGGCGCCTGATCGACGCTGGATTGGCCACTGGTCACTTCGCCATCCAGGCCGATGCGCTCGCCCGGCCGTACCCGCACCAAGGCACCGATGGCCACCTCGCGCACTTCCACTTCACGCCACTGGCCATCGGCTTGCAGCACTGTCGCCCTATCAGGGGTGAGCTGCATCAGGCCGCTGATGGCATTGCGAGCGCGGTCCAGGGAGCGCGCTTCGATCAGCTCGGCGACCGTGAACAACACCATCACCATGGCCGCTTCCGGCCACTGGCCGATCAGCACAGCGCCAGTCACGGCAATGCTCATCAGCGCGTTGATGTTGAGGTTGCGGTTTTTCAGGGCAATCCAGCCCTTCTTGTAGGTGCCCAGGCCGCAACCCAGGATCGCCGCCAAGGCCAGCGCCGCCACCAGCCATTCAGGTGCAAGCCCGGTGAAATGCACGATTTCGGCGGCGATGGCCGCGACACCGGATAACGCCAGCGGCCACCAGCGGGTTTTGCTGGGCGGGGCAGCGTTCGCGGCGGCCTCGTCCCCTTCGATGAGGGGCTCGGCCTTCATGCCCAGGCTGTCGATAGCCCGCTCGATCTCGGCGGTACCCGCCAGCGTGTGGCGCACGCCAAGCACGCGGTTGATCAGGTTGAACTCCAACTGCTCGATGCCCGCCAGCTTGCCCAGCTTGTCCTGGATCAGCGTTTGCTCGGTGGGGCAGTCCATGGCCTCGATACGGAAGCGGCTGAGCTGTGCGTCGCCGCTGGCTTTTGCGCTCAACTGCACCAACGCCGGAGCGGCCGCGCTGCCGCAGCAGCTGTGGGCGTGGTGGTCATGCTTGTGGCGGGGGCTGGCAGGCTGGTTCATTGGGTCATCCTTAAAGTGAGCCTGTTGCCAAGTGAACACCCTGTAGCCACTATAGGGTCAAGCCATCCGCTGGAGATTTGCGATGAAGATTGGAGAACTGGCAAAAGCCACCGATTGCGCCGTGGAGACCATCCGCTATTACGAGCGCGAGCAACTGTTGCCGGAGCCGGCGCGCACCGACGGCAACTACCGGCTCTACACCCAGGCCCACGTCGAGCGGCTGACCTTCATCCGCAACTGCCGGACCCTGGACATGACCCTGGACGAAATCCGCAGCCTGCTACGCCTGCGCGACAGCCCCGAAGGGTCGTGCGGCAGCGTCAATGCGTTGATCGACGAGCATATCGTCCATGTACAGGCGCGTATCGATGGTTTGGTGGCGTTGCAGGAGCAGTTGGTGGAGCTGCGACAGAGGTGCAGCGCGCCGGGGAGTGAATGCGCGATCTTGCAGCAACTGGAGGTGAACGGGGCGGTATCTGTACCGGAAGGCGATCATTCGCATGTGGGGCGAAGCCACGGGCATTGAGATTGCTGGGGGGCTGCAAGGCAGCCCCGGCAACCTAGAAAATCACACCGCCATCGGCGCCGTCATCGGCGCATGATGCTCATACCCTTCCAGGCTGAAATCACTCGGCTCGATCTTCTCCAGCCACTCCGGCTCATACTTGCCGGTGTCGGCAAACGCCGGCACGCGATCGCTGATCACCAGCTTCGGCGCCTCGAGCGGTTCGCGCTTGAGCTGCTCGTTGAGCATGTCCAGGTGGTTTTCGTACACATGGGCATCACCAATGAAATACGTGAACCAGCGCGGGGTGTAGCCGGTCAGGCGGCCGAACAGCGACAGCAAGGCCGCGCCCTCGGTGAGGTTGAACGGCGTGCCCAAGCCCAGGTCGTTGGAGCGAATGTACAAGGTCAGGGAAATTTCCCGAGTCTCGGCATTCGGGTGGAACTGGTACAGCAGGTGGCACGGCGGCAGGGCCATTTCATCCAACTGGGCGCAGTTCCAGCCATGGAACAGGATGCGCCGGCTGCCCGGGTCATTGGCGATGGTGTCCAGGCACTGGCGCACCTGGTCGATGGCCTTGTACAGGACGACAAAGGCCTGGCCGTCTTCTTGGTCCTGGGCAATCTTGCGGAAACCCTGTTTCTCGGCCATCTCAATGGCCGCCGGGTTGCTCAGCGGGATGCGTTTGTAGCCCGGCCATTGGCGCCACTGAACGCCGTAGATCTCGCCCAGGTCGTCATGCCCCTGGCGGAACGGGTTGGCCAACCATTGGGCGTTTTCGTTGGCGTTCTGGTCCCAGACCTTGCAGCCCAGCTCACGGAATTCACCCGCGTTTTTCACGCCCCGCAGAAAACCGACCATCTCGCCGATGGCCGACTTGAAGGCCAGCTTGCGCGTGGTGATGGCCGGAAAGCCCTTCTGCAGGTCGAAACGCAGCATGGCGCCCGGCAGGCTGATGGTGCGGATGCCGGTACGGTTTTCCTGAAGGGTGCCGTTTTCGATGACGTCACGGACCAGGTCCAGATACTGTTTCATGGCTTACCTGTAGCAAGAACGGCAGAGGGATCACCCCTGCCGTTGGGAGTCAGATGGCGGGTTTCGCCGTAGGTTTGCGATTATAAGCCCACCAGATCAATCCGAGGCCGGCCAGAATCATCGGGATGCAGAGTATCTGACCCATGGTCAGCCAACCCCAGGCAATGTAGCCCAGCTGGGCATCCGGCACGCGGACGAACTCGACGATGAAGCGGAAGATCCCGTAGAACAGCGCGAACATGCCGGATACCGCCATGGTCGGGCGTGGCTTGCGCGAATACAGCCACAGGATCAGGAACAGCGCCACGCCTTCCAGGGCGAACTGATACAGCTGCGAGGGGTGGCGCGGCAGCTGGGCGGGGTCGCTGAACGGTGGGAACACCATCGCCCACGGCACGTCGGTCGCCTTGCCCCACAGCTCGGCATTGATGAAGTTGCCGATACGCCCGGCACCCAGGCCGATCGGCACCATTGGCGCGACGAAGTCCATCAGCTCGAAGAACGACTTGTTGTTGCGCTTGCCGAACCATACCGCCGCCAACATCACGCCGATGAAGCCGCCGTGGAACGACATGCCGCCCTTCCACACCTCGAAGATCAGCGTCGGGTTCGCCAGATAGGCGTGCAGGTCGTAAAACAGCACGTAACCCAGGCGGCCCCCGACGATCACCCCCATCGATAGCCAGAACACCAGGTCGGACAATTTTTCACGGGACCAGGTGGGGTCGAAGCGGTTCAGCCGACGCGAGGCGAGCAGCCAGGCGCCGCCGATGCCGACCAAGTACATCAGGCCGTACCAGTGGATTTTCAGCGGCCCGAGGGCCACGGCCACGGGGTCTATCTGCGGGTAAGGCAGCATGGATATTCCTCTAGTTTCAAATCAGCGAGCTAAATCAAAAAGCTGAGGCCGACGCAGAACAGCAGCGCGGCGAACAAACGCTTGAGCAGGCGTGGCGACAGTTTGTGCGCCAGGCGCGCGCCGAAGCGGGCGAAAAACATGCTGGTCACGGCAATGCCGACCAGCGCAGGCAAGTACACGTAGCCCAGGCTGTGGGCCGGCAAGTGTTCTTCGTGCCAGCCAAGCCACATGAAGCTCAGGGCACTGGCCACGGCAATGGGTAGGCCACAGGCCGAGGACGTTGCCACCGCCTGCTGCATGGGCAGGCTGCGCCAGGTCAGGAACGGCACGGTCAGCGAGCCGCCACCAATACCGAATATCGCCGAAGCCCAGCCAATCACCCCACCTGCTGCGGTCAGCGCGGGCTTGCCAGGGATGCCGCGGCTGGCCTTGGGTTTGAAGTCCAGGGCCATTTGCGCAGCAATGATCAGGGCGAACACACCGATGATCTTCTGCAGCAGTGGGCCCTGGATCAAGGAGGCGGTCTTGGCGCCGATACCAGCGCCAATCAGGATGCCCAGGGTCATCCAGGCGAAGATCGGCCACTGCACCGCACCCCTGCGATGGTGTTCGAGCACCGCGTTGATCGAGGTGAAGATGATGGTTGCCAACGACGTGCCGACAGCCAGGTGGGTCAATACCGAAGGGTCGAAGCCCTGCAAGGTGAAGCTGAACACCAGCACCGGCACGATGATGATGCCACCACCAACGCCGAACAGCCCGGCCAGCACACCGGCACATGCACCTAACAGCAGATAGAGTACGAACTCCATTCGTTGCCCCTGAGAAAATCAATCCGGCATGGTAACGGAAGCCGGCCCTGAGGCTCTAGTGAACTTCGTGACAGGATGGATCAGCACCGCCGCAGTGGGTAGAGTGGCAAAAAACACAGAGGCCCAACCGATGTGCCTGATCGTATTCGCCTGGCGGCCGGGGCATGCCCTGCCGCTGATCGTGGCGGCCAACCGCGACGAGTTCTATGCCCGGCCCACGCAGGCCCTGACCGCCTGGGAGGATGCCCCTGGCGTCTACGCCGGGCGTGACCTGGAGGCTGGCGGTACCTGGCTGGGCGTGGGGCCGCAGGGGCGCTTTGCCGCGCTGACCAACATCCGCGGCCCTGGGCAAGCCTTGGGCGTGCGCTCGCGCGGGGAGCTGGTGGCGGGGTTTCTGCAGGGTGAGCTTGGCGTGGAAGCCTATCTTGACCAGGTGGCCAGCCGCAGTCGCCAGTATTCGGGGTTTAACTTGCTGGTGGGTGATGGGGCGCAGTTAGGCTTTCTGCACGCCCGAGACGCCGCGCCGCGCTTGCTGGAGCCTGGGGTCTATGGGTTATCCAATGCCGGGTTGGATACGCCGTGGCCGAAGCTGGTGAAGGCGCGCAGCGGGCTGGAGGGGTTGCTTGAGTCAGCAGACCCGCAGCGCTTGCTAGGGTTGCTGGCCGATGGTGAACCGGCAGCCGAAAGCGAGTTACCGGAAACGGGCGTGGGGTTGGCGACCGAGAAGCTGCTGTCGAGTGTGTTTATTGCCAGCCAGAATTATGGGACGCGGGCGAGTACTGTGCTGATCGTGGATGATCAGGGGAGAAGACGGCTGGTTGAGCGCAGTTTCGGGCCGTTTGGGGGGAATTTGGGAGAAGTTGAGATTATGGCTTGAGGGCCAGGGGGCTGCTTTGCAGCCCTTCGCAGCACAAGGCTGCTCCTACAAAGTGACGCGATCGCCTGTAGGAGCAGCCTTGTGCTGCGAAGAGGCCGGTATAGGTATCACAGGGTCTTGTTCGCCCCAGGCCCGATCATCCGCGCCAACCCTAGGTTCTTCAGCGCCAATTGCAGCGAGCTGTGGATAACCTGCGGGTTGTCATGGCTCATGGCTTCGGCCAGCAGCTCCTTGGCCTTGCTCATGTTGATCTGGCGCAGCATCCACTTCACCTTGGGCAGGTTGGTGGCGTTCATCGACAAGCTGTCGAAGCCCATCGCCATCAACAGCACCGCTGCCGCCGGGTCACCGGCCATCTCGCCGCAAATGCTGACCGGCTTGCCCTCGCCATGGGCATCGCGCACCACCGTGTTCAAAGCTTGCAGCACGGCCGGGTGCAGGTAATCGTATAGGTCGGCGACCCGTGGGTTGTTGCGGTCGACCGCCAGCAGGTACTGGGTCAGGTCGTTGGAACCGACCGACAGGAAGTCCACCTGCCGCGCCAGCTCTTTGGTCTGGTACACCGCCGCAGGGATCTCGACCATCACGCCAACCGGCGGCATCGGCACATCGGTGCCTTCGTCACGCACCTCGCCCCACGCGCGGTGGATCAGGTGCAGTGCCTCTTCCAGCTCGTGAATGCCAGAAATCATCGGCAGCAGGATGCGCAGGTTGTTCAGGCCTTCGCTGGCCTTGAGCATGGCGCGGGTCTGGACCAGGAAGATTTCTGGGTGGTCGAGGGTAACGCGAATGCCGCGCCAACCCAGGAAGGGGTTTTCTTCCTTGATCGGGAAGTACGACAGCGCCTTGTCCCCGCCGATATCCAGGGTACGCATGGTCACTGGCAGCGGGTGGAAGGCCGCCAGCTGTTCGCGGTAGATCGCCAGCTGCTCTTTCTCGCTGGGGAAGCGCTGGTTGATCATGAACGGCACTTCGGTGCGGTACAGGCCTACCCCTTCGGCGCCACGCTGCTGGGCACGGGCGACGTCGGCCAGCAGGCCGGTGTTGACCCACAGCGGCATGCGGTGGCCATCCGGGGTGACGCAGGGCAGCTCGCGCAGCGCATCCAGGCCTTGCGCCAGCTGGCGCTCCTCCTCGACCACTTCGCTGTACTGCTTGCGCAACACGTCGCTGGGGTTGGTGAACACCTCGCCCTTGTAGCCGTCGACGATCAGCTCGATGCCATCGACCTTGGAATACGGCAGGTCGACCAGGCCCATCACCGTCGGAATACCCATGGCGCGGGCCAGGATCGCGACGTGGGAGTTGCCCGAACCCAATACCGACACCAGGCCGACCAGCTTGCCCTCCGGCACTTCGCCCAGCATCGCTGGCGTCAGTTCTTCGCTGACCAGGATGGTATTGTCGGCGTACACCAGCGATTGCGAGCGAGCCTCCTGCAGGTAGGCGAGCAGCCGGCGGCCAAGGTCCTTGACGTCCGAAGCGCGCTCGCGCAGGTAGTCATCGTCCATCAGCTCGAAGCGGTTGACGTGCTCGCCGACCACTTGGCGCAAAGCGCCCTGGGCCCACTGGCCGGTCTTGATGACCTCGGTCACCTCGCCGCCCAAGGCGGCGTCTTCGAGCATCATCAGGTACACGTCGAACAACGCGCGCTCTTCGGGCCGCAGCTGGGTGGCCAGCTTGGCCGACAGCTTGCGCATGTCGGCGCGCACGCCTTCAAGGGCGTTCTGGAACAGTTTGAGTTCGGCGTCGATGTCTTCGACAGTCTTGTCCGGCACCACTTCGAGGTCGGCCGGCGGCAACATCACCACTGCGCGGCCAACGGCGGCGCCTGGCGAGCCCGGCACGCCGACGAAGCGAGCCTCCTGGATACCCTTGCCCTGGCGGCCCAGGCCACGGATCGAGCCGGTCGCCTCGGCGTGGGCGATAACCCCGGCGAGCTGGGCACTCATGGTGACCAGGAAGGCTTCTTCGCCCTCATCGAACTGGCGGCGTTCCTTCTGCTGGATGACCAGCACCCCGACCACTCGACGGTGGTGAATGATCGGCGCACCCAGGAAGGAGGCGAATTTTTCTTCACCGGTTTCGGCAAAGTAGCGATAACGCGGGTGATCGGCGGCGTTTTCCAGGTTCAGCGGCTCTTCCCGGGTACCGACCAGGCCGACCAGGCCCTCGTTGGGGGCCATGCTGACCTTGCCGATCGAACGCTTGTTCAGGCCCTCGGTGGCCATCAGCACGAAGCGGTTGGTTTCCGGGTCAAGCAGGTAGACGGAGCAGACCTGGCTGCCCATGGCCTCCTTGACGCGCAAGACAATGATCCCCAACGCCGTCTTGAGATCTTTGGCGGAGTTCACTTCCTGGACGATCTTGCGCAGCGTATTGAGCATGGCTCGGGGTCGAACTCCGTCGTCAGTCGCGCGTCAGAAGACGCGGTGCTAGCTCTTTCAGGGCGCGACGGTAGACCTCGCGCTTGAATGTCACAACCTGGCCCAGCGGGTACCAATAGCTGACCCAGCGCCAGCCGTCGAACTCCGGCTTGCCCGTCAGGTCCATCCGCACCCTTTGTTCGTTGCTTACCAGACGCAGCAGGAACCACTTCTGCTTCTGGCCAATGCACAGCGGCTGACTGTGCGTACGCACCAGACGCTGGGGTAAACGATAACGCAACCAGCCACGCGTGCAGGCAAGAATTTCCACATCGTCGCGTTCAAGGCCAACTTCTTCGTTCAGCTCGCGGTACAGGGCATCTTCCGGCGTCTCGTCAGGGTTGATGCCACCCTGGGGAAATTGCCAGGCATCCTGGTTGATCCGTCGAGCCCATAGCACCTGCCCGGCATCATTCGTGAGAATGATCCCGACATTGGGGCGAAAACCATCCGGGTCGATCACGGCAGCAACCTCGCAAACGCATGTCACCGCATTGTTCCACAAAGCCTGCGAGCGCAGCAACGCGCCCGCCAAGCTTATGTGCAGCGAGGTGAAAACTCCGTATTCTGCGGGCCTACCTTGTAGCTGATGCGAGTGAACGCGATGCGCCTGGCTTTATTCGACCTGGACAATACCCTCCTCGGTGGCGACAGCGACCATGCCTGGGGTGACTATCTGTGCGAGCGCGGCATCCTCGACCCGGTCGCTTACAAACAACGCAACGATGCCTTCTACCAGCACTACCTGAACGGCACCCTGGACTTGCAGGCCTACCTGGCCTTTTCCATGGAGATTCTGGCGGCAACGCCTATGGCCCAGCTCGACGCGTGGCACCGCGATTTCATGCGGGACTGCATCGAACCGATCATCCTGCCCAAGGCCCTGGCGTTGCTGCAGCAGCACCGCGAGGCGGGCGACAAACTGGTGATCATCACCGCCACCAACCGTTTCGTGACCGCGCCAATCGCCCGCCGTTTGGGCGTGCGTACCCTGCTGGCGACCGAATGCGAGACCGAAGATGGCCGCTACACCGGGCGTAGTACCGATATAGCGTGTTTCCGTGAAGGGAAAGTGACGAGGTTGCAGCGCTGGATGCTGGAAAACGGCTACGACCTTGAAGACAGCTATTTCTACAGCGATTCGATGAATGACCTGCCGTTGCTGCAGCAGGTGACGCATGCGGTGGCGGTGGACCCGGATCCGAACCTGCGGGCGGAAGCCGAACAGCGTGGGTGGCCGGTGATTTCGCTGAGGGATTGAGGTTGTCCTGTGCCGGCCCTTTCGCGGGTAAACCCGCTCCCACAGGGATTGCATCAGGCCCGAGGGCTGTGCAGTCCTGTGGGAGCGGGCTTGCCCCGCGAAGAGGCCGGCATGGACAGCACAAGGCCGTCAGACTGGCTTGGCACCCATCAGGCCGGCAATGGACAAGAAGCAAACCCCGCTGAACACCGCCAAGGCCAAGGTAAACCGCAGCCCCACCACCTGCGCCTTGCGCAGCCGGTTCAAGCGCACCAGCAGCCACCACACGGCAAACGCACCCAGCGTATAGATGACGCTGGACGCCAGCACCCAGGTCTGCCCCAGTGGCCAGCCGACCAGGTGCACCAGCCACCAGCCGGTGAACGGCATGCTCACCAGGCACACGCCCATGACCAACCAGACGAACACCAGCGGCCGGCGCAGCAATTTGCCGTAGGCCTCGGCATCGCCCAGCCGGCGGGCGCGAACTGTCCAGATCACCAAGCCCAGCGCGCCCAGAAGCAGCAGCGCAGTGGCGGTGATGTGCAAGGCCTTGAGCGTCGTCAGGTGTTCCATGTCTTCATATCCATGCGCGATGAGCCAAGCTTAGTCGCTCAACCCAAAAACAACCGGTAAGCCGGGTTATCGGTCTCGTCCCAGTACGGGTAACCGATCTTGGCCAGCGCCGCTGGCACCAGGTGGCGTTCGTCTTCCGGTACCTGCAAGCCCGCCACCACGCGCCCGTCGGCAGCGCCGTGGTTGCGGTAGTGGAACATCGAAATATTCCAGCGCCCGCCCAGCTTGTTGAGGAAGTTGAACAACGCACCCGGCCGCTCGGGGAACTCGAAGCGCAGCACGATCTCATCACTGGCGCCGGCCGAATGGCCACCCACCATGTGACGAATGTGCAGCTTGGCCAGTTCGTTGTCGGTCAGGTCGGTAACCGGGAAGCCCTGCTCGGTCAGTTGCTGCACCAACACCGCACGCGGGTCGTTCTCTGGGTGGGTCTGCACGCCGACGAAGATGTGCGCCTCGTCGGAGGTGTGCTTGCGGTAGTTGAATTCGGTGATCTGGCGCTTGCCGATCGCCTCGCAGAACGCCTTGAAGCTGCCCGGGCGCTCGGGGATGGTGACGGCGATGATGGCTTCGCGTTTTTCACCCAGTTCGGCACGCTCGGCCACATGGCGCAGGCGATCGAAGTTGACGTTGGCGCCCGAATCGATGGCAACCAGGGTCTGGCCGGTCACGCCATACAGCTCGACATACTTCTTGATGCCGGCAACCCCCAGCGCGCCAGCAGGTTCGGTGATCGAGCGGGTATCGTCGTAGATATCCTTGATGGCTGCACAGATCTCGTCAGTACTGACAGTGATCACCTCATCCACATGCAGGCGGCAGATGTCGAAGGTGTGCTGGCCAATCTGCGCCACCGCCACACCGTCGGCGAACAGCCCGACTTGTGGCAACACCACGCGCTCACCCGCGGCCATGGCGGCCTGCAGGCAGTTGGAGTCGTCCGGCTCGACGCCGATGACTTTGATTTCCGGGCGCAGGTACTTCACGTAGGCCGCGATGCCGGCGATCAGGCCGCCGCCGCCGACCGGCACGAAAATCGCGTCCAGCCGGCCCGGGTGCTGACGCAGGATCTCCATGGCCACCGTGCCTTGCCCAGCGATGGTGTGCGGGTCGTCATAGGGGTGGATATAGACGAAGCCCTTCTCATCGACCAGCTTGAGCGAGTAGGCCAGCGCCTCGGGGAAGGTGTCGCCGTGCAATACCACCTTGCCGCCCCGCGAACGCACGCCTTCGATCTTGATCTCCGGGGTGGTCTTGGGCATCACGATGGTTGCCTTTATCCCCAGCTCACGCGCTGCCAGGGCCAGGCCCTGGGCATGGTTGCCGGCCGAGGCGGTGACCACGCCGCGGGCCAGCTCTTCTGGGGTCAGTTGCGCCAGCTTGTTGTACGCCCCGCGAATCTTGAACGAGAACACCGGCTGCAGGTCTTCGCGCTTGAGCAAGATCTGGTTGCCGAGGCGTTTGCTCAACTGCCCGGCGCTCTGCAGCGGCGTTTCGACGGCGACGTCATAGACGCGCGAGGTGAGGATCTTCTTGACGTACTGTTCGAGCATCGGGAAAGCATCACTGGCCGCGGGACAAGGGCTGCGAGTCTACCCCAGCGCTACGTCGGGCGACCACAGCAAAGCCGCGCAAGCCGCTATACTAAGCCCCTTTGAAACCCAGCCCCTTTGAAAACCTCCCCGCCCCTCTCGGAGCCCGCATGACCCAGGACCAACTCAAACAGGCCGTCGCCCAGGCCGCTGTCGACTTCATTCTGCCCAAGCTGGATGAAAAGAGCGTCGTCGGCGTCGGTACCGGTTCGACCGCCAACTTCTTCATCGACGCCCTGGCTCAGCACAAGACCGCCTTCGATGGCGCGGTCGCCAGCTCCGAGGCCACCGCCCAGCGTCTGAAGGGTCATGGCATCCCGGTCTACGAGCTGAACAGCGTCAGCGAGCTGGAGTTCTATGTGGACGGTGCTGACGAGAGCGACGCGCACCTGAACCTGATCAAGGGCGGTGGCGCGGCCCTGACCCGCGAGAAGATCGTCGCGGCCGTGGCCAAGACCTTCATCTGCATCGCCGATGCCAGCAAGCTGGTACCGGTGCTGGGCGCCTTCCCGCTGCCCGTCGAAGTGATCCCGATGGCCCGCAGCCACGTGGCGCGCCAGCTGGTCAAGCTGGGCGGTGACCCGGTGTACCGCGAGGGTGTGCTGACCGACAACGGTAACGTGATCCTGGACGTGTACAACCTGCAGATCACCAACCCGGTCGAGCTCGAAGCGCAGATCAATGCGATCGTGGGCGTGGTGACCAACGGCCTGTTCGCGGCACGCCCGGCGGACTTGCTGCTGCTCGGTACCGCTGAAGGTGTGAAAACCCTCAAGGCCGAGTAACCCAAGCCTATAAGCGTTGTTCTAGCCCTGCGCGATCCAGGTAGGAGCAGCCTTGTGCTGCGAAGAGGCCGGTGACTACACAGTGAATCTGCGCTGCTGTTACCGACCTCTTCGCAGCACAAGGCTGCTCCTACCTGGATCGCGCAGGGCCGCATTTAATCTGCCGGCTGTTTGAACACGTAAAACAGGTTCGGCTCACTGACCAGGTAAATGGTCCCTGCCTCATCCATCGCAATCCCTTCCGCCTGCGGCACCGTCGCCTTCAACCCCTGGTACCCCTTGCGCAGCGACAAGGTACTGAGCGGCTTGCCCTTCACATCCAGTTCCAGCACCAGCCGCGATTCATCCGACAGCGCCAACAAATGGCCGCTGCGCTCGTCGAACTGCAAACTCGACAGGTCCCGCACAAACAAACGCGAGTCACGCTTGCGGTCCTGCACCACATGCACGGCATAAGGCTGCTCGGGGTTGTCATGCGGGAAGCCATGCACCTCGTAGATCAGCATCGGGTCGCGCTCCTTGGCCACGAACAGGCGCTTGCCGGCCGAGTCGTACGCCAGCCCCTCGAATCCCTTGTTGCCGTTCAGGCCAATGCCCAGGGTCAACTGCTCGGCATCGCCGGCATCGAGGAACAGCGTATCGTCGTCCAGGCGCACACGAATCAGCCGTTGCTGGCGCTCATCGGTGATCACATAGCTGTTGGGGCCCACGTATTCCACCGCCTCCGGGTCGCCAAAGCCGGTCAGCGGCACGCGCCGCAGGATGCGCCCGTCCAGCGACAGCTCGATCAGCTCCGAACGTGCATTGGTCACGGTGAACAGTGTCTTGCGGTCTGGGTCGTAGGTCAGCGCCGAAATGTCATCGTCCAGCCCCTCGACAGGCTGCGCCTCGACCACCACCCGATAACGGTCCAGGCCGATGCCCTGCTCGGCTGGCTGCCACCAGGTTTTCAGGTTGAACCAGCCGCGCTCGAACAGGCGAAACTCCTGCCCGGCCCAGCCGAGCAAGAGCAGGCCAATAAAGGCCGGAATCAGTGACAGACGAAGATAGCGACGCATTTGGGGACAGACTCGACGTAAGGGTGGCGAATCTAACCATGAACAACTGAATCAAAGCTTAATGCCAGCATCCGACAAGTCTGATGTTGCTGTCAGTTTTTCTTGAACCGATAGAAAAGCGCCGGCTCGCTGACCATGTACAGGTTGCCCTGGTCGTCCATGGCCACGCCTTCTGCACGCGGGATGGTGTGCTCAAGGCCGTTGAAACCGCCCAGCAAGGTCATGAAGCTGACTTGCTGGCCCTGCTCATCCAGCTCCAGCAGCATGTTGGAGTCCGCCGACAGCACCAGGAGGTGCCCCGTGCGCGGGTCGACGCCGAGGGCCGACAGATTGCGCAGGTCGAGTTCATCACTGGGCAGCAGCTGTTTGTCGCCCTTCAGCGGGCTACGGCCATCGGTGCTCCAGGTGTACAGCTTGGGCGGGCGCTCTTCGCCGATCACCAGGCGTTGACGCATCGGGTCCCAAGCCACGGCCTCGAAGCCCTTGTTGCTCTTCACCGACTTGCCCAGGTCGTAGCTCGGGAAGTCGCCATGGTTAAGCGACGTGGTGTGCGCATCCACCTTGACCACGGTCAGGTCGTGCAGCCGTTCGTCGACGATTGCCAGGTGCCCGTCCTCCATCACGGCCAGCCCTTCCGGGTTGTTCCAGCCATTCAATGGAATCTGGCGCAGCACGTTGCCGTCCAGGCTGAGCTCGACCAGGAACGGGTTCTTGCCCATGACGGCGAACAAGGTGCGGGTTTGCGGGTTGAAGGCCACGTCCGAGGCTTCGTCATCGTCCATGCCGGGCAGCGGTTTGGCGTCGATATCGGCCTGATAGGCCGGCAGCCAGACGCTCTCGCTTTGCTCGGCGGTGCTTTCAAAGCTTTCCTTCACCCACAGTGCCCCGCGGTCATCCCAGTGCATGGCCACGGATACGCCATAGCCGATCACCGCTGCAACTGCCAGGCCGAACGGCCAGCGCAGGTAAAAGCGACGCTTGGGAGTTGCCGGGGCGCTGGAGCGAGATGGCATACGTGGATCCTGGGAAAATGGGCGTAGGTCCGCGCATTATCCAGATAAGGTGTGAAAAATCGGTAAACAGTGCCGGCCTCTTCGCGGGCAAGCCCGCTCCCACAGGCATTTCACAATGTTCAAGTCTTGTGCAGACCCTGTGGGAGGGTTTACCTCAGAGCACCCGGCTCTCGAAGCGGCTCACACCCGGCAACTCAATCACCAGCTCATCACCCACATTGAACGGCCCTACGCCCGCCGGGGTACCGGTCAAGATCACATCGCCCGCCTGCAACGAGAAATGCGCCGCCATGTACTGGATCATCGGCACGATCGGGTTGAGCATCAACGCGCTGTTGCCGTCCTGCACCACTTGGCCGTTGAGGGTCAGGCGCACCGGGATGTCGGTCACATCCTCGAAACTGGCCGCCGAAACGAACGGCGGCAGCACGCAGGCGCCGTCAAAGCTCTTGCACAGCTCCCAGGGCAGGCTCTTTTCCTTGAGCTTGGCCTGCACGTCGCGCAGGGTCAGGTCGAGCGCCGGGGCGTAACCGGAGATGGCGTCCAGCACCTCTTCTTCGGTTGGCTTGGTGGACAACGGCTTGCCCAGCAGCACAGCAATCTCGGCCTCGTAATGCACAACGCCACGGTCGGTCGGGATCTTGAAACCACCTTCCAGCGGCACCACGCAACTGCCCGGTTTGATGAACAGCAACGGCTCGCTGGGGATCGGGTTGTCCAGTTCCTTGGCATGCTCGGCATAGTTACGGCCGATGCACACCACCTTGCCCAACGGGAAGTGGATGCGCGTGCCGTCTACGTACTGGTGCTGGTAACTCATGGCCGACTCCTCTGCATACTGCTTATTATTCAGGAGCGAAGATCTTACCCGGATTCATGACGCCGTTAGGGTCGAAGACGGCCTTTATTGCCTTCATGCAGGCGATTTCTTCGGCCGAGCGGCTGTAGCCGAGGTAGTCACGCTTGGTCATGCCCACGCCATGCTCGGCCGAGATCGAGCCGTTGTAGCGCTGGACGATTTCGAACACCCACTTGTTGACCTTGGCGCAGGAGGCAAAGAAGTCATCTTTGCTCATGGCGTCGGGCTTGAGGATGTTCAGGTGCAGGTTGCCATCGCCGATATGGCCGTACCAGACCACCTCGTAGTCCGGGTAATGCTCGCCGACGATGGCATCGATGTCGCGCAAAAACGCCGGCACCTTGGAGACGGTGACAGAAATGTCGTTTTTGTACGGGGACCAGTGGGAGATGGTTTCGGACAGGTACTCACGCAGCTTCCACAGGTTTTTCAGCTGGGTTTCGCTCTGGCTCATCACCCCGTCCAGCACCCAGCCCTGCTCGACACAGTGCTCGAAAGTGGCCAAGGCTTCGTTGGCGACCTCTTCGGTGCTGGCCTCGAACTCCAGCAGGGCATAGAACGGGCAATCGGTCTCGAAAGGCGCCGGCACATCGCCACGGCCCATGATCTTGGCCAGGCCCTTGTCGGAAAAGAACTCGAAGGCCGTCAGGTCGAGCTTGGCCTGGAAGGCATGCAGCACCGGCATGATCGAGTCGAAGTCCGGCGTGCCCAGCACCATCGCGGTGAGGTTGCGCGGGGCGCGGTCCAGGCGCATGGTCGCTTCGACCACAAAGCCCAGCGTGCCCTCGGCACCAATGAACAGCTGCCGCAGATCGTAACCGGTGGCGTTCTTGATCAGGTCTTTGTTCAGCTCCAGCAGCTCGCCCTTGCCGGTGACCACTTTCAGCCCGGCAACCCAGTTGCGGGTCATACCGTAGCGAATCACCTTGATGCCGCCGGCGTTGGTGCCGATGTTACCGCCAATCTGGCTGGAGCCGCTGGAGGCGAAGTCCACCGGGTAATACAGGCCTTGCTCCTCGGCATACGCCTGCAATTGCCGGGTAATCACCCCCGGCTGGCACACCACCGTACGGTCGAACGCGTTGAAATCGAGAATCTGGTTCATGTAGTCGAACGCGACCACAACCTCGCCATTGGCCGCCACGGCACCGCCCGACAGCCCGGTACGCCCACCGGACGGCACCAGCGCGACCTGATGGCGGTTGGCCCAGGCAACGATGGCCTGCACCTGCGCGATGCTCTTGGGGAACACGATGGCCGTGGGCGCTGGCGGGTAATGCTTGGTCCAGTCCTTGCCGTAGGCTTCGAGGGAAACGGCGTCAGTCAGGACCTTGCCAGGGTCGACAAGGGTCATCAGTTCATCAATAACAGCGGGGTGGGTCATCGCTGGAACTCTCGACTTATTCATAGTCACCCTGAGCACTCTTCACCTGTCGGGATAAGCTCAGATTGTGTCGCGTATGCTAGCATAGCCCTCCCGCTGTTCATGCTAAGGCCGACGCCGCGCCTAGCATCACCCCTCGCCATTTTTTCTCCGGGATACAGGTTTACGCAGATGAGCAAGACTTCTCTCGACAAGAGCAAGATCAGGTTCCTTCTTCTTGAAGGTGTGCACCAGAACGCGGTCGATACCCTCAAGGCTGCCGGCTACACCAACATCGAATACCTCACTGGTTCGTTGCCGGAAGCCGAGCTGAAGGAAAAGATCGCCGATGCCCACTTCATCGGCATCCGCTCGCGCACGCAACTGACTGAAGAGATCTTCGACTGCGCGAAGAAGCTGGTTGCGGTCGGCTGCTTCTGCATCGGTACCAACCAGGTCGACCTGGAAGCGGCCCGCGAGCGCGGTATCGCCGTGTTCAACGCCCCGTACTCGAACACCCGTTCGGTTGCCGAACTGGTGCTGGCCGAAGCCATCCTGCTGCTGCGCGGCATCCCCGAGAAGAACGCTTCGTGCCACCGTGGTGGCTGGATCAAGAGCGCGGCCAACTCCTTCGAGATCCGTGGCAAGAAGCTGGGCATCGTCGGCTACGGCTCGATCGGCACCCAACTGTCGGTGCTGGCTGAAAACTTAGGCATGCAGGTGTACTTCTTCGACCCGCTGACCAAGCTGCCATTGGGCAACGCTGTACAGGTCGCCAGCCTGCACGAGCTGCTGGGCCTGGCCGACATCGTCTCGCTGCATGTGCCTGAGCTGCCATCCACCCAGTGGATGATCGGCGAGAAGGAAATCCGTGCGATGAAGAAGGGCTCGATCCTGATCAACGCCGCCCGCGGTACCGTGGTCGAGCTGGATCACCTGGCTGCCGCGATCAAGGACAAGCACCTGATCGGCGCCGCCATCGACGTGTTCCCGGTCGAGCCGCGCTCCAACGACGAAGAGTTCGAAAGCCCGCTGCGCGGCCTGGACAACGTCATCCTGACCCCGCACATCGGTGGTTCCACCGCCGAGGCCCAGGCCAACATCGGCCTGGAAGTTGCCGAGAAGTTGGTCAAGTACAGCGACAACGGTACCTCGGTGTCTTCGGTCAACTTCCCGGAAGTTGCCCTGCCGGCGCACCCAGGCAAACACCGCCTGCTGCACATCCACGAAAACATCCCTGGCGTGCTCAGCGAAATCAACAAGGTCTTCGCCGAGAACGGCATCAACATCTCCGGTCAGTTCCTGCAGACCAACGAGAAAGTGGGTTACGTGGTGATCGACGTTGACGCCGAGTACTCGGACCTGGCGCAAGAGAAACTGCAGCACGTGAAGGGCACTATCCGCTCCCGCGTTCTGTTCTAAGTTTCAGGGCATGAAAAAGGGAGGCCCTGGTGGCCTCCCTTTTTCGTGGGTGCTTACTTCACCTCGACGGTGATCTTTTTCGATTCGACGCTCGGTTTGAACGGCACGTGGTACTTGTCGCCCAATACCAACTGCAAGGTGTGCTTGCCTGGAGTCAGGGTAATGGTCGCCTCGGTTTGTGCCTTGCCGAAGTGCAGCACTTGCGGGCCGGCCGGCAGCGGCACGTTGTTCTCAGGCATCAGGCTGGTTGGCAGGGGCATGTCGGCCACCGGCTCTTTGTCGACGTCCACCAGCAGGTGGTGATGCCCGCTATGCGGGGTCTGATCACCCGCAGGCTTGAGCTCCATGCCCTCGATGCCGAACTTGACGGTGAAGGTCTTGTCGACCGTTGCGCCATCGGCGGGGGAAACGATGACGACCTTGGCATCCTTGGGCGGCTCCTGGCTCTTCAGGGCATCCGCGGCACTGGCGAACACCGAGGCCCCCATCAGCAGACCGGCTACGGCAGCACGCGAAAATAGGCTGTTCATTCACTTCTCCTGTGATTCACTTAAAGACCACTGCCGTTAAAACGTGCGACAGCGGTAGATCACCATAGCCCACAAAGAGAAATATTTCAGTTAGGGTTAAACCTCGCCAAGGCTTCAAGGTCATAGGCTGCGCTCGACCACGACGAGGAAGAAAGCCGTGGCGAATGAAATTCATCTGCCGAATAAAAAAGGGGCATTCATGCGTTCGACCCTAGGCGTACTGCTTGCAGTACTGATCAGTCCATTGGCCCAAGCCGAGCTGATAGACGACATCAACGACCGCGGCGAACTGCGCATTGCCGTGCAGTCCGATACACCGCCCTATGTATTCAGGGAAAACGACCACCTCACGGGTTTCGAGATCGAGTTCGGGCAAATCCTGGCCAAGGAACTGGACCTGCGTGCCGAATTCATCGAAACGCCGGCTGAAGAAGTTCTGCCGGGCGTGGAGAGTGGCAAGTACGACATCACCTTGAATGAACAGAACACCAGTAAACAGTTGGACGTGAGCCAGCCTTATGGTGAGAAGAAACAGGTCATTCCGTTCCAGAAAGACAACCCGGCGTTCGAGAGCGCGGTGAACAATGCCCTGCAACGGATCAAGGACGATGGGCGCATGGCAGAGCTGGAGCAGAAGTGGTTCAAAGGTACCCAGGAGACGGCTGCAGACCAGTGAATGACCGGCTCTTTGTAGGAGCAGCCTTGCGCTGCGAAAGGGCCGGCAAGGCAGGAACGGGTGTTGCAGGTGCGGCCTCTTCGCAGCACAAGGCTGCTCCTACAGGTTCGCCAACGCTTGTTGTGCTTCATCCAGCTCAAGCTCGCTGAACACCAGCACCCCTTCCCGACGCAGCAGCGCCGTGGTCACGCCCTCCCCCGGCACCTTCACCCCGCTGAAGGTGCCATCGTAGGTCAGGCGATTACCACACGAAGGGCTGCCAGACTTGAGCACCGCGACGCGAATCCCGTGCCGGCGCACCAGCGCCAACGCCAGCTGAGCACCGGCCAGAAACGCGTCGCTGACGTCCTCACCCGTCACCGTCAGCACCTGTGCCTGGCCATCGAGCACCGCGCTGCCCTGCCCGCCTGGGATCTCCGCAGGCGGTCGCGGTGTAGGCAAGCCACCGGCCACTTCCGGGCACAAGGGCACTACCCGCCCTGCCGCCTGCCAGGCTTGCAACACATCCGGATGGCCACTGGCGCGGCCGTCATAGCGCACCGGCTGCCCCAGCAGGCACGCGCTGACCAGCACCTTGGGCAACTCAGAACAGGTCATTGCCACGGCGCCGGAACCAGCCAGTCAACGACAGGCGCTCACGCCCGGCCGGCAATACCTCATGGGGCACATCGCCCGACAGGAACACCACCAGGCATCCGGCCACGGGCTGCACATCGTGCTCGACACCCTGCGCCAGGAACATGCGCAGCTGGCCGCCATCGTGTGGCTGCCAGTCTTCGTTCAAATAGAGCACTGCCGAGACCATGCGCCGGTCATCGTCACGAAAGCGGTCCAGATGGCGGCGATAGAACGCGCCCGGCGGGTACAGGGCAAAATGGCATTCGAAATCTTCAAGGCCCAGGAACAGCCCCTGGTTGATGGCCAGGCGCAGCTGGTCCATGGCCGCCAGGTACTGGTCGCAGGCAGCGGCCTGGCCGGGGTCGATCCACTGGATCTGATCACCGCGGATCGCCTCGCGGATCTCCTGTGAAGCCCCGCGTCCAACCCCTGCCGGGTTGAGCTCGCCTTCGGCGTCACGGCGCCGGCACTCGGCCGCCAGCGCGCGCACCAGGTCGGCAGGCAAAAAGAGCGCCTGCTGGGACCAGCCATGGGTGGCCAGATCGTCAACGACGGCCGCAAGCATCGGGTGTTCAGGGGAGATGTGCATGGCGCGCATCATATCCATTAGCCTTGCACTCGCACAGCGCCACTTGGCCGAGAAGCGCGCTGATATCTCGACAAACCGACGCTGGGCCAAGGACAATGGCAGCCTGCCGACAGGAGTCCTGAATGCGCCGTCTGTTTTCCCTGATTCTGCTGATGATCTGCACCATGCCTGTCTGGGCAGACAGCCTGGATCAACTGTACAAGGCCGCCGGCTGGCCCGACCAGCGCGCCCACTTCAACGATGCCCTGAGCGCCGCCCAGGAACGCTATCGCAACAGCCTGCCGCCTGCCGTCTACCAAGCGCTGGTCAACAACAGCAATCAGCGCTTCCAGGCCCAGGCCGTGGACCGTCGTGCCCAGGCGAAACTGCGCGCAACCCTGAGCAACCCTGCGCCAGCGCTGGCCTTCTTCCAGTCGCCGCTGGGCCGCAAGGTGGTGGCTGCCGAACTGCAGGCCACGCGCAAGGACCAGTTGGCCAAAAACGCCAAAGGCCTGCCGAAGGTCCAGGCCAGTGACGACCGCCTGTTGCTTATCGGCCACTTGGCCCAGGCGTTGCCCGCCCGCGAGGCCGGTGCAGAGGTCAGCCTGGCGATTGCCGGCGTCGCCGCCGACAGCCTCAGTTCGATGATCCCCGGCCTGTTCGGCGGCGGCCAGGCCCAGAGCCTGCTCGATGGCCAGCGCCAACGCCTGATGGGCCAGATCGGCGAGGACCTCAACAATACGCTGCTGTACGTGTACCGCGACTTGTCCGACGCCGAGCTGGAACAATTCGCCAACTTCGCCGAATCACCTGAGGGCAAGGCGTATTACCAGGCGGCACTGGCTGCCGTGCGCGCCGGCCTGGCGGTCGGCCAGAGTGCTGCCGACCTCAAGTGATCAGCCCAGGCGCTGGTCGATGAAGGTGAAGTAGCGCTGGCGAATGCCGGGCAGTTCATTGGCCAGGTGGTGCCGCGCCTCGGGCAGCATGAGTATTTGCGGCTCAGTGAACTTGGCCTTGAGCACCTCGAGGTTGTAGGGCCAGTCCACCGTGCCGTCCGCCTCACCTTGCACGATCAAGGGCCGCCGTGTGCTGCGTGGCGCGGCTTCTATGCGCTTGACCCAGGCGATCAGTGCGCCGACCCAGGCCGTGGGTAAACGACGCGGTTGCAGGGGGTCGGCCTCCAGAAACGCTAGGAAGGCCGGGTCGTTGGTGTTTTCGCTGAAGCGCCGTTCGATGCCGTTGACGAAATGGCGCAGCACGCAATAGCTGAGCTTCGACCAACGCCACGAGCTGGGCCGCACCAGCGGTGCGAGCAGGATCACCTGCCCATCGGCTGGGCTTTGCTCGCCCCGGTGCAACAGGTGGTCGACCACGATGGCGCCGCCCGTGCTTTGCCCGCACAAATGCCAAGGCCGCGGCAGGTCCAGCCTGCGCGCTTGCTCGAAGAGTGCATCGAGCACCTGCTGATACAGCGAAAAGTCGCTGATGCTGGCCCGCTCACCGCTGGAAAGGCCATGGCCGGGCAGGTCACAGCTGATCACTGCATAACCCTGGCCCAGTGCCCACTCGATCACATGCCGGTAAAGGCCCATGTGGTCGTAATAGCCATGCAGCAGGAACACCGTGGCCACCGGCTGCGGCGGCAGCCAGACTTGCCCGACCAACTCGAACCCGGCCGCTTGAAAACCACCCAGCCAACTGTGCACGGGCAGGTCCAGGCCATAAAAATGCTGGTAATCGCGCCCCTGCGCCGACAACGGCTGGCGATCGGTCAAGGGCGCGAGGCTGGCACGCAGAAGGTCGGGGAGCAAAGCGGCGGGCATCGGGTACATCCAGAGCGAAGCGAGTATTGATCTGTGATATTCAGCTCTCATCGGCATCATGGCAAGCTTGGACACCTTAACGCGGCTTAACGCAGAACGCTGTGGGAGCGGGCTTGCCCGCGAAGAAGGCGACTCAGAGTATGGCACCGGCTCCGCCGGTGTTCGCGGGCAAGCCCGCTCCCACAGGTCCCTGCCAACTCAATACGTTATGTGTTGCTCTTGCAGAGCGGCACCAAGACCTGCGGACAGTTCATGCATAAGCACATCATAAAGCGCGGGTTGGCAGTGCTTGCCCTGCTGCTCTGCACCCTTACCCTCTGGCAGGCCTACACCACCTTCCAGTCCCGCTACCTGCGCCCGTTCGACAACCAGGCCACCCTGTTCGACGGCAGCCAACTGCGCCTGCCCGCAGAACTGGCCGGCCCCGGCCCGATCCGTGTGGTGCACTTCTGGGACCCGGCCTGCCCGTGCAATGTCGGCAACCAGCAGCACCTGGCCGACCTGGTCGGCCACTTCGCAGGCGACGGCGTCAGCTTCCATGTGCTGCAAAAACCCGGCAGCCACGGCCAGTTGCCCGCGAACCTCAGCGCCCTCAAGCCCCTCGCCAGCCTGCCCGGCAGCGAACACCTACCCGCCTCTCCGGCCGTGGCCATCTGGGACCGACAAGGCCACCTCGCCTACTTCGGGCCTTACAGTGAGGGGGCGGTGTGCAACGCCAGCAACAGTTTCATCGAACCGATCCTCAAGGCGTTGATCGACAACCGCCAGGTGACCGCCTCCAACACCTTGGCGGTGGGTTGCTACTGCCCTTGGGCCGGCTGACGCACCCGCGCCGGGTTACCGACCACCACCGCACCCGCCGGCACATCGCGGGTGACCACACTGCCCGCGCCGACCACCGCGTTGTCACCAAGGGTCACCCCCGGCAGGATGATCGCCCCGCCACCAATCCACACATTGTTGCCAATACTCACCGGCCGGCCGCTTTCCAGCCCGGTGCGCCGCAGCTCAGGGTCGAGTGGGTGGTCGGCGGTGTAGATCTGCACCGCCGGGCCAATCTGGCAATCGTCGCCGATGCGCACCGGCAGCACGTCGAGGATCACGCAGTTGAAGTTGATGAAGGTGTTGCGGCCAATGCTGATGTTGTAGCCATAGTCGCAATAGAACGGCGGGCGGATCACCGTGCCTTCGCCTGCCTGGCCGAAATGCTCGGCGAGCAGGCCGTGACGTGCGTCGTTGAGCAGCTCAAAACTGCTGTTGTAGCGCTGCATCCAGTGCTTGTTGGCAATTTGCTCGGCCTGCAGCTCGGGGCAGCCGGCATGGTACAGCTGGCCTGCGAGCATTTTCTGTTTTTCGCTGAGGGACATGGAAACTCCTTTCGAGGGCTATGCTCTGTGCGCGAATCCGTCGATGATCGGACCACAGTTTCCGTTCGAATGCACAAGGAGTCTCGATGAAGCGCAGCCTGACCCTGTTGGCCGTGGTAATCGCCGTGGCCGCTGGCGCCGGATACGGGTACGTGCACGGCAAGCTGCCGCAACGCGAGGGCGAAGTGGCGATCGCCGGCCTGCAGGCGCCGGTCAGCGTGCGCTATGACAGCCGCGGCGTTCCGCACCTGCAGGCACAGAACGAACAGGACCTGTACCGCGCCCTCGGCTATGTGCACGCCCAGGACCGGTTGTTCCAGATGGAGATCATGCGCCGCCTGGCGCGCGGTGAGTTGGCCGAAGTGCTGGGCGAAAAACTCGTGCCCACCGACACCCTGTTCCGCAGCTTGCGTATTCGCGACCAAGCGGCGCTGATGGTGCAGCGGCTGGACCGCCAATCACCCGCCTGGCAGGCCCTGCAAGCCTACCTGGAGGGCATCAACAGCTGGCAGGCCAGCCACCCCAAGCCGATCGAGTTCGACCTGCTGGGCATCACCCCCCGCCCGTTCACCGCTGAAGACACCCTGAGCATCGCCGGTTACCTGGCCTACAGCTTCGCCGCCGCGTTCCGCACCGAGCCCGCGCTCACCTATATTCGCGACCAGCTCGGCCCGCAGTACCTGAACATCTTCGACCTTGGCTGGCAACCCGAAGGCGCCCTGGCCGCGCCGTTGGCGGCCGCCGACTGGCGCAGCCTGGAGGCACTTGCCCGGCTCAGCCACGACGCGTTGGGCGACGCGGGTATCCCGCAATTCGAAGGCAGCAACGCCTGGGCCGTCGCCGGCAGCCGCACCCGCAGCGGCAAGCCACTGCTGGCCGGTGACCCACACATCAGCTTCGCGGTACCGGCGGTGTGGTACGAGGCCGAATTGTCGGCTCCTGGGTTCAACTTGTATGGCTACTTCCAGGCGCTGAACCCCTTCGCGCTGCTCGGCCACAACCGCGACTTCGGCTGGAGCCTGACAATGTTCCAGAACGATGACGTCGACCTGATCGCCGAACGGACCAACCCCGAAAACACCGACCAGGTGATGATCGACGGCACCTGGCAAACCTTGGAAAAGACCGAGCAAACCCTCGCCGTCAAAGGCGAGGCGCCCGTCACCCTCAGCCTGCGCCGCTCGCCCCACGGCCCGATCGTCAACGAGGTATTGGGCGCTACCGCCGGGACCACGCCGGTGGCCATGTGGTGGGCGTTTCTGGAAACCGAAAACCCGATCCTCGACGGGTTTTACCAGCTCAACCGCGCCGACACCCTGGGCAAGATGCGCGAGGCGGCCGCCAAGGTTCAGGCGCCTGGGCTGAACTTCGTCTGGGCCAATGCCCGTGGTGATATCGGCTGGTGGGCTGCGGCACAACTGCCGATCCGCCCGGCGGGGGTCAACCCGACATTCATCCTCGATGGCGCCAGCCCACAGGCAGACAAGCTCGGTTTTTACCCCTTCAGCGCCAACCCGCAGCAAGAAAACCCCGCACGCGGCTACATCGTGTCGGCCAACTACCAGCCGCCCTCGGCCGTGCCGGTGCCGGGTTACTACAACCTGCCGGACCGTGGCCGCCAGCTCGACCGCCACCTGGCCAACCCTGACGTGAAATGGGATACCCAGAACAGCCAGGCCCTGCAGCTGGACACCGCCAGCGACCATGGCCCACGCACCCTTGCACCGCTGCTAGCGACGCTGCGCTCAGTGGCCGAGGGGGACGAGGAAAAGGAGCTGGTCGAACAACTGGCAGCCTGGAGCGGTGACTACCCCCTGGACTCGATCAGCGCCACGCTGTTCAACCAGTTCCTGTATGAACTGGCGTTCGCGGCCCTGCATGACGAACTGGGCGACACCTGGTTCCCGGTGCTGATCAGCACCCGCGCCATCGATGCCGCGTTGCCTCGTTTGGCCGCCGATGCCGAGTCGCCATGGTGGAGCACGCGGGGGGCGAACACACGCACCGACCGCACTGCGATCGTGCGCATCGCCTGGCAAAAAAGCGTGAAGCACCTGCGAGACACCCTGGGCAGCGACCCGGCCAGTTGGCAATGGGGCAAAGCCCATACCCTGACCCATAACCATCCGCTTGGCGTGAAGAAGCCGCTGAACCTGCTGTTCAACGTCGGCCCGTTCGCGGCGCCTGGCACGCATGAGGTGCCCAACAACCTGTCGGCGAAGATCGGACCGGCACCTTGGCCGGTGACATATGGCCCTTCGACACGCAGGCTGATCGACTTCGCCGATGCCGGGCAGGCCTTGACCAGTAACCCGGTCGGGCAAAGCGGGGTGCCGTTTGATAAGCACTATTCGGATCAGGCTGCGGGGTACAGCGAAGGGCAGTACCAGCGGGCGCAGATGGGGGTGATTCCGGCGCAGAGTACGCTCAGGCTGATTCCTGGAGAGTAGGAGCAGCCTTGCGCTGCGAAGAGGCCGGTGAAAACACTGTGAATTTCGGTGCAGTCACGGGCCTCTTCGCAGCACAAGGCTGCTCCTACCGGGGGCGGGTTTGCCGCGAATGGGCCGCATAGCGGCCCTCGTTACACGATCAACCCTGCCACTTGCCCCCTTCGACAATCACGCTCTCAGGCTTGGTGTCATCGCTCAGTTCCTTGCGCACATACTGGTCATACAGCTTGAGCAGGAACTTCTCTTCACCCAGCTTGGCCAGCTCGGCATTCACCCAGTCGCGCAACTCGGTGTTGCCCTTCTTCACCGCCGGTGCAATCGGTGCCTCGTCGCCCAGCAGCTCAGGCAACACGCGGTAGCCTGGGTTCTGCTTGGCCCAGCTGAACAGAATCAGGTTGTCCTGGGCATAGGCATCGCCGCGGCCAGTGGCCAGGGCTTGCAGCGACTCGCTGTTTTTCTCGAACTTGAGCAGCTTCCAGTCCGGGTGGGTTTTGGTCAGCCAGATATCGGCCGTGGTGCCAGTGGTAACGATGATGGTCTTGTCGGCCAAGTCGTCGAGCTTCTGCACCGCGCTGCCGTCAGCAACGATGGCTTGCACGGCGACGCGCAGGTTGGGGTTGGTGAAGTCCACCGCTTCCTTGCGCTCTGGCGTTACGGTCATGTTGGCCAGGATAAGGTCGACCTTGTCACTCTGCAGGAACGGAATGCGGCTGGCCGGCTCCACGGCAACGAACTCGACTTTGTTCTCGTCGCCCAGCAGGTCCTTGGCCAGGCGGCGACCGATGTCGGTATCGAACCCGACATAGCGCCCCTTTTCATCGACGAAACCGAAGGGTGGCTTGTCGGTGAATACGCCGACGATCAGTTTGTCGCGGGCCTTGATGGTTTCCAGGTAGCTGGTGGCCGGCGAGGCCGCTGCGGATTTGGTGGGTTCTTCGGCCTTGTTGCAGCCGGCCAGCAGGGCCAGGCCGAACAGCGGCGCCAGCAGTTTGGTGAGGTTGGCAGTTTTCATGACAGTTCCTTGTGCAGTGTCTTCGGCAGGCTTTCTACAAAGGAGAATTTCTCCAGGAACTGCTGCGCGCGTGCGGTCTGCGGTCGGGTGAAGAAGCTCTCGGGCTCGCTCTGTTCAAGGACCCTGCCGGCCTCCATGAACACGATGCGGTCGGCCACCGCGCGGGCGAAGGCCATTTCGTGGGTAACGATGAGCAGGGTCATGCCGTCGCGGGCCAGGCCCTGGATCACCTGCAGCACCTCCTTGACCATTTCCGGGTCGAGGGCCGCCGTGACTTCATCGAACAGCATCACCTCGGGGTTCATGCACAGCGACCGGACGATCGCGATGCGTTGCTGCTGGCCGCCGGACAACTGCCGCGGGTAGGCATCGCGCTTGTCCAGCAGCCCCACCCGCGCCAGCAGCGCCTCGGCCTGGGCCTGGGCTTCGGCGCGCTCGCGCTTTTGCACCTTGAGCGGGCCAAGCAACAGGTTGTCGATCACACTCATGTGGCCGAACAGGTGGTAACTCTGGAACACCATGCCTACCCGCTGGCGCACCTGGCGCCAGTCGGTGCGTGGGTCGAGCAGCTCTTGGCCGTCCAGGCGCAGGTGGCCACTGTGGGCTTGTTCCAGGCCATTCAAGCAGCGCAGCAAGGTGCTCTTGCCGCAACCGCTGGGCCCCAGCACTACCAGCACCTCGCCGGCTTGCACCTTGAGGTCGACGTCCTTGAGCACCTGCTGCTCACCAAAAAACTTGTTGAAACCCTGGAATTCGATCAATGCGCTCATGAGTGTGCCCAACGGCGTTCCAGCACGCGCGAAGCGGCGGACAGCGGATAACAGATGATGAAGAAGAACAGGAACAACGCGCCGTAGATCAGCACCGACTCGTAGGTACGCTCGATGATCTGCTGGCCTGCCTTGATCACCTCGACAACGCCGATCAATACCGCCAACGAGCTGGTCTTGATGATCCGCGTATAGAGGTTGATGGTCGGCGGGGTCATGCGCTTGAGTGCCTGGGGCAGCAGCACATAGCCATACAGCTGCCAGCCGGACAGGCCGATCGACAGCCCGGCCTCACGCTGGCCACGTGGCAGCGAACGCAACGCGCCGCGCACCACCTCACCGATTTCGCTGGCACCCCACAGGCCCAGCACCAGCACCGCGCACCAGAAACTGGGGATGCTCACGCCAAAGAAGATCGGCAGGCCGAAAAACACCAGGTACAGCCAGACCAGTACGGGGATGGCACGGAACAGCTCCAGATACACCTGCAGAACGATGTTCAGGCCACGGTTGCCAAGGGTGGCCAACACGCCATACAGCACGCCGCCCAAGGTGGCGAAGAGCATGCCCAACGCCGAAATGGCCAAGGTCTGTGCTGCGCCGCTGGCCAGTTGCGGCAGCGACACCCACAGCAGTTCAGGCGCCGAACTGGCCATGCTGCAGCCTCCTTTCCAGGTACCGCAGCAGCAACGACAGCGGCAGGAACAGCAGCACGCAAAGTAGGGTCAGCACAGCGAGCATTTCGTAGGTTTTGTAGTACAGCGCGATGTAGTTCTTGGTGGTGTAGAGGATCTCGGGAACGGCCACGGCCGAAACGACGGTGGTTTCCTTGAGCAGGAAAATGAAGTTGGCGAACAGCGCTGGCAGGCTGAGGATGCTGGCCTGAGGCAGGATCACATGGCGCAGCAGTTGGCCCTCGGACAGACCGATGGAGCGCCCGGACTCCAGTTGAGCGCGCGGCACTGCTTCGACACCGGCGCGCAGTACCTCGGTCAGGTAAGCGCCGCCCATGAACGTCATGGTGATGATCGCTGCAGTGAAGCCGGAGATCTTCAGGCCCACGCTGGGCAAGGCGAAGTACACGAAGAACAGCTGGATCAACAGCGGGGTATTGCGCGCCAGCTCGACGTAGCCTTTGACCAGGCGCGACAGGTAGGGCGTACGCAGCACCAGTAGCGTGGCGTTGACCAGGGCTACCAGCAACGAGGTGGCGATGGCGATCAGGCCCACCTGCAAGGTCACGCCCACGGCGTTGAGAAACGCCGGCAGGGTGCTGAGGATGAAAGGGATATCGAAAGTCATGGGTAGAACAGTCATGCGGGGTGCGAGGAGCACGATAACTAGACTTTAAAGCTATAAAAAACTTTCAATAAATATCTTTATTGCATATCAATAGTACGGACTAACGCACCAACAAAAACGCCGACGCAATGGCGTCGGCGTTTTCAGGCGCGGGGCTACGAACGGATCAGAACGCCGGCAGCACGGCACCACTGTATTTCTTGGCGATGAACGCTTTCACTTCCGGGCTGGTCAGGGCTTTGGCCAGTTTCTGGATAGCGTCGCTGTCCTTGTTGTCCGGGCGGGCAACCAGGAAGTTGACGTACGGGGAGTCGGCGCCTTCGATCACCAGCGCGTCCTTGGCCGGGTTCAGGCCAGCTTCCAGGGCATAGTTGGTGTTGATCATGTCCAGGTCAACCTGATCCAGCACACGCGGCAGCATGGCCGATTCCAGCTCGCGGAACTTCAGTTTCTTCGGGTTCTCGGCGATGTCTTTCGGGGTGGCCAGGGCGTTTTTCGGGTCTTTCAGGGTAATCAGGCCAGCCTTCTGCAACAGCAGCAGGGCGCGGCCGCTGTTGCTGCCTTCGTTAGGGATGGCAACGGTAGCGCCTTCTTTGAGCTCGCTCAGGTTCTTGACCTTCTTCGAGTAGCCACCGAACGGTTCGACGTGTACACCGACCACGGTTTCCAGGTGGGTGCCCTTGC
Organism: Pseudomonas sp. ITEM 17296; assembly: GCF_028895205.1. NCBI lineage: Bacteria > Pseudomonadati > Pseudomonadota > Gammaproteobacteria > Pseudomonadales > Pseudomonadaceae > Pseudomonas > Pseudomonas sp. ITEM 17296. The sequence goes on along the minus strand of NZ_WJRS01000001.1, from coordinate 14,484 downwards.
CTTCGTTGAAGTTTTGCAGGTACGGCAGGGTCTGGAAGTAGTTGGCGTCCAGGCGTTTCTGGTCAACCTGCACGTTCGGCTGCACGTAGTCGGTGAAGACCTTGATCTGCAGGTCCACACCTTCTTTGGCGAGGGTCGGCTTGATCAGCTCGAGGATCTCGGCATGCGGCACCGGGGTGGCGGCAACCACCAGTTTCTCGGCGGCGTTGGCCAGGCCGGCGAACGACAGGGCAGCGGCCAGGGCGGTGGTCAGCAGGGTCTTCTTCATGGTGGTCCTTATTCTGAATCTGGGCCATCGGCGATGGCGAAGTCGTGTGCCCTGCCCCGTGTCGGGTGAGCGTGAAGCGGACAATACCGAGATTTCTTATGCCGCAACAATATCTTTTAATTCGCTGCTTATTCCAAAAACAAACTGCCATCACCGCCTTTGCTTATGAGCACTGTCTAGCGCGCAGGGTTGGCCAGGTCGAGGTCTTCCGGCTGGATCTCTTCGCTGTCATTCACCAGCAAGGCGAAGTGGATGACGTTCTCCAGCTCGCGGGTGTTGCCGGGCCAGGCATGGGCTTCCAGCACCTGCTGGGCGGCGTCGCTGATCAGCGGCACCGAGCGCTGCAGGCGGGCGGTGTAGATACCCACGAAGTACTCGGCCAGCGGCAGGATATCGCCACGTCGCTCGCGCAACGGCGGCAGCTCCAGCGCGCCCTCACGCAGGTACTGGTACAAGCGCTCATTGAACCTGCCGGCTTTCACCACCCGCGCCAGGTCGATGCTGGTCGCCGCCACCAGACGTACATCCACAGGCTGAGGCTGCTGCGCGCCGACGCGTGTCACTTCACGGTTTTCCAGCGCGGCCAGCAACTTGCCCTGAATCTCCAGCGGCAAGTCGGCAATCTCGTCCAGGTACAGCGTGCCGCCGTTGGCCGAGCCGAACCAGCCGGCGCGGCTGCTGGCAGTGCCGCCGTGGGTGCCGGCGCTGTAGCCGAACAACTCGGCGTCGGCGTAGGTCGGGCTGATGGCCGCGCAGTTGACCGAGACGAACAGCCCGGCGCGGTCACTGGCGCGGTGAATCTGCCGTGCCAGCAACTCCTTGCCGGTGCCGGTTTCGCCACGAATCAACACCGGCAAGGGCTGCGGCGCCAGGCGTTCGAGGTCTTCGCGCAGCTGTTGCGAGCGCGGGTCGATGAACACCAGGGCCTTGGCACGAATGCTCAGTGGGCTCTTGTCCAGCTCGGGAAAGGTCAGCAGCGGCTGGCCAAACGGGTTTTGAAAAGTCATGAAAAACTCCCGCCCCAGGCCTTCGGTGGCCGGGCGTCAGGCAAACGGTAATCAGTAGGCGATCAGGCGCGGCGCAGTGCACGTTGCTCCACCCGGCTCTGCAAGCGGTACAGGTAGGCGAAGCCTTGTTCCCAACGCTCGTGGCCGGACTTGACGTTGATGTGCCCGGCGTTGGTCAGCAAGCCCGCTTCGGCCCCCCAGGCCTGGGCCAGGTGCAGCGCGCGCGGCACGCTTACCGCCGGGTCGTTGTCGGAGCTGACCACCTGGCTTGGGAACGGCAACGCCTGCATCGGAATCGGCGCGAAGTTGCGCAGGGCTGGCGCGCAGGTCGGCCGCTCGACATCCGCCGGCGCCACCAGCAATGCGCCACGTACCTGACGCAGCAACGCCGGGCTGGCCTCGGCGGCCCAGTGGGCGACCGTGACGCAGCCCAGGCTGTGTGCGATGAGAATCACCGGCGAGCGTTCGGCGGCAATCGCCTGCTCCAGGGCCTGCACCCAATCGCGCCGCTGCGGGGTCAGCCAGTCGTGCTGCTCGACCCGGGCGCTGTTGGGCAGGGTGCGCTGCCAGTGACTCTGCCAATGGTTGTCTGGCGATCCTTGCCAGCCCGGCACAATCAGGTAACGAATCGACTCATTGCGCATGGGGACGCCTCCAGTAAGTTTGCGTGCTTGGAGACCAGTATAGGGAGGGAGTTATATTCGTAAAGGAATAAGAAGCTATTTGTTAATAACCTAAAGGAATTTTTGTTGGGGGGTGCGAAGCGATTGTTGCGAGGATGGGGGATGGCCACGGGGGGCCTGGCTTGGGGGGGCGGTGGGGCGCAGATCGAGCGCCGCCCGCGCGGCGCATCGCGAGCAACGCTCGCTCCTACGTTTGTTTCGGGCCAGTTATTCCTGGGGCAAACGCGCGCGACCGCCTTGTTTGTTCGACGCGATAACCCGCCATGCGCCAAGGCGGTCGCGCGCGCCTGTCACAGGCGTTACTGGCCAAAAACAAACGTAGGAGCGAGCGTTGCTCGCGATGCGCCGCGCGGGCGGCGCTCGATCTACCAGGCGCTAAACATTCACCGGCAAACACCTTGTAGCCCAATACCTATCCATCAGGCCCAAAAAAAAGGGCCAACCCCTGCCAAGAGATGTGGCCCATAAGCTCTCAAAGAGAGTCACTTGCCTGAAGAGGATTGCCGAATCAGCGCGCGGTGATCACCGCCAGTTTGCTGATCCCCGCACGTTCAATCGCCGCCATGGCCCGCGCCACTTCGCCGTAGTTCACGCCATCATCGGCCTGCAACTGCACACGGACTTCCGCGTCCTTGGCCTTGGCCGCCTTGAGGTTGGTCTCCAGCAGGTCCGGCTGGATCTCGTCCTTGTTGATGAACAACTTGCCAGCCCCGTCGATGCTCACCACCAGCGGGTCTTTCTGCTCCACCGGTGCCACCGCCTCGGTCTTGGGCAAGTTGATGGGGATGGCATTGGTCAGCAGCGGCGCAGTGACGATGAACACCACCAGCAGCACCAGCATGACGTCCACCAACGGCGTGACGTTGATTTCACTGAGGACTTCGTCGCTGTCCTGGGTCGAAAAGGCCATATCAGGACGCCTCCTTCACCGGCTGAGTGAAACCGGCCTGGGCTTTGTGCACGGCAGGGTGCACCAGTACCCGGAAGGCACTCTTCTGCGCCAGGCTGTAGAAGTCATGGGCGAAGTCGTCCAGGTCCGCTGCGGTCAGCTTGAGGCGGCGCAGGAAGTAGTTGTAAACCAGTACCGCTGGCACCGCGACGGCGATACCCACCCCCGTGGCCACCAGTGCCGCGCCGATCGGCCCGGCCACGGTCTCGAGGCTGGCGGAACCTGCCGCACTGATGCCCTTGAGCGCTTCCATGATGCCCCACACGGTGCCAAACAAGCCGATGAAGGGCGAGGTACTGCCGATACTGGCGACCACCGCCAGGCCGGTTTCCAGCGAACGGCGCTCGCGGACGATCTGCTGGCGCAGGGCGCGTTCGAGGCGGTCCTGGTGGTTGATGGCGTGGCTCAGGTCGTTGGCCTGGGTGGTATCGCCGACGGCAATAGCGGCATAACCGGACTGCGCAACGCGGGCGGCCGGGCCAGGCAGCTCATGGCTGATTTCGGCGGCCGAGTCCAGGCTGGAGGCTGCCCAGAATTGCTGGTGGAAGCGTTTGTCCTGGTTCTTCAGCCGCACAAACTGCACGACCTTGACCAGGGCCAGGCCCCAGGTGACGACAGAGAAACCAACCAGCAGCCAGATGACTGCGCTTTCAACGGATTCGAGGGGGGATGCCAACAGGCTCATGATGATGTCTTCCTATGTTCTGCTGATTCTGTGAAATGCGTTAGCGAAGCTTGAAGTCGATTGGCACGCTGACCCAGCCGGTCTGGGCCACGTCGCCTTGCTTGGCGGGGACGAAGCTCCAGCGCTTGACGGCGGCCAGCGCAGCGGCGTCCAAGGCATCGCGGCCACTGCTCTTCTGCACCTGGATCTGCCCCGGCTTGCCACTGGGCAACACCTCGACGCGCAACAGCACGGTGCCTTCCCAGCCGCGGCGCTGGGCCATCTGCGGGTACTCCGGCGCCGGGTTCTTGAGGTACGCGGCGTTGGCTGAAGCCGGTGTCACCGGCGCCGGCGCGGGTGGCGCAGGGGCTGGCGGTGCCGGGGCTGCAACGGGTGCCGGTGGCGGTGCCTCGACCGGTTTCGGCTGCGGCTTGGGCGCCTGCTTGACCACCGGTTTAGGGATCGGTTTTGGCTTCGGTTTGGGCTTGGCGGCCAGCTCGTCGACTACCGGTGGCGGCGGCGGTGGCTCGACTACCGGCGGCGCGGGTGCCGGGGGTGGCGGCTCGACCACGGGCGGCGCAGGGGCGGCGAACTCGATGGTCATGGGTGGCACCTGCGGCGGCACCACGGGGAGCTCAGGCGTCGGTGCCTGGCTGACCCAGTAGGCGGCGGCGCCGTGCAGCGCCAGTACCAGCAGCGCCAACGCCAGCTTGTCGCGGCGCTTGAGGCCGCTGGCAGGCGTGCGTTGCAGGCGCTGCTGGCCAAGCGGAAGACGAAGCGTGCGTCCAAGCTCGACCAGGTCGCCCGGTGCCGGGCGCCATGGCTGGTCGTAGGCTCTGACGGCCGTCTGGACATTACCCATTGATCAAACTCCTGGGGTCTCGATTCAGGTGTGTGGCTGAATCATCGGGGCCAGAGGCTTATCTCTTAAAGTAATGTTTAAAATTATGGTTAGAACTTAATTGAATATTGTTTTTGAGCGATCGTGTGAAGGCCACGGATTTCGCGGGCTGTGAGCTGGAGGGCGATTCGCGATGCTTTTTGGGCATGCAAAATATTCGCGTAAGGCATGAGATTGCTGCGAGGGCTGCGCCCTCGATTCGCAGCACAAGGCTGCTCCTACAGGGAATCGCGCTGCAGCATTGTGCGGCGAAGGGGTGGGAAGCAGCCTCAGCAATCCACCAGGCAATAAAAACCCGGGACAGAGCCCGGGTTCCATACGCTGGGGTAGCTTAGATATCCGCCACCTTCTGCCACACCTTCGGCCTGAAGAACAGCGTCTCGCCGCGCGCCAGGCCGGTCAGGCTGTCGTGGTCCTTGACCACTTCGGCCTCGATCAGCTCGCTCTGCCCTTCCACCTTCAAGGTCACCCGGGTGGTCGCGCCCAGCGGGCGGATATCGCGCACCTCGGCGGCATGGTGGCCTTCGGTTTCATGGCGCGACAGCGACACTTCATGCGGGCGGAACAGCACGTGGTGGCCTTCGCTCAAGGCCAGGCGGTTGGAGTCGCCGAGGAAGTGGTAGACGAAGTCGTTGGCCGGCTGCTCGTACACTTCACCCGGCGAGCCGATCTGCTCGATCACACCCTTGTTCATCACCACGATGCGGTCTGCGACTTCCATGGCCTCTTCCTGGTCATGGGTGACGAACACCGACGTCAGGTTGATGTCTTCGTGCAGGCGCGCCAGCCAGCGGCGCAGCTCTTTACGCACCTTGGCATCCAGGGCACCGAACGGCTCGTCGAGCAACAGCACCTTAGGCTCTACCGCCAAGGCGCGGGCCAGGGCGATACGCTGGCGCTGGCCACCGGAAAGCTGCTCGGGGTAGCGGTCGGAGAGCCAGTCGAGCTGGACCATGTTCAGCAGCTCATGCACCTTTTCGGCAATCTTGCTTTCGCTCGGGCGCTCGCCCTTTGGCTTCATGCGCAGGCCGAAGGCGACGTTGTCGAACACGCTCATGTGGCGGAACAACGCGTAGTGCTGGAACACGAAGCCGACGTTGCGATCACGCACGTCGTGGCCAGACACATCCTCGCCATGGAACACGATGCTGCCGTCATCCGGCGTTTCCAGGCCGGCAATGATGCGCAGCAGGGTGGTCTTGCCGCAGCCGGACGGGCCGAGCAAGGCCACCAGCTCACCGCTGTGGATATCCAGGTTGATGTTGTCCAGGGCCTGGAAGCTGTTGAAGCGCTTGCTGACATTACGAACTTCGATCGACATGAATTATTCCTCCGCAGCGCTATGGCGCAGGCGGTTAATACGGTTCTCGCTCCACTGCTTGAGCAGCAGGATGAAGAGCGCCAGGATCAGCAACAGGCTGGCCACGCTGAAGGCCGCGACGTGGTTGTACTCGTTGTAGAGGATCTCCACGTGCAGCGGCAAGGTGTTGGTAACGCCGCGGATATGGCCGGACACCACCGACACCGCGCCGAACTCACCCATCGCCCGCGCCGTACACAGCACCACGCCGTAGATCAGGCCCCATTTGATGTTGGGCAGGGTCACATGCCAGAACATCTGCCAGCCATTGGCGCCCAGCAGGCGCGCGGCCTCTTCTTCCTGGGTGCCCTGCTCTTGCATCAGCGGGATCAGTTCACGGGCAACGAATGGCACGGTAACGAAGATCGTCGCCAGGACGATGCCCGGCAGCGCGAACACAATCTGGATGTCATGGTCCTGCAGCCAGGGGCCGAACAGGCCCTGCGCGCCGAACATCAGCACGTAGACCAGGCCCGCGATCACCGGCGAGACCGAGAATGGCAGGTCGATCAGGGTCACCAGCACGCTCTTGCCACGGAAGGTGTACTTGCTCACGCACCACGCCGCGCTGACGCCAAACACCAGGTTCAGCGGCACCGAGATGGCCACGGCAAACAGGGTGAGCTTGAGCGCCGACAAGGCGTCGGGCTCGAAGATCGCCTCGAAGAAAGTGCCGAAACCGTTTTTCAGCGCCTGCGATACCACGATCACCAGCGGCAGCAGCAAGAACAGCGCGAACACTAGCCAGCCAAGGCCGATCAGGATGCGCCGCGAGGTGGCGCTGCCACGGCGGGCGGCATTGGCGGCGGCGGTAGCGCTCAGGGATGAACTAGACATAGCCGGCCTCCTTCAAGGGGTTTCGATGCGGCGCTGCAGCAGGTTGATCAGCAGCAGCAGGATGAAGGAAACCACCAGCATCAGCACGCCGATGGCAGTCGCGCCGGTGTAGTCGTATTGGTCGAGCTTGACCATGATCAGCAGCGGCAGGATCTCGGTCTTCATCGGCATGTTGCCGGCAATGAAGATCACCGAACCATACTCACCCACCCCACGGGCGAAGGCCAGGGCAAAGCCGGTCAGCCAGGCAGGCAGCAGTGCCGGAGCCAGGATGTGGCGGAACACCTGCAGCGGTTTTGCGCCCAGGCAGGCGGCGGCTTCTTCGACTTCACGCGGGATGTCGGCCAACACCGGCTGCACAGTGCGCACCACGAACGGCAGGGTCACGAAGGTCAGCGCCAAGGTGATGCCAAGCGGTGTGTAGGCGATCTTGAAGCCCAGGTCGGTGGCGAACTGGCCAACCCAGCCCGCCGGGGCGTACAGGGCCGTCAGGGCGATACCGGCCACGGCGGTAGGCAGGGCGAACGGCAGGTCGATCATCGCGTCGATGATCTTGCGCCCGGGGAAGGTGTAGCGCACCAGTACCCAGGCCAGCAGCGTACCGATTACACCGTTGATGATGGCGGCGAACAGGGCGGTGCCGAAACTCAGCTTGAGCGCGGCGATGACCCGCGGCGCGCTGATGATGTTCCAGAACTGCTCCCAGGTCAGCTGCGAGGCATGGATGAACATGGCCGCCAGCGGAATCAGCACAATCAGGCTGAGGTACACCAAGGTGTAACCCAGCGTCAGCCCGAAGCCGGGTATGACGGGGGAAATACGACGTGACATAAGTATCCCTGGTTGAACGCACGAAGCCCGGAATCAATCCCGGGCCAGTGCAGGCTTCTGAATCTTGGGGCTGCTGTGCAGCCCATTCGCGGCACAAGGCCGCTCCCACAGGGGAGCGCGGTTCCTTGTGGGAGCGGCCTTGTGCCGCGAATGGGCCGCACAGCGGCCCCGTTTTTCCATAACCGCTTACTGTGCCTGATAGATCTGGTCGAACACACCGCCATCATTGAAGAATTTGGGTTGTGCAGTCTTCCAGCCACCGAAGTCCTTGTCGATGGTGACCAGGTCCAGTTTCGGGAATTGCTTGCCAAATTCAGCAGCGACCTTCTCGTCACGTGGGCGGTAGAAGTTCTCGGCGGCGATCTTCTGGCCAGCCGGGCTGTACAGGTGCTTGAGGTATTCGGTGGCAATCGCAGTATTGCCCTTCTTCTCGGCGTTCTTGTCGACCACGGCCACCGGTGGCTCGGCCAGGATCGACAGCGACGGCACGACGATTTCGAACTTGTCTGCGCCACCGTCTTCCTTCAGCGCCAGGAAGGCTTCGTTTTCCCAGGCCAGCAGGACGTCGCCCTGGCCGTTGTTGACGAAGGTGATGGTCGAGCCACGGGCGCCGGTATCGAGCACCGGCACGTGCTTGAACAGCTCCTGCACGTAAGCCTTGGCCTTGTCTTCGCTACCGCCGGTCTTCAGGCCATAGGCCCAGGCGGCGAGGAAGTTCCAGCGGGCGCCGCCAGAGGTTTTCGGGTTCGGGGTGATGACCGAGACGTCTTTCTTGATCAGGTCGCCCCAGTCCTTGATGCCTTTCGGGTTGCCCTTGCGCACCAGGAACACGATGGTCGAGGTGTACGGGGTACTGGCGTCCGGCAGGCGGGTCTGCCAGTTGTCCGGCAGGGTCTTGCCGAGCTTGGCGATTTCGTCGATGTCGCCGGCCAGGGCCAGGGTCACCACGTCGGCACGCAGGCCATCGATCACGGCGCGGCCCTGTTTACCCGAGCCACCGTGGGATTGCTGGATCTTCACCTTGTCGTCCGGGTGGGACTGCTGCCAGTGCTTGATGAATTCGGCGTTGTACTGTTGGTACAACTCACGGGTCGGGTCATAGGACACGTTCAGCAGTTCGTAGTCCTTGGCGATTGCGGAACCGGCAAAAACAGCACTGGCCAGGGCGGCGAGCGCATAACGGCGGATGGACATGGTGAAGCTCCCGATTGGCATTTTTCTAGTTTTAGAGGTGTGGCGCGATCAGCCGGTCTTGTTGCCGGGCTGTTGCAGGCGGAACTTCTCCTTGCGCTCGATCTGGACGACCTGAGCGTTGTGCACGGTAATCTCCACCGCACCGAAACGCAGATCGCGCAGGGCGCTCTGGATCTCACGCAGAATGGTGGCTTCGTCCTGACCGTCGATGCTACGCAGAGATGCACTCATGCTCGTTCTCCTTGGAGTGAGGGTGCCGGGCAGAGGTTTGAAGGGGATTTGCGCCTGGCTTGAGGGCAATAGTAGTGAGGCGGGGATATTCTTAAAAATACTGTTTAAGAATGTTTATATAACCATTTTCACAAGCCTCACATTTCCCCTGTAGGAGCAGCCTTGTGCTGCGAAGAGGCCGGTACATTCACCCTCAAACACGGATGGCTGTACCGGCCTCTTCGCAGCACAAGGCTGCTCCTACAACGGAAGGTGTTGTCAGGATGATTGTTTTTCTGGCTCGCGGATTTTGTACCAGGCCACATACAGCGCCGGCAAAAACAGCAGCGTCAGCAAGGTGGCCACGATGATCCCGCCAATCATGGCGTAGGCCATCGGCCCCCAGAACACCTCGCGGGCAATCGGGATCATGCCCAAGCTGGCCGCGGCCGCCGTCAGCAAGATCGGCCGCCGCCGGTGGTTGGTGGCCTCCACCACCGCATCCCACGGTGACAACCCCTGCGCCTCGAACTCATCGATCTGGGTCACCAGGATCACCGAGTTACGAATGATGATACCGGCCAGGGCCAGAATCCCGAGAATGGCCACAAAGCCCATCGGCGTACCCGTAGGCACCAACGCCAGCACCACCCCGATCAAGCCCAACGGCGCCACGCTGACCACCAGGAACAGCTTCTGCACGCTGTGCAGCTGGATCATCAGGAAGGTCGCCATGAGGAACAGCATCAACGGAATGACCTTGCGGATCGGCCCTTGCGCCTTGGCGCTCTCCTCCACCGTACCGCCGGTCGCCACCTCGAAGCCGACCGGCAGTTTGCTGGCGAACTCGTCGATCTTGGGCTTGAGCTGAGCCACCAGGTCGGTGGGCTGGATGTCACCATTGACCGACGCCTTGATGGTGATGGTCGGCTTGCGATCACGCCGCCAGACCAACGGCTGTTCCAGCTCGTAACGCACCGTGGCGAAGGACAGCAGCGGAATCGAGGTGCCATTGGGGGTCAGGATCTGCAGGTTCTGCAAGGTATCGGGCGAGCCACGCTCGCTGTCTTCGGCGCGGGCAACCACGTTGACCAGGTAGATGTTGTCGTTGACCTGGGTAATCGGCACGCCGGTGACGATGCTGTTCATCACGTTGGCCACGTCTTCGGACGACAGCCCCAGCTGACGCGCTTTGTCTTGGGCAATCTCGATGCGCAGCACTTTGCCCGGCTCGTTCCAGTCGTAGATCATCTCGCCGATGTGCTCGTTGGCATCGAGCAAGGTGGCGAGCTCGATGGCGTGCTTGCGCACCTGGTCGATGTCCTGGCCGCTGACCCGGTACTGGATCGGCCGGCCCACCGGCGGGCCCATCTCCAGCGATTGCACGTTGGTGCCGATGCCGACGAACTCTTCACGCAGCAGTTTCTGCAGGCGATCCATCATGCCCTGGCGCTCTTCGAAGCCTTTGCTGACGATCACCAACTGCGCGTAGTAGGGGTTCTGCAATTGTTGGTCGAGGGGCAGGTAGAAGCGAATCGCGCCCTGGCCAATGTAGGTGCTCCAGCGCACCAGGTCCGGGTCGTCCTTGATCCTGGCCTCCAGCCGGTCGACGACTTTACGGGTCTCTTCGATCGAGGCGTTTTGCGGCAGGTTGAGGTCGACCAGGATTTCGGGGCGGTCGGATGATGGGAAGAACTGGTTCTGCACGAAGCGCTCGCAGAATATCGCCAGCGCGAACAGCAGCACGGTGCCAATGATGGTCAGCCAGCGGTTGCGCATGCACCACAGCAGGCCGCCCTCGAATGCCCGGCCCACGCGCCCGGGTTCGGCCTCGTGGGCTTTGACCTTGCTGCTGAGGATATGCACGCCCAGCACCGGGGCGAAGAACACCGCCACCACCCACGACACGATCAACGCCACGGCGATCACCGCGAACAGTGTGTAGGTGTACTCACCTGCCGAACTGGCGTTGAGCCCGATCGGCACGAAGCCGGCCACCGTCACCAGGGTACCGGTCAGCATCGGGAACGCCGTCGAGGTGTAGGCAAAGGTCGCGGCCTGCTCTTTGCTCTCGCCCATTTCCAGGCGTGTGACCATCACCTCCACGGTGATCATCGCATCGTCCACCAGCAGGCCCAGGGCGATGATCAAGGCGCCCAGCGAGATCCGTTGCATGGTGATGCCGCTGTACTCCATGAACACGAAGACCATGGCCAGCACCAGCGGGATCGAGCAGGCCACCACCAGCCCGGCGCGCACGCCGAGGCTGACGAAGCTCACCGCCAGCACGATCACCACGGCCTCGAAGAGTGCGCTGGTAAAGCCACCCACCGCCTGTTTGACCACCACGGCCTGGTCGGACACGGTGTGCACACCCACCCCCACCGGCAAGTCGGCGATCACGCTGTCCATCTTCTTCTTCAGCGCGGCGCCGAACACCTGGATGTTACCGCCCGCCTTCATGCCGATGGCCAGGCCAATGGCGGTCTGGCCGTTGTAGCGGAACATCGGTGACGGCGGGTCGACGTAGCCGCGCTCGATATCGGCAATGTCGGCAAGGCGGAAGAAGCGGTCATTGATCCTCAGGTTGACCGTTTCCAGGTCCTTTTCAGAGGCGAACTGGCCGGTGGTGCGCACCGAAATACGTTCGGGGCCCGCCTCGATCACCCCTGCCGGGGTCACCGCGTTCTGCGATTGCAGCGCCTGCATGACCTGGCGCTGGTCGATACCCAAGGCTGCCAGTTTGCGGGTGGAGAAGTTCAGGTACAGCACTTCGTCCTGGGTGCCGACCAGCTCGATCTTGCCGATGTTGGGCACTTCGCGCACTTCGGCGCGGGCCTGCTCCACGTAGTCCCGCAGTTGCCGCAAGGTCAGGCCATCGGAGGTGAAGGCGTAGATCGAACCGAACACATCACCGAATTCATCGTTGAACGCCGGGCCCTGGATGCCCTCGGGGAACTGGCCGCGGATGTCCTGGATCTTCTTGCGCACCTGGTACCAGATGTCCGGGATGTCCTTGGCCTTGGTGGTGTCGCGCAGGTACACGTAGACCGTTGACTCGCCCGGGCGGGTGTAGCTTTTGGTGTAGTCGAGCGAGTCCAGTTCTTCGAGCTTCTTCTCGATGCGGTCGGTGACCTGGTACAGGGTTTCGTCCTGGGTCGCACCGGGCCAGCGGGTCTGGATGACCATGGTCTTGATGGTGAACGACGGGTCTTCCTCACGGCCCAGGTTGAAGTAGGAAAAAATCCCCATCAGCAAGCCGACGAACATCAGGTACCAGACGAACGATTGATGCTTGAGCGCCCATTCGGACAGGTTGAAGCTTCCTTTCATTGCGCATCCTCGTCGAAGGTGACCTTCTGGCCAGGCTTGAGGCTGTTGACGCCGGCAGTCACCACGCGCTCGCCTGGCTGTACGCCGGAGGCGATGACGATGTGTTCGCGGGTGCGGTCGATCAAGGCGACATCCCGGGTCGCCACGGTTTTCTGCTGCGTGTCGATCACCCACACCTGGGTCTTGCCGTCACGCTCGAGCAAGGCGCTCAGGGGCAGCTCACTGCGCGGCGTGACCGCAGAGCTCAGGCTCACGCTGATCGCGGTGCCAAGGTGGAAGGCGGCCGGTGTGCTGGCCAGGGTCAGGCGTGCACGCCGGGTGCGCGTGGTGGCGTCGGCTTGCGGTTCCAGCTCGCGCAACGAGGCCGTGGTGTTGATGCTGGGGTCGAGCTGCGAGGCCACGGTGAAGGTGAGGCCCTTGTCGAGTTGCTCGCCCACGCCGATCGGCAGGTCGATCACGGCTTCCTTGACGTCTGGCCGGGCCAGGGTCACGACAGCCTGGCCCGCCGTTACCGTTTGCCCAGCTTCGGCCTGCCAGGCAGTGATCACCGCCGCGTGGTCGGTGCGCAGGGTGCTGTAATCAAGCTGGTCACGCGCCTGGCTAACCGCCGAGCGTGCCTGCTCCAGCGCCGCACCGGTGGTTTTCAGGTTGGTCTGGGCAATGTCCAGCTGGGCCTGGGCGCCGACACCGCGGTCGTACAGCTGCTGCTGACGGCGCGCATCGGCCTGGGCGTTTATCCACTGCGCCTGGACCTTGGCCAAGTCGCCTTCGGCGGCACGCAACTGGTTCTGCTGGTCGGTGGGGTCGAGGGTAGCCAGTGTGTCCCCAGGCTTCACCTGCGCCCCCACATCAAGCCAACGCCGGGCAATACGCCCGGACACGCGAAAGCCCAAGGTGCTCTCGAAGCGCGCCTGAATGCTGCCGGCAAAGCGCCCAAGTTGCGCTTGCACCTGCGGTTCGACCTTCACCGAAAGCACCGGCCGAACGGGCTCGACCGCTTCTTCCTCAGAGCTGCAAGCAACCAGCAACAGCCCGACCGGGAGCAATAACAGCAAGCGCTTCATGGCGCATCCCCCGCAGCCTTTTCATCGATTTTTTCCACCTGCATGCCGGGGTGCAGCAACTGCCCGCCATTGACCACCACGGTCTCGCCGCCTTTGAGGCCGTTGGCGACCACGACCTTGCCGGTGAGGTAGCGCGCTACTTCAACCTTGCGCAGTTCGACCTTGTCGCCCTCGCCCACCACCCAGACGGCAGGCTCATGCAAGGCCTTGGTCAAGGCCGACCAGGGCAGCTCGATGCTGGAACGCCCCTGGGTATTGGCAGTGGCCGTCACCGGTGAGCCCAGCTGCATCCCGGGCGGCACGTTGCGCAGGCCGACCTTGACCTGCACCGTGCCACTTTGGGCTGAAACGGTTGGCGTCACTTCGCGAACGAAGCCTTGCGCCTGGACGTTGGGGTCATCGAGCAGCTTCACAATCACCCCCTCATCGCTTGGCGGTGCCACCAGCAACGATTCATACACGTTGAACACTGCATCACGGTCGCCATCGCGGGCGAAGCCGAAGATCGGCATGGTGGCCTGCACCACTTGGCCGACCTCGGCCTGGCGCTCGGTGATCACGCCGGCGGCTTCGGACACCAGCGCGGTGTAGCTCAGCTGTTCATTGGCATTGGCCAGCTGCGCCTGGGCGGCCTTGAGCGCGCTCTGGTTGCTGCGCAGCGCGGCTTCGGCGGAGTCGTACTCGCTCTGGCTGGTATAGCCTTTGGGCAGCAGCTTTTGCTGACGCACGAAAGCCGCGGCCGTCTGCGTCACGCGCGCTTGGGCGGCGAACACCTCGGCCTTGGCCGAGTCGACGTTGTTCTGCAGGTCTTTCGGGTCTAGCCGTGCCAGTACCTGGTTGGCCTTGACGTGATCGCCCACATCGACGCTGCGCGAAATAATCTTGCCGCCCACACGGAACGACAAGTCGGTTTGCACCCGCGCTTGTACGTCGCCGGTCAGGGTCACCCTGGCAGCGAAATCGGTAGGCTGGACCTGTTGCACACCGACCCGAGGCAGCGTCTCGGGGGTTTCTTCCTTGCTACAGCCGGTGAGCATGTACAGCACACTCAGGCCTGCCAGCACCAGTGGACGCGTCACCCTCATGCAGGCTCCTAGCTTGCGCACAAATGATTTGTGAGATGCGACTGTCAGCGTAGTTCAGGGTTCAGCAAACATCACTGATGGAGATCACTCGAGTATTT